>NZ_JBSWVM010000002.1:0-817465 GCF_056159585.1 Rossellomorea sp. ABR4_004 | reverse complement strand
ATAAAAATAGGACCATCCAAGTTGGATGATCCTTTGGTATTTCATGAAAGCCCACGATCGCTGAATAGTTGAACATCAGGTTTCCCGTTAAACTTTTGCATTCTTAAACAATGAAACCAGGTTCTCTGCTAATTGAGGTTTATAGAGGAAAAAATTCCCCTTAATTAGCAAATAGTACTGAAAACAGCTTAAATAGAGGGAGAAAATCCTCTTATTTGACTCGAATAACGTGAAAATAAGTAGCTTTGCTTTGTATAGAGGGAAAAACTCCACTTAATTTCCCCAAAAACTACTTCTAATCTCCATATAACAGTAAAATCTCCGCTTATTTTTCTATCCCTGATTACTCACTCTTCATCTTCCCATCTTTCGTATCTGCTAATAGAATGGCTATTTTTTGTGTTAGTTGATATGTTAATAAGCATTCTATTTTAGTTGTGAATTGTATCTTTCTCCTTATCAACCGAACGGGTTAAATTAATACGTATAGTAGGTAAGAAGCTGAAGTGTGAAAATGTACGTGTATTAATATGTTCAGGTGACATTAGGTGGATTTTTAACGAATCTATCATGAGAGATGGCCTCATTTATGATTGGCATATGTGAACCTTCTTGTCTTCATCTTCACTCTTTTCATAAGCTTCTGCCACCCCAAGTTGTTCAATGAAATTCTTCGATACCGTTTTATACGGCATGGTTATGTGGAAATCCCTCTCAAAAGGATAAGGATAAAGGGTCACTTGGTTTTCATTCAGCCATTCAGCTGTGATGGGCCGATGATCAGGATGAAACACTTCCGTATTCTTAAATCCGTTCCGAAACCACGGATGCTCTTCTTCTTTACCGACACCCGGTTCGTTCAGGCACAGATATAAAGACAGATTATCCGAGAATTGGAGTAAGTGGAAATGCTGCTGCAGTAATGCTTCATCCATGTCAGGAAACGACTCCTTTAGCCTCATTTGTCTTCTGGCTTCACCAGTTAAAAAGACAAGGCAGTCTTTATTTTCAGAGTGGGAAAAGAAGGAGGAGAAGTGCAGGCTGCATAGGAGACTCGCATAGGTGTTCACTCTCTCAATCTCGTCCACCCCGATTTTATAGAATGCGAGCTTTGGCAGAAGGGGGTAGTCTGAAAAGGTATAGGGGGTCTTCTCCCTGTCATTCCAGATCGGGGTCTCGTCCAAACCGATCCAGCTCCGGTCGTGCTGATAGGCTGCATATAAGGCATCGCCAAAGAATGAATCTGATTTTAGTAGAGAAGGCTTGAAGTGCTTGATGAGTTCGCCTGATAAAAAGGCGTGGTCGTGCTGTTTGATCATAATAAATGAATCCTTGGTTTCACGAATGATCATGATGGTGGGCTCCTTTCTATGGGCTTGACTATGAATCTATTATAGCAAAGGTGTAGTCTAATACAGGAAAAAATATGGTAGAAGTGATGAGGAAGGCAGTCTTTTCTACAAAACAAAAGACCGAGAGCAAGTATCTGCTTCCGATCTTTTGTCGTCAGTGGTGTGATTCATGATTTCCACTATCATCTGGAGTTTGGTCATTCAGGGCTTCGACATCAGCCTTGGATAGCTCACCGACAGCGAAAGGCAGGGTCGGCATGATGGTGGATCCGTTGTTTGCGGCATGGACCTTGATGTAATAGAGTCCATCTTCGGTCAGCTTTTTGCTGAATGTATAATTCCCGTCTCCGGCATTATCGGCTTCCTCCATCTGATCATGGAAGGAGCCATCACCTTTCCATATTTCGACATGGACAAAATCAGCATCATCGACGGATTGACTGTTTTGTGTGAGAGCAATCTTGATCGGCTCACTTCCGGAAAACTCTTCAGGCATGGTGATATCCGCTTGAAGCGGGGATTCCTGACGGTAAAGCTCGGCTGCATCCTCTTTCGGGGAACAGGCTCCGAGCATCATGCAAATGAGGAGGAGACCAATGTATGTCGTACGATTTTTCATGAAGCATCGTCCTTTCTTATTCCGCACCGAGGAATTTATTTAAAGCCGGGATTCGTTTGATAACCAGCCAGTCAAGAAGCAAGATGACAATCAAGGAAACTCCAACCAGAGGGAAGAGGATGCCCAAGACAATCATAAGAAGCAAGAAGAGCTTCATTTTCAAGATGCTTGGCGCTTTCGGTGCGCCCATTTCTTTTTTCGGTTTCCGCTTTAACCATAGATAGAATCCGCTCATCACCACCAGGATGATCCCTAGGCAAATGAAGAGACTGATCAATTGGTTGATGAAACCGAATTGTGTGCCGGTATGAAGGGTAATGCCCATGGCGACGATTTTCCCGCCAATACCGTAATGGTCGAAGCGATAATCAGCCAGGACAGCTCCAGAATATTGATCAAGGTGCATGGTGACCTCATTCTGAGCTTTTGCAGGAAAGGCAGATAGTGTATAGACGCCTTTCTCACCCTCAGGGATGTACACCGTGTAACTCGGGTCGATTCCTTCTCTGTCGGCGATGCTCACGACGTCATTGATTGATACGGGAGTGTAGCCTTCGAGTGCCGATACAGGGACTTCCAGGTTTTCCGCTGCCCATGGGACATCGGCGATTTCTTTTGTTTTCACAACGGACTGTGGTGCTTCTCCTGTCCAAATCGATGGAGGGTATCCGGCACCTGCGTTCGTCATGAGATTCTGGAAGTTCGTTCCCCAGAAGCCCGACCAAGGCAAGCCTGTCATGATCAGGAACAGCATTCCCGCTGTAATCCAGAAAGCGGGTACAGCGTGAAGGTCACGGCGCAGGATGCTTTTTCCTTTACCGAAACGGGGGAAGAACACTCCCGCCAGCTTGTCCTTCTTACGTGGAAACCATAGGAATAACCCAGTGACAATCAGAACGATGGCCCAGGAGGCGACAAGCTCAACGATACGGTCTCCGAGAGTTCCCGCCATCAGTTCCCCATGGAATTCCACTATTTTATCCATGATCCGGTCTTCAGGCTTTAACTCGCCAAGTGATTTTCCGGTGTAGGGATCCAGGAAGACAGTGGCCGAACCTTCGTCGGTGCTGATACCGATTTCACTGGAGCGTTCCGGACTTTCTCCCGGACGATACTTGGTGATTTGTGCATCCGGGTGGAGTTTCTTCACTTCTTCGATTTGTTCAGAAGCAGGAAGTTTTTCCCCTTGTGCTTTCACTTCGTAATACTCTTTGTAAAGATTTTGTTCGATCTGGGGCTTGAATAGATAAATGGACCCCGTCACAGCCAGGATGAGCAAGAACGGGGAAATGATGATTCCCGCATAGAAATGCCATCTCCAAATCGTTTGATAAGGAGACATGTTCGATTTTTTACGCATAGTAGTTTCCTCTTTTCTTAGTCATGACAGCAGTCTGAGCCCGACATTTCTTCTGAAATAACCGCGATGGCCTCTTGAAAGCTGTGAAGATGCCCTCCAAATCCCGTTTGGAATTGACGGGCCTGTTTGTTCGATTCGAATGCGATCACCTGGGGCTGGCAGCAGTTCAGGTTTAAGTCGGCATCGATCAGGAAAGTAGCGGTCTTCCCACTTATCGTCATATCCGTTAAGAAATCACGACACATGATCTGCACGACCTCTCCCTGGATGTCCCCGTAACGGAGTAATCCACAGTGAGGACAGCAGGCCAGCTCAATCGTGTGATCCTTCTTCACTAATTGAACCGACCATCTGGAAGTCGCCCCCTTCAGGCAATAGATACAGGTATTCGTCGGAATGCCATGTTCCTTGATGGTTGAAATGCCATTGGAGGTTTTGTGGACCCTGTTCTCTTTAAGGAGAGGCTTCAAGTCCCGATACACTGTCATTTCCGAAACCTCAAGGCGGGAACTGATTTCCGATACACGAAGTGTCCCTTCCTCTTCCAGCCAGGTTAAAATTTGTTGTTGTCTGTCGATGGGCAGCATAATCCAACGTCCGTCCTTTCGAATGAAATCTCTTTATAGTTAAATAGTATGGAAGGATCATAGGTTATTCAAGAGAATGATTGTTGGTAAATGTGAAAAAATGTTGATTTGTAACACAATGGACAATTGTACTTCATACTTATCACACAAATGGGTTTATCGGTTATGGATTTTTGATAGAGGGGCACTTAGGATACGTATCCCAATCTGATTTGGATCATAGAATCTCTCAGATTTTCATATTGATTATGAAGGGTTTGGAGGAATGGGAAGGGAGTTTGCTTAGAAACAGAATGAGTCTCCAAGGGTCTGTCCCAAATGAAAAAGGGCTGAAAAAACTCAGCCCTTTCTTTATTTCGATAGATTTTCTTTTTTAGGTGTCACGAGGATCTTACATTGTGATTTATCATTTACCAATGTTTCGAATCCTTCTTTTTGGATGTCTTCTAAATCGATTTTTTTTGTTATCACAGCGTCCGCATTGATTTTGCCATTAGCAAGCAGTTCAATGACTTCCGGGAAACTTGTGCTGCTATAGCAAAAGGCTGTGTTGATGCGCTTTTCACCGATGATGTGCCAGTTAGGCATGAACGAAACCTCTTTTTCATAAATAGCGACAATCATCATTTCGCCGTCTTTTTTAAGTGCTTCTAGTCCTGCTTGGAAAGTCGGTTGTACCCCTGCAGCCTCAAACGTTACATCCGCTCCGCCATTGGTCATTTCCATGACTGTTTGAACAACATCGTCTTCTAGAGGATTGATCACGTGAGTGGCGCCCATTTGGAGAGCTTTATTACGGCGTTCTTCAGAAACTTCAGCCACGATCACCTGGTTCGCTCCCTTAATTTTGGCTATTGCCGTAACGAGTAGACCGATTGGGCCTGCCCCGAACACAACGCAATTGTCGCCTGCCTTCAGACTACTCTTTGTCACAGTATGATAAGCAACGGAAGCCGGTTCTACAATTGCCGCATGTTCAAAAGAAAGATGCTCTGGTAAAAGGTGAAGATTTTCTTCTCTCACAACAATATAACTCGTAAACGCGCCGTCTTCGGTAAGACCTTGAATGCCAAAGTTGTCACAAAGATGCTTTTTATCGTTTTGACAATATTCACATTCGCCACAGTATACGATGGTTTCGCCGGCAACGCGATCACCGGCAGTGACACGACTTACCCCCTCGCCCACTTCTACGACTCTTCCGGAAAATTCATGGCCCATGACCATGTTCCCGGCAGTATTTAAAGGTCCTGCCACATACTCATGCAGGTCACTTCCGCAAATTCCGCACCATTCGACTTCAATTTTCACATTGCCGGGGCTTACCTTTACTTCTGGAATTTCTTCTATACGAATATCTCTAGCTTTATAAAATTTAGCGGCTTTCATTATGATAAAACCTCCTAATAGTTATACGATTTGATATGAAAATAACCAAAGAGTAGACATATATAGCACTGGATTGTAAGCGCTGCACATCAAGTATAATAAGGGGCGAAGGAAAGTGGGACAACCAATAGTTTTCATGAAATTGTTTAATATCCAACATATATTAGCAAAATGTATAAAAAAACGACTTTCATAAAGGACCTAAGGTGGGTAAAGATGGATAAACGGATAAAAAGAACCAAAAACAGTATTCGAAACGCATTGTTTACCATTTCGGAGAAAAAAGGGATACAGCATGTAACGGTACAGGACATCATTAACAAAGCAGATATCAATCGGGCAACCTTTTACTATCACTATAAAGATAAGCAGGATTTAATAGAGAAAACTGTCGAGGATTTATTGGCCGGGGTTGCAAATAGTATACAGATACCGGAGTCCGTCCATACTTTGTCGATATCGCCTATCCTCCTATATTGGCAACATTCAAGCATGTAAAGGAATATATTGAATGGTACAACATGATCCTCAGTGAGAAGGGGATACCGGATTTCCCCTGGAAAATGGTGATGATCATCCAACGCTCTGTTAGAAGCAATATCTCTCTTTTGCATGAAAGGAAATACGATCTAACGGTAAATGATGAGTTTTTAGTCAACTATATTTCAGGAGCACTTGTTTCACTCATCATCGATTGGGTGGAAAAGGGGACACCAGAATCACCGGAGTTCATGGCGGATCAGATGGCAAATGTCATGACGCACGGGGTGTATAGAGGGAAGAATGAATAGCAGCTTGTTGTTATTTGGTTGTCATGTATCGTTCACGAATGTTCAGTGTCCAAAGTGTCCTTATTCTGGACAGTTTGGAACCTCCCCCCGATTTAAATACTGATAAATCAAGCTTGGCACAATTCTTGCAATGTAAAAGTTGAATAGATAAAAAAGGGAGGCCATTCAATGAAGATCAGTGAATCAATTGCCATCGTGACAGGCGGAGCGTCAGGGCTAGGGGAAGCGACAGTGAGGCAGATCATCAAGGAGGGCGGAAGAGCGGCCATATTGGATTTATCCGATGAAAGAGGCCAATCGCTTGTGGAAGAACTGGGAGAAAGAAGTATGTTTGTCAGGACCGATGTAAGTAGTGAGGAGGAAGTCTCCCAAGCTATTCACAAAGCCGTGGAGTCTTTCGGAAGTATTAATACGGTTGTCAACTGCGCAGGTATCGGTATTGCGTCCAAGCTGATATCACGAAAAGGAATTCATTCACTTGATACGTTTTCTAAGGTGATTTCGATTAATTTAATCGGCACCTTCAATGTGATCCGATTGGCATCGGAACACATGGTGAAGAATGAACCGGGCGAATTAGGTGAGAGGGGTGTCATCATCAATACGGCATCGGTAGCAGCATTTGAAGGACAGGTCGGACAGGCTGCCTATAGTGCCTCGAAAGGTGGAGTCGTCGGAATGACCCTCCCAATTGCAAGGGAACTTGCTTCGTATGGTATCCGGGTGATGACGATCGCGCCAGGATTGTTTCATACTCCAATGTTTGAATCGTTACCGGAGGAGGCAGTTGAATCCCTTGGAAAAATGGTTCCATTCCCTAAGCGTCTTGGACACCCTGATGAATATGCCCAATTGGTGGAAAGTATCCTGACTAACCCGATGCTGAACGGGGAGACCATCCGTCTCGACGGTGCCATTCGCATGCAGCCGAAATAATGAGATACTAATAGTAGATAGATTACGAGATCGGAGGAATCAAAGCCTCTGATCTTTTTTTGTATTTAAGACTATTATTTTTTTAGTGTATTCAATAAGAAATTGAGGAAGTGACCTTTATTACACAAAGCTTTATAATAAAAGTAACAGATTGAATTTTCAGATTTTAAGGGGGATTGTCATGATTCAGTTCCGGGATATGGTCACAACCGTCGAGTGTGTGATGACGGAAGATACCACATTGAAAGAAGCCATTCTTATCATAAAGGAAAAGAAGTGGAACCTCCTGCCGGTTACAGACCGTAATCGGAACCTCCAGGGTGTGTTCACACGCAGCGGATTATACCAAATGATCCTGGATCGGATGCCGCTTGAGACACCGATCAAAGCTTACATAAAAAAAGATACTCGAACGATTCGGGTAGATACGCCCTATCACGAAATCGAGGAGCTGGTGAAAACCAGCAAAGCGGGAACGGGGATCGTCCTGGATGAGGAAGGCAAAGTGATGGGGTTACTGACCAAAACAGAAATGGTCATGACGTTATTGAAATCAGCCAATACCTTAAAGGATCAGCTGGAAACCATCTTGATGCATTCGGGTGTGGGCGTATTGATGACGGATGAACAGTTACAGGTCATCTATGCTAATGAAGCGTTTTCGACGATCACGGGACGCTCCATCGACTCCATTCATTTTCACCATCTTCACGATGTATTTCCAAGCCTGGAAATGGAGAACCATGGACATTACCATGATGAAACGTATCAATGCATCCTGCATATTTCGACCTATGAAACCGTGAACCATAAGCAAGGAAAAATCGTTCTCTTCCAGGATATTTCCGAAATTGAAAAGATGGCTGAGGAGCTGCAAACGGTCAAAAAATTAAAGCTCACCATCGAAACGACATTAGAGCATGCGTACGATGGCATCTTGATGACGGATGAACGGAATACCATCACAATGGTCAGTCCACCATTACTTGAACTTTTCAATCTCGAAAAGTCTGAGGTGCTGCATCGGGATGCGGACAGTGTGCTGCCCCAGTTGAAACTTCGGAATGTCTTTCAGACGGAAACAGCTGAAATCAGTGATTTTAACGAAAGGAAAGGCATTAAATATATTGTGCACAGAATTCCGATCAAGAAGGATGGCAGAGTCATCGGGGCCATCGGGAAGGTGATGTTCCGTCAATTAAATGAAGTGAGTGAGCTGTTTAAGAAGCTGCAAAAGGCTGAAAACAAGGCAACCTTTTATCACCAACAGCTGCAAAAATCCGAAGCAGCTAGGTTCACCTGGGAACATATTCTCAGTGAATATCCCTATATGGAAAAATTAAAAAAGAGTGCAGCCAAAGCAGCGAAAGGCAGGTCGACGGTGCTGGTCAGGGGGGAAAGCGGGACAGGAAAGGAATTGTTCGCCCATGCCATCCATAACAGCAGTGCCAGAAGCGAGGGCAAATTTGTCATCGTCAACTGTGCAGCGATCCCTGAGGATTTGCTCGAATCTGAGTTTTTCGGGTATGAGGAAGGTGCTTTCACTGGAGCGAAGCAGCGGGGGAAAGTCGGGAAATTTGACCTGGCCAATGGGGGAACGCTGTTTCTCGATGAAATCGGCGATATGTCGATTGCCCTTCAGGCCAAGCTGTTACGTGTTCTGCAGGAGCGTGAATTTTACCGGGTCGGGGGAAATGAACGCATCAAGGTAGATGTTCGGATCATCGCGGCCACCAATCGGAATCTGGAGAAAATGGTGAAGGAAGGGGAATTTCGGGAGGATCTCTATTACAGGCTGAACGTCATCTCCTTGAATATTCCTCCATTACGTGAACGTGTTCATGATGTGGAACATCTTACCCATAAACTCATGATTGATCTCAATTCCATGCTTGGCACCAGCATCACCGGCATTTCTGCCCAAGCGAATACAGCGCTACTTCAATACGACTGGCCGGGAAATGTACGGGAGCTTCGAAACGTACTTGAGCGTGCCATGACGTTTGCTGAGCATGGAAACATTCAGGTGGAGGACCTTCCGGATTATCTGGTCTCGAAGCTTTCAGAACCACTTATTCCCACCGTCAGTCTGGCAGAGAATGCGGAACTTGGCGCTATTAAAAAAGCCCTGAATCAGTCAAATGGAAACAAAGCACAGGCAGCCAGGCTACTCGGGATCAGTCGTTCAGGATTATATGAAAAACTGAAGAAGTACCAGCTGTCCGTATAGAACGGTTAAGCCTTTCGTAGAAACTGTCCAAATCAAGGTGTCCAATTTCTGGACACCTTGATTGCTATTCCATCGTACGATCCCTTATGATGATTGTTTTCTGAAAGTTGGCACAATTATTGCATAGATAAGAATGAATGCGCTTTCGAATATTTGATCAATAGGGGGAAATGGAGAATGGATATCGGTTCTTATTTAGCACAAAATGCGAGAAAGAAGCCGGAGAAGCTGGCGGTTGTATGTGAAGGAAGAACTTATACGTATAAGCAGTTGAACGAAGAAGTGAATAAACTGGCCCATGGTCTTCTTGGTCTCGGGATCCGTAAAGGTGACAAGATGGCACTGATGATGAAGAATTCTGATCAGTTTGTGCTTGCTTTCTTTGCAGGTGCCAAGATCGGGGCGGTGATCGTGCCTGTCAATTTCCGTCTGACGTCATCGGAGGTTCACTATATTCTCGAACAGTCCGAATCGGTTGTCGTCTTTTGTGATGAAGAATTCGAGGAGACCGTCACTTCTGCCAGGGAAGGTACACCTGTCCTGCACGTGATTACGACAGGAACTCCGAAAACAGTGGGGCATCATTCATTCGACCGGGTGCCCGTTTCGAATACAGAGGATCCGTCCGTTCACGTCAGTGACGATGACGATCTGGAGATTTTATATACATCCGGTACGACGGGAAGACCTAAAGGAGCCTTATTCGATCATAAGCGAGTATTCAATGTCGGGCTTACGATGATGATCAGTATGGGCATCAACGAGGAAGAGAACTTCCTTCATATTGCGCCGTTGTTCCATTCCGCCCAGCTGAATCTGTTCCTTCTGTCAGGGGTTGTATTGGGAGCGACTCATGTCATTCACAGGGATTTTCATCCGGTGAAGACCCTTGAAGCGATACAGGAGCATAAGATCACCCACTTCTTTGGGGTGCCTGCCATGTATACCTTTATGCTCCAGGTGCCAAATGCCGCCGATTATGACCTGTCTTCGATTAAACGGTGCGGATATGGTGCAGCACCGATGGCTCCTGAGGTCGTCCGGAAAAGCATCGAATTGTTCAAGACAGACCAGTTTTATAACTTGTGCGGGTTGACGGAAGCGGGACCGGGAGGAATCCTGTTAGGTCCGGAAGGCCACAAAGCTCATCTTGGAAAAGGTGGAAAAGCCGCATTCTTGACCGAAGCGAGAGTGGTCAATGAAGAAGGAAAGGACATTACACCAGGTGTGGTCGGAGAGTTCATCCTTAAGGGTGAGTCGATCATGAAGGAATATTATAAGAAGCCTGACGAAACGGCGAAAACCCTGAAGGATGGCTGGCTGTATACGGGGGATCTCGCGACGATTGATGAGGAAGGCTACATCACCCTCGTAGACCGGAAAAAGGACATGATCATCTCAGGAGGGGAAAATGTGTATTCCATCGAAGTCGAGGAAGTTCTTTATGAGCATCCTTCCGTGCTTGAGGCAGCCATCATCGGGCTCCCTGATGAAACGTGGGGAGAAGCCGTCTGTGCCGTCATCGTGCCGAAACAGGGAGCAAGCATTGATGAACAGGAATTGAAAAGCTTCTGTCGTCAGAAACTTGCAGGCTACAAGATTCCAAGAAGAATCTTTGTGGAAGACGCCCTGCCGAGAAATGCTTCCGGGAAAATATTGAAATTTCAGCTGCGCCAGTCTCTAAACGGAGTCAAACAATAACCAAAATGTGATTTTCATAGAGGAGAGGGTAACATGGAACACCTATATTTAACAGATGATCACGACATGTTCAGGCGATCATTAAGGAAGTTTTTAGAAAAGGAAGCATATCCTTACTACGATCAATGGGAGGAGGAGAGGATGATTCCCCGCTCCTTCTGGAAGAAGATGGGAGAGCAGGGCTATCTCTGCCCGGATATCGATGAACAATATGGCGGGAGTGAAGTGGACTGGGGGTTCTCGGTCATCATCAACGAGGAGATTGAGCGAGTTGGGTCCGGTCTTGTTGGCATCGGGCTTCATAATGATATTGTGGTTCCCTATCTCACAGCTTATGGAACGGAAGAGCAGAAAAAGCGCTGGCTCCCTAAATGTGCGACGGGGGAAATCATTACGGCCATTGCCATGACAGAGCCGGGAACAGGATCGGATCTTGCGAATATCAAGACAACGGCGGTCCTGGATGGTGATCACTACATCGTCAATGGTTCAAAAACGTTCATCACCAATGGGATTCACTCAGATCTGATTGTGGTAGCCTGTAAAACAGATCCAAAAGCGAGCCCGAAGCATAAGGGTGTCAGCCTTCTGGTGATCGAGCGGGATGCTCCCGGTTTTTCACGGGGAAGGAAGTTGAACAAGGTAGGTCTCCATTCTCAGGATACGGCAGAGCTCATTTTCGAGGACTGTATTGTACCGAAAGAAAACCTGCTTGGAGAAGAAGGGAAAGGTTTTGTTTATTTGATGGAAAAGCTTCAGCAGGAACGCTTGCTCGTGGCCATTGCCGCACAGACGGCATCGGAAGTGATGCTGAACCAGACCATCGATTATGTGAAAAGCCGTGATGCTTTCGGAAAGCCGGTGAGCAAATTCCAGAATACTCAGTTCAAAATCGCGGAAATGGCGACAGAAATCGAAATGGGCAGGGCATTTCTTGATCAGCTGATCGCTGAGCATATCGCAGGGGAAGATATCGTGACCAAGGTGTCCATGGCCAAGTGGAAGCTGACCGACAGTGCCAAGAAAATCGCAGCCGAATGCATGCAGCTCCATGGGGGATATGGATATATGGAAGAATACGAGATTGCGAGGAGATTCCGTGACATTCCCGTCGCGAGCATATACGCAGGAACCAATGAAATCATGAAGACGATTATTGCGAAGAACTTAGGTTTATAGAGTACGGAAGTTCAATCATAGAAAGGAAGATGGAACATGCGTGAAGTGGTCATTGTTGAAGGTGTGAGGACACCTGTAGGAAGAAGGAAGGGGCCATTAAAGGATATCCGCCCCGATGATCTAGCGGCTCAGGTGCTTGAAGAGGTGGTCAAACGGGCCGGGATTGATCCTGGACTCGTGGAAGATGTGATTCTTGGCTGCGTGTCTCAATCAGGGGAACAGGCAGGGGATATTGCCCGTGTATCTGCTTTGATAGCGGGGTTTCCGATAGAAGTACCCGGGACCACCATTGACCGGCAATGCGGCTCGAGCCAGCAGGCCGTGCATTTTGCATCACAGGCGATTTTAGCAGGGGACATGGATGTCGTGATCGCAGGCGGCGTGGAGAATATGTCCAGAGTTCCGATGGGATCCAACTATGGGGATGCCGTCCCTTTTAGCCCGAAGCTAAAAGGACGCTACGAAATCATCCATCAAGGATTATCAGCCGAACGGATCGCCGAAAAATATGGATTTTCCCGAAAGGAGCTCGATGAATTCTCGGCCGAAAGTCATCGTCGGGCGTTGAAGGCGCAGGGGGAAGGTCATTTTAAAAAAGAAATCATGCCGCTTCAAGTCACCGATGAAAATGGTGAAACCATCACTGTGAGCGAGGACTCTGGTCCAAGGGAAGGGACGACTCCGGACGTTTTGGCCGGTTTGAAGACGGTCTTCAAGGAAGACGGTGTCATCCATGCAGGTAACGCGAGCCAAATCAGTGACGGGGCAGCCGTCCTTCTATTGATGAGCCGGGAAAAGGCAGAGGAACTGGGATTGACACCGCGCTTCAAGGTTCATACACGAGTGGTTGTCGGCTCTGACCCTACTTTGATGCTGACAGGACCGATCCCGGCAACTGAAAAAGTACTGAAAAAGTCAGGATTGACGCTTGAGGATATTGATGTGTTTGAGGTCAACGAAGCCTTTGCCTCTGTTCCATTGGCCTGGCTCAAGGAAACAGGAGCGGATCCTGAGAAACTAAACCCGAATGGCGGAGCGATTGCCCTCGGTCACCCGCTCGGTGCAAGTGGGGCACGCTTGATGCTTACCATGATGCATGAGCTTGAAAGAACGGGAGGCCGTTATGGATTACAGACCATGTGCGAAGGCCATGGAATGGCGAATGCGACCATCATGGAGCGGCTCGGTTAAGAATGAAAATCCTGTCCCGGGCACGAATGAACAGGTTCAAACAAGGAGGTGCGATATCCCACCATGCTGAAGGGCATTCAAGTAATCGACTTTACCAACTATATACCGGGCCCTTTTACCACCCTGCGGCTTGCGGAACTTGGAGCGGAAGTGATCAAAGTAGAATCCCCGGAAGGAGATCCGGCAAGACATAATGGAAACGGCTTGGTGTTCAACGCTCATAACCGTGGCAAAAAAAGTATCGTCTTGAATCTGAAACAAGAAGAAGGGAGAAAGATTGCCCTTGACCTGATCGAAAAGGCTGATGTGCTCATTGAAAGCTTCCGGCCCGGCGTAATGGAAAAGCTTGGTCTTGGTTACAAAGAGGTCAAGAGTATCAATCCTGCCATGATCTACTGCTCCATCACTGGCTATGGGAACAGTGGGAAGATGTCTCAGCTCGGTAGTCATGATTTGAATTATATGAGTGTGAGCGGGGCTCTTGCGCAGCTGAAGGACAAGAGCGGAAGACCGGTTCATCCGAGCCATACGTTTGCCGACTATATCGGCGGATTAGCCGCAAGCGAAAGGATCCTGGCCGGGCTTGTGGCGAGGGGGATATCAGGAGAAGGAAGCTATCACTGCGTTTCCCTTGCGGAGAGCATGGCTTCCTTGATGACCAATCATGTCCTGATTGAAAAGGAAACAGGATACCCACATGGTGTTCAGGTCTTAAACGGTACCGTGATTTCATACGGTCTGTATGAAACGAAGGATAAGGGATTTGTCAGCCTCGCTGCACTGGAGCCGAAATTTTGGCGGAACTTTTGTCAGGCGCTTGGCAGGGAGGACTGGCTGTCCGCACACTACTCAAAGCCGGAAGCGGAAAATCCTGTACACTGTGAGCTGATCGATTTGTTTAGGGGCAAAACACGATCGGAGTGGACAGTCTTTGGCCAGGAAGTGGACTGCTGTCTTACCCCGGTTTTGGATGCGGGAGAGCTTGTTGAATACCCTGTATTTAAAGAGACGCGCTTTGTTACAGGTGAAGGAAAAGTGAACATGTACGGGGATTTGAATCGAGGGGCTGCCACACCGCCTCCGGAAAAAGGGGAACAGACTAAAGAGATTCTGAGAGACTGGCTTGACGTCACAGATGAGCAGATACTGGATTGGGAGAAGAAAGGTGCAATAGATTAAGAGAAGCGAAAGGGGAAATGTTGGTATGATGAATGTTCCATTAACAGTAGGTTCTCTATTGGAGAGAGCCGAAAAGTTTTTTCCAAAAAAGCAGGTCGTTTCAAGGACACTTTCTGGAATCCATCGTTTAACGTATAAGGAAATCGGTGAACGTACACGGAGGCTATCGAGTGCGCTTGAGAAGCTGGGTGTGAGGAAAGGAGACCGAGTCGGGACATTTGCGTGGAATCATCACCGACATCTGGAGGCCTACTTTGCCGCACCAGGAATGGGAGCGGTCATCCACACCATCAATATCCGCCTGTCTTCTGAACATGTATCTTACATTGTCAATCATGCAGAAGACAAGGTGTTATTAGTCGATGAGGATTTACTGCCCCTCATTGAGAAAAGCAAGGACCACTTTAAAACAGTGGAGGCCTATATCATCATGACCGACAAAGATGAGCTTCCGGAAACGACACTGGAACCCGTCTTTTCTTATGAAGAACTGTTGCGGGAAGCCAATACGGATTTCGAATTCGTAAAGGATATCGATGAAAATGAACCTGCCGGAATGTGCTACACATCTGCCACCACGGGTCTACCCAAGGGCGTTGTCTATTCTCATAGAGGAATTGTTCTGCACAGCTATGCTTTCGGTTTGGCGGATACGGCGGCCTTGTCGGAAAGAGATGTGGTCATGCCGGTCGTGCCTATGTTCCATGCCAATGCATGGGGAATGCCTTTCGCTGCAACCTGGTTCGGCTCGACGCAAGTCTTGCCTGGTCCGCTTTTTACTCCAAAGCTCTTGGCTGAACTGATTGAAGGGGAAGCAGTCACCTTCACCGCGGGAGTCCCGACTATTTGGCTTGGGCTTCTCAATGAACTGGAAAAAGGGGACTACACCACTTCTTCTCTACGATCCATCGTATGTGGCGGATCAGCAGCGCCGAGGGGAATGATCAAAGCGTTTGAAACGAAGTACAACATTCCATTCCTTCATGCTTACGGTATGACTGAGACGGCTCCCCTTGCAGTGGTTTCAAGACTTAAGAGCTATCAGACGGAACTTGATCAAGAGGAAATCCTTGATATCCGTTCAAAGCAAGGGCTCATTGTTCCAGGACTGGAAATGAAAGTGGTGGGGATCAATGGAGAAGTAAAATGGGACGGTGAGGAAATGGGCGAGATTCTGC
This sequence comes from Rossellomorea sp. ABR4_004, assembly GCF_056159585.1. Lineage (NCBI taxonomy): Bacteria > Bacillati > Bacillota > Bacilli > Caryophanales > Bacillaceae > Rossellomorea > Rossellomorea sp. ABR4_004. The sequence goes on along the minus strand of NZ_JBSWVM010000002.1, from coordinate 801,773 downwards.
TCCGTGGCCCGTGGATTGCAGATGAATATTATAAGGACGAGCGTTCCCAGGATGCGTTCAGGGATGGTTGGCTCTACACAGGTGACGTTGCGACTGTCGATGAAGAGGGAATCATCAAGCTTGTCGACCGGACAAAAGACCTGATCAAAAGCGGTGGGGAATGGATTTCATCCGTTGACCTTGAGAACGCGTTAATGGCACATGATGCCGTGTTCGAGGCGAGTATCGTGGCAGTCCCTCACGAGCAGTGGCAGGAACGCCCGGTTGCCTGCGTCGTGTTGAAGGAGCCTTATAAGGGTCAAGTCGGCAAACAAGAGCTAATTGATTTCATTGCCCCGCAATTCGCGAAGTGGTGGCTTCCTGATGAGATTGTCTTTATGGAAGAAATCCCGAAAACATCGGTGGGGAAATTCTTGAAGAGGGCACTGCGTGAGCAGCTGAAGGATCTGTTGGTGCAGAAATCTCAATAAAGGTGGATTCGCCCTGTTTCAGTGAGGAATTTTTTGAAAAAAGAAGGGTTTCTCCACTGGATACCGAAATCATTAGTGAATAATAGAATCCAAGGAGGTATGAATAATGGGAAGAATGGTACATTTCGAAGTGCACGTGGATGAAATGGAGAGAGCAAAGACGTTTTATGGAGAAGTATTCGGCTGGAAGTTCGAAGACTGGAGTGAATTCGCAGGAATGCCTTACTTTGGTGCGGTTACAGGGGATGAAAATGAGATGGGGATCAATGGCGCGTTGATGCAGCGTCAAAGTCCTCCACCACAACCGAATCAACCGATGAACGGGTATTCGTGTACGATGGGCGTGGAAAATTATGATCAAACGGAGAAACTCATTCTCGAACATGGCGGCAAGGTTGCCTTACCTAAGTACGCCCTGCCTGGTATGGCGTGGCAAGGTTACTACATAGATACAGAAGGCAATGTATTCGGAATTCATCAGCCTGATAAGGATGCGAAGTAGGTAGAATGGGTGTCTGACCTGAAAGGGTTAGGCGCTTTTTTTGTGAAAGATGTAGGAACTTGGGACCGGATCGATGTGGTAAAATAAGGATGTCAAAGAAAAAGGAGAGTGACCTGTAGAAGTCTACATCATCACTTTCTTTTCAAGCATCATCATATATAGAACCGTGCATTTCATGATTAAGCTATTCACGATCGCTTATAAACGACATGAACTTTCGTGACGATCTCGATCTTGGCAGGTATAACAGCAGCCTTCATCTTACCTTTTACCTTTAATGCATTGTTTACGTAATAAGACGAAATGAGGAGTCAACAATGCTGAAAAAAATAAGAATGACTATAAGCATCATCGTTCTGGGTTCATCACTCTATGGATTGATGTCAGATCATAACGACATCCTTCCCTTTACCATGGCAGGCTTGGCGGTCCTTATGGTGATCATGGGAGCGGAAGAACACCAGAAGGACCGGAAATCGTATCGGAGCTATTTGTTTTATGCCGTATCTGCTTTCTTGCTCCTGGTTTCCATCCAAGATATTATCTACTGAATTCTTCCTCTAGAAAAGAAGAATCCCCTTACGATAATCTTACTTTTATAACAATTAAAATAAGAAGAGAGTTATTTAAATCGACGATAAAACGAAACAGCTGCCTCTGCCATTTCCAGGATTTTCTGATGAAGATCAGCTGGTTCCACTACCCTCACCTGGTCAGCAAACCCGAGCAGATACCCTTTTGCTTCTTCTTCTGTATCAAACGAAAGGGTAACGGGTATCCAGTCTTTATTGGTTTTTTCGCCTATTTCAAGTACTCGTGCAAAGCGGCCGGTGAAGGTCAGCCTCGACAGGGTGGTGGGGCTGACCTGCACCTTCACTTCGTATGAAGGCAATTTTTTGATAAAGGACTGGGTTGAAGAATGCCAATATTGAGCCAGGTTAAAGCCCTTTGGTCGTTCAAATGTTTCCTCTAAAGGAACGGCAGATTGGATCCGGGAAGCCCTGTAATTCCGGATGTCTCCATCTTCTTTGGAGGCGATCAAATACCATTGATCACCCTTGGCCACCAGACCAAGCGGGGACACGTTACGATCATCCGTATGTCCGTCAGCCCGTTGATAAGTAATCGTCAGTTTGTTATCTGTCCATATGGCCTCTTTGATCACTTCCAAGGATGCTTGCTTTTCTTTCTGCTTCCGCCATGAGCTTGTGTCGATGTGGATCCGGTTCCACACATCTTTCGCGTTTTCACGGTAGATCAATGGAAGGGAGGCGATCAGTTTGTTTCTGGCTTCCTCTGACGTACGGGTCAAGCCGAGATCGTCGAGAAGGTGTGCTGACGGTGACACGAACAACGCTCGGATTTCGGATTCTTTCAAGCCGGTCAGATCCGTCTGATAGTCTTCGAGTAAGGACCATCCCCCGTTTTTCCCGCGCTCTGCCACAACGGGGATCCCTGTTCCGCTCAGTGCGTCCATGTCCCTGTAAATCGTCCGCTCGGAAACTTCCAATCTCTCTGACAGTTCTTTTGCGGTCATTTGGCCGTGTGTTTGTAATAATAAAAGAATGGATACCAGTCGGTCGCCTCTCATTTTCTCACCTTTTTTCTAAATGGATTAGTTTTATTTAATTAAATATGACAGTTGGTGTCAAGAATAGGATCGTATAATGAACGTATCTTGTAGATGAAAGGAATGGGATATATGAAATCACTGACTGGTAAGGTTGCACTTGTAACGGGAGGAAGCAGGGGAGCAGGACGCGCGATTGCCGTTGAATTGGGAAAAGCGGGAGCGACGGTATATGTCACGGGACGCAGCACAAAAGGGAATTCCACGCAAAACTTTCCTGGAACAATCGACGACACAGTTTCCCAAATAGAAGAGGCTGGTGGGAAAGGGATTGCGGTCCGTTGTGATCATACCATTGATTCAGAAACAGAAGCGGTCGTCAAACAAATCCGTGAAGAACAAGGGAAGTTGGATATTCTAATCAATAATGTGTGGGGAGCCCATGACATCGGAGTGAATCCGGGTCCGTTCTGGGAACTGCCCCTCACCAATTGGGATACGATGTTCACTGCCGGGGTGCGGGCTCAGCTGGCGACGAACCACTTTGCCATCCCGTTGCTCCGTGAGAATAAAGAAGCGCTTATCATTCACACGACTTTCTGGGATGATGGCAAGTACACGGGGCAGTTCTATTATGATCTGGCGAAAAATGCACTGGTGCGTATGGCGTACGGACTTTCAGAAGAACTAAAAGAGGATCATATCACGGTCCTTGCCGTTTCGCCGGGATTCATGAGAACAGAGCTTGTACTCGACCATATGGGAGTGGACGAGGAAAGCTGGCAGGAATCTGAAGACTTAAGGAAATCGGAGACCCCTTATTATGTTGGACGTGCCATCACGGCGCTCTCGATGGATCCAGGGGTGATGGAGAAGACGGGTCACGTGTTGAAAGCCGGAGACTTGGCGAAGGAGTATGGATTCACGGATGTGGATGGACGTTACATTCCGCCGTTTACGATGTAGGATGGGGGTCCCCCTTTTAAAGGGGGCTTTTTCTATTTGTAAACTCCATTCTTAATCAACCTATAAGCCGAATAGACTATTCATGATAACCACTTTCAAAAGGAATAGGGGTGGCATGATGTTTTCGGTGACAGAGATGCGTACGTTCGAGTTGTTTTCTGTTCCACATATTGCTGTGCTTTTGATGTTTGTGGCTATATCGTTTATGCTTGTCTACTTTAGACGCTTCCTGAAGAGGTATCAGTCATACATGAAGGGGACGTTCTTCTGGATGTTGGTTCTGTCAGAAGTATCGTGGCATATCTGGCTCGTCGCAACAGGGACTTGGGAGGTGGGTGATCTGCCTCTGCAGCTTTGTTCCGTCAGTACCTTTATCGCGATTTATTTATTCCTGAAGCCTAATCAGAAGGCATTCTATCTGCTGTTCTTCATCGGATTTCTTCCTCCGATCTTAAGCATGGTAACACCTGAAATGGCATATCAATTTCCTCACTTTCGCTTTCTTAAATACTTCCTTCACCACGGAGCCATTGCGTGGTCCGTCCTATATTTCATCGTGTATGAGGGATACCGGGTGCCAAGAAAAGCGGTATGGACCGGCTTCCTGATGGTCAATCTTCTTGCCCTGCCGATCTTCTTTCTTAACCTTCTTCTCGACACGAATTTCTTCTATTTAGCCAATCCTACGGAATCTAAAACGATCCTTTCCTTTTTCGGTTCGGGTGTCATGTATTATATCAATCTGGAAATTGCGGCACTTGTGGTGTTTTTCATGACGTATCTTCCGATGGAGATGCTTGTGAAGCGGGAGAAGATGAATGGGTAACTCTTTTCTGATTTCTTTTTCGGTGGAAGTAAAATATGTGAATCTGAAAGGCTCTCCCACCATTACGGTGGGAGAGCCTTCTTTCCTTAAACTTGAATCTCAAACTGCTTTGTATACAGTCGGGAATAAGGACCAACTTGTTTCAGTAACGCTTGATGGGTTCCTTCTTCAACGATCTTTCCATCTGACAACACCACTATTCTTTCAGCGTTCCGGATGGTCGATAAACGATGGGCAATCACGAGGGTCGTTCTTCCTTTTGCCAGTAACTCCAGGGATTCCTTGACGATGCTTTCGCTTTCGTTATCCAGGGCACTCGTGGCTTCATCGAGAATGAGGATGGGCGGGTTCTTTAAGAAGACACGGGCAATACTGAGCCGCTGCTTCTGACCTCCGGATAATCGCACGCCACGCTGTCCAATTTCGGAATGATACCCTTGTGGCAAAAGGGTAATGAATTCGTGGGCGTTCGCCTGCTGAGCAGCCATCATCACCTCTTCGTCTGTCGCTTCCGGATGCCCGTAGCGGATATTATCCATGACGGTTCCTGAAAAAAGGTACACATCCTGCTGAACAATCCCGATGTTGCTTCTGAGAAAATTCAAGTCTAAATTTTTCACATTTTCACCATCTACATAGATCCCGCCACCCGTGACGTCATAAAAGCGCGGGATGAGGGAGCAAAGGGTCGTCTTTCCGGCTCCGGATGGTCCAACGATGGCTGCGTATTCACCTGGAAGGATCTCCAAAGATAAATCGTTGAATACCGGCTCTAGGGACGAGTCGTATTGAAATGAGATGTTTTTCAATGAAATGTGTCCCTTCACGTTAGAGAGAGACTTTGCTTCAGGCTCATTTTCAATAGCCGGTTTGGTGTTCATGATTTCCATGAACCGCTGAAAACCTGTGATCCCCTCCTGGAATTGCGTACTCATATGGGTGAGCCTCTGGATCGGTTCGATCATAAAGCCTATATACAGCAGAAAGGTAATCAAATCAGCCAGGTCAAGGGACGCATTCACAATCTGAATGGATCCGAAGATGACGATGGTGATCGTGATCAGTTGAATGAATGCTTCCGTCCCGTTATAGAAGTAAGCTTCTGCACGATAGGTTCCCTTCCGGCTCTCCAGAAATCGTTGATTCTCCCGGTTGAATTTACTGATTTCAAGAGATTCATTGGCAAACGACTGAACGACGCGAATGCCGGATAAGGAATCCTCCACCTGGGCATTGATATCGCCGATCCGCTCTTTGTTATCCGTCAACGACCGGTTCAGCTTCTTATTGAAATAAAGCGGAAAGAAACCGAGGACCGGAAAGAAACAGAAGACGGTAAGGGTAAGAGGAGCATTGATCCAGAACAGAATCACAAACGCTCCAAGAAAACGAACGAGGTATTTCACATAATCTTCAGGACCGTGATGATAAAGCTCCGATACCATTAAGAGATCATTCGTCACCCGGCTCATCAACCGGCCCGTCTTCTCTTTATCATAAAAGTTGAAAGAAAGCTTCTGCAGGTGAGCGAATAATTCACCTCTCATATCGGTCTCCATTCGCGCCCCGATCTCATGCCCCTTGTAGTCCACAATATAATTGCCGATATTTTGGGCAATCACAAGAAGAACCATCAAAACGCCTACCCAAAGGACATCGGCAAAAGCCGTGGAAAGACTTCCGGCCAGAACATCCTTCGTCACATAACGAACAAGCAACGGAAAAACGAGAGTCAGGGAAGACGTGATCAACGCACAGAACAATACAATCAGAAAAATTGAACGATACGGCTTGTAATACGAAAGAAATTTTTTCACTGGAAATGACATACTATACCCCTTTATGTGTTAGTTCACAAAACACATATAAGAGGGAAAACCGTCAACGTTAAAAAGGTGTTCCACCCTTATATGTTTGTACGGTTACCATATCAATGTTTCTCATGAAAACAGCCTCCTTTAGTTTCGATATTTACATTGTATGATGGGGAGGTAAAAATATAAAGTTAATTTTCTGATAATAAAGGTGAACATGTGCAAACAACAAATGGATAAAAACTTTTATCTCAAGGCATCCAGTTTTGATTCAAATCTCTATATAAAGGTCGAGGGTGAATGGGTGATCAGTGGAAGGGGGTAACGCAAAGTGGTGATATGGTACGAATTCAATTACTAGAGGCAGGGGTATACACCTAAAATGGCGACCCTCCATTCCCCATGCCCGAAACACAAGAAAACTGAACCTCTTTTTGTGCTGGACGTCCATTACAGGGGTGAAAAGATTTTAAGTATGAAGGTGAACATGCGTGAAGAACAGGAGAACAGGTGGGGGAATGCTACTGAATGAAGCAAAGTCTTTCTTTCAGGTGTCACCCGAAAGGAAGACTTCATAAGTATTGATTTAACTTCTCGTAAATCGATAATAGATAGTGTCTTTCCTCTTTGGTTAGCTTCTCAAAAAGGTTTTGCCGCAGGGCTTGTCCTTCTTGTGAGGCTTTGTGGGTCATTTCGATTCCGAGATCCGTAATTTCCAGGTAGCTGATTCTGCGATCGTTCTCATCGATGAGACGGACCACCAGTTTTTTTGTCACTAGTTTTTCGGCTAAGTGGGTCAGGGATGGGGGAGTAATGCCCAGGTTCTTAGCGATATCAGACGGACGGCTTTTGCCGTTTACCCGCAAATGACTTAGGACAAGAATGTGGGAAATTCCAAGGCTTTCTTTAAATCCCTTGTTCCATTGGATTATTAATTTATTTGTAACTTGGTCCATTGTATGGAGCAATTCAAATATTGTTTGATCTTTCATAATGGGAAGGGCCTTCTTTCTGTTTAAGGATAAGAAGCCCCTAGTAGGAAAGGGGCTTTAAGCATTACTTTTCTTACCATACCATATTATTGAGCGGAAAATCCTCCATCAATGACTAATTCGGCACCTGTGATAAATGAGGATTCGTCTGACGCAAAATATAATGCTGCATGGGCGATGTCCTCTGGCTTACCTAAGCGTTGCAAAGGGGTTGCCTGAACCAATTGTTGAAGAAGACCTTTGGATTCTTGCAGGGCTTGAGTCATTGGAGTTTCAATAATTCCAGGAAAAAGGGCGTTTACTCGCACGCCTTGGCGACCGAATGTAGTGGCCGCTGCTTTTGACAGGGATCGCACAGCTCCTTTGGAGGCTGTATAATGATTAAACCCCTGACCGATTTGTGCTGTATAGGAAGATATATTAATAATGGATCCCGTTTGCTTTTGTGCCATCAAAGGTGCTACATGCTTGATACCTGCGAACGGACCATAACCATTGATTGATAGCATCTTATCCCAATCTCCCAGTCCGATTTCCTGGTAGGGCTTTTCTGATGAAATACCAGCATTATTGACCAGGATATCGATTTTACCAAATCGGTTATTTACGTCATGGGCAAGCGTCTCCCATTCTTCATCGGACGTGACGTTTAACTTCATTCCATACACATTCTTCTTTTCGCTTGCTTTTTTTAATGCCATTTCATTAATATCTGCAGCGATCACAATCGCACCCTCTTTACTGAAGAGATCGACCATCTTTTCACCTATACCTGAAGCACCGCCTGTAATGATTGCTACTTTATTGTCCAGTCTTCCCATCATGTTTCCCTCCATTACCTTCTTTAATTGATCTATTTTCGTTTCTATCGACAATGGCAGCCTGAGCCTCCTTGCTTTTATTTAGATGTCTAATTATTAGACATCTAAATAATATCATCTTTCACATCAGAAATCATGGGGTTTGATTTGAATAATTTTACCAGGGAAGAGGTTGTGCTAGCTTCAGATATAGAAGGGAAGCATGATAATCACGTGAGGCTTAGGGTGATCCCTGATCACTGTTTGTGTGGCGAGGGGTCGAAGACGGAAAAATAGTTGGAGGAACCAACATGTACAGGTTTCCTGCTTTATTAAGTGGTGGATGGCCAGATGGTTTATGTTCCTTGGAACCGGTTAAACTAGCTTTAACCAATAGCCACACTGAGGAGGAAAAGGATGTTCTTGCAGGGGCAAATGATAACAGGTGAGTTTGACTCAACCATGAATGAATTTTCTTTACAGAAAGTGAAAGAATTCGATACACAAACGGTCCTTAATAAAAATCAGATCGATAGTATTTATCACTATTTAAAAAAGCATGAACACGAGATGGATGGGCAGATCATCACGTTAAACGATCAAGTACTTGTACGCTTATCTCACAGTGAATTAAACCAGTTACTTGGTGATATGGAGAGAGTGTTGTCTATGTATCACTAGTATGGAGTTGGGGAATAGGATGCTGCTGCATACCGGAGCCCTTAGAATTTGGTGATTGATTAGTAAAGAAGGTCCGTCCCTCATGTGGATTGAGGGACGGACCTTCTTTACTTCCCTATAAATTGATGTACCGAGTAAATGAATGCTTACTGCCTCGGACCAAGCAGCATCACACCAACCCCAACCAAACAAATGCCGGCACCCACCCAGTCATACACATCTGGAGTCTTCTTATCGATTCCCCATCCCCATAGGACGGACAACACAATGAACACCCCGCCATAAGCGGCGTAGACCCGCCCGAATGAGGGGAAGGACTGGAAGGTTGCGATGACACCGTACAGGGCAAGGGCAATTCCGCCGGCGAGTCCCCAAGAGAGTGGTTTCCCTTCCCGGAGCCATAGCCAGATGAGGTAGCCTCCGCCGATTTCCGCAATCCCGGCAAGGACGAATAAGATGATGGCATTTAGCATGAGGATCACTTCCTTTACAAGTTTAGGTACTTGGATTATAACGCACTTCGATGCCTAAGGTTTAAAATCCAGCTTTCCAAACATTTGTCTATTTCCACCAAACCTTCTACAATAAGAGGAACAAGAGATGTTCACTCGTCTCATGACGGAGGTGGAAGTGAAATGGATAACACCGAAAAGCATTTTTCAGAGGAAAAGTTTTGGGATAAGTTGAAAAGGTATGGCTTGAAGGCGGGACATTCCGTTGTGTATACGGCGCTGCTTCTTTATTTTGTCCTGCAAAAACCGGATGTTCCGAAGAAGTCGAAGATGATCATCATCGGGGCACTTGGCTATTTCATCCTTCCGACAGACTTCATTCCCGATATGGCAGTGGGAGTTGGTTTCACTGACGACTTTGGTGCGCTGGGTATTGCTTTACTGCAGGTGGCCATGTATATCGATGATGAAGTGAAAGCGAAGGCCAAGGCGAAGTTGAGTGACTGGTTCGGGGATGATGTGGATACGTCTGAGGTTGATGGGAAGTTGTAGGGAGCCCCTTTGGAAGAGATTCATCCCTTTGCTCCCAAATAAAAGGCGCCTGGTTCTGATGAGTTTTCTCTTCAGGCCAAGTGCCTTTTTTAATGGGTATTCATCATGTGATCAATCTGCACCCGGTCATAATCCAATATCCAATCATGACATTCTCTGTATAGGGAACGCAGGTCCTTTTTATCAGACGCGATGATGTCGCAACCACGGTCATCGTAAAGATGGAAAATCATCTTTCGTGTGACATTCACGAAGTAAATATCGATACCCGCGTGTTGGGAACCTTTTAAGAGTTGAGTCGGATGTGGGAAGTCCTCGTAGGAAATCGCCATTAGGAGTTGTTGATACCGGATATCAAGCTTTTGACAAGGCAGGATGAACCGATGGGTGACCATGTTTTCATCCTCTTCTTCAATATGGAAGAGCTCATAAAAAAGCTTGTACCTAGTTTCTTTACGCCTGATATATTTCTGATACACTTTTGTGGGTCTATTCTCAAGAAATCGGTCATGCTTTATCGTATGAACATCCGTAATAAGAAGGATATCATCTGAATCCTTGAATACCTGATCGAATAGACGAGTGGTTCGATCCTTTATTTGCTTCAGGTTCCTCTTGTTTAAATGTTCGACGCCAGGAATGGATATTTCAAAGCGCAGACCATATGTAGACGAATAAAATAGGGATGGCCGAAGCACTAGACCGTCGAAATGATTTTGCATAAAAGGGTATAATTTATTCTGCATACAAGACTCCTATATGAAATGATTGAGATGGATCATACATGGTCCAACGTCTTCTGTTCCTCTTTTTTTTCATATTTTTTCGTAAAGTAAAGCGTAAGGATCACACCGAGTACCACTATGCCGATACAAACAGATAGAGGGAAGTCCCACCGTGTATAGAGGACTGTCGAAGCCCCGATGATCGTGATCCATTCGAAGGCTAAAAAGGATTTAAGGTATTTCATTGTATGCGCTCCTTTTGTTCCAATATTTTAATTTGAGATAGTAATTGATAATCATCCATTACTTTTCATCGAATAAATCCTCGTCTCCTTGTGGTTCTTTAATTCCATGCTTATCTTCGAGGAATTGCCCGATGGAGGAGTTGTTGATGCCGTCTCTAACGGCTCTTTCAATAACCAGGTAAAAGATTAGTAGGCTAAAAAGTGCCCCCAGAATCATAAATGGGAGTTCCATACTAACACCTCCGAATAAATTAATCCTATTCGATTCTTTGAATCTTCAAACCAGGTACAGTGTGGATTAATTGTCTGTAATAATCAGACCGAATGGAAAAGCCACCAAATTCCTCATGGGTGGTGGATGAAAACCAGGTGAACGAATTTTTGATAAAGGTTAAGTCTTCCGGCAAATTTGGAGCCACCCAGTCATATAAACCATTGGCATGTTGTTGCAGTAACTTGCAGGTTTGTTCATTTGATTCCATTAGATAAACGGTGGCCGGTGGTCCCATGGTGATGGTATTTGCCCATTCTTTTGTTTGGTATGATTCGATGATGTGTTGTTTAAACTCTGCAAGAACATCCTGATCATAAGAAAGTTCTTTTCTTGTGATGAAGTAAAAAGTATCTGAATGGTCGCAAAGCACTTTGATGAGGGCTTGGTACGTTTCATCTATGGGGTTGGTGGTCAGGTCCCAGTATTCTATTTTATTCATCTTATTTTTCTCTCTCTTTCTTGAAGAATCCAAAACTAATGTACCCACCCATTCAAGAAGGATGATGCCTGCTAAAAACAGGGCGGCCGAACATATAAGGGAAATCGATTGCTGTGAACGAATCATCTGGCCCCCTTTGTTATCCCTGAAAATATTTTAGCATAATTTTCCTTTTTAAATGAACTCTTTTTTACATTGTAATGGTGAGTGATTTGTATGTGGTAAAATAAGGATAGTTTAATAAAGGGGGAATGACCATGTACAAACATATCATTTGGGACTTCGATGGCACACTTTTTGATACATATCCCGTGATGGCGGGCAGCTTCAAGGAAACGCTGGATAGTCATGGATTCGAAGAGCCGTTAGAGGAAATTATGAAACAGATGAAGGTATCGATTTCGTCTGCTCTAAAACACTATGAAAAAAAGTATGGCATTGGGAAAGAATTCGTCATAGCCTACGATTCCCGGAGAAAAGAAGTGGAATTCGATTTGTCCAAGCCCTTTGTAGGGATCGGGGAGCTTTGTAAGTATATTCATGAAACAGGCAGAAAGAATTATTTGTACACTCACAGAGGCGAGTCTTCGATCAAGATGCTGGAGAATTCCGGGCTGTCGTGCTATTTTTCTGACTTCATCACCTCCCAGCACGGGTTTGAGCGAAAGCCGAGTCCGGATGCCATACGGCACTTGATCCAAACCCATCATATCGATCATTCGGAAGCGATCATGATCGGGGATCGGGATTTGGATTTAGAGTCTGGGAAGAATGCCGGGATCAGTTCCTGCTTTTTTACGGATAAGATGGAAGAGAATCCTCATGCTGATTTTGTTGTGACGAGTGCGGAAGAATTGTATTCAATCATTTGAGGTTTGTGATTGGGTTCAATGGCTGCAGTGAGTGACAAACTTAAGTGAGCCGAGCAGGAAGCATTTGTCATTAGCAAGACAAGCGGTTCGTCCTATAGGATGACCGCTTTTTATACTGCAAAAACATAATCGGTCATTTTCATGCTCATACTATAGCATATACGTTTGAAGGAGCGAGTACCATGACTGAATCCCAGCAGACCATGCTTGGCCGTTTAAAAGAGATCCAGGAGAATCAAACTGAAATGTGGACCAGCTACTGGCAGCAATATTCTGATTTTGCCACCTGGCCATTTTGGGTGTTGGCAGCATTGTTTATTCTTCCATTGATTGTGCTATTTTTTGTGTTGGATAAGCGAAAGGCCCTTCTTATAGGATTCTATGGGTATAATGTCCATGTATTCTTTACATACGTAGATGCCATAGGAGCCAACATGGTGGAATGGTTCTATCCATATAAAATTTTCCCGGTGCTCGCGAGCTCGGTTTCATTGGATGTGTCCTTGGTCCCGGTTGCCTATATGCTCATGTATCAATTTACATTAAATCGTCATAAAAATTACTACCTGTTCATGTTTCTACTCAGTGCAGTCTTTGCATTTGCTTTCAAGCCATTGCTTGTTGCGATAGGTCTGTTTGAGATGAGCAGGGGGACGAATTATTTCACCTTATTCATTGGATACGTAGTTGTCGGACTGATTGCAAAATGGATTACGAATGTCTTTGTTTATTTTGAAAAGAAAGTCCATTGATTTTTCAGGGTTTTCCATCTGCCTTTCCCATGACATTGATAAAATCCTCGACAAACATTGGATAGTCCAATTCAAGGAAAATGTTGATGTTTTTTTCAGCCGGCTTGGAACTGGGCCTGAAATCTGCGATGGACGTTCCCATTCCTGTTCCTGTGGTCAAGATGTTGATCTCCCTTCTGATGGACTTCCCCATTTCCGGGTTCACCATCAGCGATAGGGTCACGACATCGTGCATGGGTGCCCCGTTTATTCCGGGAACGAGCTTTTTATAAGCAGCAATATAGTATTCCATGACTTCATCCATGATTTCAATCAATGGGTTATCTGACATCTGCTGGATGTAACGGATTTGATCCATGGTGATGATGGCTTTGTTCGAGACATTCAAGGGAACGACGTAAAGGTTGTTCAGATCCCTGACCACCACCTGTGACGCAATGGGATCTCCATAGAAGTTCGCTTCTGCAGAAGGGGTGACGTTTCCGGGAACCAAAAAGGCGCCTCCCATAATGTAAAATTCCTTGATGTCCTCGACGATGTTTTCACCTAATAAGTAAAGGGAGGCAAGGGATGTATTCCTCCCCACGTCAACGATGGTGATATCGTCCTGGTCCTTGATGATTTTGTAGAGTTCTGAGAAATTGGTCAGTTCACCAGATAAGCTCTCAGGGGGTCTGATTGGACCGAGCCCTTCCTGTCCGTGGATCTCAGGATAGTACGTTGGGATTTCCCCTGACGATGGACTATTGGTTCCACCGATGATCGGGACATCCTCTCGTCCGGCAAGCTTGAGTAAGTAGGCGATATTATCCGTTGCCTGCTCTTTTGAAGTGTTCCCATAACTTGATACGATGGCGAGTACTTTGATCTCGGGGTTCAGTAAGGCGTACATGATGGCAATGGAATCATCAATGCCGGGATCCGCAAACAAAATGATTTTCTTCATCGGACATTCTCCTAATCAATTATGATGTATTTATATAACGTATCGATGGGAAAAAGGGTTTATGCCTTTGAATGAAACTACTGCCCAAACAGAAGATTTGTCATCATTCACGAAACATGTGATGATTAATTCATATCAAATTTATCGGAATAAGGAGATGAGGTTATGAACGTAGCAGTAGTAGGGGCGAACGGACAAATCGGGAAGCAAGTGATCGGGCTCTTAAAAGAAAGCAGCGAGCATACGCCAAGGGCCATCGTGAGAAAGGAAGAGCAGGCCCGGGCCTTTGAACAGGATGGGGTCCAATCTTCACTGGTTGATTTGGAAGGGACGGTGGATGAGATTACACATGGTCTCAAGGGTGCGGATGCCGTTGTATTCACAGCCGGATCCGGTGGCAAAACGGGAGCGGATAAAACCTTGCTCATTGATTTAGACGGAGCGGTAAAAACGATGGAGGCGGCCAAACAGGCAGGAATCGACCGGTTCATCATGGTGAGTGCCCTGCAGGCTCACAATCGTGACAACTGGAACGAGTCTTTAAAGCCGTATTATGTGGCAAAGCATTTTGCCGACCGTGCATTGGAACAGAGCGGATTAACCTATACCATCATCCGTCCAGGCGGTTTGTTGAATGAAACGGGTACAGGAAAGGTGACCGCAGGAGAGAATCTATCAAGAGAATCGATTCCACGTGAAGATGTAGCGTCCACGATCGTAACGAGCCTGGACGAAGAACGAACATTTAATAAGGGCTTCGATTTGATTTCAGGTGATGAGGAAATTGAAGAGGCGGTTCGAAACGTATAAATAGAGAAGAAGGAATGATCATCCTCAGGGTGGTCATTCTTTTTTTTTTAAATGATTGGGTGTAGAAGACTCCTTTTTTGAACCATTCAGGCTTAGAGATGCAAATATCTCCAAGCTTTTTTGAATTTTCTTTTTTCACTAAATATCCGTAAGTTGTACAAGTTCATGAGACGCTAAAGCGGGGCGAGTCTGATAAATAAGCGGAGAATTTACTCTTAATTAGGAAATAACACTGAAAATAGCTTAAATAGGCGGAAAGATTTCCCCTATTGAGTCAAAAACGTGAGAATCGTAAATTTTGCTTTGCATAAAGGAAAAAACTCCGCTTATTTACCCGAATAGAGCTCTATTATACAGAATAGCGGGAAATTCTCCGCTTGTTTTACATATCACTGGTTGCTCAATTAACGATAAGATTTCTTACTAAATCACACCTAATACACATATCCTCCAATAATTATTTCACCCCTGTGATTTAGTATGTGAATCAGGAAACCATAAGCAATTAACATTCGTCAAAATGCTGCTGAATCAAAAAAAACGCACTGTGAATTATAGTGTGAATTCAAGTGCGTTTTCCTATGTGTTTTACAGTGTTTGCACCTCTAAAGT
Organism: Rossellomorea sp. ABR4_004; assembly: GCF_056159585.1. Lineage (NCBI taxonomy): Bacteria > Bacillati > Bacillota > Bacilli > Caryophanales > Bacillaceae > Rossellomorea > Rossellomorea sp. ABR4_004. The sequence goes on along the minus strand of NZ_JBSWVM010000002.1, from coordinate 786,473 downwards.
AAACCCGTTTTCCTGAAGAGGGATCATTCCTTTTTTGTGAAAATTAATGATTGTGATCAGCAGCCTATTTTGAAATAATTGGTAGTGAGCTAGGGGGAGTCAAATGGAATGTACTCATTGTAAAAGTGAAATTGATGATTATAAACAATTCAGAGAGTAGACTAGACAATGGCTGGAGAGTCGTTGCCATGCATACTATTATAAAACTACTGCAATTCCGGGGTTTCTTAAAAAGAGGGAAGCTTTCATGGAATAATATATTGAGTTCACTAACTAGTCAAACGAGGGTGAGATATAAATGGAATTCAAGATTAATAAAAGGAGAGGTTTCACTCCACAGATAGGGCATCTTGTCTCTCAAATGGATTATGCCAGGCACACAACATTGGAAGCTGTAAAGGGTCTGACGACGTCTGAATTGGATTTCTTGCCGAGTGAGGACGGGAATAGCATCGGAGCCCTTTTATTACATATGGCCGCAATTGAAAAAGGGTTTCAAATCGAAATATTCGATGGGAGACGTCCGAATGAACAAGAGATGGAGGAGTGGGGAGCCCCGTACAGCCTCGGGGATAAAGGTCGAAAGAATATCAAGGGTAACCCGCTGGAGTTCTATATCGAAAAGCTTGATGAAGTAAGGCGCAGAACGCTGGAGGAATTCGCCAAACTGCATGATGCTTGGTTGTATGAGGATAGACAATGGGATGGTCGTCCTTCTAATCACTATTTTATATGGTTTCACGTCTACGAGGATGAGATATATCATAGAGGACAGATAGGATGATACGAAAGATGTTGCCAGCGGGTTGAGTCTCCATAGAGGGTTGAACAGAATGTCATTAAATGATCTGAAGGCTGCATCGAAGTGCTACTAATAAAAACATAAGGGAGGGAATCATGGGCTTTGTTATTACTTTTATGAGCATATGGTTATGTAGTTTTTTGATAGCCAGATTACTTAGTCCGTTTGGGAAGACACATTGGAAAAATGATATAACGATTACTTGTGCACAAGCATTTCTGATTACCATCCTCTTGTTCTTATTTTCAAGATGATTCACGGACGTTAATGGAATTAAAATGGTAGCCACTTAAAAAGAATACCGGATTGACGTTCTGTTCTATGAAGAGGTTATAACGAGTTTCGAAGGGAAGCTCATGGATGGAAATAGATTGGTAGAGGAGTATTTTCAAATGCTGAAAAATAAAGAAGATGTCATCAAATTGATTGAGAACGACCCTGGAATGATGGAGATTATTAAGACTGCAAGCTCATTGGTTCTTCCCGATTGGTGGGTATGTGCTGGATTTGTACGTTCAAAAATATGGGATACTCTCCATGGATATATAGAAAGAACCAATCTTCAAGATGTGGATGTCATCTATTTTGATAAAGAACATTGTGATGAAGAGATCGAAAAAAGGTTAGAAGCAGAATTACGATTTATCATGCCTCACATTCCCTGGTCTGTTAAAAATGAGGCAAGGATGCATGTTGTAAACGACCTTCCCCCTTATACGTCTTCTGAGGATGCGATTTCAAAGTTTCCTGAGACAGCCACTGCTCTTGGAGTAAAGATGGACAAGGAAGGTCAATTGGTACTTACGGCTCCTTGTGGATTGGATGATGTAATCAATTTGGAAGTGAAGCCGACTCCCTTTTTTAGAGAGACGGAAGAGCGGGTGTCCATTTATGAAGAACGGATTAGGAAGAAGGATTGGAAGGGGACTTGGCCTGGGATTAGGGTTCATCATGTATAAAAGGGGAGAAGACACTCTTTTTGAATAATGAGGGAGTTGAACTGTCAACTGGGAAAACATAGAAACGATTAATTTGAAATTCTAGCAAGTTTACATAAAATATGAGAAACAAAGGGAAAGGCCATGAGAAAAGGAGAGGTGACTCCCATGTACAACGTCATTTATTTATATCCTGTTCCAGAACACAATATGGATAAATTCATTCAGATTAACAAAAAAGCATCTTTTATTTATAAACAGCATGGAGCGATTGAGGATGATACGTTTCAAAGTGCTTTTGTTGATCCTGTATATGGTTGTGATGGAATGAAATCATCAGTGACTTTAGATGAAAATGAAATGTTGATGGTGTCGATTTCTACATTCTATGATCAAGATCATCATAATCGTGTAATGGAAAAGGTAGATAACGATAAGGAGATCATAGATTTATATCATGAGATGTTGACCTTGATCGATATGAGTCGTGTGGTTCGAGGAGAGTTTGAAAAAGTGTGAGCAGAGGCTATAAAATCTATTCAAGGGAGAACAATGTATGGAAGATAAGAAGGTACTAACACTAGAATCATTTTGTCATGCTGACATCCCGGGCCTCATTGACCTCTCTGCCTCGGTGGGATGGGATTATCATCAAGACGAGATTGATACAGTTCTAACATCGGGGAGAATATTCGGGCACCGAAATGCTGAAGGAGTCATTGTGTCAAGCGCAGCCATCATACTATATGAGAAGGTGGCATCACTTGGAATGGTCATTGTCAACGAACACTATAGAGGCTGGGGTTAGGAAAATCAGCTACCCAGAAATGCATAGATAGTGTTTCGAAAGACACAACCATCCTGTTAATCGCCACGGAAGATGGTGTTCCATTGTATGAAAAAATGGGCTTTATCATGGTGGATCATGTTCATAAGTATGTAAGTGATGGTATGAAGGGGCTGAATCCATCCAAACTATATCTTGACGAATATAAGGAAAGTGATTTAGTGGGTGTAATCAAGGTTGATGAAAGAGCATTTGGTGACAACAGGAGGCCATTTTTGATCAATAGGATCAAACAATCGAAAACCTGTGTAGTGGTAAAAGATGAGGATTCCCATATTGTTGGCTACGGGATGTCTATTTTGGGACCCATCAATCTGATTGCAGGTCCGATCGTTGCACCTGATCACGAAACGGCGGCACACATCATCCAAAGATTAGCTTCCACCCATCAAGGGAAGCTAAGGATTGATGTACCGGCTGGTCAGGATATGTTTAGACGTTTCTTAGAGGAACATGGATTTACTCAAGTTAATGAACCTCCCGTTATGGCTTTGAATGCAGTCTCTATGCCAAATCGAAACCGTCAGTTATATGGTATTGCTGCTCAGATTTTCGGGTGATCCTTCCTGATACATAGAAAGGAGAAAAGGTGAAAAACGCTACAATTCTAAAATATGTATTTTTATTTATAGTGGTTATAGCCCTAACTGCTTCTTGGGCTTATGCAGAAAGCCAGGACTCGTATTCGGAACCGCACAAAGCCATTCAAGCGGTGGATAAGGATCTTCGGTTGATTCCTGTCTATAAGATAGGGGATGAATTCCTGTACTTTTTCATTAAAGATAAGACCAATCTTGGGGCTGCGAGGGTTCGAAAGGGCATATTCGGCTGGAGAAGCGGGATGTTTACCTGGGGGCCGTTAGATCCTGACCGAGATTTTGAAAAGCTGCAAGGAATCCAAGGACATGGAGAGGGCTTGGTTTATGGCTTAATCAGAAATGGTGATGAGAGAGTCGTGACCGTTGATGGACAAGAAGCTTCGATGGTAAATTTGTCCTTGTTATCTCCCTCTGTAGTAAAGGAATATCAATTGGAGGGATTGTACGTTTGGTATTTTGAGAGTGATGCCCATGCACAGGTTAAGTTGCTGCGTAAGGATACACGGGAAATCATCGATTCGGTAGATTTATAGAATCTAATACATACAGGGAGGGGAGGACGTAAAATGGATTCAGTATGGTTGAAATTCATTCTGTTTATCACGAGTTATGCTTTATTGATCTTTTTGTTTAATAAAGGAATGAGAAAATTGTTTAAAGTAGAAAAGAAGAAGCTCTTCTCCTATCATCATTTGAATGGGAAGCACAAGAAGATAGATTGGACGATCAGAATTACTTTCGTTATCTTGATTTTTGTTGGCGGTTTTTACAATGCTACCCTGCCTCCACTAGATAGAATGTGGTTCTTGGAATCTCATATCCTGCTTATTGTCTTCGTCCTTTTGTCTGAAACGGTTAGAGCGGTTATGGAGAAGCAATACGCAGGAAATAGGGATGATTATAAATTCACTATTTCGCAGTTAGCCTTTCTTTCATTGTCGTTGATCCTGTTTTTTAGCACTGATTTTTTTGGTTTGTTTGATTAAATCGTTGTTTTTATATCCGGAAAATTCGCGTTAAAGGGAGAGAATCTGGTGAAGGAAATGAATATTTTCTTTTCTTTATTTATGTTGTCATTGCTTTTCTTGAGTGGATGCCATTCAAGTCCTGTTCAAGAGGAGGAGGATCTATTTCAATTTAAAGATTCGTATGTAGGGGATAACGGTGCTGTTGGCCAAATTACCAGGAGACTTCCGCACCCGGATCGTGAACATGTCAGTGGATTGGAGCTAAAAACGACTGAAGAGCCATACGGCATTGTATTAAATTATACCAGTGTAGAGAAAAGTGAAGGGGTCGAAACAAACTATAAAGAGCTTGCTCTCCATAATGCCACTTATATTCTTGCGTTAGTTCAGAATGCAGAATGGGTGGAATTTCATTTTGTTGAACAGGAATTCAACGTAACCAGAGAGGAACTTCAACACTTGTATGGTAAAGACATAAGACAATTTTCTAGCGAAGAAGAACTGAGCAAGTTTACCCAAGGATATTTGGAGGATTCGGATAGAGTGAACGAGTTTTTTGAGTGAAGAGATATTTATATGGAGAAAGGGTTATGAGAAATGAAACAACTACTGGAAAAAATTATTTACTTTGCCTTCACTCTATTTATTTTTATCGTGCTATGGAAATTGATGGCTCTATTTTGGGACACTTTTGTGCCATGGAATTATAAGACGGACTTAATAGGAATATTTTTTGTAATACCAATACTTATAGCAACGGCATTTATTTTATCGAGCTTGTCTTTAAAGGTGATCATGGAAAATGAAAAGGATTGAATGAAGGCACATTTAAATAAGGACAAATAAACGGTTACAGCTTTAGTTAAATAAGTCATTTGATCTTCAGCTTTCTTTGCTTTTTTCCTATAAATGAAACCTTCACCGGTTTCAAACGTATGTAAGAAAAAGTAAAATGCGCAACAGGATAAAAGGTGCAATTGTCCATTTTAAGGAAAGAAAAGAGGCTGGAGAGCGTGGTTGAAAAGGAAAATGTGGTATTAGAATGGGTTAAAGCTTTGGTGATAGCGTTAGTCGTTGTATTTATTGTCCGTACTTTTCTGGTCACACCAATCATGGTGAAGGGATCTTCGATGAATACGACTCTGCAAGACCGGGAACGGATGATTGTGTCCAAATTAGGGGATACAGAGCGATTTGATATCGTCGTGTTTCACGCAAATGAGGAACAGGATTATATTAAGCGTGTGATTGGTCTGCCTGGGGATAAAATCGAGTATAAAAATGATACGTTGTATGTGAATGGAAAAGCGCTTGATGAGCCGTACCTTAATGAGCAAAAAGAGAATGTACAGGGTGATCTGACCAGACCCTTTACCTTGCGGGATACGGCTGTTGGACAATCGACCGTTCCTGAAGGCCATCTGTTCGTAATGGGGGATAACAGAAGGGATAGTAAGGACAGCAGACATATTGGGGCGATTCCAATGGAGGAGATAGTTGGGACTACGAATGTTGTGTTTTATCCGCTTAAGGATATGAGGATTGTTGGGGAGTAGTTTATGGGAGGAGAGGTTACTGTGAAGGGGACTTTGTTGTTTTTCATGATTGCCATGCTGGTGTGTGTGGGGTGTTCTGATAAGCGCGACCCCGATCAACCTACCATTTCCATGAACACAAATTCAAAATACGAAGATACGTTTAAAGATTTAAACTTAGGGATTTTATTCGATTTTGATTTTACTTTGCCTCATGCAGATAAAAGGTGGGTAAATCTGTGGGTGGAACGTTACAGTAATGGAAAAAAAGATTCTGAGCCATTAACGGAATTATCATATGGAAATAACCCGGAAGAAGTGGAAAAAGGGCAGATAGGGTTTGGAATAATCAATCCGAGAACAGAAGACACGTCAGTTTTTCTTTACGGACCTGGTGTAATCATACACCCCTTAAGGTTTGAACAAGATCTTAGGACGAATGTTCAGTCCTCTTGGGATTATGGCATAGGAAAAGAAAAAGTGGAGTTGAAATTAGGAGAAACGAAAATACTGGCAGCTTATAAAGAGACGGGGAGTAACTCAATGCGTTCATTTGATCTTCAAGATGAGGAATCGGTCAATAATATGATCAAGGAAAATGATACGGTACTGGTACTGAAGATAAAAGTAGAAGAGAAAAAGGAGGATTCTTAATAAAGATATTATTTAGAGAGTTGTCCGAAAGTTCGTGGCCATCTGATGAGGGAACCCCATGAAACATAAGGATACTATCTTGAAGAAAATGGATTGAAGGAAATTTAGGTTGTAAAATACACCTTGGTTAAAAGGAGCATTAAACCAATGCCCCTTTAACCAACTAAACCATCTTTACCTAATCCTTAAAGATAACTTGTTACAATGAATTTGCTCATGTCAGTTAGTCGCTCGTTTCGCATAAGGATAAATGGGATCTACCAAACTGAACTCATATGTTTCACCGTTAACAATTCCAACGACTTTTTCACTATCATATAGATCCAGCATGAACTGAGCCATTTCCTTTGCAGTGTGGAATTGAGGGACGGTGCCTTTATATTCGAACATATGGAATTAAAAGTATCAAAAAAAGACGAAAACTTAAATATCAAATGGCAATTAAGCAACATCACTATTCCATTACCTGATATTAAAGAAGTGCGAGATGATGATACATATAGCGGTAAAGAGAAAACAGCAATGAGAATAGGTTATCCATATGGACACACGGATAGAGTCGTGATCCAAACAAGTTCAGAAACGTATATTCTGTTCACAAGTAATGGTGGTTTGAAAGAGAAGATTTTGTCGTACATTGGGGCATAAAGAGCACAGTCCTGAACAATACGAGGACATCGAATTAAGGAAGCAATATAAACAGGGGGAACTACATATGAACAAAACCATCACCATTCTTCACACCAATGACCTTCACGGAAACTATGATCTGGTCATACGCCAAGCTGCGTACATAAAGAAACGTGTCAGGGAGCTTAAAGCGCAAGGGGAGAGTTACTTATTGCTGGATGGCGGGGATCACATGGATATGAGTATCAATGAGTGCCTGGCGACGAATGGCCATTTGCATTTAGAGATGCTTGCGGATGTCGGGTATCATGCGATGTCGGTGGGGAATAATGAGCTGCTGAGATCGACACCGGCGTTGGTTCGAAAGCATAGCCTGGAGTCCAGTGTTCCGTGGTTGTTATCGAATATTGTAGAGGGCGATGGGACTCACATCGGCGGGATGAAGGAAACGCTCCTCGTGACAGTGGATAACGGAGCGAAGGTTGGGCTATTTGGAGCGACCGATCAATTCGGGGATCTTTATGAGAACAAGCATGGATTCAGGAATCGGGAAACCCTTAAGGCCATCAAAAAAGCGGTGGCGGACTTGAAAGCGCAGGGTGCGGATGTCATCGTCTTTCTATCCCATCTGGGGTATGGTGCCGATGTGGAGATCGCGAAAGAAGTCAGTGGCCTGGTCGATGTAATCGTAGGGGCTCATTCTCATACGGTGCTTCAAAGTCCCGTTGTGGAATCAGGCGTCGTGATTGTTCAAGCGGGGTCTCACGGGCAATTTGTCGGGGAGTTGCAATTGGATGTACATATAGAGAACGGTCTTCATACGATTGAATCATTCGAAGGGAAATTAGTGGAAATCACACTCGAATCCGAAATCGATGCCAGCATGGGAGCCATTTTAGAAAAGGGTCGCGAGGAAACGAATGAATTTCTGTCTGAAGTTTTGTTTACGACGAGGGAAGATCTAACTCATGTTGATATCATTCAATTAATGGCAGATTCTGTTCGGGACTACTGGAAGTCTGAGGTTGGCATTATGTATGGTGGAGCCGCAGTGGACCAAGGCTTGGAATCCGGCGATGTGACGAAGGGGGATGTGTACAACAGATGCAAAAGCATGCATTCTCCTGTGTTGATGGAGCTTAAAGGTGAACAAATTGTGAGATTGATAGAAGATAGTTTTAATGGGGAGGTTATCTCCAAACAGGTATACGGAAATGGATTCAGGCCACACGGGATCCCGATTGGGGCTTTAGCGTTCTCTGGAGTCACGTGGTGTCACCATGACGGGATAATTTCAGATGTTAAAGTGAATGGGGAAAGCCTGGTGGAAGAGAAGGTCTACAGGGTAGGGACAGGGTCTCCGTTATTGTACGAAGAAGTATGTGGATATTCTTCGGTGAAGGGGAATCAGTTGATCGAGGTTGGAAAGACAGTGATGGTGAAGGATGTGTTTATGAATTATTTAAGAGCCAACAAGGAAGGTTCAGTCATGTTCAATTAGGTGGTGTGTAATCTGGAAATATGGAGCTTATGGCCCCTTTATTGAAAAAAGAAGAAAAGATCAGCAGTTCAGGTGCTGCCGATCGTTCTTCTATACCTAACCATGGGCTGCTTTTTCTTTTCTCGACTTCCAGAATACCATTACGCCCAGTATCAGCGGGATAACGAATTGTACTGGAATATGGAGGTAGTAGGGGACGAGTTTCAACCCCACATATAAGTGCTCGGCGATATTGTCACTTCGGTGGAGGGAAAGCAGGTAGATGGCCACCATGAAAAGGAGGACATGCCAGCTCTTTTGTTTCAACTTGAACAATTGTGTCAGTACGACCTGTGCTGCGTAAAGGAATATAGATACTTTCATAAAGCCTCCGCCGATTAATAGCAGGTAGGTGAAAATTTCCAAGTGTTCGACGATGCCTAGATAGGTAACCAGTTCCATCGCTTTGACAAATGGAAAGTAATACGTGTTGGCGAAGGGGGCATGGAGGATACCGATGATCATCTCCATGGTGATCATGACGACCAGACCGGCGATGACGATGGGAATCCATACAATTTTTTGAAGCTTTTCTTTTCCTGCAATGGACGGTAGTAAGACGAGAAACACGACCAATTCACCGTAGGGAAAGGTGAGACCGGTCGGGAAGATCATTTTCTTCAGAGGCTCCCATCCTTGTGAGAAAAATGGAAACAGATATTGGATGTGAAATTCTTCCGACAAGAAACCGAGTAGCCATAAGAACACCAGGATGATGAAGGAAAAAAAGGACAGGATGACGGCACTCCTCCCAATCGCTTCTATCCCAAGCATCGTACAGTAGCCAACGACAAGCAGGAATGGGATGGAAGCGATCCAATTGGGGGCATCGGGATAAAGGATCTGGGTAGTAAAGAAGGCGAAATCATTCATCACCCGTCCCGCTATGTAGAGAAAATAAAAGCTGAATACCACGGCGAGAATCTTGGATAGGAAGGATCCGAACCCCATTTCCAGAAGAGGGACGAATTCCAGCCATAAACTCCTTTTTACTATGAGAAAGTAGAAGTAGAAAAGGATGACTCCAAACGTTATTTCCATTGCTGTTGCCAGCATGCTGTCTTCCATGGCCGTGAAGTTCAAGCCGATCACGATGGTACTCCCGGTTAAGAAGAGAAGCATCATCGAGCATAATTCAAGCCTGGATATGGATACTTTGTTCATCACTTTCATCCCCCTTCATTGATTATTGCTTAGTATGCCCGAATCGGATGAATCGGATATCGACGCTAGTGTCCGCATTAATCGTTGAGAAAAAATCCTTGTCTTTCCGTTTCTTTTTCCATATATCCGGGTGCTGCCGGTAAAGGGCATCACTCAGTCCAAGAATATCGGTTCCATCCTCCTGTGACTTTTTGATAAGCGCCTGTATATCGGATTTGATCTTTGTCTTCAATTGGTTTTCAAGCTTTTTTTGTATTCCCAGCTTTGTGAGATCCTTTTTGCACGACTTTTCCTCCAAATTTCCGTCAATGGCTATCTTCAGATTGAAAGAGACCGGGTCCGTTTCCGCCTTAAGTGTTGAAGATGTCTTGAACGTGTTGATGGTGAAATCTTCTTCTGCGTCCGGACATGGAGCGGATAGGGATACGACTTGGTTGATTCCTCTTATTAAAGCTAATGTATTGCTTTCCTCTAGTGTTAAATAGGAAACAAGATTTTCCCCTTTGAAAGTGGCAAACCCCTCAAGTGACACATGGGCTGCTGGTGAGAAATCTTCGATATTGCTTTTAGCTGTCCCTTCTTCAATATCGCCATGGACCTCTATATATGGGATGACCATGTCTGACGTATTGTCTTCTAAATAGCTTTTGATCCGTTCTGAAGAAGAGTTCACTAAATGCCCCCAGGCTTCTTTGGAATTCTTCAGCATGATATTCGTGTATAGAGCGGATAGTTTCTGCTGAGGGGTGAACAACTGTAAAAATAATTCCGGACTTTGATTCTTAATAACGATGGTGCTGATATTTGCTGGAACCTTTGGGTCACGTACAAGAAAATCCAATGTTTCTTTCAAGCCTTCTTTTTTTGCAAGCCTTTCACTCAATGCCACCACCTGCAATGTGTCGAGGATCGGATCTTTGAGGGTTTCTTTCTTGATTTTCTCGATGGCCTCAGGAATGGTTTTCCCCGTCTGGTTATAAGTGAAGCCGCCAGTCGGATCAACGGCATTCTTTTGATTGGCGGAAGGATTGAAGACCTGCAGGGTAATGGAATAATGATCGTCCACCTTGTCAATGCCGAGACCTGATACCAGCTCGACTTCATTTAAACGGCTTGTCTTCATATATCCAACGATTACGCTTGCCATCAGAATAAAAAGGATGATGAGGTGACGGAAATTGGAAAGGTTCACGAGTCATTTCCTTCTTTCTCAGGGTTTTCCATTGGTTCCTCCTTATGAAACGCTGGAATGTTCTTATTAGTGTCCGGGATGGAATTCCGGAAAAATACATCCTTTGACATGTCCTTCCAATTGAAAGGGGACACGGGTGCCAGATAAGGGACCGTGAATGACCTTAAATAACAGAGATGCACTAATAGCATTAAGGTAAACAAGGCGATCCCATACAAACCGAGCAGGGCCGCAATTAAGATCAAACTGAGCTTAATGATCCTTGTGGCATAGCTCATGATGGCAATCGGGATGATACTGGATAAGATGAACGATGTACTGATTATCACCAGGGTGATGGGCTGTACAAGCTGAGCTTCCACAGAGGCCTGGCCGAACACGATCGCTCCAAACAGGGAGATGGTGATGACAACGCTCTGGGGAAGGCGGCTTGAACCCTCATAAATGGCCTCTGTCAAGACGAATACGAGTAGGATTTCAAAGACCGTCGGAAAAGGGACCGATTCTCTCTGGGCCAAGAACCCCACCAGTAAATTGACTGGCAATAGCCCCTTGTGGAACGTCGTAAACGCCACATAGAATGCCGGGATGTATAGGGAGAGCCAGAATAGGATGAAGCGCATGGGCCGGATGAATTTTGTTGCTTCACTGTTAATATAATAGTCATCCGATGATTGAAAGAATTGCATGAAAACGGCAGGGGCTATCAGGGCGAAGGGAGTCCCGTCAACCATGATGCAAACCCTTCCCTCCAATACTTCCGCCGCCGCCACATCCGGCCTGTCCGAGTTCATGACTAAGGGAAAAATGGTTTTTGACTCTTTCGTCAAATATTCCGAAATATAGTTAGACCCGATGACAGAATCAAGGGAGATTTGTTTAAGCTTGTTCCTTATTTCATTCAGGATGTCCCCGTCGACCATGTTTTCCAAATAAATAAGGGATACGGACGTACTGGTGAATTCACCATAAACTTGAGTCTCGACATGCAGGGAGGGGTTTTTGATGTATTTCCGAAGCAAGGCGACGTTTCCACTGCGGCTCTCCGTAAATCCTACGTCAGGCCCCTCTATTGTCCGCTGCCCCTTCGGATTGGTAAGGGAGCGTTCCTCCCACTTCGAAGTATCAGCGGCAAGGATGTCCGCCCGTCCTTCAAACAGAATCACGGTGGACCCATCCACCAGTTTGCCGATGGCATCATCCATATCCTTTACCACTTCTATATCAGAAACCTGAATGACGGACTGAATCAAGAAAGGGATGAAGAGTTCTACTTCCTCAGGTGTTGGGTCGTTCAATAAAGGTTCGATGATATGTTCCTGGATGGACGCAGTATCAACGATGCCATCTATATAGAGGAGGCATGCCGAAAGACGTCCCCCGGGCAACTTCAGGTATCGTGATTTCACATCCGAGCTATCGCTCAAGCTAGTGAGAAGCCGTGAAACACGTTCTTCCAACGGTGCAACTTGGTTTATGTTCATTACTCTCACCCTTTAGATTATGTCAATATGGTAGTATGCTCTAAGATTGCTTGATTATTCCATGGGAGGAATCGTTTATAGAAAAGAGGGAGAAAATGTTTCGACAAGCTATTTCCTGGATTACACACCTAAGATGACAGGGGAATGGATTTTATTAAACATTACATTGGAGAATTGAATTGGTCTTCACGTAGGTTATAGTGGCTAGTGGTCAATGGGGTATCCTTTTTTCTTAATATTGTAAATTCAGATAAGTAGAAGTTGGAAGAAAGTTCAAAATAAAGTAAAATAAGAACGTATGTTTTGATTGGTACCAAAATAGGGGGAGCGTATGATGACTCAAACAAAGTATCAACAAGTGTGGAATCTCAACAGCATTTTCGAAGGTGGAAGTGAATCGCCTGAATTACATGAGCATATGAAACAGACTGAAGGCAAGATTTTGAAGTTGGATGACAAGCTGAAAAAGTGGACGGCACCATTAAGCGATTCATATCCATTAGCACGTTTTCTTGATTATCTTAGAGAAATAAAGATGTCCATATCACAAGCAAGATCCTACGCCATATGTCTTCTTTCAGAAAATCCGAAAGACCAGAGTGCACAATTCTATAGAGGGGAAACCACGGTGCTTCAATCAAAATATGATTCTATGATCAGTGACCTGAAAAGGAAATTAGCCCATACGGAGGAACCGGTATGGAAGAGTTTGCTTGATTCAGAGGACTTGAAGGAGTATCGATTCATCCTCGGTGAATGGCGTGAAGAAGCGGACCGGGAGCCTTCTCAGGAAGTGACGGACCTCATGCCAGACGGGTACCACGCCTGGGGGCAGTTCTATCAATCGTTCATGAGCAGTATAAAGGTCCGGGTGGATGGTCAGGAATTCTCGGTTGGACAAGCCATCAATCTACGTTCGCACCACGATGCTTCGGTTCGAAAAGAATCTCATGAGGCACTGGTTGAAAAGTGGACGGAACATGAGGGACAGTTCGCGCAAATCCTGAATCATCTTGCAGGCTTCAGATTGAACATGTATAAGAGCGTAGGGATTGAAGACGTCCTCCAAGTCCCTCTCGCCCAAAACCGGATGAAGGAAGAAACGCTGAATAGCATGTTTTCAGTCATGGAGAGATATAAAGAATCGTTTGCCGATTATCTGAACGTAAAAGCCCGGATGAATGGTGATGCCAAAATGAAATCCTATCACTTTTGGTCCCCAATGAATCACCATCATCAAGGAATTGAATACGGGGAAGCCGCAGCGTTGATCGAGGAACAATTTCGTACGTTCGGGCCGGAAATGGGTCGGTTCGCGGAACAGGCTTTCCGTGAAGGCTGGGTCGAAGCGGAAAATCGTCCCGGAAAGTCTGCGGTTCCCATTTGTGCGGGGTTTCCGTTAACAGGGGAGTCCAGGGTGTTCCTCACGTTTCCCGGCACCTTCAAAGGGGTGTTGACCCTTGTGCATGAAATGGGTCATGCCTTTCATAACCATGCGATGAAATCGGTGAACGGGATGAACAAAGGCTATCCCATGAGCTTGGCCGAAACGGCGTCGACCTTCGCAGAGATGATCATCTTGGAGGCGGCCATGGAAAAAGCGGAGACTGCCGAAGAGAAGCTGTTTATCCTTGATGAAAAATTGAAAAGAAGCGTCATGAACTTTATGAATCTACACGCACGGTTCATCTTTGAAAAGGACTTTCACGAAGAACGGAAAAAGGGGTTCGTCCCGGCAGCACGCTTGAACGAACTGATGAAGTCTGCCATGGAGAAGGGGTATGCCGGCTCCCTTGATGAGGTCCCGGTGCACTCCTGGATATGGACGCCCCACTTCTATAAAACAGAATCTCCTTTCTACAACTTTCCTTACACCTTTGGATATTTACTTGCACTCAACTTCTTCGCAAGGGCGAAGGAAACGGGGAAAGGATTCGAGGAGCAGTATATGGACCTCTTGCGGGATTCAGGAAGCATGTCGGCAGAAGACCTCGTCATGAAGCATTTGGGGGAAGACATTACTAAAGAAACCTTTTGGGAAAAAGGGATGAAGTTATGTGTAGGGGATAGCGAGGAATTTGTGAGGTTGTCTGCTTCTTTAATAGATTGATATGAGTATGAGTAACAGCTGATACCTTTAAATAATAGAAGTGATAAGGAGAATATCATGGACAAGATCTTATACACTATAGCCAATTTACTAAACAATCAGGATGGAAAAATGGTCATCGGCATTTCAGGACACGGTGCTTCCGGTAAAACTACGTTTGCCAAAAAGCTTTTGACGCTTCTGGAAGGGAAAGGGGTCAATTATATCAACACTGATCCCTATATCGTCAATTCAGACGTCAGAAAACACACCTCCATCCAATATGAATACAACAATGAAATCCATCAATCCAAAATGACCGCCTGCCATCCTGCGGCCCACCATCTACTCGCCCTCGACCGGGATGTCAAGATGGTAAGGGAAGAGATGGACTTCTACACCCTGGACGTCCCCTATGAACGAAGTCGGTTCATCTCGTCCCTAAATAACCTGACGATTGTAGAAGGGATGTCTGTTGCATTCAGCAATGCCGATCTATACGACCTAAAGATTTACTTTTATACGGATGGTGAGACCGAGCTCATGAGAAGGGGAATCCGCGATGTTTCCGAAAGAGGGATGGATGTGGAGTATTTACGTAAAACCCATCAGGAACGCAGAATTCAATATGAAGTCTTTATGCACCCGAAGCATGAGAAGTTTGATGTGGTGGTGAGGAATTCGGATGAGGGGTATTGGGTGGAGAAGGACATAGAGTAGGGGCATTTCTAATTATAATTATGATTTTTTAACATGACATATAAACCGCTGGAGGTAAAATATGAAAAGACCTTTTGGTGTATCAATCATTGGCTATTTTTATATTTTCGGAAGCATCGTATTATTGTTTACGGCTATTTTTTATCAGGCTGATGTTGACACCATTGGCATATCAGAACGGTTTGGAGTATCGGTTGTGCCTGAACGAATCATGAGAGTAGTAGTGGCATTCTTTTCTCTGTTGATGGCTTATGGGTACATGAGGTTGAAAAAATGGGGTTTTTGGTTATTGATCTCATACTCGGTACTATTTGGATTCATCAGTTTCATATTATTAACGAATGAACCTCAACAGCCCTTTATAGGGAATGTTGTTTTTTCAATCATCGTCTTGATTTATACGATTTATGTGAAAGAGGCATTTTTCAAGACTGCTCCGAGAAATCAGTCTATTTAAGACAGGAGAGATACGATGAAGGATAAGAAAGGTACTAACATACTGATCTTCGTCGGTTGGTTGTCAATCATTTTGGCGTTCTTCACCCCCTCAGTCCTTCACGGTTTCATCGCTTTTTGCGTGGGCCTGGTCCTGAAAAAGGACTACGAGAAAAAACGGTATGGAATGTTTTTCATGGTTTTAGGGATTATGAGCGAGATATTACCTCATGTGATAGGATTTCTATTGATTGGGTACATGGAAAAAGCGTTTTAAAGGAGTTTATCTACAGAAGATAAGCTGCAGTTGGAGTGAAAGTATTACAATTCAACGTTGACTGAAAATTGAAACTTTTCTACAACTCTTTTCGTAAGTATTAATAATACGAGGGGGAATGAATATGAAGAAATTCAAAACACGAACGTCAGTAGTAACGGCTGCGATACTTGCTGTTGGTATTTGGATCGGTAGCCTTCTATTCTCTTTTTCTTTCGGGGAATGGAGCTTTTTCATCGGTCTAGGAATAACGGTGGGGCTTTTCTTTTTCAATAGTAGCGGAGGTGCGTTATCTAAAGGGGCTACCCTTGAAGCGAGTGAGGCAGGGTGGAAGATTCAGAAGGACAATGAACTCAAAGCAAATGTAGGTTCAGTGTTTTATGGAGCGGTCTTATTTACGTTGATCAGTTTGATTTTCATGATCGTTACGTATATTTAACGATAGATTAAAAGGTTTCGAGACTATAGCTAATCTGCTATTCATAACTAGCGTTGATTGTGTATGGAAAGCGAAGGAACCAGCTGAAAAAAACGGTAGGAACTGCCTCGAAGCAGTCTAAATAGAAGGACAAAGGTGCTTACAACCACCTTTGTCCTTTTCTTATTTCAAAAAAATAAAACTTTATTTTAAAAAAAGTGATCCATATCAATATACGCTGCGTTATCTTACCAGAACACAAAAAACAAAACGAAAAAGGAGAGTTCAAAAAATGAAAAAAGCAAAGATACTTAAGAAAATCGCAGCACCGATGTTAGGATTATCTCTATTAGCTCCAACGGTAAGTTTTGCGGCAGAAACGCCGACAGCGGTGACGCCGGCTTCCGATCTTCGTTCCACACTGGATCAATTACTATCTGAACACTATGTTCTAGCGGTCAATGCCATGGTGAAGGATTATAATGATGCACCCGATGAGAAACAGGCATATGAAGCACTCAATCAAAATGCACTGGATATGACACCTGCAATCGAATCGATTTACGGTAAAGAAGGAGCTCAAAAATTCGAAGAAATCTTTGCCGGGCATAATGATTACTCTCCGGATTTCGTAGAAGCGGCACAATCCGATGATGCGGAAATGAGAAAAGCTGCGGAAGCCGAAGTGAAAGAATTCGTCAATGAATTCTCGGCATTCCTTTCAACAGCAACAGAAGGAAATCTTCCAGAAGCGGCAGCGAAAGAAGTATTAGCAGCACATGAGCAGGATGTCATTGAAACATTTGACAGCTATGTAGAAGAAGATTATAAAGCGTATCAAACGAACTTCAAAGAAGGGTACGACAGAATGTTTGATATCTCTAAAGCATTATCCGGAGCGATTGTAACGCAGATGCCGGATAAGTTCAATAACACAAAAGTGGACGCACCTGCAGCGGAATTACGCTCTACATTAAATAATCTGGCAGCAGAGCACTTCGCTTTAGCCGCAATGAGCATGCAAAAGGGTGTAAGTGAAGCACCTGATTATGATACGGCTACTTGGGCGGAAGATATGAATACCGAAGCCTGGACGAAGGCCATCGGCTCCATTTACGGTGAAGAAGGAGCGGCTCAATTTAAAAAGGTATGGACGAGTGAGCACATAAACGCCCAAGCAGAATTGGTAAGTGCAACAGTAGCTGGAGATGAGGAAGCAGCGAAAATGGCAAGAGAAAGTCTGGGAATGTTCACGGAGGAGTTTGGTACTTTCTTGGCAACGGCGACCGATGAAAACCTGCCTAAAGATGCAGCAATCTCTTCCCTTAAAACACATGAAGATCAAGTACTAAGTACCTTTGATAAATATGTAGCAGAAGACTACAAAGGAAGCATGGATAGCTTCCGTGAAGGATATGCGTTCATGTTCGGTGTAGGGAAAGCCCTTGGTGATGCGATTGTGAAGCAAAATCCTGAGAAGTTCGCATCGAGTGACATGCCGGAACAAATGCCAAACACAGGTATGGGTGGTGCAGCTGATCAACAAATGCCAATGGCTGCATGGATCACATTTGTCGCGGTAGCATTAATGGCTGGTGGAATCATCATCAAGAAAAAATTTGCTGACCAACAATAATTCATAGAAGAGCCATGGGAAGAGCGGGAATCTGCTCTTCTCTCTTCTCTTAAGTGGAGGGAATAGGATGAAGAAACGGATACTTATCATACTGATCGCGGTCCTTATGATTGGTGTTGTCAGCTTTCAGGCGATTGCAAAGGACGGACCTAAGAAAGAAAGTCAGGCAACTCAATCTGAAAAAAAACAAAAAGTAGAAAAAGTCAAATCCGGGGCTGGTACCGCTCATAAGGAAGAAGAGTTTGTTCTTCTTGACTCTTTAATGAAGAAGAAAACAGAGCTTGAAGAGCAGGTAAAGGTTCAAGAAGAAGGAATTACGCCTTCCCGTGTCCAAATCCCGAGCATGGACATCGATACCAACATCATTCCCGTCGGCTTACTTGAAAACGGGGAAATGGAAGTTCCTGAAGAAACCGATGTGGTCGGCTGGTACGATCGCGGTGTGAAGGTCGGTGCAAAGGGAAATGCCGTCCTTGCTGGACATGTCGACAGTAAGAAAGGCCCGGCGATCTTCTTCTATCTAAAGAACATCAAGGAAGGGGAGAAGATCATCGTCACGGATGAAAAGGGAATGGAACGAACCTTCGAGGTGAAATCGAAGGAAAGCTATCCGAGTGACGAAGCACCAATCGAGAAAATCTTCGGACCCTCTGACAAACGGAACCTGAATGTCATTACGTGCACAGGTACGTTCAATCATGACGAACACCTTTATCCGGACCGGCTAGTCGTGTATACAGAGCTCATCTCTGAAACCCAAGTCAATGAGCTCGAAGCTCCTGAACCACCGACCGCAGTCGAATACGATACCGGATCCCTTTCTTGGCACTCGGTCAATGATGATACAGTATTGGGTTACAGAGTGTATAAAAAGTCCTCAGGCACGGAAGAGTTCGAACATATCGAGAGCATTTCAGCACATGAACGGAAGAACTTTTTTGATGGAGAGGCTGAAAAGGGAGATTCATATTATATTACAACGGTGAATATTGAGGATAAGGAATCTGATCCTTCTGAAAACGTAAAAGTAAAATAAGATCTTGTACGGGACCCTTCTGCATACGGAGGGTCTCTTTCTTTCGAATGATTGAGAAAACATAGAATTACTTCCTGTAAGGAGGTTTTTTTGTTTGAGAACATTCCATGCTCACTTATGCCAGAAATTGTTCAAAAAGATGGAAAAAACAGGATTATTCCCGCGATCTGGCGAATATTTTAGAGTGTGAAGGAGGGGGCGTATGTCTGAAATCAGAGTCTTGCCCGAACCGCATCGTTATTCAGTGTGTTCAGATGCGGACTTGCCGATAAAAGAGTTCTATAAAAATGTATTTGAAGACATATTCATTTTCTTCCATCCATTTATTAAGCCACTGACTATCGACTTTGCGTTGTTTAATCCGGATACGTATCCCGGTAAACGGGAGATCGTGGATCATTGTGAGAAAATCAGCTGGCAGGAGTTCATGGGGACATCCAGATTATCGAACTTGGCAGAAGTGGATATCGGCCTCAGAAGTATCATCTTTGGACTGAATAAAAAATATGAAAATCGAACCTTGGCAAAACGTATCATGGAAGTGTGTGAAGTGAGAAAGATTGTGTTTCCTTCCGAGGGACTCTTCCCAGACCTCGTCATGGATAATCTGCTTCGTGCCATAAAAAAAGAGGGGTATGACTGGATATGGTGCGGAGATGAATTTTGCACAGAAAGAAAGCTTGAGCATATGGACGATGTTATAAAAGATGATGGCACCATTCTTCATCGGGAACGTCGAAACCTCTTCACCCACGATCAAAAAATCCTTGTGACCACCCATTGGGACAGTCATTTTTCTATGATATGCGGCGATAGTCAGACCTTGAATCGAATCGTGGAGTCGGCTGATCTGGAGGGATTCTTCTGTGATGAGGAGACGGAGATCTATTGGAGTATCAAGAATGGTGCTCCATAAAGGAGGAACACATGACCCAACATACAAAAGAAAAACAAAATCGGGTTCAAGAACTCTACAGGAAGAAAAAGAGTGAGGGTCCTTCAAATAATAGTTGGACGGTGATCCTGATTCTCTGTGTAGTCCCTGTGCTGATCTTTATTATGACGAGCGCATTATTCGATCTTGGTGTACCTTTGCCGGATTTTTTCGGAAGATGAAAGATAGGACGTGGAGAAATGAAACAATTACTGATTGGATTGATTTGCTTATTGGTAAGTGCCATTCTATATGGTTCAGCGCTTATAACGGCAGCCATCTATTCCCGCCTGTTGGGTGAAACGGATGGCCTCGGGTGGGACAGTAGATACGGAATATATGGGACGGCCATACGGGACGTGGGGACATTTCCACTTGTATTGGCGGCTTTAACGGCGATCACTGGCATTTCTTTGATCGTAGTTTCCCTCAGGAAAAATATCCAAGGAGGAAACAATGGAAAAACCATGGTATGAGGCGGTATTATCACAATCTGTGAAATGGGGATAGACGGATGAAAAAACGCTGGATCACAGCTGTACTGCTCTTGGTTGCCGTCGTAGTGGGAGGGACTTATTTCTGGGTAAGTGAGAATCCCCCAATGGAGATTGGCATGATTAGTCAAAATGAGGATGGGAAATCTGTCTTGGTTGAAGTAACCAATCATGGTTTCCGTGAAGCGAAAGTGGTGAGGGTCACAGTCAATCATGATGATGCTCCTGAAAAAGTGAAGATGCAGGTGAGTAATCTTCTGAAAGGATACGTCCTTGGTGATGATGACCGAGATGAAAAAGTAGAATATAAGAACCTAAAGGATGTAGTCATCGAAAGGGGATCTTCTCAATCAAAACAAATGGAGAAATTAAATAATGGAACTGCGACGAAAGACGATCCCCTTTATGCCGTGCATGTATTTCATGACGAAAAAGTCCGTCAGGTGAAGATCGAGTATGAGTACTTTGGAATGACGTATATTGAAACTGTGGAGATCCCTTTTTAATAAAAAGAGGATCTTTTTGAATAGATAATCACATGTAAAGAGGAAACGCCACTCTCTATCTTGAAAGTATTAGTGATATGAAAATACAGGAGGGGAAAAAATGAACGCCAAACAAGTCCTACTCATTCAACTGGATGCCTGCCACGCTCAAAATACCTGGTTTGTATCGTTGATCAATTCCATCAAGGATCTCACGGAGGAACAAGCAACGTGGAAGCCGAATGAAGCCACCAATTCCATTTCTGAAATCGTCCATCATCTCATCTACTATAATCAACGCCATTTAAATCGATTGAAAGGTATTGAGAATGAAGAGAGTACAGGTGAGAGTACGTTCAGGAATAGGGAAGGTCTCAGTTGGAGTGAAACGTCAGAGCGGATTGATCTGTTGATGGCTGACTGGAAGAAGGAGGTTGAAGCGGCGGATGAGGTGAATTTGACTAAGTGGACTGAAATCATTGCCCACCTTACCATCCATACGACTTACCATGCAGGTCAAATTCTTTATATCCGAAAATTACAGGGGTCTTGGGATCCGCAAGCGGGAGTGAAAGGGTAACGCCTAAGAAAGAGGACTTGGTGGCAAGTCCTCTTTTATATTGATCGTGCTAGGTCCCTTCTCCCCAACCAAAGTGAAATCCCAATGGAGATCACGGAAAGGGCAGCGATCATCCACACAACACCGGGCCAGTTCAATTGATGATAGAAGCTTCCACTGACGGTACCGCCTACACTTGATCCTGCGTAATAGGCGGATAAGTAGAGGGCCGAAGCCTGCGCTTTATCATGGACAGCCAATCGTCCGACCCAGCTGCTGGCGATGGAGTGGCCGGCGAAGAATCCGTAGGTGAAGACGGCGATCCCGATGATTTTCACCCACAGATTTGGATGAAGGGTGGCTGATACCCCGGATAACATGATGATTAACGATAGAGGCAGGATTCTTTTTTTTCCATACTGATCGGCGAGCATTCCCATCCACGTCGAGCTGAAGGTGCCGACGATATAGACGATGAAGATGAATCCGACAACGGTCTGGCTGAGTGAATAAGGTGGTGCGATCAGCTCGAATCCGATGTAATTGTAGAGGGATACGAATCCTCCCATCAATAGAAATCCGATGGTGAAGAGATGCGTGAGCCCAGGCACTTTGAATTGGCTGAACAAGGACCCGGCCAATGATTTCAGCTGGAATGTCTGCGGTTTGAAATGGGCAGACGGCGGGATAAGCACAAGGAAGATGACGGTTGAAAGCAAGCTGATGATCCCGACTCCCATCAATGCGACATGCCAGTTGAAATGGTCGGTAAGGACGCCGCTGATGATCCGCCCCGACATTCCCCCGATGGAATTTCCGCTAATGTATAACCCCATGGCCATCCCGAGACTCTTCGCTTCGATTTCCTCACCCAAATATGCCATGGCGACAGCAGGAAGCCCGGCGAGTGTTATCCCCAGAAGGATTCGGCCAATGATGAGCATATGGAAGCTTGATGCAAATCCTGTGCAAATGGCAAGAATGGAAGATGTCAGTAAAGAGAAGGTCATGACGGATTTTCTTCCATAGACGTCCGATAAGGAACCTGCAATTAATAGACTGATAGCGAGGGCAATCGTTGTGGAAGACTGGCTGAGACTTGAAGTGGCCGGTGAGATCTGGAACTCACTAGCAATATCCGGAAGCAGGGGCTGTGTTCCCCACAGTATGGCAAAGGTGCTGAAACCGCCTGCAAACAGGGCCAGGTTTGCATGTTTGAAGGCCGGTGTTCCCCGTTTGATGTAATCCATGTAGCAAGACTCCTTTTATACTAATCCTCTTTATCTTCATCATACACCTCTTGGGGAAGCACTTCTAATAGTATGGATTCAGGAATCCTTCTGAAGTGTAAATTAAATTACAAATATGTTAAAAACCCCCACTATCTGTTTAGCTCTCTTCTCACGAGGTATATATCCAATGTACAAACGTACAACACCCACTACACTTAAGGAGGATTTTATTTATGGCAAACAGTAACAACAATAACAACAGCAACAAAGGTAAAATGAGTTACGAAGAAGCTGGTCGTAAAGGCGGAGAACAAACAGCGAAGAACCATGACAAAGAATTCTACCAAGAGATCGGAGAAAAGGGTGGAGAAGCAACTTCTGAAAATCACAACAAGAAATTCTATCAGGAAATTGGCGCGAAAGGCGGAAGTCAGTCCGGTAATTCCAGTAATTCCAACAATAAAAATAACTAGCAGCTAGAGAGAATCCCCTATGCTTCTTTTCAATAGAAGAAAAGCATAGGGGATTCGTGTGTAAACTACTGTTTCTTTCTCGTTGTATAAACATCCCAAACAAAGATGATTTTATGATATACTTTTATTGTGAATATTTTCACAAGCTGTGTTTGGGGGGGACAGGATGAATAAATTTAAGCCTGCCATTTATACGAGTTTGATACTTTCTACTTTTTTGATGATCATAAGCATACTGGATGGGGGCATCTGGCTCTTTCCAATTGTCTTTACATATTCCTTAGCCGGTAACCTGGCGTATGGGGCTCCCGTTTCCTTGCTATCGGATTGGTTAACGAGAAAGCTCGGCAAGGGGCGGTTGTTTTTGGCGGGGTTCATCCATACGTTCTTTGGAGCTATTACGTATTTTGTGATAGACGGGTTTGCGTGGTTTGCGGTGATCTGCGCGGTAATCTTCTTCTGTGTAGATGAATGGTTGAAAAGGAAAAAGACACCGGGCCCTGACCGGGAGAACAAGAGATTTTATCTCACAATAGGTAGCGTTGTCTGCGTTGTGGCGATTGTGATGGTAGCTGTGAATTGGATAGACGGTAACGATCAAGGAGAAATAATAAAAAACCGCTACCTGATCCCTGAAGGCTACGAGGGTACCATTGTCATCTTCTATGGTATGAAGGATGAACCCTCCCTTGAAGAAGAAGGAGAGTTTTCCGTCATTCCCGTTGAGATCGAGAGCCTTCCCACGTTGATGAGGACGGATATTGAACGATATGGAATCTATCGGACGTCTATACAAGACAAGGGCTATAATCTGAGTCAGAGTCAGTATTTCTATGTGGATGAAGAAGGAAATCGGACCCTCCTTGAAGGTGAATGTATTCACCATAGCAGAGGCGGGGGTGTGACGTCATCCGATGGCAAAGAGATTGTATATGATAAATTCCAGGTCACGAATTCGGCCTGCGGGGAGGAATTTTCTTTAAACGGGAATGAACGATACTCTGCACAGGGGCGGGAGATCTGGAAGTATTATAGTGATCAGTAGGAGCTCGATGAATAGGTTGAGCTTCTTTTTTATATGGGATTGAGTTCACGGCTTATTTTTGAAATAATTGGTAGTGACATAGTTTAGGAGATAAAGAAGATAAAATTTAAGGAGAGCTCATCTAAATAAAGGTGAGCTTCTTTTTTTGAGGCACTTTATAAATACGTGAAACGTTTTGGTCTTGTCATTAGTCTAACGGATAGAAAGCGGGTGAGAGCAGTTGATTGAGAAAAAGGTCAAGAAAGCGAAAAGGGGAGATGAAAAAGCTTTTCAAGAGTTGATTCATCATGAAAAGAACAAGCTTTATCGGATGGCATACATGTATGTGAAAAATGAGAATGATGCTCTTGATATTGTTCAGGATGCTATTTATAAAGCTTTTATATCCATTAAAAACTTGAAAAATCCTCAGTATTTCTCAACTTGGTTATCAAGGATATTAATCAATTCAGCATTGGATTTTATTAAGAAGAATGAACGTATCATCCTGACGAATGAAGTGGATGTACTTCCTAAAGAGCAGAATCTTAGAATTGAAGAAAAAATGGATTTAACAGGGGCGATCGAACGGTTGGATGTTCCATATAAAACGGTCATTATACTTAGATATTATCAAGACCTTACCATAAAGCAAATCGCCGAAATGTTACATTGCCCTGAAGGAACGATCAAGACACGATTGCATAGGGCCATTAATCTCTTGAAATCGGATTTAAGGGAGGGGTGTATCTGATGAAGGATCATTTAGGCGACGACGTAAAAGAAGAAATGGATAACATTCGGGTTCCAGAAGATAAATTGAATCATACAATCCAAGTGGCCATAGAGAGAGGGATGAAGGATCGAGGAACCCTTAGAAAGAAGTGGATCTATTATAGCAGTGCCGCCGTCCTATTATTTGGGTTATTGATTGGTTCGGCTCTGGTATCGCCCGCAATGGCCAATGTCGTATCAAAGATTCCGTATCTGGGCAGCATTTTTGAATCCAAGGAAGATGTAGTGATGGGAATTTCAGAAGAACTAAGAGAAAAAGGATACCCTGTTAATGGTCTAGGGGTATCTTTTCCAGAGAAAGTGATTCGCATCGTAATTGCAGGTGATCAAGACTATTTTAATCGTGTGAAAACAGAGGTTGAAGAAGTGGCAATGGATTTTCTGCGATCGAGAAACTATGATGCTTATACAGTCAAAGTGAGTAGATATGAGGAGCCTGAGGTTCCACAAAAAGATAAGGAAACACAGCAGAAAAGTAAAGACTTCCGAATAATTGACAGTCGTGTCAGGGAAGAGCTAGGGAAACGAAACATAGAAGTATTGCTAATGGGATATATGGCGAAACCTGAGAGCATTCAGTTAGAGATCCCGAATCATACCGAAGCCACGAGCGATGAAATCAAAGAAGTAGTGAGAGGGATCTTGAGTGAAAATAATATTCGTTCTATTCCAGTTGAGATAAAAAAGGTTAATATGAAGAAGAGAGAGCAGGAGAGTAGGTGGATGGAAATCCTGCAAACCGTCAGTGATGATCTATTAGGAAAGAAAGATTACAAAGTGAGGATGGTTGGATATTCCGTGTATCCGGATCCGGAGATTCAAGCGCATATCACTCTATCAAGTAAGGACGAAAATGCAAATGATTTTGCCAAGCAGCTAGAGAACGTCATTGATGAATTTCTGAAATCCGACCAAATGAAAGAGAGGATCAAGGGTGATCCCTATCACATCACGATCTACAGTAAGGACGAGAAGATTATCAACTGAAGCTAATCTTTGAATAGAGGTAGAGGGACGGACCTCCAAACGCGCCCTTAAGAGTTTGTATTTTTAGAGAATGGAGGTCCGTCCCTGATTGAGGCGATTCGCTGATAAATGGATTCGGTGGCTTATGATGCAGTGGATGACGGGGGAATTTCTGTATATAGGCCTATCCAGGATCGGTTTTTTCACCTAATAGGCATTTTACTGAGAAATCGATAGAACATGATCAAAATAACGCATGCTTTTCAAAAGGAGTACAACACGTGGTGGCAAATACCGAATCAATAGAAGCGCAGGGATTCCGGAACGGAGATACATAATGTTACAGACAAATTTTATATTGTTATTGAAGGAGAGAGCTCATGAAATTTGTTCTTGTATTTGGACCTCAAGCAGTTGGTAAAATGACAGTTGGACAGGAATTAGCAAAAATAACGAATCTGAAACTTTTTCATAATCATATGACGATTGACTTGGTCAGTCATTTCTTTGACTACGGCACGAAAGAAGGAAAGAGATTAGTCCATTTGTTTCGTCGGGAGATATTTGAAGAAGTTTCAAAGAGTGATTTGTATGGAATGATTTTCACTTACGTGTGGGCATTTGATATGCGAGAGGACTGGGATTATGTAAATGAAGTCTCTCGGTTGTTTGAGTCCAGGGGAGGCACGGTTTACTTTGTGGAGCTTGAGGCAGATGTAGGAGAACGACTTGAGCGAAATAAAAGTTCAAATAGACTTGAACATAAGCCATCCAAAAGGGATATTGAATGGTCTGAAGGTGATTTGAAAAAGTCGATGGAAACATACAGATTGAATTCATTAGAAGGTGAGATTAAATCTTCAAACTATATAAAGATAAACAATACAAACTTGAGTGCAGAAGAAGTGGCAAAGATCATAAAGGAAAAATTTCAATTATAATAGAGAAAAATACGCTGCTCATTTATTTTTAGCGGTGAAGTCATGATCGAGTTCATTAAAAAGGGTCAATAGTACAATATCGTAATCATGGAGGTACATATGAAAACAGTCATAGCATTCAGCGGTGGAAAGGATTCCACCCTGGCATTATATAACTTACAACAAAATCCGGAATACGAGATTGATTCATTGCTCGTTACCCTGACAGAGGGCTTCGACAGGGTTTCGATTCATGGCGTCCGGTATGAACTGTTGAAGAGGCAGTCGGAGTCGCTCGGAATTCCGCTTCGTGAGGTCTGGATCCCGGAGCAGTGTTCGAATGAGCTGTATCAGGAGCGGATGGAGAGTGCGGTCTCAGATATGCTGGAGGAGGGGGTCACACACATGGTCTTCGGGGATATTCACCTTCAGGATGTCCGGGAGTATCGGGAGAAGATGCTTTCAGAAACGGGGATCACTCCGGTCTTTCCTCTTTGGGGGCGGCCTATCGGGGAACTCGGCCGTGAATTTATTGACCTCGGGTTTCAAACCGTGCTCACTTGTGTGGATATGGATCAATTGGATCGATCCTTTGCAGGGAGAGTATATGATGAGGCGTTCATGCGGGATTATCCGGAAGAGACCCGTGATATCTGCGGGGAGAATGGGGAGTTTCATACGTTTGTGTTTGACGGGCCGAACTTTGCCTTTTCGGTTGAGTATGTGTTAGGGGAAGAAAGGGTGGTACCTGACCATCTCACTAAAAAGGATAGGTTCTTATTCATAGATTTACTACCAGTTAAACCAAGATAATTTCTAAATCAATACCTACGGTGGAACGACGGTGAAATGCTCATGGGGTTAGTAATTGAACTATCATCTAGAGCAGGTATACCGGCCAATGCGGAATTGGCCGGTATTTTAGAAAAAGCGAGCAACCCTGTTCGTTTGTTGTAATAAAGAAACTAAGTTTTTTACTCAACAAATGAAAAGATTTACTTAAGATTGTTAGACCCGAGAATCTCAACGTTTACCTTTGGATTTACCGTCACTTGTTGATAGTCCTGTTTCCACGCCTCGGGATTCCAGGAATCAGGATATTTCGTGGAGAGTTCTTTGGCGATTCCTAAAGCATCACTATTCGCTTTAATTAAAAGGTCGGTAAGTTCCTTTGCTTTTTTCGTGAGTTCCTTTGAAGCCAAACTATTTAAGCTTTTGAGATCCTCGGAAGGTTTTTCTTCATAATAGCTTTGTATCCTTGCTTGAAGATTAGCTGTAACCGTGCAGGTGACTTTCCCGTTTTCTTTCTTGACATCCATCTTTGTCTTGGCATTATCAATGACAATGGTAAAAGGCTGACTTAACTCTTCTGACTTTATGCTTAATAGCGCCCTGTTTCCCAATTCATTTCTTAATATGAGCAGAAGTGAGGTCTGGCTTGTTGTCAGTGTATCACCAGTGAATTTATCACCGTTAAATAAAGCCGACCCTGCCAACATCACCTTGTTTTGGTCATCTTTTTTTATATAGGGGAGAAAGATATCATTGGTCTTGTCTGATATTTCATTCCAGGCCGTAAACGTCGTTTCCTTAGGAATAGATGTTCCCTTTGTCCCACCTGTAAGCAGATTGTCCACCTCGAAAACAATGGGACTGTCTTCAAGCTTCAAGGACAAGATTTCATGCCCCTTTCCCTCACTTATTACGATACGCGAGGAGATATATCCCCTGGTGGATCTAAGAATCGGCTCTACTAGTGAAGTGATGCCCTTGGTTTGGGCCAATTCTTCCCCGACAATAATGACGAATGCTTTTCCTACATCCATATTCCCGGATACTTTGTCTTGTAGATCCACCGCAAGCTGGGTAACCGTTTCGTTATCCGCTTCATAAAATTCATCCGCGACTTCAAACTTACCGCCACCAGCGCTGCGTATATTAATCGCCCTGACTGTCCCCAGAATATGATCGGACTCTTCAGCCTTGTCAAAACTGATCCCGTTAACCAGTCTGTTGTCGTTTAGCTGGTTTTGGTCCCAGCACCCTGTCAGAAGGAATACAGCAATGAAAATAATCGGAATCTTTTTCAATAAGAAACCTCCTTTTCCCGTTTCTTTACCAGGTAAGAAAACAATAACAATATGCTTGGAATGGCGAATACGACGGCATAGCTCAAATATTCAACATAGTTGGAATAAAGTTCTTGGGAGTCGGGATCTTTCTTTGCAATCGTAAATAGGACGAAAATCAAAGTACTATTCATCAAAACCAGGGTATAGGGTTTGCCCTTGAAAAAAGAAAGACTTTTACTGCTCATGTATATATAGATGACAATTGATGCTGCCAGGGGGACAATCCATATGGATATAAAAAGTAAATCGATGCGGTCTACCATTTGAAAGTTAAGGGGACGCAAAAAGTAGATTACAGGATATTTAATTTGCTTCAGGACGGATTCACTGAAAATCATGATGCAAAGAATGACAAAATAAGTAGTTAAACCTGTTACAAAGACATTGGCCCATGTGATCACTTTTAAGAATGTGTTTCCCTTCTTGGAGGCGAGGGGATATAAAAACAGGATCACCTCAAACCCCAAAATGGCTAACAGACAATCTTTGCTGCCGATGGCAATTTCCTTTATGCCGGTGTTTCCTAAAGGGAGAATATGATGTAAGTCCACAGGCAAAAGAAAGGAAAAAAACGAGATTCCGAATAAGAATAGAAAAAGAATGGATATGAGCCCAAAGAATCTGGCGATAATTCGAATGTCACTGATGGCTAAATATGTACAGGTAAGCATCATCAGCAATCCGATTACCCAATAAGGAGTGATCAATAACAGATGTTCTTTAATAATCGACGCAAACCGAAGCAATACAAACGATGCCGTTACAATAAAGTAAAGATACAAGATCATATTTACAAAGCTTCCTACGTACTTCCCCAGTAAGAATATAGTGATTTCGGCATAGTTTAAATTGGGGAAACGTCTCAATAGTAGCCAGATCATCACTAGAAACAATTGGAGAACCACTCCTGCGAAGAGAACCGACATCCAGCCGTCTCCTTTACTTGTACTTTGCAAGGTATTCGGCAGTGTTAGAATGGCGAATCCAACTTGAGTTTGGGTCATAAGAAAGAATATCTGCCAGTTCGTTAGGGATCCTGTCTGTGACATTGACGATTCCACACTTTCTTTCTGGATTACGTTTGCTTTAACGTGTTATTCCTCTTTTTGATTTTGATAAGTGAATCTTTCATTCCCTTGAAGTGTAATGGGGCTAAGGGTTCCAAGTAAGGTTTTCCGAAAGACTCCAGCCTGCAGAGGTGTATCAGTAATACGGAAAGAGCAAGGACAATGCCTAAAAAGCCAAAAAAAGTGGCCGCGAGCATAATCGGGAAAGCCATGATCCTGGCACCTGTCCCCATTTGGTTGACAGGTGCTACGAAAGAGGCGATGGCAGTAAGTGCAATGACGACGATCATCGTGTTGGAAACAAATCCTGCCTCTACTATTGCCGTCCCGATGACCAAACCGCCGACAATCCCGATTGTTTGTGCAATGGGTGAGGGGAGACGGATTGCAGCCTCCTTTAACAGTTCCAGTACAAGCTGCATCGCAATGGCTTCAAAAAAAGGGGGCAGCGGGACGTATTCAATTTGAACTCTGATCGCATATTGAATCCCGATAGGCAGAACTTCTGAATGAAAGGAAACGACTGCAATATAAATGGCGGGTAAACAGACGGCCACCAAAAAGCTGAATATCCGTATGAGCCGGAAAAAAGACCCGATGATCCATCTGCTATTATAGTCATCAGGCGACTGGTAAAAGCTGAAAAAGGTAATAGGAGAAACCAGAACATGTGGAGTGCCATCCACGATGACAAGTGATTTCCCTTCTAATAAATAGGATGCCGCCCGGTCGGGTCTCTCAGTTGATAATATTTGTGGGAATACTGAATAGCTGTTGTCTTCAATTAATTCTTCCAATTCCCCCGAGGATTGAAGCTCCCCGACATTGACCGCTTCTATCCTTTTCATTAACACCTCTAATGGACCATGATCCACCAGCTCTTCAATATAGACGATCGAGGCTTTAGTATTTGTTTTTGTGCCCAGTGTATAATTTATAATACGTAATGAAGGATTTTTCACTCTTCGTCTGATTAAGAAGAGGTTTTTACTGATATTCTCAGTAAAGCCATCATGGGATCCTTTGATGATGTGTTCATTTTCCGGTTCTTGTATGGCTCTATTATCACCGGCAGCAACGGGCATCAGCAGGGCAGTATTTACCCCTTCTGATAACAGGGCGCAGCTCCCCTCAAGAAGACCATTCACGGTCACTTCGAGATCGGTCGTTCTACTATACTCCGCATTCTTTATCACAGATTCCGGGCCAGTCTCCTCTTTGCATTCAAGAAGAGGCTCAATAATATTTCTTTCTATCTGCTTTTTATCCACTAGCGAGTCGATAAAGAGAAGTTTGCAAGGCTTATTCAGAAAAATGAGATCCCTTATCTTCAAATCTTCCGTATCATACAGGGCGGAGTGAATCCCCTTTATATTCTGTTCGATTCTGTCGACGATCTTCTTAGAAGGACTCATTCGTGATTCACCTGCCGTCTTTTGATGGTTGCTATTATTTTGCCTGAAAAGGGATTATTTATGTTCGGAAATAAGGGAGGGTTTCGTGGATGGTGAATGGAACGAAAAGATCGGTGTTCATTCATGAAACAAATACATGGAATCCAGGGGATTACGCAAATTAAGAAAGATGACTTACAATATGACTGAAGAGGGCATGGGGAATCGCAGTGCTTGATGTGACGAGGAGTGAGAGGGAATGACGATACTTGTGACGGGGTTTAATGGAAAAGTAGGGGTAGAAGTAGCCAAGAAATTGAAAGAACGGAATGTCTCCATGAAATGCGCCGTAAGAAATGTTGAAAAAGCGAAAGATATCTATGGAGA
The DNA here is from genome assembly GCF_056159585.1 of Rossellomorea sp. ABR4_004. Taxonomy (NCBI): domain Bacteria; kingdom Bacillati; phylum Bacillota; class Bacilli; order Caryophanales; family Bacillaceae; genus Rossellomorea; species Rossellomorea sp. ABR4_004. Next base: position 754,647 of record NZ_JBSWVM010000002.1, on the reverse strand, counting down.
AGATTATGACTTTACAACGTTGGACTTGTCCGATCCTGGGACGTTTGATGAGGCCTTGGATCAGGTGGATCAAGTATTTCTGATGTATCCCCCAGGAGACAAACTGGAGTTTCAAGGGTTTCTAGAAGCGATGAAGAAGAGGGGCATCCAGCATATTGTTTACTTATCCGTCAAGGATGTACAATATCTTCCTTTCATTCATCATCATAAAAACGAAAAGATGATTAAAAAACTGGGTATCCCCTATACTTTCATCAGAGCCGGATACTTCATGCAAAATCTCCAGGACTTTTTGGCAGATGAAATCAAAGAAAATAGAAGGATATTCATTCCTGCAGGAAAAGGGAAAACCAGCTTCGTGGATACAAGGGACCTTGCTGAAATTGCCATTCATGCTTTTCAACACCCTCAGGAGCATACGAATAAGAATCATGTCATCACAGGAGATCGGGCTGTCGATTTCTATGAAGTAGCCGAATTGATGTCGACGATACTCGGGGAGAAGATCCAATACGCGAATCCTTCAGTGAAGGAATTTAAATCTTATATGGTGAAAAAAGGTAAAAAAGAGGACTTCGTAAATGTGGTCATCGGGATTCATTTTCCAACCAAGTTAGGGTTAGCGGGAGACGTCACGCATGAATTTAAGAAAATAACCAATACGGATCCCATTCGATTGGAACGGTATATAGAAGATTACCAGGAAAACTGGGAGAAACACTAGGGGATTCTTAGCTTTGAGTCCACACATCAGTCAGAATCCTTGGGATCAATACATAAAGGTCAGAAAGAGTGGATTATCTCAGCTCTTTCTGACCTTTTGAACATCATCATTTGAATTCTCATGAAAACTTACTTTTGGATGGGTCTAAAGTGAATTCTTGTACTTAAATAATGAGAGGCGAAATACATAACTGTATAAATCGGAAATGAATAGATGTATTTCCATCCTGTATAAACCACAAAATCACTCCACACAAAAATCGGCTCTGCTACAAAGGAAATCAAGAAACCATATAGTATTCCTTTAATAAAGAAATGGGCATGTGGTTTGACTTGAATAAAAACAATCGTTAATACAGGAATCAAGGTAATATCCCACGGTTTATAAGAAGGGGAGAATGGGAGGACTTCATAATTGTAATGCCATAAGCCCAATTGAACCCCTATGCTGTCCAGCCAAATCGCGATGAACATGACGAAAAAGGCGATATATAATAATCGGTGGGTACTTTCTTTTGGGCGGTATTTGGCCCATAAGAGCCAAGGGATGATCGTCAGCAGGACCCCGGCCCACCATTGCCAGCTGAACACAATTTCCTCTTGCCATAATTCGAACTTTTCTATGTAGGTTTGATGCATGGCTTCATAAATTTGTTGGACCTTTAGCTCCGTGCTCATCTTTCCCTCCACCTCCGTCTATACAAATATCTCTTACTAACGACCGCCCCCCAAAACACCAGTAAAGATGGCAATGACGTTATCCTGTAGTATAAGAGAAAAAGGGTGATTTATGCATTCAGGATGAAAGAGGGACGGACCTCGAAATGGTTATTGAGGGTGTACAAATGAGAAGAATCTGTAAAAAGAGGTCCGTCCCTCTGGAGGAGAATATGTTAAAATTTAGTGAAAAGTAATTGTGTAGGAAGAAGGTTCATGCTGGCACTATGATTCTATACTGATTATATCGTAAAGAGGGATGAGAGATGGCAACCATAAAAGAACTTCAAACTCGGAGTGAGATGATTCAAGCCTATCCGGTGATGAATGAGTTACGTACCGATTTGTCGGAAAAGACATATCTGGCATTGGTTGAGGGAATGAGGAAAGAAGGATATCGCTTGTTCGCTTTATATGAGGACGATGAAATCGTTTCCCTCGCCGGTATTGGGGAGAGGATCAATTTTTACAACAAACATCATATGTACATCTATGATTTGATCACGTCTTCCAACCATCGCTCCAAGGGATATGGAAAGCAGTTGTTGCAGTATATCCATCGATTGGCTGAAGAGATCGGGTTGGAATATGTGGCGCTGGAGTCAGGACTTGAAAGACGGGATGCCCATAGATTCTATGAAGAGAAGCTGGGATATGAGAAATGGTGTTATTCGCTTCGAAAGAAGTTGTCCTGAATATATAAGAGGTCCGTCCCTCAAGATGGAGGGACGGACCTCTATAATACATCAATTCCTAATAAGGTAGTCAAATGCGCCAAGTGCGGCTGTTGCTCCTGATCCCATGGAGATGATGATTTGGTTGTAGGCACTGTCTGTACAGTCTCCTGCGGCGAATACGCCAGGGACGTTGGTAGCACCGTGTTTGTCAACGATGATTTCACCGAATTTCGTGCGTTCTACAAGGTCGCCGAGCCAGTCTGTGTTTGGAACGAGACCAATTTGGACGAATACGCCTTGCAGTTCGACGTGTTTCTCTTCATGAGTATCACGATCGGTGTAGGTAATTCCATTCACCTTATCCGTACCGGTGATCTCTTGCGTTTGTGCGTTCGTGATCACCGTCACGTTCGGCAGGCTGTAAAGACGTTTTTGCAACACGTCGTCGGCTTTCAGTTCTGAGTTGAACTCAAGGACCGTAACGTGTTTAACGATTCCTGCAAGGTCGATGGCTGCTTCGATACCGGAGTTTCCTCCGCCGATGACAGCAACATCTTTCCCTTCAAACAGAGGTCCGTCACAGTGAGGGCAGTAAGCCACTCCTTTGTTCTTGAACTTCTCTTCACCAGGAACGCCGATGTTACGCCAGCGTGCACCAGTTGAGATGATCAGACTCTTACTCTTCAGGACCGCGCCGTTTTCAAGCTCAAGCTCTACAAGGTCTTTTTTCTCGAGACGGCTCGCGCGCTGAAGGTTCATGACATCAATACCATAGTCCTTCACATGCTCCTCAAGACTCGCCACAAGTTTTGGACCTTCTGTCTGCTTTACGCTGATGAAGTTCTCGATGCTCATCGTGTCAAGGACCTGACCTCCGAAGCGTTCAGCGACGATTCCCGTACGGATTCCTTTACGTGCAGCATAAATAGCCGCACTGGATCCTGCAGGTCCGCCACCTACGACAAGGACATCATATGGCTCTTTATCCGATAACTCATCGGCACTTGGACCTTCCACGATCTTAGAAAGAATTTCTTCTAAACTCGTACGTCCGCCGTTGAAGAATTCCGCATTCAAGTAAACAGCAGGAACAGCCATGACGTTCTTGCGTTCCACTTCTTCCTTGAAGGCAGCACCGTCGATCATCGTATGCGTGATGTTCGGGTTCAGGACACTCATGATGTTCAGTGCCTGTACGACATCAGGACAGTTATGACAACTTAGGCTGACATACGTCTCGAAGTGGTGTTCGCCTTTGACGCTCTTAATCTGGTCGATGACGCTTTGATCCACTTTCGGCGCTCTGCCGCTGACTTGAAGGAGAGCAAGAACCAGGGATGTGAATTCGTGTCCAAGAGGAATACCGGCAAAAATGATACCGGTCTCTTCACCGGGACGGTTCACGCTGAAGCTTGGTGTTCTTGTCAATTCTTCTTTTTCTACGCTGATGCGTGATGACATGGAAGCTAGCTCTTCAACAAGAGCCAGCATGTCCTTCGAAATGTCATCGTCTCCTGCACTGACTTTCAGGACGATGTCGCCTTCCATCATTTGCAGGTACTGTTCTAATTGTGCTTTAATATCTGCTTCAAGCATGCTCAGCACTCCTTATAATTTACCAACTAGATCAAGGCTTGGCTTAAGTGTGTCTGAACCTTCCTGCCATTTCGCCGGGCAAACTTCGCCTGGGTTGTTACGCACATATTGTGCAGCCTTGATTTTGCTTACTAAGATATCTGCGTCACGGCCGATTCCGCCAGCGTTGATTTCAACTGCTTGGATCACGCCATCCGGGTCGATGATGAATGTTCCGCGGTCAGCAAGACCATCTTCTTCATTTAATACATCGAATCCGCGAGTGATGCGTTGTGACGGGTCACCGATCATTGCGTATTTGATTTTACCGATTTTTTCAGAGCTGTCGTGCCAGCCTTTATGTGTAAAATGAGTATCCGTAGAAACTGAGTAAACTTCTACGCCAAGCTCTTTAAGAGTTTCATAGTTATTTTGAAGGTCTTCAAGTTCTGTCGGGCATACAAATGTGAAGTCTGCAGGGTAGAAGCAGAAAATGCTCCATTGACCTTTCAGGCTTTCGTCTGTAACAGTGATGAACTCACCATCTTTGAATGCTTCTGCTTTAAATGGTACGACTTGTGAACCGATTAATGACATAGTGTAAATTCCTCCTAGTAGTTTGTGTGATTGAGAATCATTAATAGATTATAATAATTCTAATTCGATATTTATTATTATATATATGCGTTTCTTTGTCAAGGGAAAAGATTGAGGTTCTGATAGAAAGGAAGATGGAGTTGAACAAACGATTGCTTGTCCTGTTTACGATGCTTTTCACCCTGCTTCCCGTCCATATGTATGCGACGTCACCATTTGTGATAGGGGAAGGGGAAGCGGGGGGTTATCAGTACACGGTCTTAAAAGGGGAAGACGGGCTCATATGGAAAATCGGTTATCAAGATCACCTGGTGACGATCGACGAGAACAAGGAAAATCAAGATCATCTGGAACATTTTCGAACGGCTGTGAATGATCTTGGCAGTCACACATTCGGGCTCATTCTATCGATTTCCTACCTTATCATTGTCGGGATAACCTCACTGGTCTTTTATAAAAAAACCAAACATATCCCCCGGGTAAGTGGGGCGGTCATAGCCTGTTTGGCGTTGGGTGCGGTGTATTATGCTATTACGTCATTTATAGGAATGCAGGCAGCGATCGAGGATGTTGGATATTATTACGTTAGCTTGACAGATTCATAAGTGTCGGAACTGGCGGTTGGTCAGATTCTTTTGTCCACATATCGGTTTAGTAAAGTGGTGCAGGATTAGATTCCTACCTGTCGAAAAATACATAAATAAGAGGTGAAATTACATGTATTCTACAGAAACCCTGCCACAATGGTTTTGGATTCTCTATTACTCACTCATGCTAATAACGATAGCATCTGCCTTATTCTCAATTAGAAAACAACGGTATAGATGGGGGGCAATGCTCACCATTTTTGTCACCCTTTCCATCCCGGTTGTCGGCTTGGTGAATGGAATTTATCGAGGGGAAAATCAGAATGAATTGGAGCAATGGCTGAGCGACCTGGTAAAAGGGGAAATGTGGGCTTTCTATCTTCTGTTCGGTTATATATATGTGATCGTTTGGTGGGTGTCGTTGATTCGGAAGTGGAAGAATGCGGGAAGAGTTAGTAGACATGGGTAGGATTAAGACCAGCGACAAATTAGGAGGGAGATAACATGGCAAACATACTGCGTTACAACCTGTACCTTCTGGTTTTGTATTCAATCATATTCTATTTTTCCATCAGTCGATTGAATCTGTTTGGAGGTTTAACGCCTTTTATCAATCTGTTTACAATTCTCATTCTGCTCGGATTAGGGATCTATTACCCCAGATTCAGTAAAGGGATTAGTGAGGAGAAGGTGAGCAGGATAAAATTGATCTGGAGGATGTCGTTTTTGCTGCTATTATTTGCGGTTCAAATGACTATCCAAATGATTAATAACAGTATCCTTTATGTCATTGTCACTGTCACGATGGTATTGATAGTGATGGATTTCTGGAAAGTCCGGGGGAATAGCTCGAAATGATGCCCTGGGATCAGTGATCTTTTTTAAGTCTTGGAAGTCTGAGAAGTTTTAGCGGTAATGATTGATTTTTTATCGATCACTTGCCAGTGGTCAAAGGGTGTCAACGTACTTGTTCCCTTAAATTCCAAAATCATAGAAGCTGAAGATCAGAATAAAGATCTTCAGCTTCTATTCATTCAAGTGTACTCACTGATTTTTAGGCGCCCCCGGAGGATAATAGTAGGGTGGTACCTTTAGCCATCCTCTTTTGCGCATCGCTGTTTTCAGTTCCATACCAAGCACCATTTTTTCGGCCTGAAATCGTGCCCACATGAGACCGACATCATTGCGGATGCTTTGACTCATATTTGTGGCACACATCACAATATTCGTTGCAATTTTGATGGAGATAAAGTTGGCGATTTCATCATCTGTCATTTTAGCCCCTAATGGAATACTGTTGGGGTCGGATTTAGGTCTGGCTTCTGAGGTTTTCGAAAGGGGTATGCCCTCATCTACCATGAATTGTTGAAGTATTTTCAATTGGTGTTCCCCTAGATCCTTTGATTTGTTAATGAGTTGGATTAGTTCGTTGTCTGTCGTTGTATTTAATGAAGCTTCAAGGACAGGTACTTCTTCTGCCAAGGCAGTGAAATAAAGCCAACATCCCATCGCTTCACCGATATGTGGAGGTGACTTTGGTTCTGTATCAAAAGTGGTTCGCAGGTAATCAAAAGCGGTTTCGAAGATATTCTGCATGTATGGTCATCCTTTTTTTTACTACCATTGTTTCCAATTTTCATCCTTTTAATCTGTTGTTCTCCATTGAGAAATTGACCACAGTAAAGGTAAGAAAATTCGTTCCGGTGCTTAGAATGTAGCAACTGTACCTGTCCCCGTGGCTACCTGGCCTCCTCTGTCACCTTGGTTTACCAAACAACCAAACCGGCAACCCTTAGGACATATGTCCTTTCGCAAAAATCCGTCCTCCTATTTAATAGAACAAAGAATAGGAGGATGAACGATGAAAGGTGCTTTATTTGCGCTGCTTGGTGGACTTTGCATCACCATGCAGGGGATATTCAATGCAAGGATGAGTGACGCGATCGGCGGGTGGCATACGACTTCGATGGTTCATCTTGTGGCCTTTACGATTTCGATGACAATATATATGAAAGTAAGAGATGGGAAAGGAAAGAGCTTCAGGCAGGTGCCGTTCCTGTACTTGATCGGTGGATCGTTCGGTGTGATCGTGGTGTTCTCGGAACTGACGGCAATCCACATGATCGGACCGGCATCGGCCATTGCGATCCTTCTCGTGGCACAGATCGGGACGGCATTCCTTATTGAGTCACGTGGATGGTTCGGAGAGAAGAAGATCCCGGTTACGCCGAGGCAGGCAATTGGCCTCTCGATGATGCTTGCAGGGGTCGTCCTTTTCCAATTGTAGAAGAAGGAGCCATACGATGAAAGAAATACAGAGTGTTGAACCAGATCATTATATAAAACAATTCGAGCTGGATGAGTTATTTCCGGCGGATTTCAGACAGTATATCAAGATGTATTCCTTTGAAAAAGGGGACACTCTTTTTTCAACGGGGGAAGAACTCGACGAACTGTACTTCCTCATGGAGGGGAAAATCAAGATCTTTACCCATACACCGGAAGGGAAGCTGTTGATCAACCGGTTCAAGCGTCCCCTTGCCCTGATCGGGGATGTGGAATATGCGAAAGGTACTGCGGTTCTCAACTCAGTGGAAGCTGTCACGGATGGGGTGTTCCTATCGGTTCCGTTCACGGATCTCTCAAGGCTTGAGAAGGAGCATCTGGCGATCCTGCGTTTTCTATTTGATACAGTGGCCCACAAGTTTTACACGGAATCACATATTACCAGTATGCACATGCTGTATCCCGTCGAAGTACGATTAGCGAGCTATCTGCTATCCATTTCAGAAGCGGGGGAAGGGACCATGTTCCATCAGGAGATGCATACGTCCAATCTCATGGAGCTCGCCGAATGGATCGGCACCAGCTACCGTCACCTGAACCGGGTACTGAAGAAGATGGCAACCGACGACCTCATCGAGCGGGTCAACGGGTCCATCACCATCAAAGATCTTGAAAAGCTCAGCATCCTTGCGAAAGGAAACATCTATGAATAAGGAGGGTCTCAAATGATCGGAATCGTACTCGCCATCATGGCAGGGATCTTAATCAGTTTACAAAATGTATTCAATGCACGAGTCAGTGAAAAAACTGGCCCATGGGCAACGACGAGCCTGGTACTCGGCCTCGGTCTCGTCTGTTCACTGCCGGTCTTTTATACAATGGAAGATAAAAGCCTGCTGGACTTCAGCGGGGTCAATCCTGTCTTTCTGTTTAGCGGGGTATTCGGAGTCGGCATCGTGTTCTTCCTGATGAGGGGAGTCACGTTGATCGGACCGGCGTATGCGATCTCGATTGCGCTTATTTCTCAAATCACCATTGCATTTATCGTCAACACAGGTGGATGGTTCGGTTTTGAACCTTCTGCACTTTCCTGGGAGAAGATTCTTGGGATTGGACTGTTGATTGGCGGGGTGTTGGTGTATAAGTTGGAGAAGCGGACGGATGAGAAACAGGATGTTGGTCGTGAACGTGAGAGAGTGGGGGCTTGAGGGTTTCCGGCTTGAAAAGACGGTCTCTATCCGGGCAGTAACGTAAAACAAAAAGCAAAAGAAACACGCCCCATCCCGGTTAGGGTAAGGCGTGTTTTTTCCTCTCTCATGACCTACCAAATTCACTTCAGTTTCAATGATTTGATCGCTTGTTTAAGAGTTGCTTCCACTCTGATGCCTGAAAAGTCATTGCGGTATTGAAGGACTTTTTGGGCGAGGTCAGGACGGAAACCGGTCAAGATGGTGGCAACTCCGACCAATTTGAGAGAATCTGAGATTTTCATTAAATGGAAGGTGCTTTCTGAATCGATGCTGACGAGACCGGATAAGTCGATGATGATGTACTCCAACTCACCTTTGGACGCTTCGAACAGGGTATGCTCGATGACGCGTGAGGTTCGTTCGTAATCTACCTCCCCAATGAGAGGGAGGACGGCGACTTCATCAAAGATTGGTACAAGGGGAACGGATAGCATATTCACCTGCACGTTTTTCTTTTCAAGGTCCAACACGTTCTCGAGCAATGCAGCCATGGCCATAAATAAGTCCTGGTGCTCCTGAGTAAAATGAAACGGACGCAGGTCCATGCCGCAAAGGGTACCGTAATTCTCCCCATCCCTATAATAAATGGGGACCCCGATAAGCGAGCCGCCGCCAAGACTTTTCGTCACGTCCATATCCTTGGTTAAGGCTGATCCATTCAAGTCTTCAATGATGAGCGGTTCACGACCACCCTTTACAATGAATTGTCAGAATGAATCACGATATAAGGTCTCGAAACCAGTTGGCAGAACCACGTCATCACGATTGTATGCCCGGACGATATTGACTTCTTTTTTGTCATTTTTAGCAAGAAAAAAGGTGTTCACATCTACAAACTTACTGATGAGTTCGAGTACATCATCAGCTGCTTCTTCAATCGGTTTAAATGCTCTAGACAATGTATTTGTCATTTTTGTCACCTACTTCCCTTGCTGGTTTCATACAGCTTTAGATATAGGTGAATAAATATACCTATACTGACAGTCTATCAGATTTGCTGTTTAATAGTATGGGTTTTGGTTCCGTTAGTGAAAAAAAGATGATGTTCATAAGAGGTGTTTTTATTCGAAAGACCTTTACACTCATCCCATCAAAAAACACGCCTCCCCCCAACACGGAAGAGGCGTGTTCACTTTATCTCAAATCAAACCGGTCCGCATCCATCACTTTCACCCAAGCGGCAACAAAGTCACGGACAAATTTCTCTTGATTGTCATCCTGCGCATACACTTCTGCCAGAGCACGAAGGACAGAGTTCGAACCGAACACCAGGTCAAAGCGTGATGCCTTACGAACCACTTCACCCGTCTTGCGGTCACGTCCCTCATACTGATTGAAGCCTGCCGGTTTCCACTCGATGCCCATATCGAGCAGGTTCACGAAGAAGTCATTGGTCAATGCACCGACGCGATCTGTGAATACGCCATGATCCGTCCCATCGTGGTTGGCGCCAAGAGCACGCATACCACCAAGAAGGACGGTCATTTCCGGAGCAGTCAGTCCTAACAACTGTGATTTATCCACTAGCATTTCTTCCGGGCTGACAGCGTATTCCTGCTTCTGATAGTTACGGAATCCGTCTGACACCGGTTCTAATACATAGAAGTTCTCAGCGTCGGTCTGCTCAGGCGTTGCATCCCCGCGACCAGGAGAGAACGGAACGGTTACCTCGAAGCCGGCGTCCCTAGCGGCTTTCTCGATGGCTGCATTTCCTCCTAACACAATCAAATCAGCGAGGCTGACTTTTTTATCAAGCTTGCTCTGTAGGTCTTCGTAGACTCCGAGGACTTTCTCAAGCTGCTGTGGTTCGTTCACTTCCCAGTCTTTCTGAGGAGCGAGACGGATCCGTGCACCGTTCGCACCTCCACGCATATCGGAACCGCGGTATGTGCTTGCGGATGCCCAAGCGGTTTTCACAAGCTCGCTCACGGTTAAGCCTGTGTCCAGGATTTTTTCCTTCAACGAGGCCACTTCACTATCAGATAGATCATAATCCACCGCGGGAACCGGATCCTGCCAGATCAGGTCTTCTTGTGGAACCTCAGGACCCCAGTATCTTGCTTTCGGACCCATGTCGCGGTGAAGGAGTTTGAACCAGGCACGGGAGAAGGCATCGGCAAACTCTTCCGGGTTCTCGTGGAAGCGACGGGAAATCTTTTCATAATCCGGATCCATACGCAACGCCATATCAGCGGTTGTCATCATCGTCTTCACTTTGATCGATGGATCTTCGGCATCTGGTGCCATATGTTCTTCCGTCATGCCGACCGGTGCCCATTGGGAAGCGCCTGCCGCACTCTTCGTTTTCTCCCACTCATACCCGAATAGAAGGTCGAAGTAGCCGTTGTCCCATTTGGTCGGATTCGTCGTCCAGGCACCATCGACACCACTTGAAATCGTGTCGCGTCCTTTTCCGCTTCCATGTGAGCTGAGCCATCCGAATCCTTGAGTCTCAAGATCCGCCGCTTCCGGATCATCACCTACAAGGTCGGCGTCACCGGCTCCGTGGGCCTTCCCGAAGGTGTGACCGCCTGCCACAAGGGCAACAGTTTCATAGTCATTCATCCCCATGCGTCCGAATGTATCGCGGATATCACGGGCACTTCCCAGTGGATCCGGTTCTCCGTTCGGTCCTTCCGGGTTAACATAAATCAGCCCCATCTGTACGGCAGCGAGTGGATTTTCAAGCTCACGGTCGCCGGAATAGCGGTTGTCAGCAAGCCATTCCTTCTCATTACCCCAATATACATCTTCCTCAGGATGCCAAATGTCTTCGCGTCCTGCACCAAATCCGAATGTCTTCAAGCCCATGGATTCAAGTGCAACGTTACCTGTTAACACAAGCAGGTCAGCCCATGAAATTTTGTTTCCATACTTTTGCTTGATCGGCCACAACAGGCGGCGGGCTTTATCAAGGTTGACATTATCCGGCCAGCTGTTCAATGGGGCAAAGCGTTGTGAACCTGATGAACCGCCTCCGCGTCCGTCCGTTTCACGGTATGTACCTGCTGCGTGCCATGACATCCGGATGAAGAATGGACCGTAGTGACCGTAGTCGGCAGGCCACCAGTCCTGGCTGTCTGTCATCAGATTGTGAAGATCCTGCTTCAGGGCATCGTAATCAAGCTTCGAGAATTCTTCTTTATAATTGAAGTTTTCCCCCATTGGGTTTGATTTCGTGTCATGCTGGCGAAGGATGTTCAGGTTCAACATGTTCGGCCACCAGTCTTTATTCGTCGTACCTCCTGGAGCCGTGGTCGTCGTGATGGCACTATCCTTGTGGTGAGTGACAGGGCACTGTCCTGCAGCTGCTGAGTGATCCTTTTGGTCTGGGCGATTGTTGTTTTCCATTTACAATTCTCCTTTCAGATATGGGACACTGGGTCGAATAAACCATTACCATTTGCTAGAGGTGAAGAGTTAGATTATTATGATAATTCTTACTTACATTATAGTGGACGATGAGTCTGATTCAAAGTGAGAAGTGTTCAATCGACGGATTTTTATGGAAAATGTATCAAGTAGAAGGCTTCTTATAGAATAAGAGTAAGTCGAGGGGGAATAACATGAATGAAACAGATTTCGAATATGTCTTCTTAGATGAAGGGACGGCTCGTCGGAACCTGTCCATTGATTCTGTTTCCATGATAAAATATGTTGATAAATGACTGACGGTTAGGGTGTATGTATATGAAAGTGTTGTTGGTAGAAGATGATCGGACGATTGCGGCCGGGTTGGAGTATTCGCTGCGTCAGGAGGAATATGAGACGATTCTTTGTTATGATGCGGAGTCTGCCAAAGCGATCATTCATGGTCGGTTAGAAGAAATCGATTTATGTTTGTTTGATTTGTCTCTTCCTGATGGGAGCGGCTATGATTTGTGTGAGATGGTGAAGAAGCGGGACGATAAGCCGGTGATCTTTTTGACAGCGCTGGATGACGAAGTGAACGTCGTGATGGGGCTGGATATGGGTGCAGATGACTATATTACGAAGCCGTTCCGGGTCCGTGAGCTGCTATCGCGTATCCGGTCGGTGCTCCGTCGGTATCATAAGCAACCGGCACAGGCAAATGTGTGGATGGATATTGAGGATATCCGGATTAACACGTTAGAGGGCAAAGTGTATAAAAATGGTGACGAGGTAGTATTGACCGCTTTGGAATACCGGCTCCTACTTATCTTTGCCAATCACGTCGGACAAGTTCTGACGAGGGCCCAGCTCCTCGATCGGATATGGGACGTGGCCGGTGATTTTGTCAACGATAACACGCTGACTGTTTATATCAAGAGGCTGCGCGAGAAGTTAGAGGACCATCCGCAGCGGCCAACGATCATCAAGACCGTTCGCGGTATGGGATATAAGGCGGGGGATTGATATGTGGCGGAATCGGGAAGTTCAATGGTTTTTCATCAGCTTTTGGGCTATCAGTCTTGTGGCATTTATATTGGCAGGTTTTCTGTTTTCGATTCGGGTTGCGTTGTTTGTGCTGGTCACATCCGGCTTGCTCGCAGGATGCAGCTTTTTCTTTACAAGGTGGCGATACCGGGAAATTGAAAAGCTCTCGGGTTATTTGAGGAAAATCAGCAGCGGGGATGACAGCCTCGATGTCCGGGATAACCAAGAAGGGGAGCTCAGCATATTAAAGAATGACATCTATAAGGTAACCTTGATGCTGTCTGAGCATCGCTCATTTTTAGAGAAGGACAAACTCACCTTGACCAATGCCCTTTCTGACATCTCGCATCAGTTGAAGACACCTTTGACTTCGATGATGGTGATGGCCGATCTCTTAAGTGATAGCACATTGGAGGAATCCAAGCGTGCCGAATTCACTCAACATATCCGGGTGCAGTTGGAGAGGATCGAATGGCTTGTCTCTTCTCTTTTGACATTATCCAAGATCGATGCAGGGACCATCGCCTTTAAGAAAGACACGGTGGCCGTCCGGGACCTGATTCAGAGGGCGGTGCAGCCTGTCTTGATCCCAATGGAAATTAAAGAGCAGACATTGAAAGTGAGCGGGGTCGAATCGGTCACGTTCATCGGTGATCTTCGCTGGACGGCCGAGGCCCTCATCAATATCCTGAAAAATGCTGTGGAGCACACGGGAGAAGGAGGGATCATCTCCATTTCGTTTTTGGAGAATCCGCTCTACACTGAAATCACCATTGCCGATAATGGAGACGGGATTCCAAAAGAAGATCTTCCATACATATTCAGGCGTTTTTACAAAGGCAAGAATGCAAGCGACGAAAGTGTTGGAATCGGTCTGGCGATGGCTTACAGCATCATCACCAGTCAGCAGGGGGATCTTGAGGTCCGAAGTGAAAAAGGAAATGGGACCGTGTTTTCGATAAAATTTTATAAATAGGAGGGTGATTATGCTTGCTCCTCTTACCCACTAAAGTGAATAAATTGTCACTTTCATAGTCACTTTAAAGTCATATTGGACAGATATACTGGGGTCTACATCAACATTATGGAGGTACCAAATGAACATTTTACAAATTGAAAATCTGTCTAAGATATATGGCAAAGGGGAGACGGCGGTCAAGGCACTGGATGATGTCTCATTCTCTGTGAAAAAAGGGGAATTCGTTGCAATCATCGGTCCTTCTGGATCGGGGAAATCCACCTTGCTTCACCTGCTTGGAGGCGTCGATCGTCCGACAAGTGGGAAAGTGCTGATCGATCAAACCGATATTTATCAATTGGATGAAACACAGCTGGCTGTTTTCAGAAGAAGGCAGATCGGGTTGATCTATCAGTTCTATAATTTGATCCCGATTTTGACGGTGGAAGAGAACATCACCCTTCCCATGTTATTGGATCAGCATAAAGTGGATCAAAAGCAGTTGACGGATCTAGTATCGACATTGGGCCTTCATGAAAGGCTGAACCATCTGCCGAATCAATTATCCGGTGGACAACAGCAACGTGTATCCATCGGGAGAGCGCTGATCAGTAATCCGGCCATCATTCTCGCGGATGAGCCGACAGGGAATCTCGACAGCAAGAACTCTACGGAAATCATTGAACTGTTAAAGATGTTCAACAAAACCTATAACCAGACATTGATCATCATCACCCACGATGAACGGATTGCGCTGCAGGCCGATCGTGTGATCGAAATCGCAGATGGAAAGGTCGCAAAGGATGAGGTGATCCGTCCATGAATATCATCAACAAACTGACATTACGGCATCTGAAAGAAAACAAAAGAAGGACTCTTGTGACCATCACCGGGGTCATCATCTCGGTGTCGATGATCATGGCCGTTGCGACACTCGGCGTCTCATTCCTGGACATTATGAAAAGACAATCGATAGCCGACAATGGCGAGTGGCATGTTAAATATCAAAACGTCAGCCCCGAGCAAATCGAAGCAATAGCGAATGACGAGGATACGGGAAATTTGCTCCTATCCAATGAGTTGGGGTATGCAAAGCTCGATGGGGCCAAAATGGAAGATAAGCCCTACTTATTTATAAAAGAATATAATGAAGAAGGCTTGAAGCAGTTTCCGATCGAGTTGAGTAAAGGCCGCCTGCCTTCCGATGAACAGGAAGTGGTCATCTCCGAGGAAATCGCGAATGATGCCGGGGTTCAGTACAAGATCGGGGACCAGATCAAACTGGCTATCGGGAGCCGGATGATGGAGGGGCAAAGCGAGCCATTGGGACAGAATGACCCGCTCCAAAGGGATGGAGAAGGCATGAAGGAAAAGCTCGAAGTGAACTCCATGGAGACCTTCACGGTTACGGGCATCATCGAAAGCCCATCATGGGAACCGGCATGGTCTCCGGGCTATACGGTGCTCGGCTATATCGATAAGAGTTCCTTGAATAAGTCAGATATGGTGGATGCGGTTGTGGTGTTGGACAAAGTGAAGTCCTCCGTATTTGAGCATGCCGAGAAACTGGCAAAAGAGAATGGAATCGAGAAAGTAGCTTTCAATGATGAATTACTGCGCTACTACGGTGTGACAGACAATGACAATCTCCGCTTCACTTTGTTCTCCTTACTTGCGATTATCATGGCCGTCATCATCATCGGCTCGGTATCCCTTATTTATAATGCATTTGCCATCAGCGTATCTGAACGATCCAGACACTTAGGGATGCTTTCGAGTGTAGGTGCGACGAAGAAACAGAAGAGAAATTCCGTCTTTTTCGAAGGGATGGTCATCGGAGTCATCAGCATCCCCCTTGGTTTATTGGCAGGTGCCTTGGGGATCGGAGCTACCTTTTGGTTTATCAATACCTACATTGACGGGGCTTTGGGCATTTCCGAGAGACTTCAGGTTGTCGTCACGCCGTCAACGGTCCTGGTTTCCTGTCTGATTTCAAGCGCGACAATTTTTATTTCCACGTATCTGCCTGCACGAAAAGCATCGAAGATTTCAGCGATCGATGCGATCAGGCAGACGCAGGATATCAAATTGACCGGTAAGGCGGTCAAAACGTCCAAGCTCGTCCGGAAGCTGTTCGGGCTGGAAGCGGAAATCGGATTAAAGAATCTGAAACGGAATAAACGACGTTACCATGCGACGATCTTTTCCCTGGTAATCAGTATCGTTCTCTTCTTATCGGTGTCATTCTTTACAGATAACCTGAAGAAATCGGCAGTCATGTCCCAGGAGGGCACGAATTTCGATATTTCCGTATCGGCCAATACGGGGGATACAAAGCCATTGGAAGACTTGGTTCAACTGGAGGGTATCACAACATACAGCGTCCAAAAAAGTCTGAGCCCGACTGTCCTTATTGAGAAAGACAAGTTTCCTCAGGAATTGAAAGACATGATCGAACGGGATAATATTCCCCTTGATGATGGACGTTATCAATACTATGTGAACTTACATGGATTGGATGAACAGAGCTTTAGAGACTATGCCAAAAAAGCAGGCGCAGAACCCGGGATGTTCGACGATCCCAAGAAGCCAGCAGCCATCGTCATTGATCAGATTTCCTATCATGATCCGACGACGAACAAGTTCATTGAGGCCAAATCGATCGTAGCCGAACCGGGAGACGTCCTCGATTTGATCTTCACGAACTATGATACAGAGAAATCGAACCCTTTGGGATCGTTTACGATCGGCGCCATGACAGACCAAGTGCCGATGGGGGTTCGTACCGCAATGATGGGCGGATTGGATGTCATCGTACCGATGGAAACGATGGATGCCTTGATGGAAGACGAGATGAAAAAGCAAGTCCGCAGCCAGTTATATATGAACAGTACCGACCCGATGGAAACCCAGAAAGCCCTTGAAGAAGTGGTGCCATCGAATCTGTATATATACAATGTCTATCAAGACAGGCAGCAAGAAGAGCAGCTCATCCTGTTCCTGTCAGTCTTCACATATGGGTTCATCGCACTGATTTCAATGATATCCATCGCGAACATCTTCAATACGATTTCAACGAGCATTTCCTTGAGAAAACGGGAATTCGCCATGCTGAAATCCGTTGGGATGACGCCAAAAGGATTTAATAAAATGATCAACTATGAAAGCATCTTTTACGGCGTCAAGGCCTTGCTGTACGGGCTGCCGATCAGTATCGTAGTCATGTATCTGATCCACAGATCTGTCGGTGAGACCTTCGATTACGGGTTCGTGATGCCGTGGATCGATATCCTATCTGTCATCGCTGCGATTTTCATCATCGTCAGCTCGGCCATGCTTTATTCAATTGGAAAGGTGAAGAAGCAGAATATCATTGAAGGTTTGAAGCAAGAGAATATATAAAAAGAGAGAAGAGATGGGCTAATGGAGGCTCATCTCTTTTTTGCTTAAGGATAGTTACTTGTTTTCGTTTCTCTTCTTTATTAACACGTAGGCAGTTTCAACCAAAAAAATCGAAAGAAGAAAAAAGAGGACAAATATTTCTGTTAATTCCATTACCCGAAAAGGACGTACGGCATTGTACAATGCTTCTGAAACATCAAACCCTTGGAGAATATCAAGACTTAGAGAAAAAGCCATTAAACATCCCATCATTAAAAGGGCAATGCCCATGATTTTCATGCCGATCACACTCCTCCTACTAGGTTCTTCTCTTTGGACTTGTATCATTCAGTCAAACCTTTGTTAATAATTACATAAAAACCCCTCATTTGGTTAAAGTAATAAAAAATAAGAGGAGGGTGCCTGAATCTATGCCTTCGTTCTTTAAAGGTCGAAAACCAAAAAAGAACCACCAGTCGAATGCTGAAAGTCAAGCTGCTGAACACTCGGGGGAACATATACAAGATTCGTTGTCAGTCAACCTTGACATCATCAGACAGAAAACAGGAAACAGTTCAGACCTCGTCGTTCGTCATCTGAAAATGGGGAGAGATTCCGATATTAAAACGGCCATTGTCTATATCGAAGGAATAGTAGACAATCGGACGATTCAAGAGTTCTTATTGCAGACCATGATGAAAGATGATGATAAAGAACAATTGAATGAGCATGATGCGTTTGAACGGGTTTCTGAGGACATGATGACGGTTGGGAACGTGTTATCTCTCCATACCTGGGAAGACCTGTTTTCATCTTTAATGGCAGGTGACACCCTGATCCTGATAGATGGCATTTCAAAGGGTTTGAGTGCATGTACGAAAGGTGGAGAGAAACGCTCCATTTCGGAGACGAACACTCAAATGGTGGTCCGTGGTCCAAAAGGGGCGTTTACAGAGTCGATTGATACCAATACAGCCATGGTAAGGCGCATCATTAAGACCCCTGATTTATGGATGGAGTCCTTGAAGGTTGGCCGTGTAACCAAAACCGATGTGACGCTTATGTACATACATGGCATTGCCAATGAAAAGGTGATTGAAGAAGTTCGTCAGCGAATAAACAAGATCGACATTGATAGTATTTTAGAATCAGGCTATATCGAGCAACTAATTGAAGATCAAACACTGTCTCCTTTTCCCACTATTTTCAATACTGAGAGACCTGATGTAGTGGCGGGGAATCTGATTGAAGGACGTATTGCCATTTTTGTCGATGGAACCCCTTTTGTACTGATTGCACCCGCCGTGTTTATACAATTTTTCCAGTCGGCTGAGGATTATTACGCCCGTTTCGATATTGCGACATCGATTCGGCTTTTACGCATTTTGATGTTTATGATTTCGCTGATTGCACCAGCATCCTTTGTCGCTGTCACAACTTTCCACCAGGAAATGGTTCCGACAACGCTCATTGTGGCCATTGCAGCACAGAGGGAAGCCGTTCCTTTCCCTGCATTCGTGGAAGCTCTTCTGATGGAGATAACATTTGAAATCTTACGGGAAGCAGGAATTCGACTGCCGAAAGCGATTGGTTCGGCTGTATCCATTGTCGGTGCACTTGTTATCGGACAAGCAGCCGTTCAGGCGAGTATTGTGTCACCGGCCATGGTCATCATTGTATCGATCACAGCGATTGCCAGTTTTGCGACACCTTCTTTTGATATGGCCATTTCAGCCCGTTTACTCCGGTTTTTGTTTATGGTTGGTGCGGCAACATTTGGCTTCTATGGAATTATTTTGATCCTCTTGATGATGGTCGTGCATCTATGCAGTTTACGATCGTTCGGTGTGCCCTATATGGCCCCATTTGCCCCCTTTATACCTGTGGATAATGGAGATACATTTGTAAGATTGCCATGGTGGTCACTAAGACAAAGACCTCGCTTAATCAGTGCCAATACAGGACGGCAAGAAAAGAATCTACGTCCCGAGCCGCCTTCATCACGCGCGATGGTCAATCGGGATTTTAAAGAGGGTGACAACGATGAAGCATAAGTTGGTCTTCCTTTTATTATGGGTGTCAATGACCGTCTTGCTTTCGGGATGTTGGAGCAAAAAAGAGCTGACCGATCTTGCTATCGTGGCAGCCATGGGAGTAGATAAGACGGAAGATGGAAAATATGCCATCACCCTTCAAATCATTAATCCCGGGAACGTGGCTGGAGGCATGCGTGGGGGAGGTGGAGGGACTCAAAGCCCACCTGTTACCATCTATTCGGCTACTGGAAATAATTTAGTAGAAGCAAGCAGGCGTGCTTCAAGCAAAATTTCCAGAAGATTATATTATGCTCATACCAACCTGGTGGTGGTTGGGGAGAACCTTTCAAGAGAAGAAGGTGTAGCTACATTAATCGATGCAGTCGATCGAGATCATGAATTTAGGATCACTACAACCATGGTGATTGCCAATCAATCATCTGCAGAAGACCTCGTGAAAACATTAACACCCGTTGATAAAATTCCAGCGAATAAGGTGCTGAAAACGTTGGAATTCTCCCAAAGGGTATGGGGAGAGACGATCAAAACGTCGATTCAAGACGTGATGAAAGGACTTCAGTCCCCTGATGAAGCAACCGTGGTTTCAGGGTTTCGTCTTGTAGGAAACCCCAAGCATGCGAGCCAGTTAGAGAACATTCAAGAGAGTGCGCCGGAATCTACCCTTGAAGCCAGTGGGATCGGCATCATAAAAGAAGGGAAGTTAGTCGATTGGTACTATGGAAAAGCGGCAAGAGGAACCGTATGGATCAGAGATGACATTCAAGGAACAGACATCAACATTGATTGGGAAGGAAAAAAGGAAGCCATCGCCTATCAAACAGTCCGTCAAAAAACAACCGTATCTGCGAAAGTGAAGAATGGAAAGCCCCATGTCTCTATTCATACACGTGCGGAAGGAAGTATCGGGGAGATGAATGTACCTGTCGATATCACAGATGTAAAGGTTATTTCAAAGATGGAAGAAGAGTTGGAGAAAGAGGTTAAAACAGAAATTAAAAAAGCGATTGAACAGGCTCAAGCAAATAAAGCGGATATCTTTGAATTTGGCAAAGCCATTCGACGTTCCAGTCCGGGTGAGTGGAAGAAGCTTAAACCGATGTGGAACGATGTGTACTTTCCGGAATTAAAGGTGGATGTTACAGTGGAAGCCTATATCCGTCGTGCGGGATTACGAAACAAATCGTTTCTTTCAAGTTTAGATGAAGATCAATAGTGAGGGAAAGGGGGTACCGGTAGAGTGGAAAAAGCAAAAATTAGTGCCAGTCAGCTCTTTGTCTTAATGGTTCTATTTGAACTGGGGAGTGCTTTGCTCGTCCCACTTGCCATAGACGCAAAACAGGACGCCTGGTTGGCCATTCTGCTTGGAATGATCGTCAGTTTCGTTCTTTTATTAGTCTATCATAAACTCTATTGGTATTATCCCGATCTTTTGCCTACCGAGTATATGCAAAAGATTCTCGGTAAAGTATTGGGAACCGTGCTTGCCTTCCTTTATCTTTTTTTCTATATGTATGATGCTTCGAGGATTCTTCGTGACTTTGGGGAAATGCTGTTAACCTTTGCCTATCCGGATACCCCTTTATTCATCGCCAATGCACTGTTAATGCTTGTTATTATTTATACGGTCCATAAAGGAATAGAGGTCATCGCCCGATCTGGAGAACTGCTTTTTATGCTTATGTTTATTCTTTCGGTCGTTGGATTTATATTGATCGTGAGTTCCGGCCTAATCGACTTAACCAACTTACAACCAGTACTTGAAGAAGGGATTACACCTGTCCTAAAAGTGGTTTTTACTCAAACCTTGTATTTCCCGTTTACAGAAGCGATTGTATTTACGATGATACTGCCTTACATGAATAATCCCAAGAAGGTAAAGCTTACGATGATCTGTGCAACGGGGCTAAGTGGAATCAACCTCATACTTACGATGCTCATTAATATTAGTGTGCTTGGAGTGGGTCTGACTGCACGGTCACAATTTCCGCTTCTTAGTACGGTTCAGACCATCCAAGTAGCCGATTTTTTAGAACGGCTGGATGTGTTTTTTATGCTTGCCTTAGTGATCGGGATTTTCTTTAAGATAAGCGTGTTGTTTTATGCAGCGGTCATAGGCTCAGCCAGCTTATTTAAGATTAAATCTCCTTCACGACTGTCCTATCCATTGGGCCTGGTCGTTTTATTTATGTCGATGACGATTGCGAGCAATTTTCAAGAACATATCCAAGAAGGACTAAAGGTAGCCATGTTTATCTTACATATGCCACTCTTTGTGATGATTCCCATCCTCCTTCTTCTTATTGCGTTTCTGAAAAATAGAAAAAAGAATAAAGGGTAACAAGGGTGTTTGCATCATTCTTTCGGGGGTGAAGGGAGTTAAAGCAGCCAAGACTTATATAACCTTAATGATTAAAAGAAGGAAATGAGACAAAGGTGTCAAATCTATACAATAGCATGATAGAACTTAGGAGGTCATTCCATTTGAGCATCCCATTCGAAGTAAAAAGAAACTTACAGGTATCAAAAGAAGTAGCCTATAGAAGTTTAGTAGATCTTGACTCTGCCAATCACTGGATGCAAGGATTGGTGGGAATCGAGCGGATGGATGAAGGGCCGCTCCGGGAAGGCAGTCAGTGGAAGGAAACGAGAAAGATGTTCGGCAAAGAGGCTTCAGAGCATTTTGAAGTAGTGGAACTTAAAGAGCCAGATAAGATTGTGTTCCGCTGCGACGGCACGAAGGGAACAACGGGTAAAGGGGAATTTATATTTACCTATTTGCTTGCTTCGTCAGGTGATCAAACAGAAGTGACGTTACTTGGTGAAATCAGAGGACTGACCGGCCTGTCGAAACTATTCGGTAAACTGATGGCAGGCGTCTTTAAGAAGGCTTGCGCAAAGGATTTGGATTCCTTGCGAGATTATTTGGAAAAAAATAAAGTGGTGAACTCCTGACAGTGGCAATCGGAAATGGTATAATCTTTTAGTAGGAAAGTTAGCGTTAATAGCAGTTAGTTTTGATCTCTTACATTTTATTATAATGATAAAACCTTTTCAGGAAGTGGATTTTTATAGAGGCAGCTCTATTTTCGCCACACAATGTCAATTGACAATTGTGTGGTTTTTTTATGTGTAAAAAAGGGGGAGAAAAAAATGAAAACGTGGCAATATGCATTGATTGTTTTTTTAGGTGGATGCTGTTATGGGATCTTATCTACATTTGTCAAACTTGCTTATTCAGCAGGTTTTTCAGTAACAGAAGTAACAGGTGGCCAATATTTATTTGGCGCTTTGCTTACCTGGGTGCTGGTTCTGTTTACAAAGAAGAAAAGAATACCTTTCAAACAAGCTTTCAACCTATTAGTATCTGGAATTCCATTTGGACTGACAGGTGTGTTCTATTATCAGGCGCTGCAGACACTGAATGCTTCGCTTGCCATCATTTTTCTATTTCAGTTTGTTTGGATCGGCACGTTATTCGAGTGGATCTTATATAAAGAAAAGCCAACGAAAGGTAAAGTCATCTCGATTGGCATACTAATCATCGGCTCCATTCTAGCTGCTGGTGCAGTTGCAAAGAGTGAAGTTGTTCTAACCTTGCAAGGAACTGTCTGGGGATTACTTTCGGCTTTGACGTTTACCACGTTTATCACACTGAGCAGTTCTGTCGGAAAAGATTCTCCACCCGTCTTGAAAAGTGCTTTCCTTTCCACAGGTGGATTAATTGTCGTATTTTTCATTTTTCCACCCACGTTTTTAGTTGATTTACCTACCTTGACGGGGGTCGCAAAATATGGTTTATTGCTCGGCTTCTTTGGCGTTGCTTTACCACCTCTTTTATTTTCAATCGGCATGCCCCATGTTGGACCAGGACTTGGCACCATCTTAACGGCTTCTGAACTTCCAGTGGCTGTAACCATGTCCGCTCTACTATTAGCTGAAGTCGTCAGTTTATCCCAATGGATAGGAGTCGCGATCATACTATGTGGAATTGTGCTCGGTAATATAAAACTGAAAGGTAGAATGAAATCCATGACGTAATGTTACGCACATGTTTTTAACAAAATTTTCATGAAGTAATGAGAAGACGTAGGGTTTATTAAATAATCGTTTTGCTCCCAAAAAACGATTGCGCCAGCATGGGTCCTCTGCTATGATTATCTTACTTATAAAAGAAATGGAGGTTTTCCTGTTGACAGCATCAATCAGATTGCGTTTCCCGCTTTTCACTCGTTAATTGAATACGTTTGAAGGCTCTGCCTATGTTCAGAGCAATGGGATTGATCTGTCTATTTTTAAGAAAACCTGTATTTGTCGGTATTTTTAAAGAGGGGAGGAGTCTCCTCTCTTTTTTGTGTCTTAAAAATAACAAGTAGGCAAGGCTTATTTTTATATTAAATATAATAGAAATGAGTTGGTGGGAAATGAATGAAGTAAATCAACATCAGAAGGAAAATTGGTTAAGGAATATCATTCTCTTTCTAAGCAGTCAGACGATCTCGTTATTCGGGTCGTCCCTGGTACAATACGCGATCATGTGGCATATCACGTTAGAGACGGAGTCCGGGTTGATGATGACGTTGTTCATCATTTGCGGATTTATTCCGACCTTCCTCCTGTCCCCGGTTGCGGGTGTCTGGGCGGATCGCTATAACCGGAAGCTGCTGATTGTGTTATCGGATGGACTGATCGCGACTTCAACGCTGATTCTCGCGATTCTCTTCTTAATGGGATACGATTCGATCTGGCTGCTGTTTATCATGGCAGCGGTCCGGGCCCTTGGAACCGGGATTCAGACACCGGCTGTCGGCGCGATTTTGCCGCAGATTGTCCCAAAGGAGAAACTGACGAAGGTGAACGGGGCAAATGGAAGCATTCAAGCTGTCATTATGTTCGTGTCCCCCATGGTCAGTGCGGCATTACTCGGGATGGCATCGATTGAAATCATTTTCTTCATCGATGTCATTACAGCAGCCATTGCAATCATCACACTGCTTGCCTTTTTAAACATCTCGGTGCATGAGAAGGCAGCGGTCAAACAAACAACAAGCTACTTCAGTGACTTCAAGCAAGGCTTACAATATGTCAACAGCCATGGATTCCTGAAGAAGTTCTTCCTGTTCTTCTCCATTTTCTTTGTTCTGATGGCACCTGCGGCCTTTCTGACTCCGCTGCAGGTCGCCAGAAGTTTCGGGGACGATATTTGGAGACTGACAGCCATCGAAATTGCCTTTTCGATCGGGATGATGGCAGGTGGAGCCATCATTGCTTCCTGGGGAGGGTTTAAAAATAAGATTGCCACGATGACTTTCTCAAGTCTGATTATGGGATTCTGCACCTTTGCTCTAGGTATTGTTCCGGTCTTTTGGTTCTATCTCGTCTTCATGGCATTATTCGGAGTGGCCATGCCGATTTTCAATACACCGACAATGGTGCTGCTGCAGGAGAAAATCGAAGAGAATTATTTGGGAAGAGTCTTTGGGGTCATGGGGATGATCTCCACCTCGATGATGCCGATTGGCATGCTGATATTCGGACCCTTGGCCGATATCATCGCCATTGAATGGCTCCTCATCGGAACCGGGGTAATGACCATTCTCCTTTCCGTCATGCTGGGCCGCGACCAAGTGTTGATCGAAGCAGGGAAGCCTGCTCCTGCGCCCTGAGTGAATGTAGTCTTAAAAAGAGCTGTCCTTGTGGCAGCTCTTTTTTCTGTCATGAAATAAAGGAACAGCACTATTTAGGGAGAATACTTATACTAAACAGGAGCATTCTATTTAGTTGTATTGGATGCAAGACAGGTGAAAAGAGAGGGGGACAGGGACATGACCACTAACTCAACACCAGAAAGCGAATTGCCTAAGATGAGTAAGCCTGCGAACCGTGAGCTTCATAACGCCGGATTTTATCGCCTTGAGCAGTTTACCAAGGTGTCGGAATCCGATATTCTGAAGATTCATGGGGTAGGACCGAAAGCAGTGCGCATTCTGAATGAGGCTTTGAAAGAAAAAGGGCTGTCTTTTGCAAAAAAATCATAAACCGATTTGACTAAAGTGTGGCCGTGATAAGATGGCCAATTAATAAAATAAAGGAAGTGGATAGAATGGATTCACATACGGTCATGCAAGAGCTGGAAGCACTCGGCAAGGAACGATCGAAGAAAATGTACATATCCAATGGTGCTCATGAGCCGGTCTTTGGCGTCGCGACGGGTGCGATGAAGCCGATCGCCAGGAAAATCAAGAAGGATCAGGCGTTGGCTGAGGAGTTATATGCAACGGGGAATTACGATGCCATGTATTTTGCCGGTGTCATTGCCGATCCGAAAGCCATGACAGAGGCAGACTTTGACCGCTGGATCGACGGGGCATATTTTTATATGCTGTCCGATTACGTGGTGGCGGTCACTTTGGCTGAAGCCGATATCGCACAAGACGTGGCCGATAAATGGATTGCAAGCGGGGAAGAGCTGAAAATGTCCGCGGGATGGAGCTGCTACTGCTGGCTGCTCGGGAATCGCAAGGACGAAGAGTTTTCGGAAACGAAGCTCGCGGGAATGCTGGAACAAGTGAAAGAAACCATCCACCATGCACCTGAACGAACGAAATCGGCGATGAGTAATTTTGTCTCGACAGTCGGAGTCTCTTTCGTACCTCTTCATGAACTGGCTCTTCAGAGGGCAAATGAGATCGGACCGGTTGAAATGGTACGGGAAGGGAAAAAGAACAGCACGTTGAAGGCTGCCGATGATATTCTGAAGCAAGTGGAGAAAGGGAAGATTGGGTTTAAGCGGAAGTATGTGAGGTGTTAGGTAAATAGGAATAATAGAGACGATTCTGCTGCTTTGGTAGCGTGAGAAACGTCTCTTTTTTGTGTACTAAGCTGAAAGTATGAAGGAATACATCCTGATTTTCAGGAAAAAGAACTGAGAAAATGACTAAGATTATTGAATGATCAGTTTGGACTCGGTTTTCAATGGGACGGGTTATGCACCTGTCATTTTTTACTGGATTATTTAAAGAGCAACATACTTTTACGTACTTCGTCCATACCTCTCTAACTATACTAAATAGAATGATATAGTGGTGAATCCTAGGAAAAAATGATGATTGTGTCTGCCGCGAAATAATAGACTTTGTCAGATTTTTTGTAACTTTTTACCATCAAGTACGTATTACATATTATAAAAGTGTCGTAAGGGGAGAGATGAAATGAAGAATGTTGTAGACGCCAATCTAGAAGATATAATAGCAAAATACCAACAAACTGATTTTTTTTATCGCTATATACCAGAAAAGATTATGAAGCATATTAATGAAAAATTTGATTTGCCTTCTGATGAACGTGTAATGGCATTCTTAAGTTGTTTTCTTAAAAAGAATGGAGTGTGTTTCACGGAGAAGGGGATATATTGGAGGCTAATTGGTCAGGGAAAAGGTTGTTTCTCATGGGAGCAATTAAAAAACACGAAATCAATGAAGTTGAAAGATGGAGTACTTTATCTCGATGATAAAAAAACATTTGATATAACGGGTACTTCTTATCCACATGAACTCCTAATAGAAATGCTAGAAGAAATAAAGGCATTGCCGATTGAAAAAGATGGAAACGACATAAAAGCAAGTAGTGGTTGTGCTGTAAATATTGATAAGATAAAAACCGTTTGTAAGGCATTTAGTAATTATGAGGATTGTTCACTTTGTAAAACAATGAGCTTTAGTATAATGCTAGAGGAGCATATTCCAGAAATGCTAAAAATCTCATTAATGAAAAAAAATAAAATAGATAAACATGATACGTTATTGGCGTATTTAAATACTTATTTAGGTGTAGGAACGGATGGAATCGTCATAAGTGCAAATGGGGTTTTTTTCTCTGAAAGCTTTTTATCGCTATTTTATCCTTGGCACGTTTTCAAAAGATTACCCGTTGATTATAATAAAGAATCTCAAGAATTATCGATTGGTAAAGGTAATATTTTTCATTTGAATTGCTCAATAACAAAAAGTGAAGAAGTATTATGGTTTCTTAACCAATTACAAAGACAATAAAATTAAAAGTTCCACCCAAGGGGACAGGTACCTTGGCCCCTTGTACCAGGTAACCTGTACCTATGGCTCTTTAGGAGGTAGGAAAAACCATGCAAATAACCATTCAACCGCCTGTCAGTCTTGAAAAGCTCTCCCTGTTTATTGAAAAGAAGAACAATCAATCACAGCATCATATTGGATACTGCGGAGTGAAGGCAAGTGAAATACTTGACTCATTACAGACCGATTTTTCCGATTTGGATGTATCGAATTCCTTCCTGGTTGCCTATAGAGGTGAGCATATTATTGGCGCTCTAGGGTTTGATATCGACTTGGAGGACCAAACTGCAGAGGCTTGGGGACCTTTTGTAGACGAGGAGGAAGATTGGGGATATGTAGCCAATGAACTTTTGAGAAGGCTGCTTTCTTCTCTGGAAAACCCTTTAGAGAGAATCTATTTCTTTATTAATGTAAGAAATGAACAATCCAAGGAGTTCCTATCTGATATAAAAGCCGTAGAGAAGGGTGACCATCTCATTCTTAAAGTAAAGCGGGATCATTTTAATTTGGTAGATTCTTGTGAAGTTGAACCCTTTTCCCCTCATTTCAAGGAGGCATTCTCTGACCTTCATCATTCCGCCTTTCCGGGCGCGTATTACAGTGCTGATGACATTCTAGGTTTGCTTTCCGATCAACACAATCAACTCCTCATAATTAAGGATGAATGTCAGCAAATAAAAGGCTATTCCTATTTCGAGGCTAATCCTGAGCACGCAGAAGGAGATATTGAGTTTATTGCGGTCTCCCCTTTGGTTCGAAAACAGGGGATTGGGACCGAACTAGTCAAAACTTCTATCCAACAACTTTTTCATTACGATGAGCTTTCTGAGATCACCCTTTGTGTCAGCAAGCAGAATCACCAGGCGATAAACCTATATAGAGCTGCCGGGTTCGAAGTGGTTCATGGGGTGGTCAGCTATGAGTGGATGGCGAGAAGTTAGAGAAGAGAGGTGAGTCATGAATGAGTGACTCACCTCTCTTTTTCATTTATTAAGCATTGCTATGTCCATTCATCTTTTCCTTTCTCCAGATAAATCCCCCTTGTCAACTGAAAAACCAGTTATTAACAATTTCGCCACAATTAAATGTCCAATTAGCAAATAAAGTAAAACATCCTATACATAATGCAATGGATTCTTTACATTTAAGGTAATAAATCCATAAAAGGAGAAAAATGGTAGATGTTGAATAATTCTGTTCGAGAATTGCGCGCCAGGTTCCGGTTTACCCAGCAGGATCTGGCTGATCGTATCGGCGTTACCAGACAGACGATTGGATTGATCGAAAAAGGGGATTATGCACCGTCCATCACGCTGGCTCTGAAGATCGCACACGCATTTGATGTGCCGGTGGAAGAGATATTTCGCTTGGAAGAGGAGAGAGGTTCATGTTAAAGAAGATATTTCAGTCACCACTGTTCAATGCCGTTCTCATCATTGGCCTTGGGATCATTATGTTAGGAGATCATTATGCAGCCTACATCCCGGATTGGCTCGTGGTGGATTCGATGGTGCTTGGGATTCCGATCCTTATCATGATGGCGATCATTCCTGTTTATAACAGGCGGCATCCGGAAAATCGGATCAAGCCGAGCGTAATCCCGATGGAACTGCGGGAAGAAGATGAGGGGATGCAGTGGCTGACGTTCAAGGCGACGAGGAAGGTGTATATCTTCTTTGCCTTTGCGATTCCGGTGGGCATTGCCCTTACGGCTTATTTACATCACATTCCCTACATTCCTATCATTCTGTTAATCGGTATGGGCGTCGTTCAATACCTCATTTATTGGTTCCAGATGAAACGATTCAGTTAAAGGGGGAAACAGATGGATACTCAGTTGATCATTTCACTCATCATACTCGTTACCCTGGCGGAAGTCGGTGCCGTCATCCTGTTTGTGAAATACAGACGGGGGGATATGGACAGCAACCCGTTCATGACCATCCTGAAAAAAGAGTGGGTCATTCTTTTCTATGCCTTTTTTAGATGGAAGAGGAAGAAAGGCAGTGACAAAGGAGTCCAGAGCTATTTTTACCACAAAGGATCGAATTACTTCTGGCTGTTCATTGCGCTCCTTCATGAACAAGTGATAGAAGGGATTGTCTTTCACATTTACTTAAAGGAAATCGATCCCCTCAGGGCAAATATCCTGGTGGTGCTTCATGTCTACAGCATCCTCTACATGCTGGGAGATTACAATTTAGTCAGGAACTCGCCGATCATCCTGAAAGGGAACAAAGTCGTCATGAATATTGGAGCAAGAAGGTCATTGACCTTTCACATCAGGGATGTCGCCGTCATCCAACCGGCAAGGACGCAGTATAACAAGAGCGGGGGCATCATTCACGAGAAAGATGCCTATCATGTCAGCATGCTTCCAAGAGTGTTCACCCGTGTGTTTGGCATGATGGATGAACTGAAATATGAAATCATCTTCAAGGAGCCGATTTATGCAAGAGGCTATTTTGGCCAGAAGAAAGTAGTAAAGAAAGCATTGCTATCGATGGAAAACCCGGAACCGTTCATCATGGATCTTCAGGAAAAAGTGGAGAGTTATGTTGAAAGAGAAGATAGGGAAGATGATCGATTGGTCGCTGCCACTTATGAGGGGAAGAGACCAAGTATCATCAACTGGAAAGTCTATTTTATGCTACTTGTTCTAAACATCATGGGAGCTTTGGCTATTGCCCTCTATGCCATATCACGTGAGAATCTTCATGAAGTCATGGGACTGAGCGAGCTGTCCTTCACCCTGTTCTACGTCATTCAGGTTCTGTTGGAAGCGGGAATCCTGCTGTTCATCGCCTTATGGCTCGCTAAGAAGGTAAAGCTCAAGACTCCGATCATCGAAGCTTTTTTCAATAAAGACCAACCGCTTCATTCTTTTAGAAAACCCGTCATGAAATCCGCTCTCTATGGGGTGCTGGCAGGTGTGGCCATCAGCGTCTTCAGCCTGATCGTATCGGAGCCACTCGGAGTGGACAATTCTTCACACAAAGAACCAGCATGGTGGCTCGGGATATTGGGATCATTCGGAGCGGCCGTGAATGAAGAATCGATTTTCCGCTTGTTCCTGGTCACCATGCTCATTTGGCTGCAGGTGAAAATGTTGAAAGGAACGGCGACAAAAGCGAAGAAATGGACGGCCATCATCGTTGCTAGCTTCATCTTCGGCATCATGCATTATGGAGTGGCAGCGTCCAATTTTGATATGACTCTCGGAATCTTCATCAGTATGCTTGTCATCAATGGAATAGGTGGGCTCGTATTCGGGGCACTCTTTGTCTTCATGGGACTTGAATTCGCCATGATCGCTCATTTCACAGCGGATATTGTGATGCATGTGGTGGGTCCGCGGGTGGTGGAGTGAGGTGGGAGTCCATGGGGACAGGTCCCTTGGCCCATTTTGATGCCAGTCCCGTTGCGTTATTGGATGAACGCAACGGGACTGGCATTTTTTTATGAATTGAAGTGTTACATAAAACAGTTAGTGGTAATAGTACAACAACCGTGATGGGAATCAGATCCCCTTTTTGATGCAAGATGCAATGTTTCTGCATAAATAGTGGGTAACAATGAACTAAGCAGATATCGAGTACAGAAAAGGAGATGGTCATTTGTTTGAATTGATTGGCGAATCGGCGAAGACCTCACTGGGGTATTTCTGGAAATCCGGTTGGGCATTCGTACTTGGGTACTTAATCAGTTCCATGATTCAGGCCTTTGTACAGAAGGATAAAATGGTGAAGTGTATGGGGAATCCAAGCTTGAAGTCTGTTGGGTTATCCACACTGTTCGGGGCGATCAGTTCCTCCTGCTCCTTTGCAGCCCTGGCAGCAGGGCGGAACCTCTTCAAAAAAGGGGCCCATTTTATTCCGACCCTTGCCTTTCTTTTTGCTTCTACCAACCTGGTGATTGAATTGGGCATCCTTATTTATATCTTTCTAGGATGGCAGTTTGTGGCTGCAGAGATGATCGGGGGCATCGTTCTGATCTTTATTACCTGGATTCTTGTAAAAATCACTTATCCTAAGAAGCTGGTGGAGGAAGCAAAGGATCATGTGGAGGACGAAAAGGAAGGCGAAGAAGGATTCAACTGGAAAGAGAAAATCAAGTCCAAAGAGGGCTGGTATCAGGTCGGACATGAGTTTGTGATGAATTGGCAAATGGTGTGGAAAGAGATTACGATCGGATTCACCATTGCGGGGATCATGGCCACATTCATTTCGGAAGATACGTGGAAAATGTTCTTCCTCGCCGATCAACCGGACTCATTCTTAAAGGTACTGGAAAATGCACTGATCGGTCCGATCGTTGCCATGCTCACCTTTATCGGGTCCATGGGGAACATCCCCATTGCCACCATACTCGCATCCAGTGGAGTGGCCTTTGCAGGAATCATGGCTTTCATCTATTCTGATTTGGTCGTACCACCGATTGTTGCGGTCCACAAAAAGTATTATGGTTTAAAAACGGCATTATACATTGCAGGTATCTTCTATCTATCGATCATCCTGACTGCGTTAGGGATGCACTATGCGTTTACGGCCATTGGATTAATCCCGGAAAACGCAAAACAAGTGATGAATGAATCACCCTTTCAAATCAATTATACCTTCTGGTTAAACATCGTCTTTGCCATTGTCGCGATGGTGTCCATCTATTTGAATCGACTGTTCATGAAATCCGGAGATCACCACTCTATGATGAGCATGGAAGGTGACTCGAAAGTGAAGACGATTGTAACGTATATATGTATTGGATATTTAGTGGTTGGGATGTTTGTGCATTTTGTGTGATTTTGTTCAGTGGGGTTGCCCGTGACTAGCGGGCAGCCTGTTTTTTTTGTGTGCCGGGCATGTACCGAATATAACAAGGAATTCATTCCTCCACGTCGAACTTAACTTAAGAGATCAATAGAATTTACTCCTTCTCATGGGCACCTTGAAGAAGGGGGAGGGTGAGACAGCCAGTCGTCACATTTTCACTAAAGAAATCCATTTAAGGAGGAAAGCCTATGAACTTTAACTTAAATGAAGGAATCGAGGTCTTGGAGAGAACTCCGAAGACCCTTGAATGTTTCCTTACCGGTTTGTCCAAAGGATGGTTGGAGTGTGATGAAGGGGAAGGGACCTGGAATGCCATTGGAGTTGTGGAGCATTTAATCGAAGGGGAGAAACACAATTGGATTCCGAGATTGAAGATGATCTTCCAGGAGGGGGAAAGTACGGTGTTTCCAGTCTTTGATCGTTTTTCCCATTTAGAGGAGGCCACTTCCAAAAGTCTTGAGGAGAAGATCATGGAATTCGCTTCCCTCAGAGCAACGAATGTGAAGGAGTTAAAAGAGTTAGCGGCTCAGCATTCCCTTGATGCAACGGGTATGCATCCTGCTTTCGGAAGGGTCAGTGCCCGTGAACTCATCTCTACTTGGGTGGTCCATGATTTGACCCATCTTTCTCAGATTGTAAGGGTGTTTTCCAACCGTTATCTGGACGATGTGGGGCCCTGGAAAGAATATTTAGGAGTATTGAACACGTAAACATGAGTGAGTCTTCGGATTCGTCAAAACAAATGGAGGGAACAACATGAACAAAAACATTTCATTGATTCGATCAGCCCATTTAGCCGATGTTGATTATGCATACGCTGCAAGAGTACCTTCGGACAAGGATCTCCTGTTTTTGGCCGGAGCTTGTCCTCTTAACAAAGAGGGGGAAGTTCCCCATATCAATGATTACGAGCTTCAAGCCAAACTGTGTGTGGAGAATATGAAGGAAGTACTGAAAGAGAGTGGTGCCTCCTTGAAGGACGTCGTATATACACGGGTTCTGGTAGCGTCTCAACAGCAGGCAGATTTAGTGGCGGCTTGGAACGCGATAAGAGAAGAGTTTTGGGATCATGATGTCCCGAGTACGTTATCAGGAGTGACTGTACTGGGGTACACAGATCAATTGGTGGAAATTGAAGCGATTGCAGCAGTAGAGAAACGAACAAATGGTAAGTAGCAGGAAGTAGGGGGCAATGCTCCATCAGGGGACAAATCCAGATCACCTGACCAATGCCTAAAAACATCTTTGAAAGGAGGTTCATCATGTTTATTCCAAAAGATTTTAAGATCACGGATGAATCCGTGGCTTACGAAATCATGAAAGAACATAGTTTTGCGACTCTTTTTTCTCAACACGATGGATTGCCATGTGCCACTCATTTGCCGTTACTAGTGAACGGGAACTACTTATATGGACATTTTGCCCGTCCGAATCCTCAGTGGAAAGATATTGAAAATCAAACCGTCCTGGCTGTTTTCCATGGGCCTCATTGTTATATCTCCCCGTCCTGGTATGAGACGAATAGGGCAGTGCCGACCTGGAATTATGTGACCGTCCATGTGTATGGAGAAGTCGAGTTTCTGAGGGACGAAAAGGAGTTAATGGAATCATTCCATGATATGGTCATGAACTATGAATCTCCTGACAGTTCATACAGGTTAGAAGATGCAGGCGCAGAGTATCTTGCTGGTATGAGCAAGGGAGTTCAAGGTTTCAAAATAAAGATCAGTAAGATAGAAGGAAAAGCGAAGTTGAGCCAAAACCATTCAATGCAGCGACAAGAGCTGGTGATCCATCAACTTGAACAAATTCCACATTCAGATGAGCAACAGATTGCCGCATGGATGAAGGCTAATCTTGTGACATCATTGGATGATCCTCCGAAGTAATTCGGGGGATTTTTTTTGATTTACCTCCAATAGGACCTGGAAGCCGTTGAATACACTGATATCGTGTACCTTCGGAATAAATCCTTACTTTAAAGAGAAACTAGATGAGAGCAAGCTTATTTAGGAGGTTTGTTTAGTGGATGTTCTTCAAAAGGTCATCGGGTTCCTTCCTGATTTCAACATATACATATATGCCATCGTAACGTTGATCGTACCCATTATCATCATGAAAATAAAGACCTTCCTTACTGATGCAATGAATCAACCCGGCTCACCGAAACAGAAGGAATCAGCCCTTATGATGACAAGCGATCTATCTGAGAATCTATCGATGATCAATGAAGTGCTTGGAGAAAATAATGATATCATAACACGGGAATTTTTCATGAATGATTCAAGGGCTTCGATCATTTTCACGAGAGGGTTAGTGGATACAGCCATTATTAATAATAATATTTTGAAGCCCCTTATGTTCAACCCAATAGATGACGAGAAGATCCCTTATTCTCTTAAAGAAATGCTTCCTGTGAGTGAATGTCATGAAGAACAAGACCTAAGTGCAATCACCTCTTATATTTTAAGAGGGGAAACAGCGTTGCTTCATGAAAAATCGAATACAGCGATCATTTTAAAAACAAGTGACTCAAAAGATCGGAGTATTGAAGAACCGGTAACCGAGCAGGTGGTGAGAGGTCCGAGAACCGGTTTCAATGAAAACATTAATGATAATCAAGCGATTCTAAGAAAAGCTGGTGTAAATCAGGATCTAAGGTTCATTAGCTTCCAAGTTGGAGAACGATTCAAAAAGGAACTGGTCATCACCTACATAGAGGGCATTGCCAATGAAACCATCATACAGAACGTGAAGGAAAAGATTGAATCGATTCACATCGATAATGTACTGGAGTCTGGGTATATAGAAGAACTGATTGAAGAGAATGCTTTCTCCCTATTCCCGCAAATTCAAAGCACGGAGCGACCTGATCGAGTGATTGCTGCATTGTCAGAAGGGAGAGTCGGCATATTGCTGGACGGTACCCCATTTGTCTTGATTGCCCCAGTCACCATCAATATGTATCTGCAATCGCCAGAAGACTATTATGATCGATGGATTCCCGGCTCATTGATTCGGTTATTACGATATACGGCTGCTTTCATATCGGTCTTCACTCCCGCTTTATATATTTCCTTTGTCTCATTCCATCAGGGGCTGATTCCAACCAATCTGGCCATTTCCATTATGAGTTCTCGTGAAGGAGTCCCATTTCCTGTTCTTATTGAGGCTCTGTTAATGGAAGTTTCGATTGAAATCTTAAGGGAGGCAGGGTTACGTTTGCCAAAGCCCATCGGTCAAACCATTGGGATCGTCGGGGGTCTTGTGATTGGAGAAGCTGCGGTGCAAGCAGGTATCGTTAGTCCGGTTACCGTCATCGTTGTAGCCATTACGGCGATCTCTTCCTTTTCACTCCCACAATATACGTTAAGTATTTCATTAAGAATACTAAGATTTATCGCCATGTTTTTAGGTGCTACTCTGGGACTTTATGGTGTCATCGTCTTTTTCCTTTTTTTCTGTATTCACCTTGTCCGTTTGAAAAGCTTTGGAGTCCCTTTCCTCGGTCCTGCAGTACCGTACCAAATCAACGACTGGAAAGACTTTTTAATCAGGCTGCCCATCCAATCAATGAAAAGAAGACCCGATATTCTAAAGCCAGGCGACAAAATCAGAAAAGGGTAGTCATGGACTTCACTTAGTGAAAGGACTTGTCATGAATGAACGTGAATCAACAGGGACGAATCAGTCCCACTCAAGCGATCATCCTCATCATCAACTATATTCTTGGCGTCGGAATATTGACGCTGCCAAGGACAGCTGCTGCTGCAGTAGGGACGCCTGATATCTGGATCACCATCATTATCAGCAGTATTTTTCCCATCATAGCAGGGATGGTTATTTTAACCCTTAATAACAGATATCCTACCAAAACGTTCTTTCAGTATAGTAGAGACATTGTCGGGAGAATCATCAGTGTCCTCCTTGGATTGACGATGATTATGTACTTCATCACACTCACGAGCTTTGAAGTACGGGTGATGGCTGAAGTAACCGAAACCTATTTGCTCGAGGGCACTCCCATTCAAGTGTTAATCGTATTGTTTCTTTGGCTTGCCCTTTATCTAAATACGGACGGAATCAATTCCATTGCACGTGTGTTCCAAGTCATTTTTCCCCTTACCGTCATCATTTTCATCTTAATTGCCACCATGAGTTTAGGTTTATTTGAAATCAATAACCTGCGGCCTGTTATGGGAGATGGAATCCTCCCTGTGTTAAAGGGCGTGAAAACAACGTCTCTATCCTACATTGGGATTGAGTTAATGATTATTCTATCGGCCTATTTAACTGAACCCAAAAAAGGGAAAAAGATTGTCTTAATAGGAGTATTCCTACCGATGATTTTTTATCTGATAACCGTCATTATTGTCATAGGTGCATTATCCATAGATGGGGTGGGGAATCTTGCTTGGCCGACTATTTCTCTCATCAATTCCTTTGAATTTCCGGGCATCTTTTTTGAACGATTTGACTCGTTGTTTTTGATCGTATGGATTTTACAAATTTTCGCCACCATCTCCATCACTCTTTATATTGCTTCTCTAGGTATGTCACAGTTATTCAACAAGGATATGAAGGTGTTTCTCCTTCTCTTTCTGCCCGTCGTATTGATATCCTCCATGATCCCAGGTGATTTATACCAATTATTCGCAATGGGAGATTTACTTGGAAATGCCGCGATTCTTTTGTTTGGTGTACTGCCCATCCTTTTATTAGCCGTCTCTATCGTAAGGGGGAAATTCAATTGAAGCATGTTACCTATCTTTTCATCCTACTTACTGTACTCATGCTAACAGGGTGTTGGAGTTCTAAGGATATTGAAAAATTGGACCTTCTACTGGGGGTCGGGATAGATGAGGGGCAAAGGAATAGCGGTGAGCATTCAGAAGGGGATTTAATAAATGTGACCTACCAACTCGTGAATGTGGCAGGCAATCAATCTTCTAACATGTCTACAGGTAATAATGCAAAGCCTTTTGTTAATGTTCATGAAACAGGGGAATCCATACTTGAGACCGCACGGGACGTTTTACTGAAACGAAAAAACACTCTGAACGGTCAACATCAAAGATTGATTATATTGAGTAGTAAAGTAGCCGAAAAAAGAAACATCAGAGAATTATTGGATTTCTTCATTCGTGATCCCGAGGCAAGAATGAGCTGCTTGATCATGGTAACGAATGGACTCTCCAGGGACATTATGGATACGGAAACGACTGAAATTCCTTCGGTGCATATAAAAGAGGTATCAGATCATATTGATAAATCGAATAAGCTAATCGAACCCATGACTCTTTCAAAAATCAACGCAACGATGGAGGCAAAATCAAGTTTCTTGCTGCAGAATATTGAGAAGAGACATAATGAAGTCATCCTCACCGGTGCAGCTGTGGTGAAAGGGGACACTCTTACTCAAATCGGATTCCTAAATGAAGAAGAATTGGTCGGAATGAATTGGTTAACAGCTTTAACAGAGGGAGGAATCGTAAAGATCAAGGAAGAAGGCAGCAACAAACCGATTACATATGAGCTGGAAACCATCACTAGCAAAGTCAACCCTCTACTGGAGAATGGACGAATTTCCTTTCAAGTGGATACAAAAGTAAGCGGGCACATATCTGAACTGATTACAGAAACGGATGAACCTACAAAAAAAGAGAATATAAAGGATCTAGAAAGACAAATACAAGAAAAGATCAAAGAACAAATAAAAAATAGTTTAGAGAAAATTCAACAGGACTTGAAAGTAGACGTCTTAGCATTTCACGATTACGTTAGAATCCAACACCCGGACTATTGGAAAAGTCATAAAGAGGACTGGGACAATACTTTCAGTCAAGCAACCATCGATTATCAAGTAGATGTCGAAGTTTCTTCGTTGAATATGAATATAAGATAGAGGGGATCATCGGGGCTTGAGAGCTTTAAAAGGACTCACGCCAATCCTCATAATAGGGATGGTTTGGACCAAGTGAACGGGCCCGGGGCAATCGCTGCCACGGGCCAGACACTTTTTCTTATGTCTTCGGAAACGTAAATCCTTCCCCAAACACATCCCTCACATCATGGACCACCACAAACGCTTTCTCATCAATTTGCTGGATCATTTTTTTCAAAAGGAAGAGCTCTTGTTTATTGATCACGACATACAAGATATCCTTGGATTCTTTCGAATAGTGACCTCTTGCGTTGATGACAGTGACCCCGCGGTCCATTTCGGCGCTCACTTTTTCAGCGATGGCGTCGGTATGCGCGGAAATAATCGTGACGGCCTTTCTGGTATCGAAACCGTCAATCAAGTAATCGAGGATCTTCGTACTGATATAGATGGAAATTCCCGTGTACATCGTATTCTCCACCCCGATGACAAACGAAGAACCGAGAACGACGATAATATCGAACACGAACATCGACGTACTCACGGCCCAGCCGAAATGCTGGTTGAGCATGCGGGCAATGATGGTGGATCCTCCCGTCGTCCCCCCTGAACGCAGTACAATCCCAAGGCCGAGACCGATGAACACACCGGCGAAGACCGTCCCAAGCATGATGTCGACGGAGTTGCCCATATCTTCTGTCAGATGAATGAAGAGGGAGGAAAAGAAGATGGCGAGCATGGTGTACCACGTCACCCGTTTATTTAATACTTTATAACCGATCGCCAAGAGGACCCCGTTCATGACGAAGTTGGTGATACCCGGTGACCATCCCAAGACATAATAGAGGGTCATGGAGATACCGGTCACGCCGCCTTCCCCAAGCTCATTCGGGATGGCGAACAAGTTCACCCCGAGGGCAAAGAAAAGGGACCCTATCATAATAAGCGTTATTTCTTTCACAGTCGTATTCATTTCATCACTCCGTTCCAGTTGAATACTAGGATACTATAGCACAGTGTATATATTCGAACAAGATTGTTCTACAATATTATTCGGGAAACAGTCAGTCCTATGGTAAAATAGGAGAAAAGAACGTATAGGCGGGTTAATTGGAAATGAGAAAAGAAACGGTCGAGCAAAAAGTGTATCATCTAATAAAGAATGCCATCTTGAATAGGCAAATGGCGCCTGGAAACCAATTATTTGAGAGTGCCATTGCAGAGAAGGTCAAGGCAAGCAGGACTCCGATTCGAAGCGCCATCTCGAAGCTAGAAGCTGAAGGGCTTGTGAATGTCATTCCTAATAAGGGAGCGTTCATCGTTCAGCCGACAATCGAAGAAATGGTCCAGGCTTTTGAAATGAGGAAAAATCTTGAAGAGATGGCGATCCAAAACGGATTCTCACATCTTGGAACGAACGAAATCGATCAACTGAAACTATTTCTCGAAGAAATGAGAACGGCCTACAAGG
The DNA here is from genome assembly GCF_056159585.1 of Rossellomorea sp. ABR4_004. Lineage (NCBI taxonomy): Bacteria > Bacillati > Bacillota > Bacilli > Caryophanales > Bacillaceae > Rossellomorea > Rossellomorea sp. ABR4_004. The sequence goes on along the minus strand of NZ_JBSWVM010000002.1, from coordinate 715,170 downwards.
AACGAGAAATCGTTTTGTATCAGGAAAAAAACAACGCCTTCCATCTTGTCCTCGCAAAGGCAAGCGGAAACCGATATCTCGTTGAATTCATGGAGGAAATCCTGAACCGGATTACCATCTATATGGTACTGTATGATGTCTTTACAGAAGACAATGAAGAACGGGATCTCCTGGAACATGAAGAAATGATCAAGCATATTGAAGGTGGGGATGAGGAAAAGCTCCAAACATTACTTCTACGACATCTTGATGATAGTTTGAATAAGCTCCAGCAGGATAAGGTGAATTATCAGTCGATTACTGCGCTGTTTTGAAAAGGGAATTGGGTTCCTTCATGAGGAACTTCAACCCTGATAATCCAGGTTTTTCTCTTTGAAAATGAAAGGGGAACTCCTGGATCTTCTTTTTACATACATCATATTGTCGAAAGGTAATTCTTTAGTGTTGTGCACTTTATAGGTCATATTCCAGATTAAATAAAGGGATTTCAACTTTCAAATCGAATTATGAACTAGTATGAATTTACGTTCGTATCTGAAAGGAGAATATCCTACATGAAAATGGTGAAATCCATTCCTGCGTTGCCAGTGAGGAATATGAAGCAAAGCATGGATTTTTATTGCGATAAGCTTGGCTTTACTCCAGTCCATCATGAAGACGGGTTTGCTGTCCTTATGTGTCATGAGGTTCGAATTCATCTTTGGGAAGCAAGTGATGAAGGTTGGCGTACGCGTGATCTTTCTTTACCAGTCTGTTCAGGTGCAGAATCCTTTATTGCAGGAACCGCCAGTTGCCGGATTGAAGTCGAGGGGATAGATGAACTATACAGACGTATACTGCCTTTGGATATTTTACATCCTAATGCACGAATAACTGATCAATGGTGGGGTGAACGTGACTTTGGAGTAATGGATCCTGACCATAACCTCATTGCTTTTTTTGAACCAATATAAGCAGTTGAAAAGAACTCTAAACCGTACCATTTGGCTGTAATCCACTGACATACTGTCGTCAGCATCAGACATGGGAGCGAAAGAGTACGAGCCACCTACAGAACGTGGTGAGGGATTCATTACGGCTTCTGTGGTGAATCCGTTTGGGAACATCCTGGGCATTATGTTCAATCAGCATTATTTGGAGGTCCTGGATTCCACCAGAAAAGATTGACACGCGCCGTCGGCATGCAGCTTAACACATATTTTCTTCGACTGACTGTCCTACATAGGGTTTCCACCTCCCTATATAGGACAGTTTTGCTTTTGTATTCATGTTGCCCATAAAATATACTGGACACAAGCAAACTTCAACACAAGTGGGTCATAAGCATGTTCCGGTTAGTAAACCATCTATTTACAAAGCCTGATATTGAGGATAAGCTAATCAGGAATCCATACTCATGGATCAGAGCGAGTACCGTATCTTTGAATAAATTCGCTATAAACATGATAGAAATAGCCATTCATATAATCTGCAACACACCAACACCCAATAATGAAAAGGATGTATCGACAGGAGAATCTCTATGGAATTACTGAATGCACACAAGCTAATCCGGACCGACTTTTGTTTTGAAGGTGATCCCCATTGGGAAGACAGCACCATCGTCTTTCATTCAACTATGGAAAATGAAACACGATACTTGAAGACAGATGAATACCTTTTTTATACACAGCAGAAAGAGATGGAGCTCTATTGGAAAAAAGGTTTCAAATGCTCCATAGAAGCGTTGGAAGATGCATGTGTTTTAAATGAGTGCTTCCTTTATGAACTAATCCTTATGACCGACACTAACAGGGAGATCATAGGATACGTTACCATGAACGATCTTGCCCGGGAATTGAATGATCGATTTCAGAAGTTGGAAGCCTATTTCCATACGATCATTGATACCATTGATAATTCTGTATCTGTTGTTGACAGAGAAGGAAGGACGATTGTCTGGACCAAGGGTGCGGAAAATATCTTTTCCATTCAGAAAGAAGATATATTGGGGAAGGATATGAAACATTTCTTCCCGAAAGAAATGTTATTGAATGAAGAATCCATGCTGACAGGGAAAACATACAGACATCATCTTCATAAACCGAGGGAAGATCTTTTTGTATTGATCAGCACCAATCCGGTCGTGTCCAATGGCGAGATCATTGGAGCGGTGGCTGCCGAAACAGATGTGACTAGTCATGTCATGATGAACAGGGAATTATTGAATGCTTCATCGAAAATTCAACAATTGCAGCACAAGGTAGCCAAACTTAACGACATGAGGGATCCCTTTCAAAGGATCAAAGGATCCAGCTCTGAAATAAAGAAGGCCATTTCTTTAGCGAAAAAGATGGCTAAAACAAAAGAAAATGTATTATTGCTTGGAGAGACCGGGGTAGGAAAAGAAGTATTTGCCAAGGCCATCCACGATGAAAGCCAAGGTGAAAAACCGTTTATCGCGTTGAATTGTGGTGCATTGTCCCCGGCACTATTTGAAAGTGAATTGTTTGGATATGAGAAAGGATCTTTTTCCGGGGGTGACCCTAACGGAAAGATCGGGAAAGTGGAACTTGCCGGTGAAGGGACGTTATTGCTGGACGAAGTAGGAGACTTGCCCATGGATCTGCAGGTTAAGTTGTTGAGGGTGCTTGAGAATAAGTCGTATTATTCTGTAGGAGGCTTGACGTTAAAATCTGTCCGGTGCAGAGTGATAGCGGCTACGAATAAGAACGTGGAAGCTATGGTGGAAACAGGCGAATTTCGGGAGGATCTATATTACCGGTTGAATACCTTAAGCATCGATATTCCCCCTTTGAGGAAGAGAAAACAAGATATTTTAGAGCTTTTTCATCTATTTATGTACGAATCATCTTTAAAGTATGACTGTGACATCCACTATATAGCTCCTCAAATTACGCAACTTCTCCTTGAATACGATTGGAAGGGGAATATCAGGGAGCTCAAAAATGTCGTCGACAGGATGGTGCTTTTATCAGAGGGCGGATATATCGTGCCAAGTCTGCTTCCTGAAAAGATAGCCGGCTTGCTTGAAACCACCTTTATTCCGTCATCAAGGGAATTAGAGGTTGATATGAATCAGTATGAAAAGCGAAAGATCCTGGAAGCGCTGGAAAATGAGAACGGGAACAAAACAGAAGCAGCAAAGAGATTAGGCATCACTCGGGCTACACTATACAATAAAATGAAAAAACTAAAGATTGACGGTTTTCGTTAGAAGACGAAACCTTGAATAAGTAAAACCCAAGAAGGCTGATTGACCAGCATTCTTGGGTTTTTGATTTGGTGCGTTTTTTGAGCCCGATTAAAGCATGATGTATAAATCGTTTTACAACCTAACGTGATATGTCTAAATAACTTGACACGTTGGACGGAAAGCCACGTTGTTGTTTTGGACTGGATGTTCACAATCCTGCACAACAAAAGGCCAAACGAATAGCTGTTGCGCATGACTTCATGATGGGAGTAGATCGAGAGATAGCAGTCGGTTCCCTTCACTTTGGCATGAAAGTTGCATGCCGTATAGATGAAGGGAGGAATACGATGAATTCAAGAATCAGTGCAGTAGAAGATTTTTTAAGAGACAACCAGTGGACAGGGGGCTTGATTACGTCGAGGTATAACATCCACTATTTAGCTGGTTTTGATTATGATCCACACGAGCGGTTTGTGGGGATCTTCCTTTTTGTTGAGCGAGGTCCCTTATTCGTATTACCCGAAATGGAAGTAAACATGCTTTTGGAAACGGGTTGGAACGATGATTATCTTGGCTATCAAGACACAGAAGATGTCTGGAGCAAATTGAAAACCCATTTAGGGGCACGTGCCAACGAAATCAGGGAGTTTGGTGTAGAAGAAAAAATGCTTACACTAAAAAACAGCAAAGAACTGCAAAACGTATTTCCGGGTATGACGTTTCAGCATTTGGATCAAAAGCTTTCTGACATGAGGCTGATCAAAAGACAGGAAGAAATCAGGCATTTAAAAATGGCAGCTCACTATGCGGATGAAGCCATCGCGATTGGAATCTCTGCTTTATATGAAGGTGTAACCGAATTAGAAGTGTTAGGGAAAATTGAATATGAATTAAAGAAAGTCAGAATTCGTGAGATGTCTTTCAGCCCGATGGTTCTCTTCGGAAGTAATGCCAGCAACCCCCACGGTGTTACAAGCAATCACCCGCTACAGCCGGGGGATACGGTCATTTTTGATTTGGGTGTCATCTACAACGGATACTGCTCAGATATAACCAGAACGGTTGTTTTCAAAGAACTGAAGGATGAAGTTCTGGAAATGTATGACCTGGTTCTGCGTGCAAACCTGGCTGCACTGGAAGAATGCCGACCTGGAAATCAATTGGCCAAAATAGACGATGCAGCAAGGCGAGTGATCAGAGAAGGGGGCTACGGTCGTCATTTTCCTCACAGAATCGGTCATGGCCTCGGCATGGAAGTCCATGAGGAACCGTCGATTCATTCCGCCAATCATCAATCTCTAAGAGAAGGCATGGTTCTGACCGTGGAACCTGGTATCTATGTAAGTGGGATCGGTGGTGTAAGAATTGAAGATGATGTCGTCATAACCGAAGATGGCTATGAGGTTTTAACCATGTTTCCAAAAGGCTTACACATAATAGGAGGAAATGATCATGAATCGAGTGCAAAAGGTCCAAAAGGAATTAGAAAAGCATGATGCTCAAGGAATTCTGATTACGAAAGATATCAATAGAAGGTATGTCTCGGGGTTTACAGGCAGTGCAGGGGTTGTTCTCGTCACCAGAAATGAAGCTGTCTTGATTACAGACTTTCGCTATGCTGAACAAGCAGCAAAAGAAGCGAAGGGACTCAGGATAGTCATTCATAAAGGGGATATCATCAAAGAAGTGAATGATTCCATTCAACAGATGGGGTTGAGCAGTGTATGGATTGAAGAAGGTGATATGAGCTTAAAAACGTATTTGGCTTTGAGCGAAGCAACGGCAGTGGAGCTTAAGAAATCCAATCAGCTGATTGAAAAGATCAGGGAAATCAAAGAACCTGTTGAAATCGATTTACTAACGAAGGCGGCAGCGATTGCAGATGAAGCTTTCTCAAAGATTATTTCCTTTATCAAGCCCGGTATGACTGAAATGGAGGTGAAGAACCGACTTGAGATGACAATGAGGGAATTAGGGGCTTCCTCCTCTTCATTCAATATGATCGTCGCATCAGGGGAAAGAGCCGCTTTCCCCCACGGAGTTGCCTCTTCTAAAAAGATTGAATCAGGAGATATGATCACGCTGGATTTTGGTGCGCTGTATGAGGGATATTGTTCCGATATTACGAGAACGGTGTCTGTCGGACAGCCAACGAATCGCTTCAAGGAAATATATGATAGTGTACACGAAGCGTTACGCAGGGGAACCAAGGAAGTGTCTCCAAGGACCCCGACCAATTATATCGATTACGTGGCGAGAAGTTTTATTGAGGAACAGGGTTATGGGGAGAATTTCGGCCACTCCACGGGTCATGGTCTTGGAATGGAAGTCCACGAACCACTGAGGCTATCAAAGGAAAGTGAAGAAGTATTACAAAAAGGAATGGTCATCACAATCGAACCCGGCATTTATATTCCAGGGTTTGGAGGGTGCCGTATAGAGGATGATCTCCTCGTTACGGAGCAGGGCTATGAATGGCTGACAAAATCATCAAGAGATTTGATCATTCTCTAGCAATCAATGAAAGATGAGAGCCGGGACGTGCTTCTGGCTCTCATCCATGAAGGTGGGACTTTTTTTTGAACGAATTCATTATCTATTTAATTGCCATTTTTGGAATAGCTGGTGGAGTCGATAGACTGATAGGAAACAAGTTAGGGTTGGGTAATGAATTTACGAAGGCTTTTCAAAGTATGGGTGCCCTTGGGTTATCTATGATTGGGATGATCTCTTTATCTCCCGTACTAGCCAATATGTTCATACCAATCATTACCCCAGTGTATTCCTTTTTGGGAGCGGATCCCTCTATGTTTGCCTCGACACTCTTTGCCTTGGATATGGGAGGATATAAGCTATCGATGGAAATGGCCAATGACCAGGCGGCTGCCGATTTTGCATGGGTATTTTTAGGGACGATGATGGGGCCGACCCTTGTATTTACCATACCTGTTGCCATCCATTTAATCCCTAAGGAAGATCAGCCGTTTTTTGCCAAAGGTATCCTGATCGGATTGGTCACAATCCCGATAGGCTGTATCGTGGGTGGTCTGATTTCCGGCTATGATGTCATATGGATGGTCAAGAACCTTATCCCGACACTCTTGCTATCGATTTTCATTATGTACTCACTCTCTACATTCCCTCAATTGACAACGAAGGCTTTCTTAGGATTTTCTAGATTCATTGAATGTGTGTTGATTTTCGGACTAGTGATGGTGATGTTTCAAACATTAACAGGTTTAGAGCTTATCAAGAATATGGTGCCAATACAAGAGAGCTTCAAAACCGTTGGGAACATTACGATTATACTGGCGGGTGCCTTCCCTTTCGTTTACTTTTTAAAAGTGGTGTTGAGAAAACCATTCATGAAATTAGGGGAGAAGCTTGATGTAAATGATCAGTCTCTCGTTGGTTTGTTGTCTTCCCTGGCACACCACGTGCCCATGTTTTCCAACTTCAAGGCTCTCGATGATAAGGGGAAAGTCGTGAATACAGCTTTTGCCGTTAGTGGGTCCTTTGTGATGGGGAGTCACCTTGGGTTTGTGGCGGCCATAGATAAGAGCTTTATAGTGCCGATGATTTTCGCTAAATTAACTGCCGGAGTACTGGCAGCCGTGGTGGCCTACGTAGTGATGAAGAAAGGATAGTAGTACTGATTGAATGTTGAAAGGAAGAACATGATGTTGAAGAAAAAAATGAGTTTCGAAGATTTGCTTCTCAAGAATAAAAGAGAAATAGTAGAGAATGAATCGTTACTGGATAGAATAGAAAGAGAGATTGAAGACAGGCAAATGAATGAATCAGTGGAAGAGGAAGTATACACTAATCTCCATTCAAAGAAAGAAGAGTGATGAGTGGGTTACGAGGGGAGTAACGTTTTATCATGAAGCAGCGGGATGGTAAACATGCTCCTTATTCCTTTGTACCATCCCCGGCGTACACTTAATCCCTACCTGCTTTGATAAGTAATTCTGCGTGTTTATGAAGAAATCCCTGTACTTCTAACACAAGATAGGACTAGAATACGATAAAAGGTAAAGGAATAAATGAGCGGAGGGATCTCATTGGAGAGAAGGACATTGAAGGTATCTCGATTACCAGGATATGAAGAAGAAATCGGACGATGGTTATGGTGTTTAGAAGATATTCGCCGTACTCTTCTGACACAATTAACGGGAATAAACCAACGTATACTCGATACAAAAGTGGATGAAAGACAAACGATTGGCTCGCTGTTATATCACATTGCATTGGTAGAAGCAGATTGGTTATATGTTGAAGTCATTGGCGGTGAATGGGATCCGGAAATACGGTCGTTGTTTCCCCTCGGAGTCAGCACTGAAGACGGCTCTTTGACCCATATTGAGGGACAAAGTCTGGAAGTGCATGTTCACCGCCTTAACAAGGTGCGTGAAGTATTTCTTTCCCACTTTCGATCAATGGACCTGACGGATTGGCGTAAACCAAGGGTACTTGAACAGTATGATGTTACACCTGAGTGGGTGGTTTATCATCTGATTGAACATGAATCCCATCATAGGGGGCAGATATTCCATTTGCTCAAGAAATTACAGCATCATTAAGGTGTCAATAATAGAAGAAAGGGGAGGGGTACGGTGGATCGAAGGAATCAGGTGATTTGTGATAAACGATCGTATTCCAGGGATATTCAATCTCATCAACATGATTTTGGCCAATTATTGTTTCCATTGCAGGGTTCCTTAGACATCAAGACGGACCTGCAGGAACTCAACCTCACTTCAGATTATTGCTTTTATCTCCCGCCTGCGTCCAGTCATGATTTTCACTCTACTGATCGAAATGAATTCCTCACGTTGGATATTCCTGATCATTTCTTACCGGGAGATACAGAAAGCATGTATGTCCGGTTGGATGAATCGTGGGCTTCAATTCGATTCTTACTGTTAGAAGAGGCTGAGAATAAGAGAGGATCTTCGGCCGCACTAACCGATTTAACCCGATACGTGACACATAAATTAAAAGCAACCCCTTTTGCTTCCATTGACTATATTCATCAACATTATAGGGAGTCCTTGAGCTTGGACACTTTAGCGGCCATCGAACATTATCATCCTGCTTATTATTCCTCCTGGTTTAAACGGAAAACAGGTAAAAGCCCCAAGCTGTATATCACGGAATTACGGCTGAAGGATGCGAAGCAATTGTTAATGACCACCTCATGGAGTATATCGGCTATAAGTGAAGAAATCGGCTTTGAGAACTCATCATCCTTTACCAGATGGTTTGTGAAGTGGGAAGGAACCACTCCCCAGTCGTACAGAATGATTAAAAAGGGATAAAAGGTCGCTTAAATCCGGTAAAGAGAAACGCTTCGTTTTCTTCTACAATAAGGGAAAGTTCTTTTTATTGGGGTGAATCGAATGCAAGAAAAGTTGGCTCCCTTTTGGGTTTTACTTGCCGCCATATTATGGGGGACCACCGGAACCGCTCAGGCACTCGCTCCAGAGGCTGCGCACCCCGTCGTGATTGGGGCTGTGCGTTTAGCTCTCGGTGGAATTCCTTTGCTCATGATCGTACTGTTACTGGGGAGGTTGAACCTTAGACATTGGCCCATCAAGGAAACGTTCCTTGCTTCTCTCTGTATGGCCTGTTATCAACCTCTCTTTTTCTCAGCCGTCACCATGACGGGAGTGGCGATTGGAACCGTGATCGCGATTGGCAGTGCGCCAATTTTATCAGGTTTGATTGAATGGATTTTTTTGAAAAAGAGTCCTGGGAGGGTATGGTGGTACTCTACGGTCCTCTCTGTGATGGGATGCTTCCTGATTTTTGCTAATAAAGAAGCCATGAATGTAGATCCATATGGAATCGTGATGGCTTTGGGGGCAGGATTATCCTTTGCTTGTTACACCTTTGTCAGTGGGAAATTAGTTGGGAGACATTCTCCCATCGTGATCGTGGCCGTCGTGTTTTCCATCAGTGCCATCATCTTATCACCGTTGTTATTCCTTTATGACATTTCGTGGATCACCGAGTGGAATGGATTCGCCGTCAGCCTCCATCTAGGAATCGTCGCAACAGGATTTGCTTATGTTCTGTTTGCAAACGGTCTTATCCACCTTCCTTCTTCCACGGCCGTCACCCTTTCATTAGGAGAACCCCTGACCGCTGCATGTCTGGGTGTATTCCTCATCGGTGAACATCTAACCCTCCCGTCTTGGGTAGGGATCGGCTTCTTGCTAATAGGGATTGGAATGTTGATTCTGAAATCGGAAGATAGGAGTATAGATGCTGACTTTTTTGTAAGTGAAAAAGATTGTTAAGGGAAAGAGCCACGGTCGGTCATGTCGTTCTTAGTGATCATGAAGGGTGACATGACTACATCCTTATCACAAAAAAACAGCCGACATACGCCGGCTGCCTTCACTCTTTAGCTTTTCTGAGCATTCATCGCTTCCCATTCTTCCTTACTAGGGCCATACACGCCAGGAACCTTCAAATCAGCCTGTCTCATAAGAGTCGTCAACTGTCCACGGTGATGCGCCTGGTGCTGAATAAGCAGGCGGAATACGGCTTGCACCGGCATGTCCATCCCGAATAGATTCACCACTTCGTTCATCTTTTCATCTGAAACCTGTTCAGAAACGGCTTCTGAAAGACGCATGCTTACGGTTTTATACGTTTCGCTGATTTCTGAGGCAGATGCTGGTGCCGCTTTTCGAATGTCTGGTACGTCAAATGTGATACCGAGCTGAGCCGGGAAGTAATAAGCGGATCCCGTGATATGCCAGGCGACGCTTCCAATGCTGTATAAGTCAGGTGCAACTTCATGTTTCAATGACTCATCCGTCATGGCATCCAGGACCTTTTGGGTGACGGCGGCTTCTTGTTTCCATTCTTGTACGAAACTACTTACGGTTGTGAACATGGTAATTCCCTCCTTTAAATATCAAACACTTTCTGTTTCATTGTAGCATGGGGAGTTGGTTTGAGGCTTCTATTAAGAACTTATAGTAGTGGAAAAAGATCGGGGAGCCACGGGGACAGGTACCGTGGTTCCTTTTATGAAGAAAAAGGACCAATGAACCTGTCCCTGTGGCCCCGAAACTCAAACAACCCGCGACGGCCCAGGCTGTCGCGGGTTTGTACGTTTGGAAACCAAATCACTCAGAAACGAGCAACTGCGTCTTACTCGTTTTAAATTCCCCAATCCAATGAGGACTAACATGCTGATCGGTGACAATATAATCGATCTTTTCAAGTGGGGCGATCCGGACGGTGACTTCCTTGCCGAATTTGGTGTGGTCTGCTGCCACGTAGACTTTCTTCGAGAGCTCGATGATTTTTTTCCTTGTGACGGCTTCTTCAAGGTTATAATCCGAAATGCCTCGCTCGGTGGTGATTCCGCTCGCGCAAATAAAGGCTTTGACAATGTTCAGCTCGTCGAAATTGAAAATGTAGTCGTAGGCGACGACGGAGCTTTCGTGTCTTCTGATTTTGCCCCCGATGATGATGAGTTCGACCTCACTGTTGATGAGCTCCGTAATGACAGGCAGAGAATTGGTCACGACGGTCAGGTTTTTTCTGTTCTTGATGGCTTTTGCCAATTGGTAGGTCGTGGAACCGCTGTCGATATATATGCAGTCTCCCTCTTGAATCTGTTCATTGCACAGTCGCGCGATGCTTTCCTTTTCTTCCAGGTGGCTCACCATTCGATCAGCCATCGCGGATTCCCCTGCGTCATCTTCAACTAATTTGATCCCACCATAAATCTTCTCGATCTCATTATTTTCAGAAAGGATGTTTAAGTCTCTCCTAAGTGTATCGATGGATATGCCTAACTCTTCCGTAAGTTCTGCGTGTTTTAGTACCTTCTTTTCTTTTAATAAGTCAATGATTCTTTGACGTCTTTCCAGTGGAAACATACCCTCACCCATTCTTTATTGTTACTTGTAGTGTAAGGGTACTGGCGGAAACTTTCAATGATGATTATGTAAAAATTTGAAAACATCTCTGTTAACGTATGCGTAAGTTAGTTAAGAGTTATGTATGATATGTGCAACTTTTACATAACATTTACACAAAACGTAACGTCTGTTTACAGAAAGTTTTTATACTGAGGGTGTGATTGAGGGAGGTGACGCGTTTGCTTACATTACATGGAGTTCGCAAACAATTCGATAAAAAAGTCGTGCTAGAGGATATCACGATCGATATTAACCAAGGGGAAATCGTTTCGCTTCTGGGACCGAGCGGAAGTGGGAAAACGACGCTGCTCAACATCATCCTGGGGCTGACAAACATGGATGATGGCCAAATCATCTTCAACGGGCAGGACGTGTCAAAGGTTTCGATGAAAAAGCGGGGATTCAACATCGTCTTTCAGGATTATGCGTTATTTCCGAATTTGAACGCCTATCAAAATATCGTCTATGGCCTCAAAAATCAGAAATCGAGGTTGTCAGAGGCAGAACTGCAGGAATACATTGACTTCCTCGAGCTTAAGCCTCATCTGGAAAAACGGATCGGGGAGTTATCAGGCGGTCAGAAACAGAGAGTCGCCCTTGCCCGGACATTGGTGACGAGGCCGAAAGTGCTGTTACTCGATGAGCCGCTCAGTGCACTTGATGGTGTGATCAAGGAGTCCATCAAGGATCGGATCAAGTCGATCGCGAAAGAGCTGGGGCTCACGACGATCATCGTCACCCATGATCCCGAGGAAGCACTGACGCTTTCCGATAAAATTCTCATTATTAATGAAGGAAAGGTCGCTCAGTATGGAACGCCTAAGGAGATTATCCAACAGCCAGAGGATGAGTTCGTCCGGGAGTTCATACTAAAGCAATTGCAAATTAAGCGAAACAATATTTATGCCCTGTTTGGTGATAGCTATGAATAAAGTAAAACCGGAAATGAGGATCATCTTTTACGCTGCAATTGGATTATTTCTACTTTTTTTGGCCCTGCCCCTCATGGTCTTACTGATGAAGTCTCTGGAAAGCGGTCAGGGGTTCACGTTCTCGACGTATCTCGATGCCTTATCCAATGAGGACATACTAACCGCGATCGGAAACAGCTTTAAAGTATCGGCGGTAACCGCTTTGATCACAACGATGCTGGCGTTTGTGATGGCCTACTCGATCGATGCAACGAGAATTCATCCAGCCTTCAAGGGTGTGATGAAAACGGGCATCCTCCTGCCCATGCTGCTTCCGACGATTACATACGGGTTCGCCATTATGTACTCCTTCGGTAATCAAGGGCTGTTCTCGAAGCTGTTTGGCTCGCCGCTCTTTGATATGTATGGCTTTAACGGGCTGCTCATCGGTTATGTGATCTACACATTGCCGCCGGCGTTTCTCGTCATTCATAATTCGTTTCAGTACATTGACAAGAAATTCATCATCGTCTCGAAGCTGATGGGGGACAGCACCCTCAGAAGCTTTATGAATACGATCATCCGCCCGCTATGGGGGACGCTCGGAGGGGCCTTTGTCCTTTCGTTCATCCTAAGCTTTACAGACTTCGGGATTCCCGCTTCCATCGGCGGAACGTATACGGTGGTTGCGACGCTCTTGTATCAGGTGATGCTCGGGTCGATCCCGGATTTCAATCAGGGGGCTGTCATCGCCGTACTGATGCTGCTGCCGGCTGTCCTGGGAATCTTGCTCCTTCGCTATTTGGAGAAATTGAATTTTCATTATGACAAGGTGACGGATACGGAGCTGATGGGGAACCGATGGAGGGACGCGGTCCTTGGATCACTGGCCTTTCTTATTTTATCCGCGATGGTCGCGACGTTTGCGATTATGTTCATCGCTCCGTTCCTGAAGCAATATCCGTTCAACAATACCTTTACCTGGGAGCATATCATCGATACGTTCACCTCCAGTGATTTAACGGGGGTGTATAAGAATTCTCTTTACGTTTCCGTAGTGACGGCAATATTCGGAACCATTGTCGCCTATGGATCGGCCCTGATCAATGAACGAACAGCCGTGAAAGGGAAATCCGTCATGGACGGGATTGCGATGGTGACGAATACGGTTCCCGGGATGGTGCTCGGGCTGTCGTATCTGCTTCTTTTCAATGGGACGAGCTTTAAAGGCACCTTTGCCATCTTGATCTTCTGTAATTTGATTCACTTTTTCACTACTCCGTATTTAATGGCAAAGCATTCCCTGTCGAAGATGAATCCAGGCTGGGAAACGACGGGGGAGCTTCTCGGGGACAGCTGGTTCAAAACCGTGCGCCGGGTGATCATTCCGAACTCGGCCACGACCATTCTTGAGATGGCGGGTTACTATTTCATCAACTCGATGGTCACCATTAGCGGAATCATCTTTCTAATTACGGCCGAAACGTCGTTAGTTTCGAGTAAAATCCAGCAGCTTCAGCACTTTGCGAAGTTTAACGAGATCTTTGTCCTGTCCCTGTTGATTTTCGGGACCAATCTGATCGTCAAGCTGCTTTTGGGCTTTTTGCAAAAAAAGCATCACTTCATACGTTTTGAAAGGTGGCGGCCCAACATAGTGGTCGCAAGCCTTGAAAATAAAAATTCAACTCAAAGGGAGACATGAACATGCTAAGCAAAATGAAAAAAGGGTTTCTACATTTAATGGTTGTATTATGTGTTGCAACACTGGCTGCATGCGGCAGTTCGGCATCAGGGGAGGAAGAAAAAGTCGTGATCTCAACAAATGGGGATGATGAAGCGGTAGAAGCGATGGAAACCGCATTGAAGGGCGCAGGCTATGAAGGAAAGTATGTCATTCAATCCCTCGGGACATCTGAATTAGGCGGAAAGCTTTTAGTAGAGGGAGAGAAAACGGATTCTGATTTGATTACGATGAGTTCCTACTATATTGAAAGTGCTCAGAACAAGTATGACATGTTTGCGGACTTAACGTTCGAACCGAAGGCACTGGATCAGAATCCTGCCTACTATACTCCGATTCTATCGAATACAGGTTCCATTTTCATCAACAGTGAAATCCTGAAGCAAAAAGGGCTAGAAATGCCAACGTCGATCAAGGATTTAGTGAAGCCGGAATACAAAGATCTCGTATCGATTCCGAACATTATGGACTCTTCTACAGGCTGGCTCCTCGTTCAATCGATCATGAGCGAGTACGGGGAAGAAGAGGGGAAAGAGATTCTGCAACAATTGATTGCGAATGTCGGGCCACATCTTGAAAGTTCAGGCTCCGGTCCAATTAAGAAGGTGCAGGCAGGTGAAGTCGCTGTCGGATTCGGACTGCGTCATCAGGCAGTGGCGGCTAAGGAAAATGGAGAGCCCATCGACTTTGTCGACCCGACAGAAGGAAATTTCTCGTTAACTGAATCGGTAGCGGTTGTGAAAAAGGATGAAGCGACCACGAAGCTTGCGCAGGAAATGGCGAAGGTCATCATTGAAGACGGCCGAGATGAATTAATAGAATCCTATCCTGTTGCGCTTTATGAAGGGGAAACCGTTTCTGAGAGCAATAAACCGGCTCATTCGAAGACATTCTCAGAGCCATTGACCGTCGATCTATTGAAAGAACATCAGGAATTCTTTAAATCTGCCAAATAAGGAGAGGGAACCTATGAACGCATATAAGTTGTTAACACCGGGGCCTTTAACGACATCGGGCACGGTCAAAGAGAAAATGCTTGTTGACCGCTGCACATGGGATCAAGACTATAAGACGATCACTCAAAAAATACGACAGCAGCTGCTTGAACTGGGCGGATGTTCAAACGAGGACTACACGGTTGTCCTCATGCAGGGAAGCGGCACATTTGCGGTGGAGTCCGTCATGATGACCGCCATCTCTAAAGAGGATAAGCCGCTCCTGATCACCAATGGTGCTTACGGGGAGCGAATTGTCAAAATGGCTGAGGCGATTGGCATACCATTCAACCAGTACAGTGTGGAGTATGATGAAGTCCCGAAGGAAGAAGAGATTAGAAGAATACTAGAGTCAGACCGGGACATTACCCATATCGTGATGGTGCATTGTGAAACGACTACGGGGATCCTGAACCCATTAGAGATGATCTCAAACGTATCGAGGGAATATGGGAAAACCCTCATCATTGATGCCATGAGCAGCTTCGGAGGGATTCCGATCAACGTACCGGAGCTTGAGATTGACTACTTAATCAGCTCGGCGAATAAATGCATCCAGGGCGTTCCCGGCTTCGGTTTCATCATTGCAAGACGGGATAAGCTGATGGCCTGCGAAGGAAACAGCAAAAGTCTGTCACTCGATTTATATGATCAATGGAAAGGGATGGATGAGGACGGCAAATGGAGATTCACGTCCCCGACCCACGTCGTTGCAGCCTTTTCACAAGCAATCGATGAACTGCTGGAGGAAGGCGGTGTTTCTGCGAGGTTCGATCGGTACCAAACGAATAATAGAGTTTTAAGAGAAAAACTAAACGGGATCGGCTTTGAATCCTATATTGCAGACGAGCTTCAGTCGCCGATCATCACATCGTTTGTATACCCGACGGACGCATTTGATTTCGAAGACTTCTACACGTACGTAAAAGAAAGAGGCTATGTGATTTATCCAGGTAAGCTGACGGAAGTAAATACCTTTAGAATCGGCAACATCGGTGAAATCTATGAAGACGATATAGAAAATCTTTGCGGCGTTATCGCAGGATACATGGGAGATGAGACGGAATGAATAGACTAGAAGCGGTCATTTTTGACTGGGCAGGAACGACTGTAGATTATGGATGTTTTGCCCCTGTAAAGGTATTCATGGATATTTTCAAACAGGCCGGCATCGAGGTGACCATGGAGGAAGCGCGTCGACCAATGGGAATGCTGAAGATCGATCATATCCGGGAGATGCTATCTATGCCGAGAATTTCCGGTCTGTGGGAGGAAGTGCACGGTCGATCATTCCAGGAAGAGGATGTAGAAGCTCTTCATTCAACCTTTGAAACGACGCTATTAACGAATCTGGCAGAATATACGGATCCGATTCCACATGTTATTGACACTGTGGAAAACCTCAGGGAGATGGGGCTGAAGATTGGTTCCACAACGGGTTATACAGGTTCGATGATGGAAATCGTCGCGCCACAGGCAGAAAAGAAAGGCTACCGCCCGGATTTCTATATCACGGCAGACGACACAAACTCCTTCGGCCGACCGTTCCCTTACATGATTTTCCGGAACATGGAGGCTCTTCAATTGACGGCACCTTGGAAGGTCGTCAAAGTCGGTGACACGGTATCTGATATGAAAGAAGGCGTCAATGCAGGAGTCTGGACCGTGGGTGTGATTGAAGGGAGTTCGGAAATGGGGCTGACTCAGGAGGAGTTTGATAGTCTTTCAGAGACGGAGAAGAATGGCGTACGGGCCAAAGTGGAACAAGTTTTCTACTCAAACGGCGCTGATTTTACCATCCGGACCATGAAAGAGCTACCGGAGTTGATTGAAATAATCAATGAAAAGATCCAACAAGGAAAGCGGCCGTATGAGCAAGAACGAATTGAAGCGTGAGGGGGATATAAATAGCAGTTTCCTGCGTTCCCAGTGGAATCAGCAATTATCCGGGCGAAGTACCGCATTCCTTCAGGAGGATGACCGGTCTTTTCTTAAGCAATCGATGTCGACTCCCTGCCTCGAGGCGGTTTCGGATGCTGACGGCTGCTATATCACGGATGTGAACGGGCGAAGGTATCTGGACTTTCATGGAAACAGCCTTCATCAGGTCGGCTACAAAAACCCGTATGTTGTGGAGGCAGTCAAGAAGCAAGTAGAGGAGCTGCCGTTCATTCCGAGGCGATTTACTGCGGACATTACGATTCGAGCGGCTCAGGCACTTGTGAACAAAACGACGTCAAAGGATTGTCGGGTCCTGTTTACGCCATCAGGCAGTGCCGCTGTTGGACTCGCTCTTAAAATCGCCCGCAAGGCAACCGGACGGCACAAGGTCATCTCCATGTGGGAATCGTTCCACGGGGCAGGACTTGATACGATTTCCGTCGGGGGCGAGTATGTGTTCAAGAAAGACATGGGTCCCCTCATGCCGGGAGTACTGAAAGGGATTCCGTATAATGGCTACCGGAATCTCATCAACAGTGAAGACCCTGAAGGGATCGCGTCCTTTTGCCTTCGGTATCTGGAATACATGATTGAAAACGAAGGGGACATCGGGGCGATCTTGCTGGAGCCGATCCGGGCCACCGATACGCATATCCCGCCTCGCAGCTATTTCGAAGGACTGCGGAGGATCTGTGATCACTATGGGATCCTTTTGATTTTTGATGAAATCCCGACCGGCCTTTACCGCAGTGGAACGTTTTACGTCCATCAGCAGTTTGGTGTGGAACCGGACCTACTTGTATTGGGGAAAGGGCTGGGAGGGGGAGTCATCCCGCAGGCTGCGGTCCTTGCGAAAACGGAGTACGATTGTGCCGGGGATGTTTCTCTCGGGCATTATACACATGAGAAGCCGGCACTCGGAAGCGCAGCGATCCTCGCTACGATTGACTATATCGACGATTATAATCTCGGGGAGCGGTGCCAGGCACTTTCATCGTTTGTGCGTGATGAGCTGAACAGGCTTGCTGAGCGTCATGAATGTATCGGGGACGTACGGATTGCAGGACTCATGATTTCGATTGAACTGGTGAAGGACCGGGGAACGAAGGAAAGACACCCGGATTTAGCTGAGCGTGTGTTGTATTACTGCCTGGAAAGAGGATTGTCGTTTAAGGTTTCGGGTGGGAATTGCATGACGTGGCATCCTCCGCTTGTTGTGACGGAGGAGGAGTTGGGGTTTGCTGTGGGGTTGGTTGATGAGGCGTTGGGTGAGTTGGTTTGAGCCGAGGGGACAGGTCCCTTGGCTCTTTTTTTGTGGAAGCAAGTGGACGGTTCTTTTGCTTTTTTTTAAGTGAAGAGGAGACAACTAAATCTATCTTCCCGGATAGTGATTGAAGTATGATGATTGGTAAGAGCGGCAATCAGAATTTGAGGGGAAGCGGATAAACTTTACACTACATGAAGCAATTGAAATATTGGAGAGAACCCCAGTTGCACTGGAAACGTTCTTGACTGGTTTGTCAAAAGGATGGCTGGAATGTCATGAAGGCGATGGGGCGGCCATGATGTGCCGAAATGACAATTGTAGTAGCATCATTGTTGGTATATTAACAAGTAGAACTCACCGAAGTGAATGTGGCGAGTTTCTTTATATAGAAATACAATTATGGATACGGCTCATCGTAATCTTTCAAATAAGATGTATTCCCCTTTATGGAAGAACCAGGGGAAGTGAAATAAGCGGAGTTTTTCCGGTTACATTCAGAATGGAACTTGTTTTGGGGGTACATAAGCGGAAGTTTTCCGCTTATGTATAGAGAAATTACCTATTTATGTGTTTTTTGATTAAATAGGTGGAATCTTTCCGTCTATTTCAGTCTTTTTCAATAGTCATTATAAATTAAGGGGAATTTTTCCGTCTATTTATCAGCTGTGGTGTTTGACCATATCTCTCAATTGATACGTGCGTCTTCTTTTGAACCTATAGGTGGGAAGCAAGGGGACGGTTTTTATGAAAAGGAAGCAGAAGGACCGTCCCTGTGCATCTTACTTCAACTTCAATTCAATCTCATATTCCTTCATCTCAGCCTCAAAATCATCCTCCGCTCCCTGATGCCCCGAGAACTCCATCTTGATCCACTCGATATCCTCCGCGTGGCCTCTTTCAAGGTACCAGATGATATTCCCTTCCTTGATGACCCCTTTGTCGATCTCTCCGCCGATGCTATCTGAGACCCACATATCGGGCATGTCAATTTGTTCCCCGGTGCTAGTGACGAGGACGGCCTGGTCCGGGTAAAACGTGAACTTGCCATCCGTTGTATTTTCCATTTTGAATTTCACTCCCACTGCTGATGTCTCTGCGGTTTCATCTTCCATCGTAGGAGCTTTATCCGTCACAACTGTTTTCTGAATTTCCATCTTCAATCCATTGTAATCGTCCGACCAGGTAGCGTCATTGTAATACGTCCAAATATCATCTTCTTGTGCTTTTTTCTCAGGTTTTTCTTCCTTAGCTGGTTCACTTGTCGTCTTGGCCTCGGCTTTTTCCGTATCATTTTTATCCAGTTCCTCCACAGCTGCATCCCCACCACAGCCTGCAAGCATGAGGGACATTGCACCAGCGAATAGTAACCACATAATCTTCTTCATAAAAAATTCCTCCTCTTGAAATTGAATGTAAAACATTTCCTGATATTTTTAGTGTAATGGGTGACCCTTTTGAATTTTTGGTAAGGGGAGGGTTCTATTTTAAAAATCATTTAATATATGGGAACTGGGGTGACATGGAATGCGTTAAAATGCATCTGTGGAAAAAGTGGTATTGGGACAAGAAAGCTCTCTCTTCGCTCTTGGAGTAGTTCTAAAGTCACATATAGTATTTTAATAGGTTTTGTTCATTGACAATCGTGGTATAAAAGAACGATGATAAAATTCCTTTTTTTGTCATCCTCCCATTTCTAAATAGAATGATGAAGATAAGGGTGGTACTATATCATTAGCGGAATAATCTGTAAGGGAGATGCCAGCATGGGACTCTACAATGACTTGAATGACATTCAAAGTGTGATCCATTCCCGAACGAGCGATATTCAGGAAAAGATTTCGCGATTGAGGGATGCAAAGAACGCCATACTGAATGAACAAAGTCAACTATTAAATGAAATCAAGCAAATCCAACAGCCGGAATTACATAAAAATTGGATGGGTCCGAGGTCGGAAGAGTATCATGCGGAACGGGATTCTGCCCTTCAGGCGATGAGGCAAATTGGACATGAAAATTATGACGAATACGTCAGTTCCATAGAATCAAAGATTCATTCCTTGGAAGCGCAGCAAGGGGTTATTAGCTTCTACGGAAATCTGGCCAATGACGCAGAATATTTACTTTCCAAAGGTGAAGATTTTTATGAGCAGGTCTCCCATAAACTCATTGACTTGAAAGGAAGGTTATTTTAGATGAATGTGAGCTCGGGATCTGGAGGCGGATCAACGCAGCAAATAAAGCTCAACCATAGTGAGGTCATGGCGAAACTGAATGAAGCGATCAACTCACTGGAACGGCTTCAGCTGAAGGCACCCGCACAGGGGCAGTTGGGACGGAACAAGCTGAATTATACGGATGCATGGATTCAGCGCGAACAGAACATTCAATTGTTATTGAAGGAATACATCGCCACAGTGGAAAAGAATATTGAAGATACCAAAGCAAATGTAGAAGCTTTAAAACAACAGGATGAAGCCATAACAAGATCCTGATAGAAAGGCAGACGCGACCATTGAACGTATATGAAGCCCCCACTTTACTCGACGCAATGTCATCACGTCGACATGAATACGAGACATTAAGAGATCAACTTGTCACACTTAAAAGCTCTTTTCAAGCCATTGTGGAACTTGACGATGAATTCCAGGGAAAGGGTGCCGATGCTATTAAAGGCTTTTACGGTGCTCAAATCGATGTCGTGGAGATTTGGATTCAACTTGCTGAAAGTAACATCGCTTTTTTCAATGGCATTCAGGGTGACGCAGAAGGGCGAAACCTTGGCAGGGAAACGGTGGAACTTCCATTCCTGGAGGAAGATCTTCATCAAAGTGAGCGACGTTCAGGTGAAATGATCGCTGCACAGCAGCAGGAACTCCAAAGAATCCTCAATCGCATAAGCGACATCCAACCGCTGAATGTCTTTTCAAGGGATCGATTCGATACCCATATGGAAGAGGCAAGGAGGCAGCGAGAAGATACACTTGACTCCGTCAATCGATTTGATGAAGAATTAAAAAGAGAATATCAACATTTAGAGGTCAGCGAACAGATACTCACAGGGCTGATGAGGGAATTAATGGAATCGTCCAGGCAAGGAAATCACACCTCACCGCTCTATTTCAACGCGGCAGCCTATTACTCCAGTGATGCCTATCAGCTGACAGACGACATCACAGCCCAGACCGACTCTTACTTGAAATTCAAAGAATCACAAGAACAGGCGAGAGAGCCCAAACCGATACCGGAAGAAGATGTCAACGAAAATCCCCTCACCGAATCCCTCAACAGTTTCAAAGAAATCGGACAGGATATCTGGGCCGGGATGGAGAAGAGAAATGAAGACAAATTTGACTCCGTCTATGATTTTGGAAACTATATTACAGCTGGGGCCCCGGATTTAGTCAAGGGCTTTGCGAGTGGTCTGAATGAACGAGCTGAAGTAGCAACCGACTCAGCCTCTGACTTTATCAACTACCTGACGATGGGTGGAATGGACCTCTTTAACGGAGCAGTCAATCCAGATGACACATACTCTAAAGAACACTGGTTGAACAGCTTCGGTTTGGCAGCACTCCTTGTCGGCGGGGCCAAACCTGGATTGAAAGTAAAAGGTGGCACGAATATATCAACTCCCGCACCTAAGACCGTTCCGAAAGTTTCATTGAACCATAGATGGGATCAGATCCGTTTGGGGATTGATGATCTTTATAACCGTCCTATGATGGTTGCGGATAATGGGATGTTGGTTGGTGGAGAGCCTGGGTGGAGTAGGTTTTCTGTGGAAAGGACCGTTAAGGAGAGAGAGATAGGTACTGGTGATGGGGTTGGTGCTAAGGGTACGGATGAAATTAGTCATCGTGCTGAAAATATAGTTGATGAAGTTGCATCTATAAATAGTTTCAAAAACCAAATAGAAGAAGTTTTAAGAGAACTTGATTTAAAGTTGAGTGACTTTCAAGAATTAAAACTAAAGCATGAATCAAATTTAACTAGTGATGAAGTTCTAATCATGAAAGAAATAAGAGATTCGGTACCTCCTATTAGAAAAGATACAATGTTACAAAAAACAATTCCTGCAAATGATATTGAAAAATATTTATCTGGTGAGTATGCAGAAATAGGAGGATATGTTGCTAAATATGATGATGTTGGTCATATTAAAAACCATGGTGACGTAGTTGAATCTTTCCGTCTTGATTACACTTCCTGGGATGGGAGCAGGCCTTTTCCTGATGACGGGAATGTGTATGGGAAAATTAAATTTACCACTAATAATGTAGATAATATTGAAATACCTTATGGAAAGTGCTTCGGAGGAATGAATACAGATGGTCCTCCATGTACACTAAATGGTTTTACAGGATCAAGAAATGGTGAACTAGTTCCTGAATGGCAGTTTGATAATAGATATCTTCCTAATAATGGTGCGGAGTTATATAAAGTTACGGACGGTATTGAAGAACTTGTAGCCATATTTGATAGTGATATAAAAATATTTGTACCAGTTAAATAATAAAGGAGGGAAAATATATGGAGAAGGGAACTTTCGCAAAATATAAAAATAAAATCTTTAGAGTTAGTGATATTGATGGAGATAAAATTAGATTAGTGAGTGAAGATCAAATGGATTTGAACAATGGGTTTAAAGAAAAAATCTATCCTAGCAACTATAAAGATATTGCTAACTTACCTAGGCTATATATAAATGAAATAAAAAAAGAAGAAATTGAAGAAATTTATGAAGTTGATTACAAAGCAAAGTACAAAGGAAATATATTTAATTTAAGCTTTAATAAAGCAGCTACACAATTTAGACTTGGGACTATTAATGCGGAACTTGCAAAGCAAAATGGATTTGAACGAACTGATAAATATTATTATGAGAAAGCAGTAAATGAGGATGAGATTGAAGTTTTAAAAATTACTAAAAATCTATAATCTACGAGGACGGTTCTCGTGCTTTTTTACATTTAGAGGAAGCATCAGAACCGACGAAAGGGCGAGCAAGATTACAAATTCACAAGAATCTATGCAGATGAAGAAGATACAATATATAATTTTATTGATAGATTAAGGGCTGATAAAATATTAAGGGAGTTATAAAGTTTTTACGCTTCAATGAAACTTACAAACTTTAACCCAAACTTTTTTCTTTGCTTTTAAAAAACTATTTCTATTTCATCTGTTTAATAAAGAAGTTAAAGATCTACTGATGGAACATGGAGAGGGAAATAATATTACCGATGAAGACATTAGTGTGTTTTTAGGTTAAATGGGGACGGTTCCTACTCTACTTTAGCAAGGAAATCGCCCAGGATCTTTGGGGCTGGATGGAGAAAGAAATGAAGGAAGTAAGGGGACTGTTCTCTTGCTTCTTTTAATTTGAGAGAACCGTCCCGGTGATACCGTGGCAAAATTGACAGAGCTCTGCCCCATTCCCCCATCAAAAAAACCATAGAACCCTTTCCAAAGATTCTATGCCAACGAGTGCAGCCTCATGGATTGACTATCTCAATCTTATTCCCCTTATGAACATCTTCCGTACCGGCTTCCAATGCGGTCTTATAGTAGCTGCATTTATGGTCGATGACTTCCATTGTTTGCTGGAGTTCTTTGATCTTTGCTTCCACGGTGGCTTTTCTTTCCAGAAACATATTGTATCGGTGTTGCAGGGTGGCATCGCCTTCTGCGCACCAATCGATGAAATGTTTGATCTCCTTGATCGGCATTCCGGTGGATTTCAGGCATTCGATGATGTGTAATGCGGCGATATCCGATTCTTTAAATCGTCTGGTGCCACTTTCTGTTCGTTCGACGAAAGGCATGAGGCCTTCCTTGTCGTAGTATCTCAGGGTATAGATTGAGAGGTTCAACTCTTTTGCCACTTCTCCAATTGAATAGGTCTTCATAATCGCGCTCCTTTTCCGGTCATCTAGACGTCGAGTTAACTCTATGTTTGTGGGAAATCGTAGCATGGTTATGTCCTGCTGTCAAAGCAAATCCAATGTGCAGATTGGATGAGGGATATCTCTTGACCTAGAGTTAACTAGAGGTATTACCATTGAATTAACAAGAGTTCATCAGGTATGTTCACCTGTCTCTTGAAAGCTACTATTACAGGAGGTTTTTTATTCATGGTACTTGCTAAAGCACGAGCTGTTGACGGTCCTGACAAATCTTTCAGAGCGGCTGAAATCGAGCGGCGGGATCTTGATGTGCATGATGTTCTGATTGAAATTAAATATGCGGGGATCTGTCACTCCGATATCCATACGGCACACGGGGAATGGGGAGAAGTGAAGTATCCGCTCGTACCCGGACACGAGATCGCGGGAATCGTTACGGAGGTTGGATCTGAAGTTACGAAGTACAAAGCCGGCGATAGGGTAGGGGTAGGCTGTATGGTTGATTCTTGCGGAGAATGTAAGAACTGCTGTGATGGGGAGGAGCAATACTGCCTTAAAGGAAACGTACCGACGTACGCAGGTGTGGACAAATACGGCGAGCTTACCCAAGGCGGTTATTCCACCCACATCGTCGTAACGGAAGATTTCGTCCTCCGCATTCCTGATAACATCGAGCTGGACGCTGCGGCACCTCTACTGTGTGCGGGGATTACGACGTATTCTCCATTGAACCATTGGAATGCAGGCCCAGGAAAGAAAGTGGCCGTTGTCGGAATGGGTGGACTCGGTCATATGGCGGTCAAGATTGCACACGCCATGGGAGCAGAAGTGACGGTTCTTTCACGTACGCTGAATAAGAAGGAAGATGGCCTGGAATTTGGGGCAGAAGCCTATTATGCCACCACCGAGCCGGAGACGTTTGAAAAACTTGCCGGTACATTTGATCTGATCATTAACACGGTAAGCGCCAAGATTGATATCAGTGCGTACCTTTCACTGTTGACGCTTGATGGCGCGATGGTCAATGTTGGAGCACCTGCTGAACCGCTGGAAGTCAATGTGTTCTCTCTCATCGGTCACCGTCGATCATTTGCCGGTTCCATGATCGGAGGCATCCGTGAGACACAGGAAATGCTTGATTTCTGTGGGGAACATGGAATTGTTCCGAAGATTGAAGTGATTTCGGCGGATTATATCGATGAGGCGTATGAGCGGGTATTGGGTTCTGATGTGAAGTATCGATTTGTGATTGATACGAGCACGATTTAAAAGGAAGGAAGCAGGTGACTAAGAGCATGAATATGGAAGAGTTCTTGACGTTTTGTAGAGAAGGCAACCCTATTTCGGGTGAGGATAAAGAATTGTATGGCCTGCTGACTCAATGCAGCTACGAAGCTCAAAGGATCACGATGGAATTGAATACTTCTTATCATTCCAAGGAAGAAATCGTCGAGATTTTCAGGGAACTGACCGGCACCGAAGTGGATTCGTCGTTCATGTGCTTCCCGCCATTCTATACGGACTTTGGAAAAAACATTACCATCGGGAAAAACGTGTTCTTCAATACAGGGTGTTCCTTCCAGGACAGAGGCGGCATTCACATTGGAGACGGTTCACTGATCGGCATGAATGTAACGATTGCAACACTGAATCATGGGTTACCGCTGGATACGAGAAACACCACATTCGCCTCCCCGGTTACGATCGGGAAGAACGTATGGATCGGATCCAATGCGACCATCCTGCCCGGCGTAACGATTGGCGACAATTCCGTCATTGCGGCAGGAGCCGTTGTCACGAAAGATGTTCCGGAAAATGTTGTGGCTGCAGGAGTACCGGCGAAAGTCATGAAAGGGATTCATGAGTGAAGAAGCAAGGAAGGTTCCCTTGCTTCTTTTTTTATTCTGACGTAGCTTAAGAACCGTCCATATGACCCCATGTTTTTAACCATCCATCAAACGGATATAGAATAGAGAAAGCAATCGCGAACGTTTTAAGATGATTTGCTTTCGTTTCAATCTGAATAGTGAGATCATTTATGAACGATAAACTGAAGGAGGAGTTATCAATGAAGAAAGTCATGAACAAACCTGAAGATCTGGTCGTGGAAATGTGCAATGGGATGGCCATGGCTCATCCAGAGCTCGAGTTTATGAAAAAGTATAAGGTCATGAAGAAAAAGGATTTGAATGAAAATAAGGTAACCTTGATCAGCGGCGGGGGAAGCGGACATGAGCCTGCACATGCGGGACTTGTGGGAAAGGGGATGCTTGATGCTGCTGTGTGCGGTGATGTGTTTGCGTCGCCTTCGCAGATCCAGGTCTATCAGGCGATTAAAGCGACAGCCGGTAAAAAAGGAGCCTTACTCGTCATTAAGAATTACAGCGGGGATATCATGAATTTTAAAAATGCGGCTCACTTGGCTTCAGAAGATGGCATCCCGGTGGAATATGTCAAAGTCGATGATGACATTGCCGTGGAAGACAGCCTTTATACAGTGGGACGCCGCGGTGTTGCGGGAACTGTGTTGGTACATAAAATAGCCGGAGCGGCTGCTGAAGAGGGCAGGGACTTGATGGAAGTCAAAGCGGTGGCGGAGAAGGCGGCTGAAAATGTCCGCAGCATTGGCTTCGCACTGACATCCTGTACCGTCCCAGCCAGCGGATCTCCAACGTTCAAATTGGATGATGATGAAATCGAATATGGCGTCGGGATTCACGGTGAGCCAGGGACAAGACGGGAAAAAATCGCGTCCGCTGATGAATTGGCACAGCGTATGGTGAACGACCTTCTGAAGGATCTGAAAATGGAAGAGGGGGATTCCTCCGAGATCGCGATCCTAGTAAATGGCTTTGGAGGCACGCCGTTGCAAGAACTCTACCTTTTCAACAATGCCGTTACCAGAATCTTATCGGATAAAAAGATTACGATTAACCGTGCGTTTGTCGGCAATTACATGACCAGCATCGATATGGCAGGCGTTTCCCTGACTGTAATGAAGCTGGACGAAGAGTTGAAAACATTGTTATCAAGCGAGAGTCAAGCGCCTGCGTTCAGAGTGGACGGACCGGTGCCGGGTGTGGAGTACATCGACCTCGAGGAAGATGAGGAGAAGAAACCAGTCTCCTTCGAAGTGGAAACATCGGAAGAACACGCTGTGATTAAAAACGATAGAGCAACACTCGGAAACATCATCTACCTCGTGGATAAAATGAGCGACATCATCATCAAGAATGAAGTACCATTCTGTGAATTGGATTCCCATGCAGGAGACGGGGATTTCGGAATGAGCGTTTCTAAAGGATTCAAACAGTTGAAACGGGAGTGGAAAGGCATCCTGGGTCAGGATAATCTGACAATCGGGAGCTTTCTGGATGGAAGCTCTATGGTCATCCTGGAATATTGCGGCGGTGCTTCCGGTCCGATCTGGGGATCTGCATTCCGTGCGGCAGGGAAATCGGCGCAAGATCGAAAGGAACTGACCGTGAAAGAATTTGCGGACATGCTGCAAGCGGCCGTAAAGGGAATCAAGGATACAGGCGAAAGATCCTTCGGCAGAGGAGCAGAGGTCGGCGACAAAACCCTCGTGGATGCACTCGTCCCTTGTGCGGACTCCTGGTCAGAAAGTGCCGCAAACGGTGAAGACTTCAAGACCGCGTTTGAAAAAGGAGCAGCGGCCGCTGTAGAGGGAGCAGAGAAAACCAAGGATATCGTTGCCCGGATGGGACGTGCCGGTACGGTAGGTGAACGAAGCCTCGGTCATCCCGATGCCGGTGCTTATGCGCTGGGGGTTATCTTTACGGAGCTTGCGGAGAGTTTGAAATAAGGAGTGGAGGAAGCAAGGGGACGGCTCTCTTGCTTCTTTATTTTGTGGGTTGGAAGCGAGAGAACCGTCCCTGTGCTTCCATTAACGAAACTTTCCAATTTAGCTAAACGTATACATATATAATGAATAAAAACAGTGGTGGACTCGAGGAGGCGGTCAGAAAGGAATTGCATATCTTTCTAGCCATTTTCGGTTTATAAGTGTTGATTTTCGCTATTGATCTAACCTATGCAATATCGCTTCTTGATCGCTTTAAAAGCTGAAGAGGAGAAGAACCGATTGAAAGGAAAGAAACAGGGAGATATGTATGATGCCATGAATGCTGGTGAACTGAGCCTTCATGGGAATATGCAGGGGAGCCCGTTATTCTTTTTGGCTAATCTTTTTGCTTCAATATTGTATAGGGTGAGGCATGGTGGGGATCGGAAGTAGGTAAAGGGATTCTTTTGCCCTGGCTTTCTTAACCTATCAAGGAGGTATTTCAATGAAAGGGAAAATGGAGAAAATAAGCATGGTAGAAAACCTAATAGGTAGTTTGTTATTATTTTGGGCAGGGTTTCAAGCCTTTTACTTCATAAAATATGGACATGAGACTGAATTCGCCTATTATGTGAATATTGCAGGCCCTGCCCTTCTAATCCTACTATTATTAACTCTAGCTATCAAAAAAATCACGGATAAAAAGATTATAATGTTTTCCTTATACGTAAGCCTTTCTATCGTTGTCGCTTATGTATCTTCTGCCTATTTTTTATAAAAGAAGAAGATTATATATACTACTAGATCGAAGCATGGGAACGATCCCCATGCTTCCTTATTAAATAAAGCAGGACTAGAAAAACATCTGTTTTCCGGACCTGCTTATAGAGATTGATCAGAGCCCATTTCCTTTGAAACAATTAAATCTGCCACAAGGATATAACGCTCAGGCGATGCCCCGATAAAATGAAAAGGATAGCATGTGGAAACAGTCAATGTTGCGTTAGGTTTTGGTACGGACGTAACGGCTTATAAAGAACATCTTAGAGGTAAAGGCCTCGCTACTGTAACAATTAATAAGAAACTGGTAGCATTAAAGCAATTCATCGACTTTTTAAACGATCGCTTTGAATTAGGATTAAACGTGAAGATCAAACAGGAGAAGCAGCAGAAACAGTATTCTCTTAATGATGAAGAGATCCTTACAGAAGAGGATTATCGCAAGCTGATCGCAGCCGTTCGTGAGAAGAACGATACTAGAACACTAGCTTTATTCGAGACAATGTACTATTCAGGGATGCGTGTGAGTGAAGTTCTTCAGCTAAGAATGGATCATGTAAATAATCGTGTTAACGTTGTCGAGGATATTAAAGGAAAAGGCGCTAAATACCGTAAAATCTTCGTGAAACATGAGTTATTCAGCACTTTAGACAAATACCTTGAAGTGAGAAAACAACCGTTCTCCAGCACCACCAAAGCGTTATTCGTGGGCGAACGTGGGCCTATGACAAGACAAACAGCCCATAACCTTATTAAAAAATATGCAAAGCTTGCTTGTATCGATAAAGAGAAGGCACATGTACACAACCTTAGACATCTATTTGGTCTTAATCTTGCTGAAAAGGGTGTTCCTATACAAGACATTGCTAAACTAATGGGGCATACCAGTATAGATATACTTAGAGAAGCCACAGTCACAGAAGCCACAGTCACATTACGTCGGATTAATCAATCAATTATAGGAGGGGTAAATATAATCATTGGTAATACAGTTTACGAACGAAGCACAGCTATGAGTGAAAAATGTTTTTTATTAATTAAAATATAAACCATATTATACTACTCTGATTTATTTATTATAGGATAAGATGAAGTTAATTAGTTTTAAGAAAGAAGGGAAAATTCATGTTTAAGTTTTTTAAAATTATTTTTGTGATACTACTCTATTTGTATATTGTTGTTTTTCAGGTTGATGGACAGTTAGAATTTTTATTTTATTTAGCTAGTTTTTTGTTCTTTTTGTCAGTAATTATAAGTTTGAGATACAAAAATAAGCATAGGGTAAACATTTTTTTAATTATAGCTTTAATGAATATTTCTATGATTTTCACATTGTATGTGCATTTTGTTAGTGGAATTTTAATGTTTTTTAGTATGGTAATGATACTATTTTTCTATTGTTTTTTATTTATTTCCACAAAAGTAAATTAATGTATGAAAATATAGACCGTAGATTTTAAATAGATAAATAGAAGGAGTTATTGTGAAATGAAAAAAATATCAATGTTATTCCTAAGTTTTATGTTGTTTTTTGGTAGTTTAGCATTCTCGACATCAACTAACACAGCTTCTGCTTCAACTTCACCAGTAGCATCTACTGGAAATGATTTAGGAATGATTATGGATACTGAAGATGGTTTACAAATGATTACGGATACTGAAGAAAAATCTGAATATATAATGACAGTAAATGGAGTACAAACTAGGTATATTGAGACAATCGAAACAGTTGATGAAAAGACAATGGAGATACATACGAGAGTATACAATGAAGAAACTAATGAATTATTACAGGATTTTACTACTACTCTTGTTAACGATGAGATAACAGATCAAGATGTACAATTATTTGAAGATTTACCAGAAAATACTGATGTTGAAAATAGCAATTTTGTACCCTTCCCGAAATTGCAGAATAAGAACATGATTGCTTTAGCGAGTTCTTTAGTAAAATCTAATAGATCATTAGTTAGTGTATTAGGTATTAATTATACAAAGAATTTTAATACTGGTAGAGGAACTGCTAATTATGCAGGATTAAAAACAAGATATGCTAGCCTGTCTAGTTCTTCAGCTTTTGATACACATGCATCAGCTGTAGATTCAATGAGAGGTGTAGAAACGGGAACTTTAGCTGGTTGGTTAATTTCAGGATTTTCTGGTGGTGGTCTAGTAGGAGGAAAAATAATTTCTTGGACTACAGCAAAAGTTATATTAAAGAATATTGCTGGACCAGTAGCTATCGTTTCTAATGCATGGGCACTTGGACAATGGTTTTACTACTATAATAAAATTGCAAATAATTACACAAAGATTTAATAAGCCAGAAAAGAGAATTGGATTAATCCAATTCTCTTTTTTTATTAGTTTAAGGCGTTGCGGTTTATAGCAGTAACCCTGTCACTAAGCCAAGATGACGGTCTATGTTAAACAGAGGGTACGAATTAAATTCGTACCCTTTTATTTTTGTTTCAAAGTTAGTTCGTACCCCAGGAGATCAGCGACCTTCTTCAGATCTCTAACTCGCATTGATTCATTATCTAAAGCCGATTGGAATGTGCTTTTAGCGATATCCAACTCCTTGGCCACGTTTTGAAATTGATCATACTCTGATTTCTCCATCATTAATCGTATTGAAGATTTAATTGTCATATCCATTAGATTAATTTCATTTGTCATCGTCCAATGGGTTTTGATGATTTTGATCGCTTTGGAGGGAATTCTTGCTGCGGATAATGCATTGGTCATTGCGACCATGGTCCGGCACTTACCGGAGGATAAACGGAAGAAAGCATTGTTCTACGGATTGGCGGGAGCGTTTGTGTTCCGGTTCCTTGTTCCTGATTTCGTATCTTGTCGACATCTGGCAGGTGCAAGCCATCGGTGCCGTGTACCTGCTTGGGATCGCTATCTACCATTTACTCAAGAAACATGTGATCAAGAAACAGATTGAAAAAGTGAAAGATATGGAAGAAACGAAGGGATCCGGTTTCTGGTGGACCGTCGTCAAAGTGGAATTGGGCGGATATCGCATTTGCGGTGGATGCCATCCTGGCAGCGGTTGCTCTTGCGGTGACGCTTCCCGAGACCAACCTTCCGGCCATCAGGGGACTTGACGGCGGGCACTTCATCGTCATCTTACTCGGGGGAATCATCGGCCTTGTCATCATGCGTTTTGCCGCATCGGCATTTGTCAGCCTTCTGGAAAAACGTCCCGGTCTTGAATCCGCTGCCTTCGTTGTCGTCGGCTGGGTCGGCGTCAAGCTTGCAGTCTACTCATTAGCCCATCCGTCCCTTGGGATCATCTCCTACGAGTTTGCAAAGGGCTCCGTTTGGAAAGGGATCTTCTGGACGGTATTGATCGGAATCGGAATCGTGGGTTGGGTCAAGTCGAAGCCGAAGGAAGCTGAAAATTGAGAGGTTAAAAGGTAAGAAGTTTCTCGTACTTCGAGAAGAGGAAGCATTAGAACCTTCCCAAAAGAAACAAGCAGATCAATCATTCCCTGCTTGTTTCTTTTTATTAAATAAAATCCTTAGAACGGTGCAGCCTCATGGATTGACTATCTCAATCTTATTATCCTTATGGACATCTTCCGTAGCGGCTTCCAATGCGGTCTTACCGTCCCCTTGCTTCCAATAAAAAGCCCGCCCAACAGTCACAATTGGACAGTTGGGCGGGCTTTCTGATAGATAGAACTTATTCCGGAAGCAACACTTCATCAATCACGTGGATGACACCGTTGGAAGCTTGAATATCCGCTTTCACTACATTCGCATTGTTAACACGGACAGGATCCAGTGAGATATCCACTGTTTTCTTAGCCAGTGTTTCCACTTTTGCACCGTCTTTCAGATCTGTAGACATCACCTTACCTGAAAGCACATGGTACAGGAGGATCTCCTTTAAGTCTTCTCGTGCAAGTAACTCTTCTGCCGTGATGCCTAATTTCTTCAGCAGCTTTTCAAACGCAGCATCAGTCGGCGCGAATACCGTATACGGGCCCTCACCTTTCAATGTCTCCACAAGTCCTGCTTTTTCTAAAGCGGCTGCCAGGGTTTTGAACTGACCGGCTTCCACTGCTGTGTCAACGATATCCTTCGTTGCCGGTGCCCCGCCTTCAGTGGCTGATACACCGTTTGAAAGGGTCATGAACGCCATGAATACAGCTAACATCAAAGCAAATGTTTTATTTTTCATTACTCTACCTCCTGATCTTTTTATGTAAACATGTGTTTACTCAGAGGTAGTATGTGCGTGTTTAGCAGGATTATCCATTTCTCTTTTTCAATCAAAAGTCTGAGGAAAAGGTCGAACGAATTCCGGAGCCACTTTTCTATGAGGAATACTAAAATGGAAAAAAAGGAGGTACCATCATGATTAAAGGATTATATGAAGCCCATTTACCTGTAAGGGATATGAGTCTTTCAATCGATTTCTATCAAAAGCTAGGATTGGAACTGGCGTATGAGAGCGAGAGGGTCTCCTTTGTCTGGATTGAGAAAGGAAAGAGCTGGCTTGGGTTGTGGGAGGCTGATCAAGTACACATTCCGTATCATCCCTCCATCAGGCATATCGCCTTTCAAGTAGAAGCAGAAGATATCATAAAGGCAAAAGGATGGTTAAAGGAAAGAGGCATCGAGGTAAGGGAAGCGTTCGGGTTTTCACCGGAACGACAGCCTCTTGTACTCCCCAACAATCCACAGGCACATGCTTGCCTTTATTTTCATGATCCCGATGGAAATTCTCTTGAATTCATTGCTCCTCTGAGGTTAGATCATGAGGAAGAGTTTGACATGATGACGCTTGAGGATTGGTATGGCCTTAAGAGCTGAATATGGAGGAACTTCCATGACCGAGGGCTTTTATTGAAGAATACTTGGTATGTAGAAATTTGAATCAGAGAAAGGAAGCACGGGGACAATCTCGCGCTTCTATTTTTTTATGAGACAGCATCAAATAGTTCCCGATGTTTCAGTTTAGTAAGATCAAACCGGGTGCAGATAACTGAGTGATGATGCGAATGCGGAATTTTGGAACCAATGTCGATCTGAAACGTAAATAATGTAAAGACTCAAGTGTGGGAGGCAACATCATGAATCAGCTTTATATCAAACAAAAAGTATTCAGTCTTAGCGGGAAATTCACGGTAAAGGATCAAGAGGAGAAGGATCGATATTATGTAGAGGGAAGCTTTATGAAGGTTCCGAAGACTTTCTCCATAATGAATACAAGCGGGGATGAAGTGGCCCTGATTACGAAAAAGACGTTCAGCTTTTTACCGAAGTTTTTTGTTGAGGTGAATGGGCAGGAGGTATTGACGATTAAGAAGGAGCTCTCATTCCTAAAAGCACGTTATACGATTGATGCGGCAGGCATTGAAGTGCAGGGGAATTGGTGGGATATGCAGTTTCAGGTATTACAGCATGGCAACGTTGTAGGCGAAGTGGGCAAGGAGTGGTTCACTTGGGGTGACAGCTACAGGGTGAACGTAATGAATGAAGAGATGGAAACGATGATGATTGCATTGGTTATTGCGATCGATTGTGTGAAGGCGGATGAAGCGGCTGCTTCTTCGGTTAACTGAGAGGGTGAAATGGAACAGCGTGGGGACGTATTCGATGCTTCATAAGATGAAGCATCGAATACGTCCCCATATAATTGATAGACTAATTTCACTAATCCCAGATAAATAGTAAGTGTTCTTTCAATAATAAAACCTTTTATAGGATATCAATTCATGTATAGAAAAAACCCTAATAATACAACTAGGTATAGTAGAGCATATACCATTCTGAATTTAATTTTATTAGAATAAAATAAATATATATAGATAACTGTTAAAACTATAAAAATTAATAGAATATATTATCCGACATACTCTCACCGCCGGTTATTAGATTTTTATTTATCTAGACTTACATATATTTCAAAGCCCAAGTCATATCAAGAATAACAAATGCGATTTCTTGGCTATTTAATTAATATTTATGCCCAGTCTTTGAAATTAGATTTCATAGACAGTTATCCCTTTTCTTAGACTTATTAATATTTAATAAGTCTATATTCTCCATACAATTTTTTCATTTCCCCCTATTATATTTTTTCAACGAGAATGATCTTAACATAATATACATTTTTTTCCTTTGTAATCAATCTTAAATAATTCTTAAATTTCATTCTTCCTTGTTTGAGGGTGGTTGTTGGTAAACTGGACGGAACAATTACAAAAATAGTAATTTTTAACTAAAATGTATAAAAATGTTGATAATTAAATGTTTTAGAAGGATAATAAGTTTGCTGTTTGCGCAAATGGTGAATTATATGTTTTAAGAAGATGGTTGAAAGAAAAAAGAAATTAACAAAGGTTTTCGGAGTGTTTTTGATTTCGAAGGGTTGGAATTTTAATATATTTAATGGATTATATCCTACTATAATAATCATTACTTTCTTTACTCTTTTTTTTGGTTACAAGTATTTAAAGGGGGATATATCCTTTCTCCATTTTTTTTATTGGTTCATTTTTTCTGTGTATGCTGCCAATCTAGTGGTTATAACATTATTTCCTTTTCCATATCAGAAAGAATTAATTGAAATCATGATAGAGGATCATCTGGGGGTAGAGCATAACGTTATGCCTTTTAAAGCAATAGCAGATGCGATGCACTTTGGTGATTCTCTCATTGCTTTGAAACAAATCGGAGGCAATATCGTATTGTTTATCCCCTTGGGAGTGGCGTTACCCATTCTTTTCTCTGCTATTAAAAAAGGTAAGGTTATACTCATAGGTTTTGTCATAAGTCTAAGTATTGAATTAATACAATTAATGGCTGGCTTTTTCCTAGGCTACAATTATAGAAGCTTTGATGTCGACGATTTAATGACCAATACGTTAGGTACTGTAATAGGATTGTTAGTATTTACTCTACTTTCTAACTTTCTTGGGAAATTCAACAAATATATTAAGTAAGCGGCGAAGGGGAATTATATTGTTTGAATATAATTCCCCTTCCCTATGAAAAGGAGAGTAGAAATGATCAAGATTGAGGGTATGAATAAGTCTTTTCAAAGAA
Organism: Rossellomorea sp. ABR4_004; assembly: GCF_056159585.1. Lineage (NCBI taxonomy): Bacteria > Bacillati > Bacillota > Bacilli > Caryophanales > Bacillaceae > Rossellomorea > Rossellomorea sp. ABR4_004. The sequence goes on along the minus strand of NZ_JBSWVM010000002.1, from coordinate 679,608 downwards.
AAACGTTATTCAAAGATTTTAACCTGGAAGTGGGATCAGGAGAATTTATCGGGATCATGGGGAAAAGCGGGCAAGGGAAAACAACGCTCTTAAATATGATGGGCACTCTCGAAAAACCGGATTCAGGGATGATTGAAATCATGGGGCATCGTTTGGATCATAAAAAGACGCAGAGATTCCTGTTACGACATCATATAGGTTTTATTTTCCAGAACTATGCGTTAATTGATAATGCAACTGTAAACGAAAATCTTGAAATCGCCCTTAAACATAAGAAAATGACGAAACAACAGAAACGAGAGGCCATGACAAATGCTTTAACGGAAGTCGGTCTTAAAGACTATGAGAAAGAAAAGATCCATACCTTAAGTGGCGGTGAACAACAAAGGGTGGCAATGGCTCGGTTACTTCTGAAGGACCCGGACATCATATTAGCGGATGAACCGACTGGATCTTTGGATGTGGAGAATCGAGATATGATCGTTTCTTTATTTCAACAACTACATAAACGTGGGAAAACCATCATCATGGTCACCCATGATGAGAATTTGTCCCAAGTGTTTTCAAGAAAGATACAGCTGTAAAGGGGGAGCACTATGAAACGATTACTCTACTTCCTCCTGACGATCACTTTTCTATTAATAAGCTTTCTATCTATGAAACAATTCGAGTTTCTGCAATTCCAGTCGTTCAATCAGCACCATACAAACGACGAAGCCTGGAATGTCATAATCAAAGAGGGTGATCCTCAGAAAGACAAAGATGAAAATTTCCAAATGCTTGAGGAGATCGCACTCAAATCAAAGGTGAATCTGCAAAGAGTTTCATACGAAAAGAATGAAAAAAACGAGGATAAAATAGTATACTACGTCTATCTTTATAATGAAGAAAAATACTTTGAATCCATTCCTTTAACAGAGGGAGATTATTTAACCAAAGACAGCAGTCCTGATGCATTTCTGTCCACCATACAGACCGGTGATCGAAACCAGATCGGTCAAATGGAAATCTTCCATAGTTTCGATCCGATTGAAATCAGGCCACTGGCGGCTATTAAGAAAGCCCGGAATCTAACCGGAACTTACACCATCATTGGAGACCAAAAAGCTCAAGAGTTTAAACGAATAGCTGGTGAATACGGATTAGCGGTCGAGATTTCCAAAGAACAAACGCAAGGTATTTTCACTGAATACCCCTATCAGAAGATGATGTATGTATGCGCTTTGGTTCTGTCCTTATTAATCATGCTTGCTCTGGTCTATGATGTGATGAATCATTTTAAAGCTGTGGCTGTGCGGCTTTTATTCGGAGATCACTTCTTCCATGTCGGAGTGTTCCTGGTAAGGAAATATAGCAAGATCTTTTTAGGTTCGTTGGTTTCCTCCATTTTAGGTTTTACACTCTTTTTATATTTTTACAATCAACTTCAACAATTTGTTTCCTTTTTATCTTTCTGGATGGAAAACGTATTAAAAATGGTGTTGATGTTGACTCTATTGTTCACGGGGACTTGGATAGGGACAAAATATATTAACATCTCGCACATGATAAAAAATAAAAAGCCAATAAAAATAGTTTTCTATATCAATATTCTTGTCAGGTTAGTAGTATCTGTCTTTCTTATTTTAGGACTACAGCAAGGATTGAGCACGTTTCTCGAGTTGAAAAGTACCAACGCATCACAACAAAAATGGTCTGTACTCAAAGATTACACCTATATGGGGGTAGTGGCGGATCCAGGTACGGAAGTCTTTAACTTTGAACAAGATAGTGAAAAAGGCAAGAAATTTCGTGCACTGTATAAAGAATTAGAATCTCAGGGAGCTTTTTATATTTCTCCTTCCAATTACTATCTGGACGACCTATCCGATCCCCCGTTAAATCCTAATCCATGGGGTATGGAAGGGGAAAAAGTAGAAATAAACAGAAACTATCTTGATGTTAATCCAATAAAGGATACGAACGGGAATCCTATTACAATCCCTTCTCCGACTAAGAATGAAATCCAGGTACTTGTGCCCGAAAAGTTTAAACCATATCAAAAGGATATTGAACTGTCTATCGAACAAGACTATCAAGGCGTATATAATCTGATAGATCCCGCACCTGTAGAAGCGAAAATCATCTATGTAAAGAATGAGCAATCCTACTTTACTTATTCTACGCAAATGGCATCCAACCATCATTATGAGATCGATGACCCGATTGCTGTCATCGTAAACGCCGATTTCGATCCAATGATATTGGCTAATACTGTGGCCCGGGGGTATGGATACTATACGAAAGTACAGGAACATGATGACCCGTTCAAAGGGACTCAAAACACGTTAAAGAAGTATGAGTTTCATGACATCCTTCAACCAGTATCTGTAGCCTATTCCACTGTAGAGTTAAAAATGGCGAAAATGACAGAGGAGATTCAACTAACATCCCTCTATTCTTTACTCCTAATACTCTTGGCTTTTGTTCTGTTGTTTTTTTCTTCTATTTATTATTTAGAAATAAACAAACAGACACTGGCGATCCAATGGATATTTGGATATTCCTTTTTTGAAAAGCATTATCTGGTCTATTTATCCATACTGGTGTTTTGGAATGTATCTCTTATGATTTCATTCTTTGCCGCTCATACACCTTCATTCATTACGGGAATCACGTGTACCCTTGCTTGTATAGATGTAGTGCTGATGACGATCGTCATCATGATAAAAGAAAGGAACGCAGCAAAGGATGTACTGATTGATCAATAACGAGAGAAAGGGAGAGACGAAATGGTGAATAGAAAATCGATGGTATTCATCTTAACGGCATCACTTTTATTCTTAGCTTCTGGAAGTGTGTACTACTACTTTACAATGGATCAGGAGGAACAGACGAGTGTGAAGGAGAGCCCACCGTCTCCGGTACATCAATCGGCTAATTCCAATCCGGTTCCTCCTGAAGATTCAAGTGTTCCTGTGCCTGTTCAGGAGAACAAGTATTATGTCATTTACATTCGTCAAGACAACGGTGCAGGCTCATCCTTTGTGCCTGAAACACTTAATCCTGATTTCTCCAACAGCTCTGACTTCAATGTCCGGATTTCGTTCGACGATGATGGAAACATCATAAACGACGGAAAAATAATCGAAATTGATCATTTTGAAATCTCAGATGAAAACAAAGAAACGATAAAAAAGATATCCGGGGAAGACCACTATGATGAAGCATTGAAGGAAATTGAGGAACGAGTGCTGGAAGCAAAGAAGGATCAAGAAGAGAGTAAGTCAAATGAATAGGAAGCACGGGGACGGTTCTCGTGCTTCTTTTTCCATCATTAACAAGAATCAGAACCGTCCCGGTACATCAGCGCTCTTGCATGCCTCATCAAGAATTTCCTGATAAAGCCCGTTCCAATCGTGGTAGTATCCTGCGACTTCACGTGGATTAATAAACACTCTTTCTATTGACTCATACTTACCCTGAAATTCATGTAATTGGTCAATGTCCATTCGGTAAAAAACTTGATATCCTATTTGAGGATAAGGACCATCTTGATCCCAAATTGGGTTTTCCCGATGGTCAACGATGATATGACCTAAAAGGGAGTGGCTTCCTGAAACGTACCCTTCTTCATAAGCCTCACGTTTCAGACATTCTTCAGGGGTCTCCTCTTTCTCGATATGACCTCCTGGAAAGTCCCACCCCCGATGATTTAAATGGACCAATAATAAATGATCATCCTTGAAACAAAATCCATGAACGCTGGTTATCCGTTCTCTTGGCGGGAGCTCTTTATCAGCACACCAGGTTAATTTTACTTTTGCTTCTCCCCAATTCACATATGTAGTCGTCAATCATTCTCTCTCCTCTGAACGAGTATGCTATCCAATGCATTTCTCTTTTCTCATTTAATCCTATTCTAATGAATTGCGGTTTACTCCAAACTCCGCGAATAATGATCCTTCACCCAATACGTCAACGTCCCATCCTGCTCGATACGATAACGCAGATCTGCTTTCTGCAATCCTTCAATCATCAGTGGACGTAGCTCACTCATCTTTCGATTACTTTCTTCTATATAAGTAGATAGTATTTCGGAATGATAGGTATTGGCATTTGCTGATGATGCGAGATAATCGACGGCTGCCTGTTTGATGACGTACAGTTCGATGGTTTGGTCGTGAAGCTCTTTGAAATCGATGGGAGGATCCAGAGCGATGAGTTTCTGATAATTTTGAGTCAGTATCATATCGGTTTCGTTGATGTCGAGTGTCAGGGATGAAAGGTTTCCGTTAGAAGCGTTGATCTTGGTCATCAGCTGTTTGAAGCTTTGGTCGCTGGAGCTGAAGTATTGCTCTCGCTCTTGAAGGTACCCCCGGATTTTCTGTTCCTGGTGGATGGTGATCTCGTTGTAGAGCTTCATTGGTAAGCCGCTGGCAAACAAGGCAAGAAGGATGAAGCCGATGACGCCCCATGACCATTTAGGAGCTTTCTTGTTCTTCGGCCGGTAACGATCATCATTCCAGTAGTCTCTTTCAGCTATGGGCATATGTCATTCCTCGTTTCATTCGATGCTAGTAAAATACTCCTTATGTGTTACCATAATATTACATAAATCCGCATGAAAAATCGAAGGGGATCTACGAAATCGATTTTGAGTATTTAATCGGGAGATTGAAACAGCTCATCGAACCACTTCCAATATAGTAAGGAGCTTCATAGCGGAGAACCGATGCCGATTGCTGAGTGATAAAATGAATACATGATTTTGGAACCAAATCCCACCTCAAACGTAAATAAAATAAAGACTCAATAGCGGGAGGCAAATTCATGAGGCAGCTTTATATAAAGCAAAAAGTATTCAGCCTTAGCGGGCAATTCACGGTAAAGGATCAAGAGGAGAAGGATCGATATTATGTGGAGGGAAGCTTTATGAAGGTTCCAAAGACATTCTCCATAATGAATACAAGAGGGGATGAAGTGGCCCTCATTACGAAGAAGACGTTGAGCTTTTTACCAATGTTTTTTGTTGAGGTGAATGGTCAAGAGGTCGTAACGATTAAGAGGGAGTGGTCCTTATTAAAAGCGCGTTATACGATGGATGCGGCAGGCATTGAAGTACAGGGGAATTGGTGGGGCATGGATTTTAAAGTGTTACAGCATGGCAGAGTCGTAGGCGAAGTGGGACAGGAATGGTTCACTTGGGGCGATAGTTATAAGGTTCAAGTATTAGATGAAGAAATGGAAACCATTATGATTGCTCTTGTTATTGCGATTGATTGTGCGAAGGCAGATCAAGCATCCGCTTGATCTGGAACTTCGGTTTAAAGGAAGTGCGGGGACGGTTCTCGTGCTTTTTTTGCATGAAAAGGAAGTGTAAGAACTGGTATAGGGAGAGAACAGTGGTGATGTAAAAAGGTTGAGCAAATGACTGTATGAACTCTACAAAGAGAATAAGAAAGCCGCAGCTTACTTCCGACGTAAACTGTGGCTTTCTCTCTTAGCTAACTTTATAACTTCCTTCACATCCGAACCCCTATATATAGAAGTCCTTCTATTATCATCTGTAAAATATATCTCCCCATAATCATGTTCACGGGTAAAGCCGACAATTGTAAAACTGTATGTCTGCTTATCTTTTAATAGAATCCATTCTTGTTTTTTGATGGTAATCCCCCCATTTAAACTACCAAGTCAATCCTCTTTGAGTTTCTTCTCTTTTTCTATTTTATCAATTTCCTGAAAAATTCGGTCAATACTAATTCCCGTTTTGTTATGTATGCTACTCAGTGTGAGTGCATTAGGGATTCTTTTTCCGCGCTCAATCATCCCGTAGCCTTCCTCTGACATGTGAATAGTCCAGGCAAACTCCGCCTGTGTCATTCCACGTTCATATCTTCCCCGTTTCAATAGTTGTCCCAGTGTCTTCGCAAAAGGCTTATTTTCTTCTTTTACCAAAGAATTCTCCCCTTTTTAAACCCATTATCAAATCGGGGGAAATCACACACCACGAACAGGTAGTTGGATTGTTGAAAAATATGTAAAAATCTCAATATTTATTTTACCCATTGTTCTTTTTCATAAGGAATCACATATGAAGGTGACTTGAAGGGGAATAAAAAAGGTAAGAAAAGGACTGGAGATACGACCTTTGCTCTATGGACTACCTAATAAAATGTTAAAATATAGATAATACAATCCATAGGAGGGTCACCAGCATGCCGACCTACAACAAGATAGTACGGGATAAAATCCCACAGATCATTGAAAGTAAAGGTATGGAGTTTTCAACCAAGATCCTCAACGATGAAGACTGCATAAAGTACTTAAAAGAAAAAGCTTATGAGGAACTTGATGAATACTGTGCGGCTGAAGCAGATGGAGAAGCTGTTGAAGAGCTTGCTGATCTGTTGGAGGTGATTAGGGCTTTGGCTAAGCAGCATGGGTCTACTATTGAAGAAGTAGAAGCAGTACGGAAAGAGAAGGCTGCGAAGCGCGGAGGATTTCATGAAAAGGTGTTTTTGATTGAGGTAGAGGATTGATTCATTTTATTTGTAACTTATCTAAAATATAGGAAAAATAAGTATCTATGGTTATAGGAAATACCTTATTATTCATGTGATTTCTCCTGAAAGTCAAGCTACAGTATAAATCAAGGAATATTGAAGTTAACAAGATTTTGGTAAAGAAAATAAAAAACGTGCATTCCTTGACAATATAGTTTTTTCTTAACCCCACAAACATACTAGTTACCTTTTATATTCCTTTTTAGTTTAGTATAATAATTATTATTGTAAATATATGGAGTGGTTGTTTTGAAATCAAATTTTTCCAATGACTTAAAAGTTGAATCGGAAGTTGCAAAATATGTAGATAAATTTTTATATCCTTATATAGGGGATTATTTTGAAAGAAAGAGCACGAAAGAACATCAGAAAAAAGGTATAGATCTAATTTTAAAAACTGAAGAAGAAGATATGCTTATAGACGATAAGTGTGCTATTTATTACGCGAATAAAAATCTTAGCACATTTACGTTTGAACTTTCGTATTTGTTGAATGATGGAAGTGTTCGTCAAGGTTGGTTAATTAACAGTGAGTTGTCGACCACTCATTACAATGTAATGTGGTTAAATACAAAAGATAAAAATATTAATACAAAAAGAATCAGTTTCAATGACATTGAAGATGTCGAAGCCATGTTAATTTCTAAACAAGTTCTTTTAACCTATTTAAATTCTTTAGGTTATGATTTCGATACTCTTTCAAATATTGATGAAGAATTTCGAATCTCCAATGCTTCTAGAAAGCGTTTAACACCTCATATCGAACTGCTAATATCTAATCATATTCCTGAAAAACCAGTCAACCTAAAAATTAACAAAACTGAGCTTTCTAAACTTAGTGAGATACACGTCAAGGCATCAGAAAACCACTTGGTGAATTTAAAGACTGATTCAGTCATTGAAACATCAAAAAAACAAAAGGTACTCCAGCCAGCTGGCCTTAAAGCAGAACTTGAGGTTTTTAAAGCAATAAAAAAATACTCCGCAGGTCATGATTGCTTCCCTTTTCTGCATTTTCCTCTGCATAAAAAAGGATTTCAAGGTAGAAATGAAATAGATATATTAGTTGTTGATAGAGTGAGTGGTATATCCGTTATTGAAGTAAAAGGAATTACGATTAATCAAATTGAATCCATTCAGGGGGGGGATTGGTATTACAATGATTATCATTATCCAAAGGGAAACCCCTTTAAGCAAGCAGAAACTCAATTGAATTTTTTATGTAAACAGGTTGAAGAAGAACCACTTTTATTCCGAAGGTTTTCAAAGCGGGCCGTCATTGCTTTGCCTTATATAACACGTTCACAGTGGGAGGAAAAAGGTTATCATCAACTTATAAATAGTCCACCAATATTGTTTAAGGATGATTTAAGTAGTTCTGAAAAAATCATACAATTTGAAAGTTATTACATTTATCAAGCTGATCAGCCACTAGATGATAATCAATGGGAACTGATGAAGAGAACTTTTTCAATAGATTCTAGTAATTCTCTAACTGCTTCTGATTTATTTTCAAAGCTATTTGTATTTCCATCTTATGAATTCTTTGAACGGAAAGAAAAAGATATAATAAGTCAACTTGAGAATGGGCTTAGAGTTACTATTCTTTGTTACTTTGAAATAGAAGAGCAGTGGAAGAAAAAGTTCATTGATTACGAAAAAAATAATCAATTACAATACTTTAATTGCAATAAAAATCCAGTAATAGATGAAACATTAGAGATAGAGGATGGAACGCATCAACTACCTGATTCAATACTAAATGACTTCAAAAAGTTTAATTATAAACAATATGAAGTAGTTCATGCTCCTTATGATGAGAATCTAATGGTAACAGCAGGGGCAGGAACAGGGAAGACGCACGTCATGATTGACAGAATTATGTACTTATTAACTAAGGGAATTTCTTTAGAGAGTATCATAATGATTACATTTACAAATGACTCTATGAATGAAATGAAAAAGCGTCTTCAAGAAAAGTTAACAAATCTATCAAAGCTGACTGGAAAGATAAAATATGGAATGTACGCAGAATCTGTTAAGGATATGCAGATAAGTACCATTCATTCATTCTCTAAAAATATTCTAACAAGCTTGGCACATGAGATGGGTTATGGGAAAAATGTTCAGGTACGTAGCTTTATACAACAAAAGAAACAGATTATTGATGGGCTAATTGATAAATATTACCGTGAAAATCCTCAATCTGCTTCCATACATTCTTTAAAACATTATGAGTTAGTAAATATAATACAAAAATTTTGGGATGAGATGGAGAAAAAGGGACTATCGAAACAGGAAATTAAAAATCTTAAGTGGGGAAAAGTAGAAGACGATTCTTATACTTATCTTCATGAACTGTTTAAATTTGTTTTTCAGCATTGTGAAGATCGACTAGATGAAGAAAAGAAGATTAAAAACGCAGTTTCTACGAATGATTTAATTAGAAAGATAAAAGACTTCACTCAAGATGAGGTCAAAATGAAACAACTACAAGAAAACAAATATTTATTTATAGATGAATTTCAGGATAGCGACAATGTTCAGATAGATTTAGTTGCAAGTCTTGCCAACTATTTAAATTATAAATTGTTTGTGGTAGGTGATGTAAAGCAGTCTATATATCGTTTCCGGGGAGCAGATTACAAATCATTTGATTTATTAGATAAAAAGGTGAAGAAGAATGAAATTGAAGACTCTGTATTTCACCACTTTTCCTTGAATCAAAACTACCGTACAGCTTCTACTCTATTAGATAAAATGGACAATTTATTCGTGAAATGGAGTGAGAAAGACTGGCTAGCCAATAATGAAAAGCTTGAAGGAATGAACAATCGTAAGGAAAGTCTTCATGAATTTCAATTTTATGGTGCGAGTTTTATTAAAACAAAGGAAGCGATGATAGAAGCTATTCGCCATTCTATGGTTCTTACAAAGAGTGTACCAGAAGATGAGAATCAAAAAATTGCATTGATTGTACGCACGAATGCACAGGCGAAAGAAGTAAGTAAATGGTGTAAGGAAGCTAAATTAAATACTGTCCAAAATTTAGATGGTACATTTTATACAAGTCAGGCAGTTCGTGATTTTAAGAGTTTACTTGATGGTTTACTCTTTCCTAGAGAAGCAAAATATGTTCTGAATACTCTTCAATCTCCTTATTTCCGATATGAAATACCCTATAAAGTGTTACTACCATTTCAAGGTAAAAGTAATTTAATATTGTCATTTATTGAAAGTAAGATTGGCAATGATTTCAATCAGTATGTTAATCAGTTGAAGGTCTATCCTGTAATGGCTGTTATTCAAAAAATAATATCTGAGAAAGCTTTATTTTTACATTTGAGAGAATTTTATCAGGATAAGTTCGAAAGTAAAGGAGACTTAGAAAACTTTATACTGAAATATAAAAAGAATTTGTTTCATCTATTAAATATTATTCAGCAGCAGTTCGATATGATGAGTACAACTCTATACAATATTTATCAATGGATTACTCTACAGATGCGAACGAATCGAACAGAAAATGAGCCTATTTTAGAAGCACCTAAGGATTCAGTGGAAGTTACTACAGTACATAGATCAAAGGGATTAGAGTACCATACGGTAATTATTCCGAAAACTACCAATACGTTTGATTTTAAGCGTACTACATTCTATATAGAAGAGGAAAAAAATGAACAACTGAAGGAACGCAGGGTAGCTTGGTTTATTAAAGAACTAGATGCCAATAGTAGCTATTTTGAAGCACTTGAACAAGTTGATTCTGAAGAAGTCTACAAAGAGGAAACTAGATTACTGTATGTTGCTATGACAAGGGTGGAAGAAAGATTAGTAGTTATAATGCCAGAGGTCACTAAAAAACAAACGTGGGCAGATATTATTGAACAAACAGGAGTGAAGGTGGTGCCATATGGCCGTTAAAGTTGAAACTTATTATCATCCAAAGGAATGGCATAAACATAAAGCCATTGAAGAGATAAAGGACGAAATTCATATATGTGCAACAAAAAACATTGCTGAAGGAATTACAGAGCGATATCGTGATGACAATGTTAATGAATTTCAATATATTTTTACAATCCATCAAGTTTTAAGTAACGTATTTCGTGATTGGCACTCACCGGAAAGAATGTTAGAGCAATATCTTTCAATATCAAAAATAATTAATACTGTTAAAGGTAAAAAGGAATTAAAAGATGCTTTTCGTAACAATACTACCGATTTATTAGAAACAATCCGATTTCTTGTTTTTTCTGGTGTATCTCCTAATAGTTTAAAAGGAATACCTCATTTAACGGAAAAAGAGAAGTTTTTTGCTGATATTTGGGATTTATTGGAAAATCAGGACTCTCTTTATACAGATTTTAGAAGGCTTTTAAGAGGTCAATGGAAAATAGACATAATTCAAAAGCGGATGAACGAAATTCTAGAAAGAAGGTATCAAAAAGAAGAAGATATTTTATTGGTTTTACCTTCAAATAAGAAAAAAATTGTGCTGCATGGTTTCTACTTTATAACACCTGAACAGCAGGTGTTTTTAAAATTACTAGAGCGAACTGGATTTGAATTGTTCTTTTTTCAGTTTTATGATGATCGATTTCCAAATACTTTTGATTTTTCGAGAGCTTTTATATCCCAACGATATGGCTGGACAGATAATTGGAGTATTCAAGTGAAAGAGAAAACTTTCGATACAGTTGCTGCAAAATTTTTACGGTCATTTGAAGAAGGTATCCAAAAAAAATGGGTTGAAAAGAAAGAAGTCTTAGCTTATGAATCCTTTTTTGATTTTCTTCATAGTGTTGTCATGGAACATTATCCAATTGGCGAGGAAAGCAAAGATAAGAAAAAAGATGTTGAAATTATTGCAACCAATGCGGATATATTAAATGGTCTTCTGGTACAGTATTACCCGGAAAGGTTTGCTGATCGTCGTAACTTTTTGAACTATCCTGTTGGTCAATTTATATTAAAAATTCACGAAATGAGACAAGGAAACAGATTTATATTAAACGAAGATATTCTAATGACTAGTTTTTCTTCTGGTTGGCTTACAGATAAGGACACTAATGAGAATGCACGACGGTATACTTACGAATTAAAGCAATTATTACCTTACTTTGTAGGCTGTGTAGATTTGGAAGACTGGCTGCTTAGAATTCAGGATTTGCTCAATCAATATTATAATATTCTTCCACTATTTGAAAGTGAAGGAGATAACCGTGTACTGGAAAGCATTCGTAGCCCCTTTTCTAAATTGAGCTATCTTTCATTAGATAAAAAAGATGTTACACAAGTCCAAAGTTTTTTACTATTGTTGAAAGACATGGCTAAAGATTTATTTGATATGTCCAATGATGAGACGTCAATCAATGAACATTTTAAAAGACTTTCTCACTTAATGAAAGAGCATAATCCTATTTCAAGTACAAATATACTTCAAAAAGCTGAAGAAAAACTTATTGAGAAGTTAAATTATAAGATTTCTACTATTGATGATAATCATCAATTTTTATACGAAGATATTGGAAAAGCGATTCAATTCTACTTAAGTGGGACTTTTTCCGATAATGAAGAGACAATAATAAAGCCGTTTATCGAGGTGGATGGAGAGGCTTTTAAAGAAAATAATCGAAAAGTATATTTAACTGGTCTTGATGAACAAGGTCTCCCTTTGGGGAAATTTAATATTCCTTGGCCTTTACAAGAAGGAACTTATTCTTTTTTAAGTGATAAACATTTAGAGTTAGAGCTGAATGAATTAAGAAATAAATCGGTGAAGGATATATCAAGGTATTTATTATTCTTTGCACTAGAATTTGTACCTATTGAAAATATAGAGCTATCATGGATGCGTAATTTCTTGGATAGGGAAAACCTTCAGCCGGCTGTTTATGTTCAATATCTAAACATGAAAATTAAAGACCGTGATTTTAAGTTTAATAATGATAGACAAGTCCCTTATAATCAATTTAATTTTAATTCTTATCAACCAAAAGAAGTTGATTTGCAGATTGCAGTAGAGGATTTGAAATATGAAGATATATTAGCCGATTTCTTATTATGTCCTCGTCGGTTTTATTTTGGGTATGTCTTAGATCGTTATTCAACTTTTTCAGATGCGTTCATTCATCAGTTTATCTTTTCAGAAATCATCATGTTAGTTAAAAGGTACACTAAGAAGGATGATGGCTACGTTATTGCGATGGTTAGTGAATTATTTCCCCAATGGACTTCATATCAAAAAGAGAATATGGCGACCACTAGTCTCCGTTATGTGGGAAGTGGAAATGATATTAAAAATCTTATAGAAGGAAATGTATCAGTAAGTGAAACTAGAAGGAATTTTCAATTTCCTGGATTAACAACAAAAAAACGAAAAGAATTATATGATTTGGTAAATATTAAAAAGGAAAATATTATGGAGTCTATTCTAGAGCCAGATGCAGATCTTTCAATAATAATGGATGCCAAATCAGGTTACCATTGCCGCTATTGTCCTTTTCTTGATCTTTGTCCAGAAGGAAATTATGCAATTGACGGGAAAGGGAAGGATTAATTTGGATTTAAAGTTATGGAAAACTGTTGCAACTAATTGGCGGACAGTTGATGTGACAGTAGAAAAATTGTCAATTGTCCAAAAAGCTACTAAAAAAGCATTGGAAGAAATTAAAGAAAATGGTGGACTTATCACTGCGAAAAATTTTTTGAGTGCTGCAGCGACGAGTGAGGAAGATGATGAATTGCCATAGTAATTGTAAAAACTATAATTATAAAAGGATGAAAAATTGTGAGTGGAATTGGACAGAAACTAACAAAACAGCAGGAAGAGATAGTTGAATATACGGGGCAGGAGATACTTGTACGCGGTATTGCTGGTAGTGGAAAAACACTAGTGATGTTAAGGAAGGCTAAATTGACCGCAGAGAAATATCCTGATCAACAAATAGCTGTATTTACATTTGGCCGTACATTGACCAATGCTTCAAAGTTATTAATGGAAGAGTTAAAAATAAAAAACTTACACATAAGTACCTTTCATAGTTGGGCAATGAGCTCATATTATAAAATAACAAAGAAAAGGTTTTACAAAGTCAATAATAATGATGATTTTTTAGGTGATGCCATCAAGGACCTTAAAAAAACGGAAAATCATCGATTTGTAAAAGAAGAAAATAAATACAAAGAATTCTTAAAGAACGAGATTTCGTGGATAAAAGGAAAAGGTATAAGTTCTTTAGAGGATTATATAGAAGCTAGTCGTCGTGGACGAGGTAGTGAAGTGCGTGTTACTTCTAAGGATCGTAAATTTATTTATAAAGTTCTTGAGACCTATAACAAAAAGAAAGATTATAGACTAGATTATGATGACTTTGGTCTTGCCCTTTCCAAGAAGTTAAATCAACTACCTGATTCAGTAAAGTTCGATCATGTCTTTATAGATGAAGCGCAAGACTTACAAGAATTACAACTTCGTATATTACGATCTATTGCTAGAAAATCCTTTTTTGTTGCTGCAGATAAAGGACAAAAAATCTATAAAACTTCGTTTGCATGGAGAGATATAGGCTTAAATATTACTGGGGGCCGTACAAAGATATTAAAGGACTCCTTTCGTTCGACTAAACAAATTGTTCAACTAGCTGCGAGCTTACAACAGAATGATTCAGTTATTAATGATGAAGAATATGTTCCTGTTGAACTACCAACTAGAACAGGTCCAATTCCAGCAGTTATTAGATGTGAATCTAGAGAAGATCAAGATAGAGAAGTGGCAAGGACAGTAAAACAAATTTTAAGCGAGAGCCCAAAAGCGACAATTGGTATATTAGCTCGTGAAAAAAGAAAGTTTTTTCGGTTGAGATATGCATTGAATGAATTTAACATTACTCCTGAATTTGTAAATCAAAATGACGGTAATCCTTATTCGCCAGGTGTTAAATTCTGTACTCAACACTCTTCTAAAGGTTTGGAGTTTGATTTTGTTATTGTAATAGATCTAGTGGAACCAGAACTGGACGAAGATACAGATACCGATGAGTATTGGGAGCTAGAACGTCGTTTATTATATGTTTCTATTACAAGAGCGGTAAATTATTTACAACTTTATTATTATGGTGAAGGTTCAAGGTTATTAAATGAATTGGACAAATCTTTATATGAAGGGATAGATAAATAAAATCTTGGAAATAAAAATGGTTTGAAAACTGGACTTTTACATTCTATATCATGGTTTCAACCTACTAGTATTACAATATTCAGGAGTGAAAATTTAAAATATAAACAGACACAATGAAAACAGTGGAGTTATAAATACTCTGCTGTTTTTATTTTTGAGTTCTCTTGAAATTCATAATATGAGAATAATGGATTACAATTTATTTGCAGTTTATTTAATTATATTTAATCTTTTAGTAGAATAGTATTATATATTGTTATTTGAAAATATTGTTAATAAATGGGGGTTCATCATGAACAAGTTTTGGAATTTTCCAGCCGCCACAGGTGGAATGATAAATTCCATCAATAATGCCGGGATGGAAACGTTCAGAGGAAATGCTTTGGATGCATTAACACGTGAAATTTGCCAGAATTCATTAGATGCAATAAAGAATCAAGAAGAACCGGTGGTTGTTGAATTCAGTAGTTTTTCAGCAAATATGGATGTCTTTCCGAATAGACAGGAAATGCTTGAAGTGTTCAAGCTATGTGAAGACACTTGGAGGGACCGGAACAGAAAGAGTGAGGATTTTATCCAAGATGCACTTCACATTTTGAATAGAGAAAAAATAAACATTCTGAGGATAAGTGATTTTAATACCAAAGGCCTGGAGGGGGCAGAAGAAGGAGAGCTGGGTTCGCCTTGGAGCTCACTAGTGAAGGAAGCGGGCTCTTCCAACAAGGGTGAAAGTTCCGGGGGAAGCTTCGGTATCGGGAAGTCGGCTCCGTTCTTAAACTCTAAGTTGAGAACATTGTTTTACTCTTCTTTAGATATGACAGGTTATGGATCACATATCGGTGTTGCAAACATCATGTCGTTCAAGAAGGATAACGAACAAATCACCCTGGGGAATGGATACTATACAAATAATGAAAAATCAAAAGCGATTCCTGGCCAACTCTTTTTAGAGGAACGATTTGTTAGGGAAGAGACGGGGACCGATATATATGTAACGGCTTTTGAACCAGGCCGGGAATGGGAAAGGGAAGTCATCAAGTCTATTCTGTTCAATTTCTTCATAACGGTTTATAACAAGAAACTTGTTGTAAGGATAAATGATTTTGAAATCAATAAAGACAATATCCAAGAACTTATCTTTGACCTGGATGATAATGAAGAGAACCGGATATTGAAGAATTATTTTAATCTATTGATATCCGAGAAAACAATTAAAATACAATATCCTGCTGAAAATTATAAAAAGGGGATAGAGTTCGAGGAAGGCGAAGCCACCCTTTATCTGTTGAATGGGGATGATTTGAACAGAAGGGTGCTGATGACAAGGAAGACCGGTATGAGGATATTTGAACAAAAGAATATCAGTGGAAGCATATCATTTACCGGTTTGCTCATGATAACGGGCAGTCATATGAATAACATATTCAAACAAATGGAAAACCCTGCTCATAACGAGTGGTCACCCGATCGCTATGAAAAGAATCCAAAGTTGGCAAATAAAATTTATACTGACTTAAGGAAGTTCATCAGGAAGTCCGTGAAAGACCACTTCCAGGAAAAAGTGACAGATAGCATGGATGCTGTGGGGCTAAGTGATTTCCTCCCAAATAAAAATTTGATTTCTGACACCGGAGTGAATAGAACGGAATCATTGAATACGAAAATCAAATCACTTGTTACGAAAGAAAAAAAGGAAGAGCCAAAACGTAAAACCACCCGCAAACGTAAGGGTTCGGAGGAACAGGATTTGGAAGAGCAACTCACGGGTGAATATGGAATCACTTCTACTGGTGATGAAGGTGGTAACGGTGATGGTGCCCGTGGAGATGGAGGAAATGCAGGTGGTGGTTCGACAAGCCCTGGTGGTCAAAATGAACTGAATCCTGATAGCGATGGTGAATCGGATAAGAAGAAAGAACGAAAGCCAAATAAAAAACCTATTTCCATTGAGCAGAATTATGTTCCCACAGATAGGAAGAATGGAAAATATAAATTTTTAATCTCTTCCAAAAAGCCGATGGAAAGCGGACGACTTGTCTTTAAGGTGATGGGGGAACAAAGCGATTATGATTTGCCAATCAAGGCCGCTTCTACAGATGATTCAGGCGCGACAGTGGAGAGAATCAATTCAAATTCTGTTTATATTAAATCCATCCCTGCAAATGCAGGATTCAAAGTGGATGTGGAGATAGATTACTATGATTATTGCGTGATGGAGGTCGAGCTTTATGAAAATTAATTCCTCTTATCCATATCCAGTTTTATATATGAATAATGGTGATTACACCGGTACTAACTTTAACGTAAAGTTAGGAGTCCAAGATTCTTTTGGTCAGGTTCGTATCACAGCTGATTTTATCCTTGATAACGAACCAATAAGAAGAATGATTTCAGACGAATCTTGTATTTACTTGATTCATGTTGAATGTCCTCAGACAAGCTACAGGAGGGTATTCAAAACCAAGAACGACAAAATGGAAATCTCAATCCCAGCGAATCAATTACGAGGTAAGATTGCCATTCATTCTTTTATCATCGCGAATGAGAAGATCGATAACTATACCAATAAGTACTTAAATGAGTGGTATCAAGAAGTTCCAATCAGTTTCGAAAAAGGGAATTTCATTGCAATCGGGGACGCTATTGAAACTACTCTATTTGAAGATGATACTGAATTATTGGACTTGCCTTCTATTGTCACAGTGACGAAATCACTGAAGAATGAATATATGGATGTAGATCTTCATTCCAACAACATTACAATCCTGCTTCCAGAAAAAGAATATAAGCTATATGCATCCAGTGCTCATTCCACTCTTAAAAGCACGATTCTTTCCACGGTGATCGTTCCAGCCTTGGTTTATGTGTTTTCTAAAGTAAGAGACCACAGTGGAGATTTGGAAGAGTATATCTGGTACCAAGTGTTGGAGAAAATCTTTGCAGAGAATAACCATAACCTTGAAGATGTCGGTTCCGATAAACTTTCTCCACTTAAAGCTGCCCAGATAATTTTAAGGAATCCATTAAAGACTAGCTTTGAAGAAATTGAAAGATTGAACAGGACGGAGGATTAGATCTTGAAATTAAAATTTATATCTGATGAATGCCTGATGGATTTACGCAGCAATTTCGATGCATATAAGTCGCATTACTACAATCAAAATCATCAATGGTTTGAAGGGTATTTCAGTGAAGAGGGAAGATTGATTGAATCTAGTATTCCTTTTGAGCAACCATCGATGAATTTGGATGAAGACTTTGCCATCAGTGATATGGAGAATGTGAAAGTAATATATGAATCGTTGAAACATCTCACCATCTCCCAAGCTACACAGGAAAGACTGTGGGCAGGCCTTTCACACCTGCAACTAAGGGACTTTTCATTTTACAGATTACAAAAAGACTTTGAAAATGAAAATGATAAGAGGATCAACACATCTTTATTTTTCAAGAATGGTAATAAGCGATCCTTATTTGTACATATCCTTGCACGGTTATGGTGGGTTGGATATATGACTTATGACGAATCCGATGAGAATAATCCATATAGATTGACAGAATTCTTCTGTGAAAAGGATTTCTCGGCAAGGTGTGTAGTTTTCTTTTCGAGCAATTTTACATCAAACGGGAATATTACTAGGGGTATTTTGAAATCATTGATTAAATTCAAAGAAAATGGAGTACCCATAAAAAGGGATCATTTTGTTCAGGCTACTAAGTATTTAAACGTTGTTGGTGGTGCGATGATACTGGATATGTTGTCTGTTGGAGAAGTAGAAGAGATGATAGACATTTATTTGAATAGGTTCTTTAAGTTGGATAATTTTATCCTGGAATCAGAGAGTGCTCAGAAAACATTTTAAATGTGATGGATTTTTTTCTGTTATCTTAACTGTTAGTTTTTCTTGATAGGTCAATACTTGAGCAATTAGAGTGTTTGCCTTATTTAATGAATTTTACCAAGTCAATTATGAGAAGAGTGTCTGTGGATAAGTGTTTTTTCCTTTTGGTGGATAAAACTTCTTTGATACCAAGTACATTGTGATGGAAGGAGACATATAACAAGGAGAACTAAATATACTTATACAAAAGAGCTTGTTTATCAATTAAGGGAGTGTTTTTTTGGCAGGACATGTTTTTACAAAAAAACAATTAGAAAATATATTTAATGGTGTTATTGGTAAAACATTAGGTGAAGTAGATAAAAAAGATATTTTTGATAGAGCAAAAACTAAACCGAAAATTACAGGTATTGCAGGAGATGTAATCGAGCAGTCTGTATTGGGTTACCCCTCGGATTCTCATCAGAGTCCCGATCTTTTAGTGGATGGAAAAGATGTAGAATTAAAAACAACGGGTATTAGAAAACCCAAAAAGAAAAGTATTCATCATTTTGAAGCAAAAGAGCCGATGTCCATAACTGCTGTTTCTCCAGAAAAAATAACAAGTGAGAGCTTCGAGACTTCAAAGTTTTGGCATAAATTAGAAAACATGTTATTAGTCTATTATCACTATGATTCAAATAAAACTGTGAAAGCTATAGATTATGCTAATTTTGTAATTAAAGGATATCAATTTCATGAGTTTTCTAAGAAAGATAAGGAAATTTTGAAAAATGATTGGTATTTAGTTAAGGGATTTCTAGAGAAATTAATAGATTTATACGAAGAACCAGAAAATGAGTACCACAGAATTTCATCTGAACTAAGAAAGAACTTAATGTTTATTGATATCGCGCCTAAATGGCCGAATAGACCTAGGTTCCGTTTGAAAAGAACAACAGTTTCAACCATTGTGGAAAAATATTTCGGTGAAGAATTCGAGGAATTAAAAGATAGTTATTCAACATTCAAAGAACTAGATCAAAAGTTGCGGTTTATAACAGAATCGTATAAAGGAAAAACTGTCAAACAACTTATGTTGGAGTTGGGGATTCCTATTTCTACAAATAAAAAAGGTGATGTGCATAAGTCTATTACTGAACAAATAGTTGTTAAAATGTTCGGTGGAAATTCAAAAAAAATAAGTAAAATTGAATTATTCAACAAGATTGGGATAATTCCAAAAACAGTCACCCATACAAGAAAGGGAACCAGGACTGAGGATACAAAATTATTCACAATAGATTTTACAGAATGGACAGATAAGTATATTGGCTTTGAAGATTCTTTTGTTTTCAACTACTTTAACAATCAGCAATTTTTGTGCATTCTCTTTGAAGAGCCCAATTCATCTTCAAAGCTGCTGGATAATAAATTTATAGGATTTAAAAGGTTAATGATTGAAGATAGCCTTATTGAAAAGGATATAAGAAAGGTTTGGGATGAAGTCAGAGAATTAATAAATATGAAAAAATTGAAGGAAACAATAGACCGAAATAAAGATGGTTCCCCAATAATAAATAAAAAAACAGGCACGTATAAGACTTCTGTTAACTTTCCTAAAGCTAAAGATAATGTTTTTTTTGTAAGAGGGACAGGTTCGGATTCTACAAAAAAACCGTTGGAAATTAATGGTGTAGAAATGTATCACCAAAATTTATGGATGAAAGGAAAAACTCTAGTGGAGCTATTAAGTGAAACAAAGTTTATCTGACATTATTAAATCTATTTAAACTGTAAAGTGAAAATTGATTTCCCTTTTCAATATCTACCTGTATAAATCCCACCAATAATTCTGTTATAATAAGTGTTTGAGACATATTAAAAGCTTACAAATAATTTTATATTTCTGCTATGAAAATAGTTAATATTTCAATCGAAATTTATTATAATGAAGCTAAGTAAAAACCGAAAGGATGTTCGGTCATGATAAATGTAATAGAATTATTTGCTGGAGTGGGTGGCTTCCGTATCGGACTGAAAGCGGCAGGTGGATTCAGTGTTGTATGGGGTAACCAATGGGAACCTTCAAAGAAGGCTCAGCATGCATTTGATTGCTATGCTCGTCGTTTTGAGAATCAAGGAATACATTCCAACGAAGATATCAGCAAGGTAAATGGAGATACTTTTAAGAATCTAAATATTGATATGATTGTAGGTGGATTCCCTTGCCAAGATTATTCCGTTGCAAGGAGTCTGAATGGAGAAAAAGGGCTTCAAGGTAAGAAAGGTGTCCTTTTTTGGGAAATTACTCGGTTGATGAGGGAGACGAGTCCTAGATATGTCTTGCTTGAAAATGTAGATCGATTACTGAAGTCACCATCAAAACAACGGGGCAGGGACTTTTCCATTATGTTGGCGAGTCTTAGGGACTTGGGATATTCAGTTGAATGGAGAGTCATCAACGCTGCTGAATATGGACAAGCGCAGAGAAGGAGGAGGGTCTTCATCTTTGCAACAAAGAATGAATCTCCTTATGTCATCAATAGGAGAGATTTCGATGAAAGTCAGATGATACACGATCAAGGATTTTTCGCAAAAGCATTCCCTGTGAAAGAAGGAATTTCAGAAAAGAAAAAACCTCAATCATTCATCATGAAAAAGGATTTAGTTGAAATTTCTGATGAATTTTCGATGAATTATTATAATGCTGGCATCTTGAGGGACGACTTAGTTTACACGGAAGAAGTCACTCCTGTAGAAGAGCCGCCAATCCCTTTGAAAGAAATACTTCAGCCCGATGTTGATGAGGGGTATTATTTATCTGAAACTGCCATTGAAAAGTTCAAGTATTTAAAAGGTGCTAAAAAGATTGAAAGAAAATCAGCCACAGGACATAAATATGTCTTTTCTGAAGGAGGCATGGCATTCCCTGAACCTCTAGACAAGCCTGGCAGAACGATGTTGACGAGTGAAGGTACTGTCAATCGGAGTTCCCATGTGGTGGAGGATCCACAGACGAAAAGGCTGCGTATCCTTACACCGGTCGAATGTGAACGCTTGAATGGATTCCCGGATGATTGGACGGAAGGTATGACGGACAGGATGAGATACTTCTGTATGGGGAATGCATTGGTCGTCGGCTTGATAGCGCGCATGGGTAAACGGATTGTGGAAATCGAGAAAGAAAACATGGATGGGAATCAGGTTGAACTTGATTTGGTGTTTTCTCAAACGGATAAACAGTGAGCAAAAGAACTCTCCTGATTTGATTAGGAGAGTTCTTTATTTTTTATCCATTCTCACTTCATCAATGAAGTCACCTATCTTTTGCATTGCGGTTTCGAATTCCCCACGTATTTCATGTTCCCAAAGGCGCAGAATGTTCCAGTCCTGTTCCTCGTAGTACTCAGTCACTTCTTTGTCTCGTACTTGGTTCCTTGTCAACTTTTCCGTCCAGAACTCGACGTGAGATTTAGGTATCTTACCATGAATGGGGCAAAAGTGCCAAAAGCAGGAGTCTATGAATATCACGAGTTTGTACTTCTTGATTGCAATGTCAGGAGTCCCCTTTAGTGATTTTACATTTCGCCTGAACCTGTAGCCTCGTTTCCATAGTTCTTGTGTCACTATGCTTTCCAATTTCGATACCGCTTTTATAGATCCCATAATCCTGCTTCTCTCTTCTGTTGTTTTAGGGTTCTTCATTTAAATAAACTCCTTATTATAGTATATGTTTATACTACCTAGCTGAGGGGATTTATAAACATATAAGTTCAATAGGATGTTCTTGGTGCAGAATTACTTCTTAATTTAACATGCATAAATTATAATCTTCTGACATTTATTGCTGAAGTATAGTATTATAGTAATGGGAATATTAACTAAATATCTTCAGGGGTGTAATGAAAGTGGACCAAAAGCATTTTCATCAAGAACAGAAAAATTTAGATACTACGATTAAAAGTATGGAGGACCATACTTTTTACATATGGGAATTGCTTGACCGAAAGAAACAGCAGTTTAAAGATCAGACAAGTTTTATAGGGGATAGTGTATCCTACAAGCTTGGAAAAAGTGATAAGGATAAGCTGGAGGAGGCGATCAATCAGCCGTATTTTGGAAGAATTGATATAGTCGAAGATGGAGTTAAAGAAACATTTTACATAGGGAAGCATGGTGTAAGGGACAAACATGAGCAAATTGTCGTACTCGACTGGCGCATGCCGATGGCTTCAACCTATTACAATTTCATGCCCGGTAGACCGCAACAAAAATATACAGTGATAGATAAAGACGGGCGGAAACATGTCAGTACCATAGAAGTGCAGCAGAAAAGGGATTTTACAATCAAAAATCGAAGAATCCTGAAAATCCTGCAACAGGTTGCAGAGAGCAAAAGTGATTTGAATATAACTATGACAGACAAGGGTGAGCAACTGACTGTAACTGATGATTTTTTGAGAGAAATATTAGAATCCAGTGAATCTACCGGCTATCTAAAAGAGATTATTGCCACAATACAAAAAGAACAGGATATAGCAATCAGGCAAACCATCGACGCAAATGTTGTGATTCAAGGGGTTGCCGGTTCCGGGAAATCATCCATTGCCCTGCATCGTCTATCGTATCTTTTATTCAATAATAAAAACTTGAATCCGGAAGAATTGCTTATTCTGGGACCTTCCAACTTATTTATCAGTTCTACAAAGGGAATGCTTCCTGACCTGGATTTAGATGGAATCCGTCAATCTACCTTTCAGGGGTTGGTCTTTCAACATTTAAAGCCCTTCCTTCCGAGTAAGGTGAATCTTGATTATCATTCTTATTTTGATCAAGTACTTTTCACACCTGGGTATACAAAGGAAAAGGACATTAATGAATTTAAAGGATCTATTGCTTTTATGAAGGTCCTGGATACTTTTGTGAATGAATTCCAACATGGATATGAAAATCGATTTAAGCCGATTAATATATTTGACGAGCAGTTGTCGTCATCGAAAATAGTTGAAATTTACGATGGCTATGCTTATTTGCCTTTTATAAAACGGGTAGAGAAATTTGTACAACACATCGAGAATCACTTTAAAAGAATGTTGGATATTAAAACTCAGGAAATTGAAGATCAGCATAGTATGATCAAAGATACTTTTATGAAGAACGGTGGTTTAAGTGAAGTTGGGTTAGATGCTTTAAAGAAACAAATCTGGTCCATCAAAGACTATAAGATAAAGAAACTTAAACAGGAGTACAAGAAAGAGATTGCTGCCTGGAAACAGACAATGGCTCTTCCGAATCCGTTCTCAATCTATCAACAAGTGCTTACTTATGAAGTACTGGACAATTTCAGGGGAGATATTGGGAAAGATATTCCTCAACTCTTTAAGGGTTATAAAGCAGATGAGGTTACTTACTTTGATTTAGCACCAATCTATTATATCTATCTTCTGATGTTCGATCCTCCTGAAAAGTTTGCACATATTGTAATTGATGAAGCCCAGGATTTAAGCTTTATTCATTTTGCCGTATTAAAGAAAATCACAAAAACTGTAACGATTCTCGGCGATAAGGAGCAATCAATCTTCCTGGGGTACGGGCAATACAGTTGGAACGATTTAATGAGAAATCTTTTCAATGATAAGAAATATATGCTGTTGTCACTGGACACCAGTTACCGTTCTACCAAACAAATCATAGATGTAGCAAACACGGTGTTGGGAAATCACTACGAAAAGAACAAGTTCTTCCCAATCACACCACTTAACCGTTCAGGTCCTGATGTAACATTAGAAAGAGTTCTTTCCGGCAGAGACCTGCTTGAAGGGATTGTTTCTACGATAACAAGCTGGAAGAAGAAATATAAGAGGATTGCTGTAATTCATAAAGACCAGAGAAAAGCTTTACAGCTGTCCGAGTATTTAAGTAACCAATTTGGACAGGAAGCGATTTATGTCGACCCGAATACGGAAGTCAAACAGGGATATGTATCAGTGCTGGCATCCTACTATAGTAAGGGAATGGAATTTGATGCTGTCCTGATCGTCAACGCAAATGAGGATAGTTTTCCAAATGACGAACTTCATGCACGGCTTTTATATGTCTTATTAACACGGGCCCAGCAGGAGGCTAAGGTCTTTTATCAGGATACACCATCCAGTCTTTTGGACGGTCTGGTACATGGCAGGCCTCTTGTGACATCGGAATTTGATGATATTCTTTAGGAGTCGCAAAAGGTAGTGATGAATTTTATACTCATATATCTGAAAGAAAGTTACGTGTTGAAAAAATAAAAGTATCCCACTAGAGTTGTAAAACTGCACTAGTGGGATTTTTATTTACTCTAATTTCTGAATTACATACTATTTATAGGCTGCAATAGTACTAGTCTATTTTTAAGAATCTTAAGAACCTACGTGGTATTGAGCCTATAATTACTCATGTATTAGATTATCATTAAATATTTCCCCTGCGTTTTCTGAATATCGACTAAAAGAAAGGTAATAGAAGGGTTTTAAATAAGTTAATGAATGCAGTAAAGTGTTATAATTCAAGGTAATAAATTCCTTTTTGGAGGTTTGCTATGAATAACGTTGTGAATAATCAAAAAGAAAAATATAAAAATTGGGTTACGGAAAATTTAGGTGAAAAGACAGGTATGTGGTACACGCCATATCTTGAAAAACTTGGATACCTGTTAGAAAAGTTTGGATTAGCTAGAGGCTATAAGGAGAATTTCTTTAATTATCAATCATATTTGGAATATAAAAAAATCTATAAACAAATAACGGAGCAAAGTGATGAAGATATCGAGAGGTTAGTAACAGGAAAAAGTACACCTCGATATCCAAAAGAGTTTGGTAAGACAAGAATTCAATTCAGAAAAAAATATGCGGAAGATGAATATAATCGCGGCGTAAGAAGTAAGCCTGATAATATAGGTGGAATACCTGATTGGGGTGTTTTAATGCGATCATATTTAATATTTTTATATTATGATGAAAATTCTACTTTAACTTATCCTAAAAAAGAGAAGAAAATTGCGAATCAAGAAGATGAAATTGATAACAGTATTAATTATTGGGTGATTTCACCAGGTGAATATTCGAGATTATGGGATCAGTTCCACACAGAAAATATAATTGCACTTGGTTGGGACAACTTAGGGGAATTAACAAACTATGATTCAAAGGAAGCGGTTGAACGAAAAATAGCTGAGCAAAGAGCGGATGGGGTGCGTCCTGTCAATGATACAAAGGCTGTGTGGGATTTTTATTGTGAAATTCAAACAGGTGACGTTGTATATGTGAAAGAGGGAATCAAGAAGGTTCTCGCACGCGGAGTTGTTACAGGAGATTACTACTTCGATGATGAAGCATCAGAGTATAAACATAGAAGAAAAGTAGATTGGGTTCAAGTTGGAAAGTGGGAACTTCATCAGTCTTTTCCTCAAAAAACGTTAACATGTCTAAATCCCTATCCAAATTTCATTAAAGAAATTGATCAAGTAATGAATGAAGATTTTTTTGATCCCAAAATTGCTGAAGTAAATGATTTTCGAACTTGGTTATCCAATCAAGTTACTGATACAGGAGTTAGCTTGAATGATAAAACAGTTACGCAAAAAGTAAGTGCATTAAAGGATATAGAGCACCATTTCGATGCTTCAGTTTTTGGTGAAACAGATATTGAGGAACTAAAAAGGCTGAAAGATGTCGTTGTATCAGATGAATCCTACAAAAAAAATAAAGGCGTTTCGGGAAGTTCAATTGACTACTTCATTCGTTTTATTGAATCTAAGCCTACTGTACAAGAAAATGAATCCTTTACAATGGATGATTTTCTTTCGGAAGTTTTTATCGAGAAGAAGGGACTTGTACGTCTAATTTCTCTACTTGAAAATAAAAAGAATCTTATTTTGAAAGGTGCACCGGGAGTAGGTAAAACATTTATTGCCAAACGTTTGGCGCATGTAATGATGGAAGAAAAAGATGAAACACGTATTCAAATGGTTCAGTTCCATCAAAGCTATAGTTATGAGGATTTCATTGAGGGGTTCCGTCCAAAAGCTGAAGGAGATGGGTTTGAATTAAAACAAGGACCGTTCGTGAAGTTTGCTAGAAAAGCAGCACGAGATCCAGAACGAGACTACTTCTTTATTGTTGATGAAATTAATCGTGGGAATATGAGTAAAATATTTGGGGAATTAATGATGCTTATCGAAGCGGATAAGAGAGGCGAGCAAATCAATCTCCTTTATTCTAATGATAAGTTTTCTGTGCCATCGAATTTATACATCATTGGAATGATGAATACTGCAGATAGAAGCTTAGCTTTATTAGACTACGCACTTAGACGAAGATTTTCATTTTTTGAAATCAAACCGGCGTTCCAAAATGAGACATTTAAGTCGTATGTAAACGGATTAAATAGTCCAGAAGCATTAAACCGTATCATTGATGAAATTAAAAGCTTAAATAATCAAATTGTTGAAGAGATAGGAACCGGCTTTCAAATAGGGCATAGTTACTTTGTAGGTGATGCTTTTAATGTGAATACTGCGAATCGAGTAGAGGAAGTAATCGAATATGAAATCATTCCACAGCTATTCGAGTATTGGTTTGATAATGAACAGAAGGCAAACGATTGGGCTGAACGACTAAGAGGCTGTTACGATGGAGCGAAATGATAATATTCCAATTCGTAATATATACTATATGCTTTCATATGCATACCAAACGTTGAATCTTTCCGAGTATAAACAAATCGGATCAGAAAAGTTTGCGAACGTCAAAGAGCTTTACGCAGAAATTTTATCGATTGGTATACCTGTTTTGATTCGCGGTGGGTTATGTAAGGATTATATAGGTGTTGAAGAGACTTCCAATGTTATTAAGGGGAAAATTGATATCAATACTACGATAAAGAAAAATGCATTGGTAAATAAGAAAGTTGCAGTGGTTTATGATGAGTTCTCTGAAAATATATTGTTGAATCAAATTATTAGAGCGACACTTGTGTACCTATCGCGCTCAAATAAAATAAGTCAAAAGATGCGTAGATTGTTTTACGGTTTGCTGCCTTATTTTACAGAGGTATCAGAGGTAGAGCTAGATTTAAAGCTTTGGAAAAACATTAGATATAATCGCCAGAACGTTCGCTACCAATTTATTGTAGACGTGTGTAGATATCTTTATGAGCAATTATTATTTGATGAAAGCTCTACATCTCAGATGATGAAAGAGGTTCAAGACGAACAAAGATTATCATCTTTATATGAAAAGTTCATCTACGCATTTTTTAAACGTGAAACGAAATATTATATATCCCACCCTCAAATCCAGTGGAGTGTTGATGATGAATTCACCGATGCATTACCGATTATGCAAACAGACCTTGTACTTCAAAAAGATAACAAAACATTGATTCTGGATACAAAGTTTTATACTGAGAATATGGTAGCAAGGTTTGAAGGTGGAGCTGCAAAACAAAAATCCGGTAACCTTTATCAAATATTTTCATATATAAATAATTGGAAAAAAGAGCCGGATGAAACGGTTGCTGGTATGCTGCTTTACGCGAAAACAACTGCGTTAAATCAGCCTAACCATATTTATCACATTAAAGGTAATAAAATTTTTATCGTATCTCTTGATTTACAACAAGATTTTATCGGCATAAAGGAAAGTTTATTAGCATATGCTAACCAATTTTTTACATAGTTTTATAAATTTTCTTTATTTATGCTCCCATTTAAAAGGAAAAGAAGCAAAAGGTAGGGAATAATTATATTGGAAAGCAAGTGGTTTATCAAGTAGGTTAAAACAATACTTGTCTTAAGGAGGTCTACAAATGAGTTTATCAATGAATGAAATGAGAGCTTTAGATGATCGCCAAATTGGTCAAAAAATTTATGATTCTTTATCTAAAGAAGACCAAAAACGCATAGAAATTAAGTTTAATTATCAAAGCCTTGATCAAATCCATTTGGAATTGGGTGAGTTGTACCGCGAGACGGCAGAAGAAGTGGAATTGGATGATGATGTGGGGCATGAGGATTTTCAAGTTTTTGCTGGATTTTTATTGGAGGATGAGGATGAATGGTTTTCACCTAATTAGAATAAGAGTGGAGATAAAATGTTCTAATTACGACTTGGAAGGACAAACAAGATGACTGGATGATTCGGGTGGATGAGATCCCTAAGTGATTGGGAAGATAAGTTCATCGAGCATGGTGATGAAGTTTTTTCTCATCGGACCTTCGAAGCTTGAGTTTTTTTGACTTCTTGCAGGACTTCTTCGTCTGTGAAGTTCTCTTCTTTCAGATTCCACACTGTTGATAGCTTTACGTTCTCTACTAATTTTTTGAAAAAAGAATACTATAAATTCCCAAAAAAAACATTCGGACCCCACCCGAATGTTTTTTTTATAAAAAAATTTCCCTAAGGGTGTCCTTTCCCACCACATCCCCCTATATAAGAGGTGAATACAAACTGAAACAGGAGTGATTCAAATGAGTGGATGGAGAAAACTAGAAAAAGTCATGGTGGATACGGAAATTTTTCATCACCCGGAGGATATCAGATTGTATGTATGGATTCTGTTACATGCAACTCATACAGGCGGGGTTCAGGTTGGGGATGTGGTTCTTGGGGAGAGGCAGTATATCAGGTCGATCGGGAAGCTGCAGGAGGATCTGTGGTTTTACAATGGGAAGAAGAAGGATGCGTATACGGCGTCGAGGATCCAGCGTTCGATTAAGCGGTTGGAGAAATACGACTGGTTGAAGGCGGAGAAGTTTCAGCATGGGTTTATCTTTACGGTTCGACCTGTGAAGGATCCGTTGTGTGGGGAGTATTTGAAGTGGATGGGATTCCCTATGGAAGGAAAAGGGGATGATGAATCCGCTGGTGACCAGCCTGATGAGGGGGCTGGTACCCTTTTGTCCTCTGCACGTGAATCAGATATGAAGGAGGAGCGAATGAGTTGTGAAAACAGACTTAAGAACTTAGAGAAAGAAGAGATCTTAGAGAACAACAACAAAGGCGCTGCTGATGAGGAAAGGCTTCGGGCACTGATCGGACATTTCGTCGGCAGGAGGGGGAGAGGGTTCTTCTTGACACCGATGGACCAGACGGCGATGGAGCGGATCAGCTTGAACGAGATGTCGACAGCCGAGTTGATTAGGTTTATGGACGAGAAGTTTGACAAGCAGGAGAGCATCAACCCGAAGCTGACGATCAACAGCCCCAGGTATTTGGAGAAGGCCCTTGAGTCGTATCTGCCCCCTGAGGTTTCGATGCGGAATCTGGACAAGATGCTGGACGGGCTGGAGGAGAGTGTGACGGGAGCATGACGTTCGGGGAGTTCAGGGAGCTGGTCAAGATGATCCAGGGGGCTTACCCTCACAGACAGCTCACCCAGGACACGGCGGCGATCTGGTTCCAGCACCTGCAGAATTGTGATTATCACGGGGTGAAGAGGCGGATCAAGGCCCATATCAAAGTGAGCCACTATATGCCGACGATTGCCGAGCTGTATGAACAGCCGGTGGAAGAAACGACGATACTACAAACCATTCACATTTGGGAAAAAGAAGGAGCGGAACGCATTGAGGATGAACGACGAAATCAAAGGAAACGACCTGCACCACCCTGGGCACGATGAACAGCTGCTTCGCGAGCTGCATGAAGCGGAAAGCATGATCATTGGAGCGGTTCTTATGGAGCCTGGTGTCTTGGATGAACTGACCCTGGAGGAGAAGCATTTTAGTTTGGTGAAGAACCGCCTTATTTTTAAAGGGATGAAGGGGCTGCAGAAGAAGAGGCTCGAGATCAATCTGGTCATGGTGGTGGAGGAGCTTGGGGATGATATTGAAAATGTCGGAGGGGTCCAGTTTCTCCTGGCCCTTGCCAACTACTGCCCGACGACGGTGAACATCGACCAGTATGAACAGATCGTCCTTAAGTATTACGAACTGAGCCTCATCAAGAATTCGGCCCATCACTTCCTGAACGCCTACACCCCGGAATCCGCACAGGGCCTCTACAAAGCACTCATCGACATGCATACCAACACGATCACCGACGAAGAAACGAAGGACGAGATCATCATGGATCTCTATGAATCTCTTTATATGGAGAGGGACGGACTTCCCGGTGTCTCGACGGGATTCGAAAGCCTGAATGCGCTGACGGGAGGGTGGAAGGAAGGGGAGCTCATCATCCTGGCGGCGAGACCTTCCATGGGGAAGACGGCTTTTGCCATCCAGCTTGCTTGGGAATGTACGAGGGAGAAAGGGGTGAGCATGGTGTTTTCCTTAGAGATGAGTTCGAGGCAAATCATGCAGCGACTTCTTTCAAGTTTGACGGATATTAACATGATGAAATGGCAGAATCCCTATAAGTATATGACGAAGGACGAGATGCCGAGGATGCATGGGGCGATGAACGCTGTGTACAAAGCGAAGCTCGAACTCTCGCAAAATGGGATGATTACCCTGCCGGAGATCAGACAGCGGATCATGAATCTGAAACGGGAGTACCCGACGGAGCCGTTTCTCGTGGTGATTGATTACCTGCAGCTGATCAATGTGAAAGAGCGGTTTGACCGGCATGATCTTGCCATTGGGCATATTACGAAGCAGCTGAAGGGGATGTCGAAGGAGTTTGGGATTCCGATTATACTTTTGTCCCAGCTATCGAGGGGCGTGGAATCCAGGGATGACAAGCGGCCGAGGCTGTCGGATCTGCGTGACTCGGGGAATATCGAGCAGGATGCGGATGTGGTGTTGTTCCTGTACCGGGATGATTACTACTATCCTGATTCGAAGAACGGGCAGGAAGTGGAAGTGAAGATTGCGAAGAACCGAAATGGACCGGTGGGGACGGTGAAGCTGGAGTTTGTGAGGGAGTTTGGAAGGTTTCGGGGTGGATGGACGCAGGAGGAGGGTTCTGTTGGTTCGGTTTGAGTGAGCCGGGGGGGACAGGTCCCTTGGAACAGGAGTAATAGATAAAAAGGGGAGGAATTGGGATGTTGGTGACGGAGTATGCGATGAACGTGTCAGAGTTTCAGATTGATAGTTTGAAGGTGTATGGGGTGGTGATGGGGTTGTTGGGTGATGACCGGGTAAGGCGTGAAGATGGATATGCGTTTGTTAGTTATAGGGAGATGTGGGAGGGGTGTCAGGAAGCTGGGGTTTTGTCGGGGTATGAAGTGCCGTTTGCGGTGATGATGGATATGTTGGGTGTGGTGGAGGCTGGGGGATTGATTGGGAGGGAGAGGGTTAGTGGGGGGAGTTGGGTGAGTTGTTTGGGCTGATTGGTTTCTGGTAGATGAGAAAAGGAAGCATGAAAACCGTCCCTGTGCTCCCACTTGAACCCTTTGGTTATTTTACTGAATTTTCTAAAAAAAACATGTAGATTATACGAATTATGGTATAATAGAATGACAATCAAACGAAAGCGATCTGAGCTATGTTATTAAATGCAGCTACAAACAGTCCAGTTGATTATTATTTTCGAGAAGTGGGAAAAGAAGAGGTAAAGGATAATAGGTACCTTCCTGATTATGGTTGGGAATTTAATTGGCTTTATCCGATATCGCATGGTTTTAAGGTTTTCGGATTAGTTACTGACCATAATCCAGATATAGTAGAGGGTCTTATTGCCTTGAAAGAAAATCCAGATGAAGTGTAGATGTAGATATTATTGAATCTTCACCACAAAATAAGAAGTTTATAAAAGGTGTACTTAACAATGAGCGCTCATATATAAATGTTGGAAGAGTTCTCATAGCGTTTACTTGTTGGTACAGTATTGAAAAAGGGTATGACGGGTATGTTGGTCTCACATCTAAAAGCAGCAAATATCCCTTATACGAGAGTCTGGGAGCTCGACTGACATTTGGGCAGCATTTCATGTTTGATGACATTGCAGCTGAAAGGCTTGTGAAAATATATTTTCCGGGAGGTGTCGTATGGTGGCAGGAACCAAGTTAAAATCAAGATATTTTAAAAAAACTCCAGGAGGGCATACTATAACCAGGAGTGATAGAATGCATAAAGATATCGAGAAATTTGATCATGATTTTCCTGATGGGGTATTTGCATTCCCAGCATCCGCCGAATCCCCGAAAGTGAAAATAAGGGCATTGGACAAATACTGTAAAGAACACGGTGTTCAGCCAAAAGATTTAACAGATGAAGAAATGCGACAGTTTCTTATTTAATAGCTAAACAAACTAAACGGGGACGTATCTTACTTTGCTAAAGGCTAAAGGTGGGATACGTCCCTTTGTTTATGTTTTCAGCCATTTAGAAGGATGTGTTTTACGGACTGAAGATCAATCATTATAAATGGACGATGGGAATCGATGAAGAACAAGATTTTACTGTGGCTCAAGCCCCTCCATATCGAACCATGACCCAAACACATTCAAGTTTTTTCTTAGAGGCAGTTAGGGTATAAGATGAGTGTTGAAGATACAGACTTGATGTATTGGAAAAAGCAGGCCAAACCGGGTCTGGTTCCAAGGGTCAAAAGGAGCTTAGGACAAGGCCAGGCAGATGTAGAATGTGCTTTAGATACACATATATACACCAAACAAGATTTCCGAACAGGAGGAACAATAACCATTGGAAAATAAAACGGTACTTATCATTGGAGGCGGACTCGGCGGGGTGTCAGCTGCCATTACACTCGCACAGGCCGGATACGATGTTTCCTTATATGAAAAAAACGATCACATTGGAGGAAAGTTGAACCGGCTCGAGCAAGACGGCTTTGGTTTTGATCTCGGCCCGTCTATTTTGACGATGCCGCAGATCTTTGAGAAATTGTTTGCGGCCAGTGGAAAATCCATGAAGGATTATGTCCAGATAGAGAGGCTGGATCATCAATGGCGTTCCTTCTTCCCTGATGGAAATGTCATCGACTTGTATGAAGATATGAACGATATGCGAGAGAAGAATGCCTCTCTCAGTGATAAGGACATTCGTGAATATCAACGTCTGCTGGAGCATTCGAAGACCCATTACGATATGACGGATAAAACCTTATTTAAAGGTGCGGATACGGCAAGAGGAATCGTCAAGCAGGCGGGACTGTTCAGTGTCTTGAAGAACATTGACCTGATGTCCACAGTGCATAAATCCCTTGATAAGCGGATCAGTCATGAGCAGTTTCGCGATATGCTCTCTTATTTTATCAAATATGTGGGTTCGTCCCCTTACGATGCGCCGGCTGTGATGAATATGATGATTTACATGCAGCATGATCAGGGAGCATGGTATGTTCCTGGCGGATTGCACAAGCTCGCGGACGCTCTTGTGAAGCTGGCGAAAGAAGTGGGGGTGACCTTCCACCTTGGACGACAGATCGTCAAGCTAGACAAGAAGGATGGCGACATTACCGGAGCCGTATTGGATGACGGAACACGGGTGACGGCCGATCATTATGTGTCCAATATGGAAGTCATACCGGTGTACGAGCGATTACTGGAGGAAGACAGCGATTATATTGAAAAATTAAAAACGAAATTCGAACCGGCGAGTTCCGGTCTCGTCATGCATCTCGGTGTGAAGAAGAGCTATCCGCAGCTTCGCCATCATAATTTCTTTTTCGCCGAAAATATGAAGGAGCAAATGGAATCGATCTTCCACCGCCATGAACTGCCGGATGATCCGGTCATTTATCTTGTCAATGTGAATAAGACCGATCCGACACAGGCGCCTCCAGGCCATGAAAATATCAAGGTGCTGCCGCATATTCCGTTTATCCGGGATGAGAATCCGTATACGCAAGAGGACTATGAACAATTCGCTGAGCGGGTCCTGATCAAATTGGAGAAGATGGGCCTTGATGGCTTGCGTGAGAACATTGTCACGAAGGATATGTGGACACCGGAAGATATCAGGCGCACGTATGGCTCCGACCGCGGGGCGATTTATGGGACGGTGTCAGACAGTAAGAAGAATAAAGGCTTGAAGCATCCGAAACAGAGTGAACGCTACGACAACCTCTACTTTGTCGGGGGGACAGTGAACCCGGGAGGCGGAATGCCGATGGTTACGTTAAGCGGCCAGCTTGTAGGCGAGAAAATTATGGAGAGGGATTCTGGTTAATAAAGGGGTGATGTCATGATTGTCTCACTGCCTGACCATTGGATCATACTCATCGATGTGATTGCCTGGACGTTCTTTCATCTCGCCATCTCGGCCATTTGCTTGAAGCTGCCTTTGACGTGTTTTCTGAAAGACCATTTCTGGTTTCGGACGTTCCCTTTTGA
Source organism: Rossellomorea sp. ABR4_004 (assembly GCF_056159585.1). Lineage (NCBI taxonomy): Bacteria > Bacillati > Bacillota > Bacilli > Caryophanales > Bacillaceae > Rossellomorea > Rossellomorea sp. ABR4_004. Next base: position 644,773 of record NZ_JBSWVM010000002.1, on the reverse strand, counting down.
ACAGTCCGGAGCATTGTGGCAGCGTTTGTTCCGGGTGAAATCGTGGAAGGGTTTGATTCTTGATGGCACGATTTTTTTCAAAAAGGGATACAGTAAAAAGGGGTTGCATGGGACGAAGTCGAGGGATTTGATCGTATTTGCCGCAGAAACGAAACGTGCGGAATTGACCCATTGGCTCTCCATTCTTCCTGCTCCGCTGTTTTTTATATGGAACCCAGTATGGGCTGGATGGGCGATGGTTCTGTATGCCGTAGTCTTCAACCTTCCGATTATCGTTGTTCAACGGTACAATCGCGGGCGTATATCGGCTATTACGTCAGGCCTTGGGAAGAAATGAAGAAGACTATTGTAAGTGCAGTTACATAGAGGTTGAATGTGGGTTGTCACGTTGGTGAGTTCAAGGGGAAGGAGGCAGGTTACATGACATCTTCAGAAGTGATCAATCTCATCCTGGGTTTCTTGGGGATTATCTTTGGCATGATTATGTTTTGGTCCTTGCCGGTTCCAGGTTTCATCTCAAGAAGTACGGCGGGATTGCCGTTTCTGTCTATCATTATCCCTGCCAGGAATGAAGAAGGCAGGCTCTCCCCGTTATTGCAGTCGTTGCAGGAGCAGCGATTCAAGTCATTTGAAATTCTATTAGTGGATGACGATTCATCGGATCGAACCGTTGATGTCGCAGAAAGCTACGGTGTCACGGTCCTGCAGAATAAAGGGGCAGGAAAATCATCTGCCTGCTGGCGCGGTGCCAAGGAGGCAAAGGGGAACTGGTTACTCTTCCTGGATGCCGATACAAGATTCACCAGTGTGGATGGATTACGTAATCTTCTGCATTACTATCAGGGAAAAGGCGCAAGGGGTATCCTCGCCTTGCAGCCCTATCACACCGTGGAGCGTTTGTATGAGCATCTCTCCATTGTCTTTAACATCATCGTGGTTGTGGGCATGAATCTATTTACGGTCTGGGGATCACGGTTTAAAGCGGCCGGCTCGTTTGGTCCTTGTATTCTATGTAATCGAGACGATTATTTTTTATCCGGCGGACATGAAAAAATCGAGGGGGCCATCATGGATGATCTGGCACTGGGAGAGGCCTTTCTTGATCAGGACCTCCCGGTTCGCTGTCTAGGTGGCAGAGGGATCATTTCGTTTCGCATGTATCCTGAAGGAGTTGGGAGCCTGATCGAAGGCTGGTGCAAAAGCTTTGCCGTTGGTTCCAAGTCCACTCATCCCGTCGTCATGTTGATGGTCATCCTCTGGATTACCGGAAGTTTAACCAGCGCGTCTTCATTGATCTCTTCAATTATGGAGGAAAGAACCACCGCTGTGATCGTCAATGGGGCATTGTATATCCTCTATTCCGTTCAAACAGCATGGTTTGCCCGCAGGGTCGGGGATTTCAGATGGGTGTATTTCCCTTTTTATCCGTTGCTGTTTTTGTTCTTTGCGGTGATTTTCCTTTATTCTTTCGTTCGGGTGAATGTTTTTCATTCTGTGAAGTGGAAGGGGCGTAAGATAAAGGTGTGAAGGGCTAATAAAGGGGTCAGACCCCCGTCGTGCTAAAGCTTTAGCATGGTGGGGGTCTGACCCTTTTTTCTTCATTCAGAGAGCCTATATTTTCTTTAGTATCTAGTAATCTGCTGGAGCAATTTTGGGGCACAATAAATATTACATTGGAAAATTAGTAAAAAAAGAAATTTAAAGAAAATGAAATGATCCAAATTTCATTTTCTTTCGTTAGAGTTAAAAGTAAAATCATGTGGTTTTTGAAACATTTTTCATCTCAAATGTCAGTCTGATTACAACCATTTTAAACAGAAAAAAGCTCCGTTTATCTTCCTCCACACGTGGAATTTATAGGAGTGTAAGACGATAAAAACAAAAGGAGAGATGAAACATGTTAAAGAAAATCACAAGCACAGGATTGGCAATCGGACTAGCGTTTGGTGCAGGGGGCGCAGCATTTGCTTCAAGTGGAGAAGAAGTAAATGCAGATTTAACCACTACACTCAATGCACAGCTTGAAGACGGTGAATTGATGTCAAGCCAGGAACTTGAAGCAATGGCCACACAACATGATTGGCATGCGGAAGATCTCCAAATGTGGGCAGAATCCCAAGACATGACAGAAGCGGAAATGCAGGAATGGGCAGAGCATTCTGGATGGAGTGAAGAAGATCGTGCTCAATTAAACCTGGATGTGAATGCGGATATAGAGCTGGATAACCTTCTCGATTCCTCCGATGACGAGTATGATGAAGAGGAAGATGGAGTATTGGGTGATTTATTGAACGATTTATTGTAAATGTAAAGAATGCGAAATGACCGGAATGTAGATAATGAAAAGGCCGTCGAGAATATATCGACGGCCTTTCTTGTGTCCAGGGCATGTCCGTAATAAGAAGAAGTAAGTATTACGATTCATGAAAGGGAAGCATGGGGACGATTATGCTGCTTCGACTTGACGAAAAGGAAGCACGAGAACCGTCCCCGTGCTTCCCACAAGCGGCCGGAAATTACCTATTCATAAACTTCTTCATTTCCGATTTCTTCGGATCAATCGTAAACCTGTAAATCGGCAATTCCTGTCCAACTTCAGAAGGGACATAGTTAAAGCTTACATAACTGTCGACTGATTCTGGCTCAAGTGATAAGGATAATAGATTTGTCTGAGGCTGTGCCGTCAAGAATACATAGCTGCCTTTCGGAAAAGTCACTTTCTCTTTTGTTACCTTTGTTTCCACGTCAACAAGCTGTCTGTCTTCGTATTCTCCAATATTGTCCTTTTTCGTGACGGTAAAGGATTCGGCAGGCAGTTTTACATCCTTAGGCAACGTAAAGCCTTTTAACCCCTGGTTTTTGAGTTTTTCAGCTATTTCCTGCTGATCTGGCGTGAGCAGGTAAGCAGTCGGTCTTTCTCTTACTAATGTTGGTTCTGCATCAGTCGCGCTGAAGTAGTTGACCGGAATGTCCTGAACCGTACCTGAGGCGATGTCGACCATTTCAAGGGTTTGATCGGCAAGTTCTTTGTTTTCACTATCGATGATGATAGGATCATTGTCATTTGGAAGCAGACCTTTTTTTACTAGATTCAGTCTTTCGGATGCCACCAGGTGTTTGATTTGTCTTGCATGGTCAGCAGTTTGCGTAAGTATTTTCTCATGTGTAGCAATTTGTGCATTCACTCGTCGGGCAAAGTCTTCCCGGCCAATCCCGATTCCGCGGCTTTCTACAAGAAAGGAGAAAGATGGAGCAAGCCCAAACGAATTGCGTCCTATCCTTGGTTCGGTTGAGCCTTCGACGATTTCGATTTCACCCTGATCATCTAAACCAGCCGTATAATAGGTTTCTCCTGAAATTCCTTTAGATTCCAAGTCTGCTAGAACAGGGTCTTGAAATAGGCGATTCGACATGGTTCGAATTCTTTCAGGAATATTCAAGTTGCGTCCGGATTGGATGAGGATATCATGATACTTCAGAGCGCCTTCCTCGCCTACTTGACGAAAGGCACTGCTGTACACTGAATACTCATGGGCATCAATGACGACTTCTGGGGAGTACTTGTTGAATTCTTTATGAACCGCCTGTACCTCTGGTGTTTCGAGTTTAATATGATCGCGGTTTCCATCCAGCCCATTGGCAAGCTGTCTAATAAAGGCGTAGGAGCCGTCTGGATTAATTCTTGGAATGACGATCACATTGATGTCATCGAGGACTTCTTCCCCTAGTTCACCCGTCAGACGATTCGCTATTGCAAGGATGGCTTCACCACTGGCAGGCTCGTTGCCATGAATCTGGCTTTGGACCCACACAATCGGCTTCCTTGATAGGAGACCTGTATTGATTTGTTTATCTTTGGTGAAATAAAGGGCTGGGATGTCTCGTCCTTCCTGGGATGTGCCAATTGATTTGACGGTCAGATAAGGACTCTTGCCTTTAAGCTGTTGTATGTAGGAGAGCATTTCTTCCTGAGAAGTAAAAGCTTCGCCCTCTCTAGAAAAGGCAGGTGTGTTATCCGTTATTGGCAGTTCTGGATAGAGGTGCCTTACTTGATCAGGCTGACTGTATGTCTTTCCGTAGTAAGGGGTTTCCGCCTGTACAGAAGGCGCAACTAAAAAAGTGGCGGCTATCAGAACCGGTAAAGAACGTTTGGTCAACGATTTTTTCATAGTGGTATTCCTCCTTTTCTATTTAATTAAATGATAGAGTAGAACGACAAAATAAGTCAAAAAATTCTGAATAGTAGTTTAGGAGTGGTTCATTTCTTTTTCTATTAAGGAATTTGTAAGCTAGGTTGTACGATCTACTTTTCTTCGGTTTCCGAAACATTTCTAATAGGCTTGTAGAAGAATTTTCCTAAAATGTTAGAGATATCTTCTGGAAAAAACAGTTCTTTTGTTGGATATGGAGGGGGACGGTTCTGTGGCTTTGTTTTGAGCCAGCTTTTGATGAGGGAGTATGTGAAGGGGGAAGAGTTTCAGAGTATATGGGGTTGTTGGGTTGCGATCTAATCAGGTGGCGTAAGAATGGGGGTGCGTTATTTTTTGAGGGTGTCAGGAAGCAGGGATTGATCGGGATATTAAGTAAGGTTTGCGGTGATGTTGGACATGGTGAGTGGGGTGGATTGATTGGTAGGGAGTGGGGGAGAGGTGAGTGAAGCATGTTGGAGATTATGCTGCTTCGTCTTGACGTAAAGGAAGCACGGGAACCGTCCCCGTGCTTCCCTTTGCTTTTATTGGCTTATGATGGGAAGTCTAACAAATGAAAAATCGAAGAAATGGAGTGTGGATCATGGTGAGAGGGAACGAAGAGTAGGTAAAAGGTAATCGTCATAACGTTGTATCGAGGAATGACGATTACCCTTCCGATCGATTCTCAAGGGTGAAAACCCGTTTATCAATATCTGTTAATCTTGTGTTCAGATAATCAAAGTCTGTTTCAGAACGTTGGTTGCCTACTTTTAACAAAGCAATGACATCTTCTGTTTGTGATACTTCGATTCTATTGACCGTTTCCTTTATCTCTTTTAAATCACTTCCGAATTCCTTTAGGTTACGGTCGAATTCCTTCATGTTCTGTTGAATATCGGATAACATGTTCACGATTTGCTTGTCCATTTTTCTCACCTCCTTCCTACTATTATAGTGGAAATGAGTTGATGATACTACCCTGATATTGTTGAGAACTGACAAGCGGAGAGGACAGGTGCCTGAGTCCAGATATAGACGGAAGCAGGAGAACCGTCCCCGTACTTCTTTGTTTTTACTTGTTATTCATAAGGGCAGGTTTCAAATCTTCAGCCAAAGAACTCTTAGTAAATAATGTTACTACATTATAAAGTCTTCCATATATATAGGAATAAAAGCAAACAGGGGTAGATAGCAATGGACATACACACTAACAGATTCAGATGGGTTATCTTTGCTTCCGTATTGTTTACTTACTTAATCATATCGAGTCAGCGAACGGCTCCGGGTTTGATTACAGACAAATTAATGGATGATTTTAGTGTGAAGGCTTCCACGATCGGATTGGTGGCAAGTATTCAGTTTTTTATATACACTGGCTTACAAATTCCAATGGGTATTTTGGTTGATCGATATGGACCGAATCTTTTTCTTATTTCCGGTGCGGCACTTACTGGTATAGGTACAATCCTTTATAGTTTGGGCACACATGCCTTTATCCTGTTTTTTGCCCGAATCCTAACGGGAATCGGGGATGCGACCATCTGGGTAAGTATGGTGTTAATACTGAGTCTGTGGTTTGGCAAGGGGGAATTCCCACGATTAATTGGTTTGGCCGGGATGACAGGAAGCCTGGGCTTCCTATTGGCGACCGTTCCTTTCTCTGCAGTGATCGTCTCGTTTGGATGGAGGGGATCATTTCTATCAACGGGGATTCTTTTGTGTGTATGGAGTTTTTTTCTTTTTTTGATACTTGTCAAAAAACCAAAACAGCCGTTACTTGTGAAAAGTACATTACAACATGAAAAAATACCAGTGTTACTGCGAAGAATATTGTTAAATCGACAGGCCTGGGCATTATTCTTGTGTCACTTTGGGATTGTAGGAGGATATATAGGGTTTATCGGTTCATGGGCGGTTCCCTATGCAATGGATGTATATGGAATGACACGTATAGAAGCAAGTCAGGTCATTATGATCAGTCTAATTGGAGCACTAGTGGGAGCACCGCTTATAGGATGGGTTTCAAGCTATTTAGGAAAAATTAAACAGCCCTACGTTGTTTTTCATATCACGGTTTTCATGTGTTGGGCTGCCTTTCTTGTATTTAAGGGGCATCCGCCACTTTTCCTGGTAATCATCCTTTTCTTTATCATAGGATTTGGATTCGGGGCAAATTCATTGACGTTTGCCGCTGTTCGTAAATCTTTTCCTGTAACGGAATCCGGCAGCGTTTCAGGGTTTGCGAATACGGGTGGATTTCTAAGTGCCGTATTGCTGCCCGGCGTTTTGGGCTATATATTGGAAAGTGTTCAGTCGACATCGGGCAGTATCAGCAATGGATACTTCTACGGTTTCTTCACCCCGATGATTTTCTCAATGGTTGGCTTGATCGGTGTGATGTTTTTAAACGAAGAGCAGGGTGCAATTGGTAAGCAGGGGTAGGGCAGGGGTCTTGTCCGCCTCCCCGGCATTATTTCCTGAGACAGAGTACTGTCTCTATGGAATAATAAGCTCCTCGTCAAAGCCACGTTATTCATTAGTGCTAAAAATGGTGATTAAACCACCATTAAGTATCTTTGTTGATTTTAGAAACCAAGGTCGGGTCGAGGCTGGGACAAAACTAAAAAACTACGAAGAAATAAAGGCGAACAATAGAAGTGTAGGTTCTTCATACCGCTAATTATTTCCGTGCAAGACTACGCTTTCCGCGGGTAGCCCGTGAGCCTCATCGGCAAGCCTGCGGGGTCTCACATAAGCTACTTTTCCCGCATGAGTCTTCGTCTTGCACTCCAATCAACCGCTGGAAACAGCTAAAATCAAATGTACCGAAAATAAATAATAAACCCGAACAAATCTGCTTACTAGCAAGCAGATTTGTTCGAGTTTTACTTAGACTAATCACTTTTTCCCAGCCTCGTCCTTATTCCCTTTACATTCTAGCTTGGTATCGGGTGCACCGAATAATCACTGACTATAGATTCAGAGCGGATCAGTCTTTCTTGCAGGGCAGCTCTGCTTATCTCTGCACCTATCCCGGTTCCTGATGGTACCTGAATATAGCCGTTCTCCATGACGATATCTTCCGTTATGATGTCTTCTTTCCAGTAGTGGGAAGAAGGGGCGGTGTCACCAGGAATGGTAAAGTTAGAAAGGGTTGTCATGTGAAGGTTATGGGACCTCCCGATACCTGTTTCAAGCATACCGCCGCACCATACGGGGATGTTGTGGTGTTTGCATAAGTCATGAATTCGAATTGATTCCTGCAATCCTCCTACGCGTCCAATTTTAATATTGATGATTTTACAGCTGCCCAGTTCAATGGCCTTTCGCGCGTCTTCATAGCTGTGGATGCTTTCATCAAGGCAGATCGGGGTGGACATTTCTCCCTGAAGAGCACTATGATCAATGATGTCATCATGGGCGAGGGGTTGTTCGATCATAAGTAGATTATATTGATCTAGTTGCTTCAAGTGCTCTATGTCTTCAAGTGAATAGGCTGAATTGGCATCAGCCATTAAATTGATGTCAGGAAATGCTTCTCTGATTTTCCTGATATACTCTATGTCTGCACCGGGTGCGATTTTTATTTTGATCTTTTGAAAGCCTTCATGCACGTATTGAGAGACTTTAGAGACAAGTTCTTCAGGGGAATTCTGTATTCCAATGCTTTTTCCAACAGCCACCTTTTTCTGGTGTCCCCCGAGGACTTCACATAAAGGTTTATGGTTCTTTTTACTAAAGACGTCCCAAATGGCCGTTTCAATTGCAGCTTTAGCAATTTGATGCCTCCTTACGAAGGAAAGCATTTGGTGGACTTCCTTCGGATGGCTGATTTCTTTCTTAATCAATTTTGGAATAAGGAAGTCTTTTAGAATATATAACGCCGTTTGGGTCGTTTCTTCATTGTAGTAAGGCTCGTCGCTTGTGACGGTTTCTCCCCATCCAGATAAACCAGATTCATCAATTACTTCTACTAGGCAGACCTCTTTTGTTTGAATAGTTCCGAAACTTGTAGTGAAAGGAGATTTCAGAGAAACGTTAATCGTGTGAAGAATCACTTCTTTAATGAAAATTGGTTTCATTCTTACCCATCCTTCCTGGAATGGAGTTTCACAATTTCTGTCAAAATCTCGATGCCATTAAACAAGGAGTCCTTTTCAAAAGCCATATCAGGATGATGGAGGCCGGGTTTTAAATCACAGCCAAGGCCAACCATAGTGGCTTTAAGGTGAGGCTTTTTAATGGTGTAAAAGTGGAAATCATCCCCGCCGGGTGTCACAAGTGGAGGGTTCACTTTCTCTTCTCCCAACACATTCACGATTGCTCTGTGTGCATATTCTTGTGCTTCTTCACTCACTTCTGACGCAGCTATACCGTAATCTTTCGTCACTTCTATCGGTACTCCATACAATTCACTTGTTGTATGAAGAATTTCGTTTACTCTTTCATGCAATTCTTTCATGAGTTCATTGGTTTGGGAACGGAGGTCAAGACCGATAGCTGCACTGCCTGGAATAATGTTAAGGCTCTTTCCTCCAGCTTGAAATTTAGTTACTTTGATAGAATGGGCAATGCTTGGATTTAAATGAATCGTATTTAATGCATTAAGGATATGATTCCCAATTTCAATGGCATTGTGAGTCAAGTGGGGACGGGCTCCGTGGGCATCGTCCCCTTTTATCTCAAATGCTAATGAGCCTGTCGCTCCGTGAAGAATCGAAGGTGAGGCGAAGCCATTCGCCGTCTCCTGAATGGGACGTAGATGAATACCATATAGATAGTCGATTTCATCCACAACGCCCTTTTCGACCATCTTTAATGCACCCGCCCCGACTTCCTCTGCAGGTTGAAAGATAAAGCGAATACCAATATTGTCTTTTAGTTGCTCATCCTCCTGAATTTTCCACATAACCCCAAGGACCATGGTCATATGAGCATCATGACCACAGGAATGATTAGCCTGTAGCTCCCCGTCGACCTTCTGCCATAGTGCATCGATATCTGCCCGTATTCCAATTATCGGAACATCTCCACTGAAGTTCCCATAATCGCCAATTACCCCAGTACAGTCTTCGAACGTTTGTACATGACAACCGGCTTGTTTCAGCGTGTTTTCGATATAGGTGGTGGTGTTCTTTTCCTCCCAGCTTATTTCAGGGGTGGCATGGAGGAAATCAAAGGTATTCCGTATCTTCTCTTTAAAGGGTGCGTTCATTATAAGTTCTCCTCTCACTTTATATAATAGGTGTTGGCCGGATTAACAAAGTCCATTTTTCCCGTTTTCTGAGCAACGTGCAGTAGCAAAGCGTTTAACACTGAAAACGTTATGGGTCCTTTTTCAAGTATCGATTTCTTTGCTGAGTGAATGGTAAGAACGTAATCACCATATTCAGCAATGGGGGAGAGCTGGGAATCCGTGATGATTACAATCGTGTTCCCGTTTTCTTTAGCCTCCTTTGCAAGTCGGATGCCCTCTAAGGCATAACGGTAGTAGGAAAAGATGATAACCGTATGATCGCTTCCTTTTTTCGTGAAACCGATATCCGTTTCTGGTCGATAAAGGGAGGTGTTATCAATTAAATGATGCAACAGGAAATAAAACCAGTGAGCATAGGAAAACGAGTGATAATATCCGACTATGTTGGTGGATTCGGATTGAACGAGACAATCAACGATTTGTTTGGCAATTTCCCAATCAATGTTGAGGGATGCCTGATGAATGTTCTCTTCGTCAGATTGCATGATTCGTTCGAAAGAATTCACTTGTTCGTGATCGTTATCCCTTTTGGGAGGCTTTAAGGATAGTAGACTTTGTTGAACATCCTTTTGTAATTCTCCATAGCCTGCATATCCGATTGCTTTGCAAAAGCGTATAACCATTGTCTCACTGACATCAATGATTTCAGCAGTCTTTTTCGCAGGGTGTGTTGCGAACAGAACAGGATTTGCACGTAAGGATTCTGCCACCTTTTTAAGACCTTTTGTTAAGTGATGATAGTTTTGCTGAGTGTTTTCTAAATAAGCCATAATCAAATCCCCATTGAAATAAAGTTTTTAATTTATTGTTGTTAAATTAAATTGTATGATTTAATATGGTGTTAGTCAACAGAATATTCAGAAGATTAAGAAGGAGGAGGATGAAAACGATGGAAGTTCAAACAGTCACGTCAAAAGAAAAGAAGCGGAAGTGGGGTATACCCGATGCTTATGTCATCTTATTTGGGATACTCGTATTAATTGCTATCATGACATACATAATCCCTGCTGGAGAGTTTTCGAGAGAAGAAGTGGATGGCATTACAATGGTCGTTCCAGACAGCTATCAGAATGTGGAGTCATCTCCTGCTACCTTAATGGATGTGTTCTTGGCAATTCAAGAAGGAATGATCAGTTCTGCACCACTGATTTTCTTAGTGTTGATGATTGGAGGAGCATTTGCAGTCATTGAATCGACGGGAGCAATAGATGCACTAATCTTCAAAACAATTGAAAAGACTAGGAATAAAGAATTGCTATTGATTGCAGGTGTCAGTATTTTATTCTCAGTTTTTGGAGCGCTAGGTATCATTGTCAATGCCGTCATTGCTTTTATACCCATTGGTATCATCCTTGCTCGCTCCATGAAGCTCGATGCCATCGTCGGAGTAGCCATTATCTATTTAGGCGCATATGCAGGTTTTAATACTGCATTCTTAGATCCTCTGACTACAGGAACTGCTCAGCAAATCGCACAACTTCCATTGTTTTCTGGAATCGGATATCGAATTATTATTTATCTCGCGGTATTGATTTCAACTATTACTTATGTGGCTTATTATGCTAAGAAAATTAAGAATGATCCTTCCAAAAGTGTACTGGGAAAAACTCCGTTTCCAAAAGTTGAACAAAAGGAAGAAGTTTCGGGGAAACAGGAAATAACAGGACTGCACAAGCTTGTCCTGGCATGGTTGGTTGTAGGAATTGGTATTTATGTTTTCGGTGTATTTCAATATAAATGGTCATTGAATGAAATGGCCGCTATCTTCTTGATCATCGCTGCAGGTACAGCCAGTATTGTGAGAATGAGTCCGAATAAACTCGTATCCGAATTCTTTGAAGGGGCGAAAGGATTAGTATACGGTGCATTAATTATCGGTATGGCCCGCTCCATCGTTGTCATTCTAGAAGATGGTAGGATTCTCGATACTGTTGTCGAAGGGATGGCCACCATGATGACCCCTTTCACCAGCGTGGTAGGTGCATTGGTTATGTTCGTAGCCAATTTAATCTTCAATATTCTTGTTTCCTCAGGGAGTGGACAAGCTGTGATAGTTATGCCTATTATGACACCTCTTGCAGACTTAATGGAAATTCCTCGTCAAGTGGCTGTTCAAGCATACAAAATGGGCGATGGGTTTACGAATACCATAACTCCAACATCTGGGATACTTATGGCAAATTTGGCGATAGCCGGGATCTCCTGGACTAAGTGGATTCGTTTTATGTTGCCTTTATTGTTGATCTGGATTGTGCTTGGTTCTATCTTTCTTACAATCGGGGTTTTGATGAACTGGGGGCCATTTTAAGGTCCATTACGATGTAATAGTTTTGGGACGTGTGTAGAAATGAGTAAGAGAAAATTCAATTAATCTAAAAAAGGTTTGATAGAATGCCAGTGGGCAAAATCTATCAAACCTTTTATTAACATTTAATATTTCAGATACTCACCCTTATTTCTCCTTTAACGATTTAGGTGTCTTCGCAAAAGCGGGCACCCTCTAAATACCTATAATCATATTCCAACCTCCCCATACCTTGTCTTTTTCCCACCCTTATTCTATGGTAAATTTAAAAGAATAATAGTTTTACTTTTCAAATAATAAGCATCGACCTTGGAGGCACTATGTTTTTCTCACTTCGCAATCGATTATTTATGATTTTCACCTTGCTACTGACCTTTCCTTTTCTAGTTCTATCCATCCTCATTCCCAACTGGTTTACGTCCATCATGGAAGAACGTACGACGAGTTCGACGATTGAAATGATGGAGCAGTATTCCCTGTATATTGATTCGATCACATCACAGGCAGAGGATTTAGGAAAACAGGTACTGGTGAACCCTACGACTCAGGAATGGATCAAGTCCGAGGAGAAAGATAGGGAGGTGTCCGATGCGGAACGTCTTCTGATGAAGAACCAGTTAAAGGCGGAGTTATCTTCGATGATGATCAACAATTCCAAGTCGATGTCCGTATCTGTTTACCTGAGCGATGGAACTGGAACAGCCGGGAATCTTCCTCCTCTGGAGAAAACAAATTGGTTCGATGATTTCTATAAAGACGATCAACGTTGGCTTCGGTCTCATAATGACCTGATGGCCGATCAGGTGAACAGTTATCTTCTGCCACTCTTTGATATCAATACCCTTGATTTATCCGGGGTCATCAAGGTGAACTTTCCATCGTCCCTTCTTGAGAATGCCCTGAGCAAGATCAAGCTGGGTGAGAACGGAAGAGTCTATCTCCTGGACAGCAGCGGCAGAAATGTGCTGTCGGGCAGCGTTGATACACCGGAGAATGTAGTAAAGGAAAGCCTGAAGACCATTAAGAGGGAGCCTGAAAGCTCAGGATTAATAGAGGTCCCTTTCGAGAAAGAAGAGTATATGATTTTCTATCAGAAGGCAAAGGTAGGGGAATGGGTGCTGGTCAGTGAAATTACCAAGTCCGAACTGTTCTTTCAGATTAATGAGCTCCAGAGGAATCTCCTTTTGACGAGTGGATGGATATTCTTATTGACGATCATGGCGTCTTATCTCTTTTCTTCTACTATTGTAAAGCCTTTAGGGAAATTGACCGGTGCCATGAAGCTTGTTGAAAAGGGAGAATTTAAGAAAGCAAAGGAATTGATTCCTTCCATTAAGACAGCGAATGATGAGATTGGCTATGTGGTGGATGTGTTCGGCCAAACGACCAACCGTCTCGACACCCTGATTGAAACGGAATATGAAGCCAATATCCGCAGAAGGGATGCGGAATACAAGGCGCTGCTCCTGCAAATCAATCCCCATTTCTTCAATAATACGCTGGAAACCATCGGTGGTCTCGCAGCTCAAGGGAAGAACAAAGAAGTAATCGATGTCACGATTCATTTAGGGAGGATCATGGGATATTCCCTCAATACGGAATCGGACATGGTGACCATTGGGGAAGAAATGACGTATATACGGAGGTTTTTGGAAATTCTGAAGCTTCGCTATGAAGAATCTCTCTCCGTTTCCATTGAGGAAGATCCTGAAGCCTCTACGCTTCCGATCATTAAGTTTGTCATCCAGCCCCTTGTGGAGAATTCTGTGAAATATAGCTTCAGAGAGAAGACGGAGGCCGTTCTTCGCATTTCCACGAAGAAAGTGGATGACTGGGTGGAGATTGTGATTGAGGATAATGGAATCGGGATTCCTGAGTCTATTGTGGAAGAGTTGGAGCGTGACCTGGATCGTCATGAATCCAGTCAAGTACTGGAAAGCAAAGGGCGAAGCATCGGACTTAAAAATGTCCTGGGACGTTTGAAGCTGTATTACGGAGAACATTTCACCTATCACATTACATCAAAAGAGAATCTAGGCACAACCATTGTCTTACGCATAAAAAGTGGAGAGGGGGATCTTCATGCTAAAAGTGATTCTGGTCGATGATGAGATTCAAATCCGAAGAGGGTTGAAGTGGAAAGTGGACTGGCAAGAAGAAGGCTTTGTTATTGCCGGTGAAGCCTCGAATGGCAAGGAAGCGTTACAGGTCATTGAAGAGGTGATGCCTGATCTTGTCCTGACCGATGTCAGGATGCCGATCTTGGATGGAATGCAGCTTGTGAAAGCGTTATCGGGTAAGTATCCGGATATCAAGGTGATCGTCCTGTCGGGTTACGCGGATTTCGAGTATGTACGTTCCTCTTTGGTCGAAGGAGTGAAGGATTATCTGCTTAAGCCGGTCGATCCAGAGGAATTGACGGCTGCCCTCAGGAAAAGCAAGGGCGAGATTGAAGCGGAGAAGAAGAGAAGGATGGAAACGGATAGAATGAATCAATTCCACGCCGAGGAAATGAGGGAGCAGTACCTGCTTCATTTGGTGAAGGATGAATGGGCGGGGATGAATATTTCCGGGGAGAGACTGAGTCAGTTGAAGCTCGATGTACTGGCAGGTGAGGACGCTGTTGTACAGTTCATTACCGTAGAGATCCGAAGCAGGGAACATGAGCAGGTCAGGGAATTGTTTCTTCCATTCAAGATGCTTTGCAGGGAATTATCTTATAAACATAAAGGAATCATGTCCTTCTATGACGCAAGTTACCCGAATATGATTCATTTCTTATGTCATCATCACTCAGGGGGAGATCAAGTCCCTCACTTTGTTCAGGAGCTGCAAAAGAATGTCAGCGCCTATCTCGATCTTGAAACGGTCATCGGACTGGGGAAAGTGGTCAGGGGCTTATCACAATTAAAGAACGGATATATTTCAGCCCTTCTCTCCTGGAGCCAAAGTTCAGCCGATGTCATGTCCCAGCTTATCGACGGGACAACGAGTAAACAGACCGCAGAGTTCACTGAGGATGCAGAGTGGAAGCTGTCAAACAGTATGGAGCATGGGGATTTCGAGACCTTCAAAAAACATCTTCTGGCAACTCTTGCTGAATGCGACCGGCAATCAGTGATGTCGTTTTCCTTTGCAGCTAGCCGGGTGCTCTTCATGCTTGGATCCATGGCAAGAAAATATGATATGTATACAGATGATTTGAAGAAGAAGATGTGGAATTGTCAACTGGGAATATGGGAACTGACTTCCCGGGACCGTGTTAAAGGAGAACTGCTGGACCTTTCAAGAATGATTGCAGAAAAGGTGAGTGAATCCCGCCATTCCTCTAATGGAATTGCCATCGTGGAAAATGTAAGGCGGTATATGGACAAGCATTACACCAATGAAATTTCACTTACCTCCCTTGCTGATCAATTCCATATCAACTCGGCCTATTTATCGGAGATGTTCAAAGAACTGGTAGGACAAAATTTCAGTGATTATCTCGTCAATCTCCGAATGGAAAAAGCCCGTTCCCTGTTGATGGATGAACAGTTAAAGGTCATCGAGATTGCCCATCTTGTCGGCTATTCCAATTCCGGGTATTTCAGTACTGTGTTCAAAAAGCGATTTGGGCAAAAGCCACTTGATTACCGGAAATCCATGACAGTGGATAAGGGGGAGGCACGATGAAGTATACATTAATCATCATCTATGTACTGGGTGCGCTACTCATGTTGACAGCAGGGATCTACAGCATCTTCACTTTTACCTCTTTCCAGGAATCCGGCAGAGATAAGGACGGAGAAATGCTGGATAAAAAAGCCAAGATCCACCTGACATTTTGGAGAAACAAAGGAACAGAACTTGAGAATCAGGCGTATGAAGAACTGGTGGCTGACTTTAATCAGGAGCATCCCACGATCGAAGTGGAGATGGTTCCCATCCCTTATGGGGACTATGAGTTGAAGCTAAGAACGGAGATGGCAGCCGGTGACCCACCTGATATTTTGACCATCGATACGCCGACTCTTGCCCTTTATGCAAGTGCGGGTGGTCTGCTGTCTTTGGATGATTATATGAGACAAGATGGTCATATCGAGGATCTCGCAACCCCTACGTTGAAGGGGATCACATACGAGGATGAAATCTATTTATCACCGATTGCAGAATCGAGTGTGGCTCTTTTTTATAACATCCATTTGTTTGAAAAGGCAGGGGTTCCCCTCCCTTCCAAAAATCCACATGACCCGTTGACTTGGGATGAGGTCCTTGAGGCAGCGAAGAAAATCTCTGCTTTAGCACCTGACATCACGGGAATAGACCCGGCCCAGGGATTTCCGGATGGGGAGTCGCCGTCCTACTTCAAGATGCCTATCCTTTGGCAATTTGGAGGAGATGTGCTGGATCCGGGCAATCAGACAGCGAGTGGTTATTTGAACTCGCCGGCTTCACTAAGAGCCCTACAGTTTTATCAGGATCTCTATCAGAAACACCGGGTGGCCAAGGTCGAACTCCCCGAGGAGGCATTGGAGACCGATAAGCTCGGTATGACGGTCCTCGGTTCCTGGATGGTGGAGAGTCTCAGTATGATGAACCCTGATTTCCGGCTAGGTGAGGATTTCGGGATTACCGCTCTGCCGAAAGGGAGCGAACAAGCGGTTCCAAACGGAGGGTGGTCCCTCGGAATTTCATCTGAAACGGACTATCCCGATGAAGCATGGGAGTTTATCCGATATGTCACCAGCTTTGAAGGTGCAAAGAAATATGTGGAGATTACTGGAGATGTTCCTGCTCGTTATTCTGTTGCAGAAGCCTTTCCCGAGCTTAATGAGTATCCGAAGAATATTTTCGTGGAACAGGCACAGAAGTACTCAAGGAATCGACCGATCACCCCAGCCTATCCCGTCGTGAGCGAGGCAGTCAAAACGTTATTTGAAGACGTGGGTATCGGGGGGAAAGATGTCAAAACGTCGGCAGATGAGGCGGTAAGAACGATTAATGGAGAACTGAATGACTTGGAATGAAACCTTTGGCAGCTGCCAGAGGTTTTTTTTGTGCAGTAAACTTCCAAAAAATTTAAACTGTTTCATCCGAAAATAGTAAACGTTTTCATTCTGGGATTCTAGTAAAGTGAACTCAACAGACAACCTCACCTAAATGGGCAGGGTCATTGTTTCTGAACAAAGTGATTTATAAAAAGGGGGTCAAACGTTTGCAAGAACTTGCGAAGGCAGATACACCAGTCATAACGGAAACAAAGAAAAATTCGAAGCTCAAAACCAGGCTCCATTATATGAAGAAAAACTATATTCTCTATTTGTTTCTTGCACCTGCCATCATTCTTACGATCATTTTCAAGTATGTTCCTATGTACGGGGCATCCATTGCATTTAAGGATTTCAGTCCCATCAGGGGGATCAATGGAAGTGAATGGGTGGGATTCAAGCACTTTACGGACTTTTTATCGTCTCCGAATTTCATGGACATCCTGGTCAATACTCTGAAATTAAGTTCCTTCGAGCTTCTGATCGGGTTTCCGATCCCGATCATCCTTGCACTGATGCTGAATCAGCTTAGAAAAGCAGGGGTGAAGAAGAATATTCAACTCATCCTTTATGCACCACACTTTATCTCAGTCGTCGTCATCTCCGGGATGATCTTTCTCTTCCTATCACCTACGGGACCGATTAATGCGATGTTGTCGATTTTTACGGATAAGCCGATTTCATTCATGTCCGATCCTGATGCTTTCAGAAGCATCTATATCTGGTCAGGGGTTTGGCAGGGTGCAGGGTGGGCATCGATCATCTATGTGGCGGCACTCGCCAATGTGGATCCCCAGCTTCACGATGCAGCAACCGTAGATGGGGCGTCCCTGCTGCAGCGCATCCGGCATATCGATCTTCCGACGCTGAAGCCTGTCATGGCGGTCCTGTTCATCCTGGCTGCAGGAGGCATCATGGCGATTGGATTTGAGAAAGCCTATCTGTTACAGACGTCTATGAATCTTCCAACCTCGGAAATCATTTCTACCTATGTATACAAGCGCGGACTGCAGGCAGGTGACTATTCATTCGCCACGGCAGTAGGGTTGTTCAATGCCGTCATCAATGTCATCTTATTGGTTTTCGTCAACCGTGTGGTCAAGAAATTAAACGAAGGCGAAGGCCTTTTATAGAAAGGGGGAAACGAGATGTACCAATACACTAGGAGTGATAAACTCATTCTTTTCATTAACAAAATCCTGCTTGGGGGAATCGTGATCATCGTTCTGTTCCCTTTGATATACGTTCTACTATCCTCGGTTCTTGAGCCGAATGTTCTGGTGAAAAAGGGATTCCTCATCAGCGGTTCGGATTGGACGATTGAGGGTTATAAACGGATCTTCGAGGACGGGACCATCGTCAAAGGATTCATCAACTCGATTCTCTATTCTGTCGGATTCACGCTCATCACCGTGAGTGTCTGCATCTTTGCCGGTTATTCCCTCTCGGCTGAAGGGCTTGTCGGACGAAAGTTCATCATGGTGTTCTTTCTCATCACGATGTTCTTCAACGGAGGATTGATCCCGACGTATATGGTGGTGAAGGACTTAGGGATGCTGAACACAATTTGGGCGATTATCCTTCCAAATGCCATCAACGTTTGGTTCATTATCCTTGCGAGGACGTATTTCAAATCGATTCCGAATGAGTTGAAGGAAGCAGCGAGGATCGACGGGGCATCGGAGTTCAAGATTTTCTTGAACATCGTATTTCCGTTGTCAAAGCCGATCATCTTTGTCATCGCCCTCTATGCGTTCATCGCACAATGGAATTCATATTTCGATGCGATGATCTACCTTGAGGACAGGGATTTGTACCCGTTACAGCTCGTCCTGCGATCGATTCTTATTCAGAATGAGGTGCAGCCGGGAATGATCGCTGACCAGCAGGCTGCCGCGGAACTCCAAAGAATTTCAGAGATGATCAAGTATTCATCCATCGTATTAGCGAGCTTGCCGCTGATCATTATGTATCCATTCTTCCAGAAATACTTTGAAAAAGGTGTAATGGTGGGATCTTTAAAATAATCTATCTTTTATCAATGGGGGTTTAACAATGGGGAAAAAGACGAAGACAATGTCGGTACTTCTGATGTCAGGCATGCTGCTTACGGCCGGGTGCAGCAACAACAGTGAAAGTGCTTCTTCTGAGAATTTTGAACTGGAAAATGTGAAATTTCCGTTAGAGGAACAGGTGACGCTGAAGATGATGACATCCAGCTCACCACTTGCTCCGGATGATCCAAATGAAAAGCTGATCTTCAAAAGGCTCCAGGAAGAAACGGGAGTGAAGATCGACTGGACCAATTATACAGCGGGGGAAACCTTCAATGAAAAGCGGAATCTCGCTGTCGCGAGCGGCGAGCTTCCAGACGCGATCATGAATGCGGGATACAGTGACTATGAGCTGTTGAAGCTTGCGAAGGATGGAGCGATCGTTCCTGTAGAGGATCTGATTGATGAACATATGCCTAATCTGAAAAAGGTGTTGGAAGATGCGCCTGAATATCGCTCGATGATGACGGCACCGGATGGACATATTTATTCCTTCCCTTGGATTGAAGAGCTTGGTTCAGGGAAGGAGAGCATCCACTCCGTCGATGACTTCCCTTGGATCAACGTCGAATGGCTGAATAAACTCGGGCTTAAGATGCCGAAAACAACCGATGAACTTAAAGAAGTCCTGAAAGCATTCAAGACGCAGGATCCGAACGGGAACGGTGAGGCAGATGAAATCCCGATGTCCTTCATCATCAACCATGGAGGGGAAGATGTGTCCTTCTTGTTCGGTTCATTCGGACTCGGTGAGAACTGGGATCACACGGTCGTCACAAATGACGGTGAAGTGAAGCTGACCGCAGCAGACGAAGGGTATAAGGATGCCATCAATTATTTGAATGACTTATATAAAG
This sequence comes from Rossellomorea sp. ABR4_004, assembly GCF_056159585.1. Lineage (NCBI taxonomy): Bacteria > Bacillati > Bacillota > Bacilli > Caryophanales > Bacillaceae > Rossellomorea > Rossellomorea sp. ABR4_004. Next base: position 625,080 of record NZ_JBSWVM010000002.1, on the reverse strand, counting down.
AAGATTTGATTGACGTAGAAGCTTTTGAACAGGATTGGAACACCTACCTGTCGAAAGGGAAAGAAGGACGTTACGGCATGTACTTCACATGGGATAAAGCCAACATCACGGGTATGAACGATCAATACGACCTCATGCCGGCCCTTGAAGGCCCTGATGGAACGAAGAATGTGACGAGAACGAACGGTATGGGATTTGACCGGAACAAAATGGTCATCACGAGTGCGAACGAGAACCTTGAACTGACGGCGAAGTGGATCGATCAATTCTTTAACCCGCTTCAATCGGTTCAAAATAACTGGGGAACATATGGGGATGACAAACAGCAAAACATCTTCGAAATGGATAGTGCCAGCAATTCATTAAAGCACCTTCCATTAGAAGGAACGGCTCCTGTTGAGCTAAGGGAAAAGACATCCGTCGGCGGTCCACTGGCAATCTTGGACGAATACTACGGAACCGTGACGACGAAACCGGATGATGCTGCCTGGAGACTGGGGCTCATGAAGGATGTCATGGTACCGGATATGAAGGCGGAAAACATCTATCCAAAAGTATTCTTCTCTCTTGAGGAGTTAGATAAGCTTTCGAAGATCGAGACCGATTTGCTTGCTTATGTGAAGCGTAAAAAGGCGGAATGGATCACCAACGGGAAAGCCGATGAAGAATGGGCGGATTACTTGAAAGAACTCGACCGCCTCGGGTTACAGGAGTGGTTGAAAATCAAACAGGATGGATATGATCGTAACCAATCATAATCAATATTCAGACTGTGCCTTGCTTTGGCAATCGCGCAGTCTTTTGAATGCAAAGGAGGATTCTCATGACGAACTTTCAAGAAAAAATGAGCCTTTATTCAGAAACCTATCGTCCGCAATTTCATTTTTCCCCGAAGGAAAAGTGGCTGAATGATCCGAACGGGATGGTCTATTTCGAAGGGGAATATCATCTCTTCTTTCAATATCATCCACAAGGAACCACGTGGGGACCGATGCACTGGGGGCATGCGGTTAGTCGTGATTTGATCCATTGGGAGGAGATGCCGATCGCTCTTTATCCTGACGAGCACGGTGCTATTTTCTCTGGAAGCGCCGTGGTGGATTGGACGAATACATCGGATTTCTTTGAAAAGGGGAATGGCGGGCTGGTGGCCATTTATACAAGTGCGGACACATATCCGGATTCCGATCGTCCAAGGCAAAGACAAAGCCTTGCCTATAGCCAAGATCATGGCAGGACGTGGGAGAAGTACCAGGGAAATCCTGTCCTGTCAGATGAAGACATTACCGATTACCGGGACCCCAAAGTGTTTTGGCATGAGGAATCTGAACGTTGGATCATGGTGCTGGCGACGGGTCAGACGATTACCATTTACACGTCCCCTAACTTGATCGACTGGGAGTTCGCCAGTGAATTCGGTCAGGACGAAGGGGCCCATTTCGGAGTATGGGAATGCCCGGATCTGTTTCCACTTATGGTCGACGGAAATCCAGATCAGGTGAAATGGGTGATGCTGGTGAGCATCGGTGACAATCCGGATTTCAAGGAAGGTTCAAGGACCCAGTACTTTGTTGGGGACTTTGACGGTAAGACGTTCATCAACCATCACGGTGCGGACACCATCCTCTGGCTTGATCACGGAAGGGACAATTATGCGGGAGTGAGCTGGTCCGATATCCCTGAAAAGGACGGAAGACGCATTTATCTTGGATGGATGAACAACTGGAGATATGCAAACCAGGTTCCGACTGAAACATGGAGAGGAGCTATGACACTGCCTCGAGAATTGACTTTGACTTCTACTGCAGATGGGGCTCAGCTTTTACAGAAACCTGTATCCGAGTTGAACAGAATCAGAAACGAATCAAAGGTCACAAAAGCAATAGAGTTAACGGAAGAAGCATACTTAATGGATGTGAATCATGAATTAGTGGAAGTGAATCTGACTGTAACATTAAAAGAGGCAGAGGAGTTCAGTCTGATTATCCACCATTCATCCGATGAGAAAACAAGTATTCGGTACAATCGAATCACCCAAGTTTTATCCATCGACAGGACTCAGTCAGGAGAACACGAGTTTTCGGATTCCTTTCCGGCAATTTCCGAATGTCCTGTGGCATTAATGGACAATACACTCAGCCTTCAATTATTCCTGGACTCGTCTTCCTTAGAGGTATTCGCACAGGGAGGACGGGGAGTATTAACCAATCTGATCTTCCAAAAGGGAACGAATCACACCCTTTCCCTCACTGCCATTGGAGGGGGTGCCCAGGTTGAAGAGCTCTTGGTTACCGAGCTTTCATCTATCTGGGGAAAGGAAGTACGAACGCATGAATGACCCTTCGATTTTATGCATCGGTGAACTGCTCATCGATTTCTTTTGTACTGATATCAATACAGATCTGGCTCAAGGACAACACTTTTCCAAGCAAGCCGGGGGGGCTCCTGCGAATGTGTGTGCCACCATTACCACACTTGGTGGGCGAGCCAGATTCCTGGGCAAAGTAGGAAATGACCCGTTCGGCCATTTCTTGAAACAGACCATGAAAGACCTTACCATTGATGATTCTTCCATTCTTCTTGATGAGCATCATCCTACGACGTTGGCGTTTGTATCATTGAAAGAAGATGGGGAAAGAGATTTCGTGTTTAATCGAGGGGCGGATGCCCATCTGAACAAGGAAGACCTTCATCAAAGCAGCTGGAGGGAATCTTCAATCATTCACTTTGGATCGGCCACCGCCTTACTGGATGACCCCTTTAAATCCGCGTACGTATCCTTCATCCAAACGGCCAAAGAAGCAGGGAAATTCGTCTCCTTTGACCCGAACTTTCGAAGCGATTTATGGAAAGGGAGAGAGAGGGACTTCATTGAGGTGGCAGAGCAGTGCATCAGCCAAGCAGACTTCGTCAAAGTGAGCGAAGAGGAATGTACGATCATTTCTGGATTCGCCCATCTATCAGATGGAATCGAACATTTTCATAGACTGGGAGCGAATGTGGTAGCCGTCACCCTTGGGAAGGATGGAACACTGGTTTCAAATGGAAAAGAATCGTGTATCGTCCCAAGCATTCCCGTTCATTCCATTGATTCAACGGGGGCAGGCGATGCATTCGTTGGGGCGACACTGTATCAATTCAATCACTATCAGGTTCCGAAAGCCCTCCTGGAGGATTTCGAAGAATTAAAAAACGTCATTTCAACCAGCAATCGCGTGGGGGCAACTGTTTGTACAAAAATAGGGGCGATCAGCGCGATTAGGGAATTAGAGGGACGGACCTTTAATTGGTGATAATTATACATTAGCGCACTAAATTGGTGCCTGATGCCCAGCATGGTAAAGCTTATTGTGCTGGGTGTCAGGCACCGTTTTTATTTTTCTCTGCTTATCTAAAAATTTGATAAAATAAAGAGGTAGTGAAAAGGGGGAGTCAAGTTGAAAAAAGAATTGATCGATCGATTAACCACGTACGTGAAGGTGTATACAGAGTCAAAAGATGGAGTGGAAACAACGCCTTCCACTCCGGGTCAGCTCGTACTTGCCAACATGCTTGTACAGGAATTGAATGAAATCGGAATGACAGACGTAACGATTGATGAATACGGGTATGTCATGGCGACATTACCTGCAAATACGGACAAAAAAGTCCCTACGATTGGATTCCTTGCCCACATGGATACATCTGAGGACTTTACGGGGGAAAATGTGAAGCCTCAGATCGTTGAGGGTTACGATGGGAACGATATTGTGTTACATAAGGAACTGGGGATTGTTCTATCGGTGAAGGACTTTCCTCAGTTACTGGATTATAAGGGACACACCCTGGTGACAACCGATGGAACGACCCTCCTTGGAGCGGATAATAAAGCAGGAATCGCGGAGATCATGACGGCGATGGCCTATTTGATTGAGCATCCCGAAGTGAAGCACGGCACGATTCGAGTCGCCTTTACGCCCGATGAAGAAACAGGGAAAGGACCCCTTCAATTCGATGTGGATCGGTTCAATGCTCAATTTGCCTACACAGTGGACGGCGGACCATTGGGTGAATTAGAATATGAAAGCTTTAATGCGGCAGAAGCGAACATCAAGATTTACGGGCGAAATGTTCACCCGGGTACAGCCAAAGGCAAGATGGTGAACGCTGCTAAAATCGCCATGGAATTGAATCAGCGATTACCACAAAAAGATGCGCCCGAATCCACTGATGGATATGATGGGTTCTATCATCTTACTTCTCTTCAGGGAGAGGTTGAACAAGCAACCATGAGCTATCTGATCCGGGACTTCGACCAGGAAAGCTTTAACGGGAGAAAGACGACGCTCACCAACATTGTAAAAGACCTGCAGGCAATCTACGGCCAGGAAAACGTCCAGCTTGAAATCAAAGACCAGTATTATAATATGCGAGAGAAAATAGAACCTGTCATAGAAATCGTCGAATTGGCAAAGCAGGCAATGGAGAACCTGGAGATCACACCAGATATTAAACCAATCCGGGGTGGAACGGATGGGTCACATCTTTCCTATATGGGTCTACCGACACCCAATCTCTTCACTGGCGGAGAAAACTACCACAGCCGATATGAGTTTGCTTCAGTGGATAACATGGTGAAAGCGACCGAGGTCATCATTGAGATTGTTCGATTATTTGAAGAAGAGACAAAATGAAAGAAAGGAAGCATGGGGACGGTTCTGGTGCTTCCAACTGAATGATCAATAAATTGGATAAAACAGCTGGCTTATACGGGCAGGGCCAGCTGTTTTTTTATGTTTGATTATTAGAATGAAAGCTGCAGTCTCGTAATCGGAGGGATCTTCTATTGCAAATGTCGCAGTTTATCAGGATTAGCAACCGTATAGATCGTCTGAATTTGATTGCCATTGAAGGTAAAGGAGTACACATATTGTAAGTGGCCTTCCATTGTTAGTATCAGTCCAGGGAGACTGTTAACAGATGTATAGTGGATAGTGAATGTGCCTGCATACATTTTCATTAGGTTTTGGAGCAATTGAACGACTCTGTTCGCACCGTGAATAGGGACTTGTGCAGCTTTTACTTTGCCACCGCCATCCGAGTACATGGTGACATCTTCGCTGACAAGGTCCAATAATTGATGTACGTTTCCATTTAAGATGGACTGTACAAACTCTTTGACTGTAGATTCCGCTATGGAAATCGAAGGCTGTTTCTTAATGTCGTACGCCATGCTTTTTTTCGCACGGTGGAAAATTTGCCGGCAGTTCGCATTGCTTTTTCCAAGAATTTCAGCGATATCATCATAAGAGTATTGAAACACTTCTCGAAGCAAAAAGACGGCTCGTTCGATCGCATTGAGTTGTTGTAATAATAGTAAATAGGCTGTGGAGATGGATTCTTGTTGAAGAAAGGTATGGGTAGGATCGTTAGGTGAATGCCCGCCTTCAAGCAATGGTTCCGGAAGCCACGGTCCGACATATACCTCGCGTTTCTTGGCGGATGACCGTATGAGATCCAGACAGCGATTGGTGACGATCTTACATAAATACGCTTTTTTGTTTTCAATTTGTTCGCGGTTAGTAAGCTGATCAAAGGTAATAAACGCTTCTTGGACAATATCCTCTGAATCCATCACGCTGCCTAACATACGGTAGGCTAATGAAAAGAGCAAAGGTTGATAGGTTTGATAAAGTCCTTCCATACTCATCATTTGATTTCCTCTCTAATGTTTAGTAGATGTGAAATGGCTCGCTTGGCGCTAGCTACGGATGCATCAACGAGCAGCTCGCCATGTGAAGCCCAGTCACCAGCAACATATAACCCCTCAATTTCAGGGACAGCAGGGCCAGGATCTTCCGTTCGTTTCATATGAGGAAAATCGTGGACTACCGTCATTTTCGGTAGGAACTGTCTTATCACTAATTCATTCCGCCAGCCGGGTTGAACCACATCTAACATTTGTTCCAACTCAGCCTCATCCTTTGCTGCATCTGGTTCTTGCCCTTGATAGTTAAAAAGTGATATCAGTTGTGTCCCATCATCACTCAAGATAGCCGGCCTTGGTTTCCCTTCCCGTGATTGGTTGGTAAGGAATATGGACTGATCCAATCCATAGATGAATTGGTGCCTTGGCTTAGGCAGCTGGCGCAAGCCAACATCGAGACAGGCAACCGTAACAGGTATCGATTGATTGTGCCACGTGTGAAGGGCAGTTTGATCTGCATGTGGAACGAGCTTGTGAGAAATAGAGGGTGGAGTAGTTAGTATGACATTCAATGCTTCTATTCTAGTACCATCTTGACATAAAATCGAGTGTACTTTTTGATCATGATGTTCGATTACCCCTACCTTGCAATCACTGACCAGTTCCACTCCCAGTTGGACAGCACGTTCACGCAGTTCTTCTACAAGTGACCCCCATCCTTTATCGAGATACAGGACCCCTTGAAGAGAACGCTGCAGTTGCTTTAAGGCAGGCCCAGCAGCGTGTAATTCAGGTGCAAGAACATAAGTGGATGTTCGAAGCAGTGAATAGAACACGTTGCGCAGCGTGGGATCATGCAACTGAGCTTCAATCCAATCCCGGATACTGACATGGTTCCAGACACTTGTGTCGATTTTTCTTAATTTAATGAACCATTTTGCCAGTTCGAACTTTCCTGCAATGCTTAAGAGAGGCGTTTGAAAGAGGGAAGAGGTGCTCGTCGGTAAAGGGACGATTTGTTCTTTCCACATCCCGTGGGCATGAATAGAGGGTGAGCTTCCCTCAAGTCGTAACCCGAGTTCGCGGAAAGTTTCATACGCTTCCCCTTTATACAGTGCATGACTGCCCAGGTTAAAATATACCCCCTGCTTTTTATTGGTGATGGCCCTGCCTCCAAATCGCTTTTGCTGTTCCAATACAATGGTTCGTTTTCCTGCTTTCGCTGCATAGATGGCAGCCGTTAATCCAGCGATCCCTCCACCTACAATAGCCACTTCATATTTAACCATTTTCATCATCCTTTTCGTGTATTTACTGATATAACGGATGAGGGAATGATTCTGTGACAAAATGGGGGAAGCATGGGGACGGTTCTGGTGCTTTCCTCTAAATGTGAAAAGAAGCGCGAGAACCGTCCCAGTACATCTGGAGTGAAGGAGAGCTGACCCTTTTTCTCATTATTTTACATAGTGTCGAACCTTAAAAAAAATTAATGTTCGGGATTTTTGCGGAAGGATCTATTTCTGTATGGTACGTTATTATTTGGTAATAGAGAAGTTCTACTCTATTAAGGAAGTGTAGTATGAATAGAACTGCTTGGATGAGGGATTAAGCAGTTTTTAGAAGAAAAGGGTGAACAAATGCCAATACTTTTCATCATATTATTTCTATTTACCGTTTGTTTTTTCGTTAGTTCTGTCTTAAATATTCTTTTTAAACTGACAGATAAAAAACATTGGGAAATTTCATTTTTCATTAGTCTATTTTTTTCATTATTGATTACTGCTTTTATTTTTGCTATCTAATATAATTCTTGGGTTTCCGGCATCATTCTTGGAAATGAAATGAGTAAATTCTTTAGGGAGAATCCTGTGATATGAATAAACAGATAATCGGTTCTATTTTTTTACTAATGACAACGATCCTTTATAGTACCAAATACATCACAGCAGCCATCGCAGGTGCCGATAGTGGTACATGGGGAGAAGAAGATTTTATCCAATATCTGTCCTATACACCTAGTATTTTTAATGTATTTATTTTCTTTACAATGTTAATAGGTATTATCTATTTTGTATGGGGGATTTTTGATAGTAAAAAAGAAACGAAGTAACCTAGATAGGAAGAGCAGGTTATTTTTGCTCTTCTTTTTATTATCATCTTTAATGAACACTGATTAGTGCCTGACCCCAATCACAGTAAAGCGGGCACTGATTTTCATATATGGTTCCACATAAGTATTTTTTAAGGATGACGATGATGAAACAAAAAGAGCAACTAACCTTCCTCGGATATTTTCTCGTATTCCCACTCATATTCATCACGAGCTTCTTGATATGGGGATTTGTGATAAAAGGAAATGGACTATGGACCGTGATGACAGATGTGTTATCGATCATAGGAATCTATTATATCTTTACGAGTATTATCTTTTGCTTTGTTTTGAGGAAACAAGTAAAGATTTAAAGATCTTTACCAATACATTTGAAATATTCAATCGTTCCTCAGACTAAGGGTTTAAAAGATTAACCCAAGGATAGAAAGGTTGTGGATGACATGTTTTATGGAACAATCATTCTAGTTGGTTTCATAGTTCTAATAGTATATTTAATATCTCGATTTAGAAAAAAATGGAAATAAAAACTAAGAAGAATTCTCATATTGGTGCCCCGGCACTATTGTGATATTCCTAGTACTTGGACATATAAAGTTAAATTAAAATTGTAAAAATTGGCGGTGAGCCTATGTTGGAAACTATGTATCTATTAATTTTTATAGTTTTAACGATAATTTATATATACATATTTTACTCTGAAAAAATTCAATTTAGAATGATACATGCTTTACTATATCTAATTGTAATTGTAGTGTTTTTTCGGATATACATGAATTGAACTAATATAAAAGTTTGACGAGTGATTTGGGTAGAGTGGGGACGGTTCCCGCTCTACCCTTTACTTTTCTAAAGATAAGATATCAACGGTCCTGCGAACCAGAAAGCTGGGGGAACCGTTTTTTCCAAGAATCTCAAAACCAAAGAAGGAAATAAGGAATCTTTGAAGAATAGTACAAGCGGATACTGGTTTCTTACAGGCTGTTCCAGATATCATGATTTGACCGTATTCATCAAGGGTATCTGTGGATGGCAGTGTCCTGCGTTTTTTGATGTGATTTGATTCAAAATACTCTAATGTTCGGGAGGAAATGAAATGTCCAACAAAACGTTGACTTCAAAGGTGGAGAATGATCGGGTACTCGTGCTTGAACGGGAATTTGATGCGCCGCGTGAGCTAGTGTTTACTATGTTTAAAGACTCTGAACATCTCAAACAGTGGTGGGGACCAAGGGGCTGGGAGCTTCCCGTTTGTAACGTGGATTTCCGTCCGGGAGGTGTGTGGCACTTCTGCATGAAGTGCACGGATCAGAATCAAGGAGAATTCTTCGGTATGGAATCTTGGGGAAAAGGGGTCTACAAGGAGATCATCGAGCCGGAGAAGATCATCTACGTCGATTCCTTCTCAGATCCGGAAGGCAATACGAATGAAGACATGCCATCGACGACGAATACATTGGAATTCATCGATTTGGGTGGGAGGACGAAGTTGATCAACCGTGCTGAATATGATTCGGCAGAGTCTCTCAAGACCGTTATGGATATGGGTGTGATAGAAGGCATCACCGAAACGTGGGACCGCCTCGAGGAAGCCCTTCAGAAGGTGAAATAAAAAATGTAGGGACGGACCTTCTACTTAGAGAGGTCCGTCCCTCTTTCAATTCCATCGCAACGATTTCTTAAACTCACGAAACGCCTGGTGAGAGTACTCATCCCCGAACTTCCGAATGACTTCTTCAATGGTTTCTTTTTCCAGAATTAAGACTGGATGGATTTCCGTTGTATTGGCCACTTCATAGACGGCATGTAGAAAATCGACCATTTCCCCTATTAAAAACCCATTTCGCAATTTCACTAATTCCTGGATGACGACAGGTATGTACTGAAAAGCTTCCTCTGAAGTCATGCTAGTAGTGATCTCCTCAAAGAAATGGCCGAAATACCATTCATCCTGATCAAGTTTCTCCTGCCAGTTATGGAATACTTCATGAAGTGGTTTCATGGAACTCATTCCTTTCTTAGGGACGGACCTCCTATTTAGAGAGGTCCGTCCCTCTTTCACTTATTCAGAAACTCTTTAGCAAGTACATGATCAGGATCTAATGCCAGCATTCTTTTCGCTGTATCATAGGCTTCTTCTTCACTGACGACTTTATCGGGGATTTGATGCAAGAATAATAGATTGGATAAGTACTTGATATCTTGTCGGTCTGTTAATTCCACACATCGCCTTGCATGATAAAGGGCAGCGTAATATGCACCGTCCAGGTGACTTAGTGGAACCACCATCAATCTGAACGCCATCTCATGTAACGCAACGTGTTCCTCTTCGACTAGTAAACTCATAATGAAGGCGTAATTCGTTATACTAGAATCCTTGAAGGCGGTTTCCATCAGTTTTCCATCAAGTTCTGAATAGGAAAGCTCATTCGTCATTTCTTTAGCCTTTTCAAAATGTCCTTTTATGATGAACTCATTTAGTTTGTTTGTCATGTTCATTCCACCAATTACTACTTTTTTTTAAAAATGAGCCTTAAATTTCAAAGCCATTAACTAGTTCATTGTACACGACTTCCTTAACCCCAACCTTAAAGCAACCTTAAATTAACCATAAATATCAAAAATCGCTGACAATTTCATGGTAAAATAGGATGAAAATTTGATTTTACAAGACTGGGAGTAAGGGTATGGCAGAGTTGATTTATATAGCAGAAGATGATGTAGAAATTAACCACTTGATCAGCCTTCATTTGCGTAATGAAGGGTATCGGGTGGAGCAGAGTTATGATGGAGATGAAGTGATCCGTAAATGCAGGGAGAAGCGGCCGAGTCTTCTCATCCTGGACTTGATGATGCCGAAAGTGGACGGGTTTCAGGTGATCAAGGAAATTCGGAAAAACTGTAAGGTCCCGATTATGCTGCTGACAGCGAGGGCGGATGATGCGGACAAAGTCCTGGGGTTTGGGCTGGGGGCAGATGACTATGTGGTGAAGCCCTTCAGTATGGTTGAGCTCGTATCGAGAGTGAATGCCCAGATTCGAAGGTATACGGATTATAGTGTGGTGGAGGAAGAACCTGTCATTCGCAACGGATCCCTGAAGTATAATCCGATCAATCAGACGGTGACGAAGGATGGGGAGCGCCTCTTACTAACCCCGAAGGAGACGAAGCTGCTTTCGATTTTCATGAAGAATGTGAACCGGTTGTATACGAAGGCCCAGTTGTATGAGCTTGTATGGAACACGGACTACATCGGTGACAGCAATACGATCATGGTCCACATCAGTCGGATCAGAGAGCAAATTGAATCCGATCCTAAATCCCCGACGTACATTACGACGGTGAAAGGACTCGGCTATCGGATGGAGAATCATGAAGACTAATCCGATTCTCCTTAAAAAGCCCATTTCCATTACCAAGCAGTTTTTTATCAATTATTCTTTATTGTTTATCATTCTACTCGGAGTAGGGACGTTCACGCTGGTGGCTAACTTTGTGTATGTCGAGACCGTGTATGAGGATTTGGATCAGGACTTCCTGAAAGGGACGTATGAAGATGCGAAGGAATTGGGTATGAAAGCGGCATTCAAGAAGAATGAGCTGCCGGATCATGCCTACCTGGAAATCGTCAGTACCGATTATAAGGTGATCGATCAATTCAATAGTCCTCACAAAATAGGGTATCACTATGGATTGAATGAATTTCTGAAGAATACCGATACGTATGATACGGATTTATATATACCTGAGAATAGTGAAGAATATCTATTACTCTATTTTCCCGCAGATGACTATTTCCAATTGGATGATGTGTTCTTCTTCACCATCATCTTTTTCATGGTGTGCTTGATCGTCATTCTGTACTGGTATGTGAAGAGAACATCTGTCCAGCTCATTCAGCCGATTCAGAAGCTTCTGAAGGGGATCGATTCGATTTCAGCAGGAAACTATGGAGAGAAAATCGAGTTCGAGGCGAACCAGGAATTGAATCAGTTGAAACATAACATTAACCAAATGGCCGAAACGATCGGCACAGAAATCGCATTAAAGGAAAGGTCCGAGAACTTGAGGAAGCAGCTGATCCTGGATATTTCCCATGATCTGAAAACCCCATTGACTAATATACAGGGTTACGCGGAAACGTTGACCAGCTTGACGAATCTGAGTCGAGGAGATCAGAAGAAATATACCGACATCATCGTGTCCAACAGCAAGAGAGCCAACCGGCTCATCCATGACCTGTTCGACCTGTCCCATCTGGATATAGACTGCGATTCGGTTTCCCTTATGGAAAAGGATATGGCCGAATGGCTTCGCACCATCCTGTCTTCTTTTGTAGAAGAGTTCGAGGAAAAAGGGATGGAGTATCACCTGGATATTACGGAGGATACCCTGATGGTAAAATTCGATCCTTCCAAGCTTGAGCGGGCGATTACGAATATTCTCCATAATGGGATGGCGTACAGTGATGGATATCTGTCCATTTCACTCAAGCAGAGACAGAATCAGGCCGTCATGATCATTGAGGATAAGGGAACAGGGATCCCCGCCGACTACCATGATAAGATATTCGAACCATTCGTACGTATGGACGAATCCCGGAATGGTGAGACCGGGGGAACGGGCCTGGGACTTGCGATTGCGAAGAAAATAATCGAACAACATGGTGGATCCATTGAATTGGATAGGGGATATGATGAGGGATGCCGGTTTGTAGTTGTGCTTGGCATTCAATAGATCGTTGATAGTGGCACCTGACCTCAAGCGTGGTGAAGCTTGGGGTCAGGTTCTTTTTTTCAGATTGTTGAAACTATTTTAATAGAAAATCGAAACTACGTGTTAAAATATAGGAGGTTACAGTCTGCTATAAGGGATGGAGGTTGGTTGAATGTCAGAAAATTGGGATGTGTATTTTGGATATATTGAGGATCGGATGGCTTCCGTTGTTCTGGATATGGATATTACAGAGGAATTGGACACGGAAGAATACCATCATCCATACTGTATCCGATTCAACGTGAAAAGGCCGAATGAAGATGGATTTCCTTTAGGGACTGAAGCCGATCGATTAGGAGATATAGAGGATTCGCTTATTGACTGTCTGGACACTGACCATTTTGTTCATGTGGGGCGGGTGACAACTGACGGGATCAGGGATCTGATCTTTTATTCCAATCAACATGAGCAGGATGCTTTAGTCGATGCAGCGGAACGCTTCAGTCAACCGGCTGGCTATGAGGTGGAAGTCTTTCGGATTGAAGAGGATGAACCTTGGGAATTCTATTATGATTTCTTATACCCTAATCTGTATCAACAGCAGCATATGGGGAATCGTCATGTAGTGGAACGTCTGGAAGAGTCAGGCGACACATTGCAGGTCCCGCGCAAGGTTGACCACTGGGTGTACTTTGATCATCCAAAGAGTGTGAAACGTTTTGCGAAAGCCATCAAGAAAGAAGGCTTCTCCATCGAAAGTGAAACGGGTCATCCAAATGAAGAAGGGAAATATGTGTTGACGATATCCCGAGTGGATTTAGTCGATCTTCCCTCCATTAATGAAGTAACGGACCTGCTTGTCGAAATCTCTGAAACCTATGACGGGGAGTATGATGGGTGGGAGACGTTGGTGATTGAGTCATAAGGAAATCTTTTGAGGGAAATAGCAAGGGATGGGCCTGGTTGAGAAAGAAGTTAGGTACATAAGAAAGAACCAATAAGGAGGACGTATACATGAAAAAAGTGTTGGTATTGGTTACGGATGGTTTTGCCGATTGGGAAGCAAGTTACGTGACGGCTGAAATCAATAAACCAGAAACGGGTTATCACGTTCAGACCATTGCGATCGATAAGGATCCTAAGGTGTCAATGGGGGGATTCACGATTCTTCCGGATTATCGTTTACAAGACGCTCCCCTGGAATTTGAGATGCTCATCATCCCTGGTGGTACCGGGTGGAGAGAGGAAAAGAATCAGCAGGCGAAGGAGCTTGTGGGTTATTGCTTTGAGCGTGACATTCCCGTAGCCGCGATTTGTGATGCGACGACTTTCCTGGGAATTCACGGGTATCTTGACCACCTTAAACATACAGGGAATTCACTGCCCTATTTAAAAGAGGGGGCACCTCATTATCGAGGCGAAGAGAATTATATAGACGCACAATCCGTTAGTGATGGCTGTCTGATCACCGCGAATGGAAGTGGAGCAGTGGAGTTTTCAAGAGATATCTTACGCAAGTTGGGTGTGTTAGAGGGTGAAAAATTAGAGGAATGGTATGACATATTTAAGAATGGGTATCTAAAGAAGTAGTATAAGCATGGGGACGGTTCTGCTGCTTCGTTCTGATCTAAGAGGAAGCACGAGAACCGTCCCCTTGCTTCCTTTACACATGAAGAAAGGGGTTCACACATGAGAACCTTTATGTACATCTTTTGCTTGTTGGTGTGGGGGTTGAACTTTATTGCTGTGAAAATCCAGGGGACTCCTGTAAGTCTGGAGGTTTCATTGACCTACAGGTTGCTCGGGGCTGCGTTTCTTTTCATTCTTTTAGCTGTAATCACACGACCTAAAGGTTTTCCTGAAAGGAATGATCTTCTTCCCATCATCACTTTTGGTATTTGTAATTTTGCCTTAAGTTATTTGTTTCTTTATTATGGGACCATTTGGAGTAACGCAGCATTAGTTACCTTAATTTTCTCCCTTAAAACGGTACTGACACCCATCTCATTAAGACTGTTCTTGAAAGAAAAGCTGGAGCCTAGGATCCTGATAGGTGGGATGATGGGATTAATAGGAGTTTTGGTCATGGTCTATCCGATCCTGGTCCATGACTTTGCGATGAATTACATAAAAGGGATTGGTATAGCATTACTCGGGACTATGTTAACCTCGATCGGTGATGCAAGTTCTGCACGTAATGCCAAACATGACATACATCCTGTCTATTCAAACAGTCTGGGTGGGGCAGTAGCAGCCATCTTCCTACTGCTCATTTCCATATTTCAAGGACAAGTATTTAATTTACCGACTTCTCCTTCCTATCTAGGAGCTCTTCTCTATCTAACAGTCATCGCATCATTTGCAGCCTGGATGTTTTATCTGAATTTGGTAAAGAAAATTGGAGCATCTTTAAGTAGCTACATGGTGGCATTGTTTCCTGCAGTAGGGGGGATTGCTTCGGTGTTTATTGGGGAGTCGGAACCTTCCGTTTATCTGGTGCTTGGGTGTTTATTAGGATGTTTAGGGGCTGCGATTGCACTTAATTTCTTTCCATTCCTAGCGAAACTAGGGATGAAGAAGAGAATGGTGGAAGAGGAAATACGTTGATACACGGGAGGAACCATGCACGCGATCCCCTTGACAATGGCTGAAAATTTTATTATCGTATAAAAAAACCTAATAAGATTCTCACATTCGTATAACTCCAATAATATGGTTTGGAGGTCTCTACCAGGAACCAATAAATCCTGATTACGAAGAAGATACATGTAGTTGTATTTTCTTCGTAATCAGGATTTTTTTTTTTTTTTTTTTATGAAAAATTGAGGAGGAACAACTATGAATTATTCTAAAATGCCAAAGATTGAACTTCACTGTCATCTGGATGGGAGTGTCCGACCCGAGACCATCATTGATATCGCAAAGAGGGAGGGCATCCAGATCCCTTCCTTTGATATAGAAGAGATGAAAGAAGAGCTCATTGCCCCATTAGACTGCGAATCATTGGATGAATACTTAGAAAAATTCTCGATCCCTAATGCGGTTATGCAGTCGAAGGAAAATTTAAAGAGAATCACTTTTGAACTTTATGAGGATGCAGCCAAGGAACAGGTGAAATATTTGGAGGTTCGGTTCGCTCCACTACTTCATACACAGAAGGGGTTATCTGTAGAAGAAGTCATTGGAAGTGTAATCGAGGGAATGAAAGAAGCAGAAAAACAATTTGATATTAAAGGGAATATCATTTTGTCCTGTATGCGAATGATGTCCGCAGAACGTGCCTTTGAGGTCGTCGAACAGGGGAAGGGTTTCCTTGGAAAAGGAGTCGTCGCGATTGATTTATGTGCTTCCGAAGAAGAAGGGTTCTGCGGAAAGTTCATTGAACCCATCGCACTCGCCCGGGAATATGGCTACAGAGTTACGATCCACGCCGGTGAAACGGGAATCGGCAGAAATGTGCTCGAGGCGGTTGAATGGCTGGGGGCAGAAAGGATCGGACACGGTGTGTATATTACAGACTGTGCAGAAGCGTATCAGATTGTAAAGGAAAAACAGATCGTGCTTGAAATCTGCCCAACGAGTAATGTTCAAACGAAAGCCGTAAACCAATTCCGTGATCACCCCCTTTACGATTTTCACAGAGACGGAGTCAAAATCACCATCAATACAGATAACAGAACGGTATCCGATACTACGATGACAAAGGAATGTGAGCTGGTCTGGGGTGAATTTGCGATGAGTGAGAAGGATTATAGGGAGATTTATATGAATAGTGTGGAGGCTTGTTTTGCCAGTGATGAGGTGAAGGAAGGGTTGAAGAGGTATTTGTGAGCCATGAGCCATAGGGACAGGTACCTTGGCACCATTTTGTATGAGAGCCACGGTACCTGTCCCCGTGGTTCCCTAGTTACGTTAGAGAAAAAGAAGGATCAAAGAACAACCCAACGTTCTTTGATCCTTCTTTTTTTGTTTTTTATAAAAAAATCTTTCTTTTACGCACGTCCATAGTGTATGATACATAGTATAAAGCATATAGTGTACGACACACAGTACAACTCAATCAAAGAGGTGAACATATGGATAAGTCATTGCTGACATCTCTGACGACGGAGCTGCGGAGGGGGACATTGACCCTGGCGGTATTAAGTCAATTGCGGACACCGCAGTATGGATATTCACTTGTCCAATTACTGGAGAAAAGCGGAATTTCGATGGAGCAGAGTACACTCTATCCGCTGCTGCGCCGTTTGGAGAAGCAAGAACTGGTCACAAGCAGCTGGGACCGGTCGGAAAGCAGGCCAAGGAGATATTATGTGCTGAGCGAATACGGCACTGAGATCTTGGGACAGTTACAGGCCGAATGGGAAAAGATGTCTGGGGAATTGGCGATTTTATTAAAAGGGGATGAGGAAGAATGAAGCTTGTTGAACTCTATATTCAAGAAGTGATGAGACGGCTGCCGGAAAAGAATCGGGAGGATATTGCCCTTGAATTGACATCCACGATTGAAGACATGCTGCCGGAGGAGTATACAGAGGATGATGTGAGGGAAGTACTGACGTCACTCGGGAATCCTGCCGTGCTGGCCTCGAATTATCAAGACAGGCCGATGCACTTGATCGGACCAAGGTATTATGATCTGTATATGACGCTCTTGAAGATCATTCTCCCGATTTCTGCTGGGATCACGTTCATCGTGTTAGCCGTATCATCTGTATTGAGCTATTCTGGGGAATCAAGTCCGATTGAGATATTCCTGTCCATCGCAGGAAATGGCGTGGTTGAGGTCATTGGAACCGGAATGCAGGTCTTCTTTTGGCTGACCCTCACATTTGCCATCATCGAGCGGACCGTTTCCTCGGACAGTCAGCTGCCGATCACCATGAGAGGAAAAGAGTGGACGCCGGATGATTTGAAAGACATCCCGTATGTCCCAAAAGAAAAACGAATTTCCAAGCTGGAGATTTTCGGAGGTCTAATTTGGACGGTCATCTGGTCAACCTGTTACTTTAAAGCGTCAAGTATCGTCGGATTGTATGAAAAAGGTGACAACGAAAGAACGTTCACTCCTTTCTTTGATGGGGAAGTGCTCATCGGGTATTGGCCGTTGGTCGTGTTCCTGATCGGGTTGGAACTTCACCTGCTTCTTAGAAAATGGAAAGCGGGTGTCTGGACCAGGAAGCTCGCTACATTGAATGCAGTATATCAGTTCATTCCTGTTCTAGCCTTCATGTTTGTGTTCAGGAACATGGAAATACTAAATACAGATTTTATAGATAGGGTACAGGAACTGTTCGACGCCTCTTTCAATTTTCAGTGGCTTTACCTGACCGTGTCGGTTGGGTTATTGGTCACTGCGGTGATTAATAGCTATGATGGATTTAAGAAAGCGTTAAAAATGAATGGGACGGATAGGGTTCTGTGAATGGAGGAAGGTTCTGATCAGGAGATCGGAGCCTCTTTCTCTTGGGTGAAGGTAAATGAATTTGCTTTTGAAAAGAAGATAGCGAATGAAAATAAGTAGTTCGAATTAGCAATCCAGAATAAAATGGCAAAGGTATTGTACTCGATAGTTGGGATGTGTTAGAAATGGTAAAAAAACAAACTGAATAGGTAATTTATGTTAAAATATCTTTAGAAACGTGGTACTTTCCATTAACGGCAGGAGAATGAATAAGAAGAATAACGAATGAGAAAACAAAGTGATTACATTAAAATGGAGGGAGAGACATTTTTATGGAAGTGATTTTGGTCATTTTACCTTTCATTCTAATAGGTTTTATTTATTTTATCCCCAGCTACATAGCTAGCAAAAAAAATAAGCATAACAAAATTCTCATTTATATTATTAATTTCTTTTTAGGATGGAGTTTGTTTGGTTGGTTTGCTGCTTTATTTTTGGCACTAAAAAAAGATCATCGCGATCAAATGTCAATTAATAAAGGGCTTAGTAAATAATAAGTGTTTTTCTGCTAACTGTGAAGCATGGGTGAAGCATGGGGATGGTTCTGCTGCTTCATCTTTACGAAAAGGAAGCGCGAGAACCGTCCCAGTGCTTCTCCAGATTTTTTACTGGGAGTGGTTTTGTGTTCTGGGTGAAATTTAGTTTGATGGCGATAATTGTTTTCGGCCTTGTCTTAATGGTTAAGTTCTTTTTAAGAAAGATTTTTAAAATAGAGAAAGTGAAAAGGAAATTCTTTTCCAATAATCATATCAATGAGTCCCATCGTAAAGTTGACAAATGGGTGAGGATTCTTACTGCAATCACTTTAATGGTTTTAGGGATCATGATGATAAACAATGAAGACTTAACCTACTTATACATACTAGGGTTTACCACCCTATCTGCACTGGACTATGCTGTAAGGGCATTCTTTGAATGGAAATCTAGCGAGTATCCTAAGGAGGCTATTTTGACTTTAGCTGAAATGTTCTTGGTGTTAACAGCCGTTTTTATTGCTTTTCGGTTTTGGATTGCTTAGATAAGGGTGCTGATCTTTATAAAATGCGTTTTTATCCATAATGCTTAACTGATAACCATTTTAATGAAAAGAGTCGTCATCATGATGGCTCTTTTTGTGGTTTTTTGAAACTTTTTACATATTTGTACGTAATTAAATCTAAATGCTGTATGCATGAAAGGGAGAGTGAGACGGTGAAAAAAGCATTCCATCTATTTATAGTGGTCTCCAGTCTATTTCTTCTTGTTAGTTGTTCTAATAAGAGTAATAAAAATGAAGAAGAATTACCTTCACAGGCAACAGTGGAGTTTTCTAACAACGGACAAAACTTACGTATTATTCCTTTATATGAGGAAGTATTAAATTACACAATGGAAATGAA
Organism: Rossellomorea sp. ABR4_004; assembly: GCF_056159585.1. Lineage (NCBI taxonomy): Bacteria > Bacillati > Bacillota > Bacilli > Caryophanales > Bacillaceae > Rossellomorea > Rossellomorea sp. ABR4_004. The sequence goes on along the minus strand of NZ_JBSWVM010000002.1, from coordinate 605,722 downwards.
GGAGACTGAATCAGCAGAAAATAAACAGGTTTATATTGATAACGTTGTCAAACCTTTTCAGGAAATTGCCTCAGAGGACGATATCAATATAGGTAATGGGTACTTCTCTCACTTCTCTCCAACTAATCAGATTGAGAAACTAGAAGAGAATACCATCAAACTCCTGAAAAATCAGGATTTGATAAACGGCTTAATGAAAGAATCACTATTAAAATCCTCTCGGGAACTGGATGGGATTGATAAAACTGTTTTTGTCATGCCACTGTCCCCCGAAAATACTTTTCCAATTCAAAAAATGGATGGGGTAACGGGTGTAGCATTGAATGAAAATGCCATTTTAATTCACATTGATCCTTCTTATGTAGAAGACACGTTAAAGTATGGGGTGGCACACGAGTACCATCATACTGTGCGGATGGAGAGTAAGGGAGGAATAGATACTTTAGTAGATTCCTTCATAACAGAAGGAGGGGCTGATGTATTTGCTAGAAGTATCTATCCAGATCAAACTCCTCCATGGATACAAGAACCCCTATCGGAAGAGTCAATAGCGACCATATTAGAAGGTTTAAAAGAGAATCTACATACAATGGACACCGATATGTATAACGATTATAAAGTTGGCAATCGTTCAAAAGAGATTCCGCTCTGGTCGACCTATCGGATGGGGTATTTGATTGTTGAAAGTTATATAGCCAATCATCCTGATAAATCACTTAGAGAGTGGACTCAGTTAGATGCTGAGGAAGTTTTTAAAGGTAGCGATTATTTTGAGTGATGGTGAAAAACTCTGAAACTACTATTCTTAATATAGATATTTGGTTAAACGGGAAGAAACTTTAATATTATCGAGGTGTTCTATTTTGCAGAAATGCGATCATTGTCATACTCCATTTAGCTGGAGTGAAATCTATCAATCGTTTGTCTGGACATACAAACCAATTGAATGTAGGAACTGTGGAACGGAACATGGAATAACCATTTTGGGGAGGTTATCTTTTGTTTTTTGCACAATTGTCCCTGCGCTGATTTTTTTGATTTTCCTATCCCCTTTCGATAATGTTATTTTAACTTTTGTTATAGGGATGTCCATTCTCTTGGGTGGTTCATTGTTAACACCATTTTTTGTTACGTATAAGGGGGGAGTGTGAGGTTTTACACTTGAGCTCAAGCTGACTCTTCATCTATATTACATAAACCTCAACATTACTGAACAAAGGAGGGAAGCGAAACCCGAAGATATGAGAGTATATAGTCAAACTGGTGGGAGTAATTGAACTGATTGCCCTTCTATTTATTAAGTAACCCTTTCATTAATAATGTATCATAGACTGGAAATATGGAGACAATAAAGAGGTGATTTTTTTATTAGGAGGGGATTATATGTTCATGATTATAAGAGTGATCCTGTGGGTATTTGCTGCATGGCGATGGGGGGATTGGAGGAATTGGAAGAAGTACCAATCTACCATCTTGTTTTTCATCTTACTGGATTTATTATATAATTTTCTAACATATAATCACACGTTGTGGCAATATGAGCCTACACCTCTTATACCCAATCATACGTTGAACAATCTGATAGTGATGTTTATATTTTATCCTTGCATTGTACTTATCTATCTTGGACGATATCCAACTGGTAAGGTCAAACAAGGGGCCTGGATTCTTTTTTGGTCATCATTTTTATCTCTTATTGAGTTTATCAACAACAAAGTAGGCCTCATAACCTTCCATAATGGATGGAATATAATGTGGTCTATATTTTTTTATCTGTATTCCTTGCCCATATTGAGACTTCATTATAAAAGACCATTACTCACCTATTTATTGGCAGTTCTGATAACTATAGGATTGTTATGGATATTCAAAGTTCCTATCAGTAAAATGAAATAAGTACATTTCTCTGTAATTCATACAAAGATCCACTTCAGTTAAATCGGGATCTTTCCTTTCTTATTGAGGGGTTGAGTAGAACTACTTTGATCACCATCGTATTGATGGAAAATAGAGGAATGAAGTCAGGTGAACCATTTTCTTTTCTCCGATGTTGCACACTGCTGATACTTGACACAAGTATGTCTAAGTTATATCATAAAAAAGACCGATTGTTCTTTTTTGGAGGTGGAATTTTGAATAAAGGAAAAAAAACGAGAACACATATCATAGAAAAGTCATCTGTATTGTTTAACAAAACGGGTTATAAAATGACCTCAATTTCAGATATTATGAATGCGACTGGCCTAAAAAAAGGTGGAATATATAATCATTTTGAAAACAAAGATACATTGGCAAAAGAATCTTTTTCTCATTCAAAAAACTTATTAAAAGAAAAGTACCATGAAGCAGTCGCATCAAAAAATACAGCTTGCGAACAGCTTGACGCTTTTATTTCCATCTTTTGTTCATTGTACGAAAATAGTATAGTAGTTGGAGGGTGTCCACTAATGAATGCTGCCATAGAAGCAGATGATTCGAAAGTGGAATTTGAGGATTCCATAAAAGATGGCTTCTCCGGATTATTAAATTTAATTCAGAAAATTATTGAATATGGACAAAAACATAAAGAAATTGACAGTGAATTAGATAGTAAACAATTAGCTATATTCATTCTCTCTTCTTTAGAAGGTTCTCTAGCCTTGAGCCGTTTGTTTCAAGATAAGTCTTATTTAGAATCGGTTATTAAACAAATAAGGTCCACTCTTTTCCGATAGACATCCAATTTTATATTTTTTTCAAAAAAAAGAGACCGTTCAGTCTTTTTTGTCTGAACTTAGTGCAGTTAAGGGCGTTCAAAAAGAGTAAGTATTAAGGAATAGGGTGATTATCACAAAATTAACTGAGGCATCTAAGGAAATGAAGTCTGAGTACAAGAATGAAAAAAGGAGGTGTTTTTTATAGTGAAACGTATGCTCTTAGTATCATTTTTAATGTCGGTAGGGGCAACCTTTGTCACTCCATTATTTCCTTTGTACAGTGAGACGTATGAGATGAATAGTTTGGAAATCACAATACTATTTGCCATTTATGCAACCTTCTTATTACCGAGTTTACTTATTATCGGTGTAAATTCGACTAGATGGGGATTGAAGAGGATTGTGCGTATCAGCATATGGCTTTCCATTTTGTCTACACTTATTTTTCTCGTAAGTGCTAATGACTGGATGCTTTATTTAGCGAGAATAATGGAAGGCATTGCTTATGGGGCGTTTACAGGATCAGCTGCTGCTTATTTAATCCTACAGACTTCTCCGGACAGGACCCAAAAAGCGATAAAACTATCAGGAGTAGCTATACTTTCAGGATTTGGATTTGGTCCTGCAATTGCAGGGGGAATAATTGAATACAGTAATCTGCAACCACTTCGGTTTCCATATGGAATCTTACTGGCTCTTCTCATGATTTCACTCATCCTGTTGGAAACTCTTCCTAAAGATGCTGGTACCGGTGAACAGAGGAAAAGTAATACAAAGGTTTCTTTAGGGTTACCCAAGAACATTCGTTCTCCTTTTGTTTCAATGGCAGGATTGCCAATTTTTACAGTTTTTACTATACAAGGAATTGTCTTTTCTTTAATTCCTACTTTCGTTAAAAGTGTCATTCAAACATCCAATCTCGCAGTTTCAGGGATGATTATCTTTGTTCTCCTCATTGGGGCAGTTTTGGCTCAGTTTATTCCCTGGTTAAGTCATCCAGTCAAACGAATACGAATTGGAATCCTGCTTCTGTTAACCGGGGCTTGGATCATTGTTGCTTCTGGTATTGTCTCAAACTTACCATTGCTTTGGGTAGGTATTATCCTGCAGGCCATTGGTGGTGGGTGGACCTTTCAAATAGCTTTAACATTTGCAGGGCAGTTACCTAATCCGGTAGAGCGTCCAAGAGTAATTTCGATCTTTTATTTGTTTGCTTACTCAGGCTTTATTTTCCCTGTAGTTGGTGTCGGATTGCTCTCTCTATTTATTGATTTGCATTTTTCTCTCATTATTCTTAACATTTTCGTTACACTTATTGCCATCCATGTTTTGAAATATTCTGAAGTCTTTTCTCGTCACTACTCACATTTAGGTGGTTCAACAAAACCTATGAAAAATCAAAAACCCACAATAGTGAACAGATGAATGTAAAAACAAATCATTTCTGCCAGAAAGAAATGTCGCTGGTCATAGAGCAAAATTGTCTAGATTAAGTGGTTTTTGGAAACATCTATAACTGAAGGATCGATAAATGATACATCCAATTATGTGTCTCAATAATTAACATTCATACTTTATTACTTCCATACATTGGGGAGAATAACGGTAAAAAATTTCCAAGGAGAGATACCTTATGACTCAAAGAGTTGCCTATTATGAAGTTGCTGCTGATGCTATGAAAATTATGATGGATATGGAGAAATATACAAAAAAAACAAAGATTGACCGCAAACTTCGGGAACTTATAAAGATTCGTGCTTCTCAAATGAATGGGTGTGCATTCTGCATTAACATGCATACATCCGATGCTAGGAAAATGGGAGAAACTGAACAGCGAATTTATTGCCTGAATGCATGGGAAGAATGCGAATTTTATTCGCCGGAAGAAAAAGTAGCCCTGGAACTTACCGAACATATCACTCTAATTCCAACCAAAAGAGTACCTAATAACTTGTACAGACGTGTCCGGGAACATTTTGATGAGAAACAATATGTTGACCTAGTAATGATAATAAATCAGATCAATAGTTGGAACAGAATTTCAATTGCAATGGGAAATACAGCTGGTAAAGATAATTAAAGGAGGTATACATCCAAACAGAATTTAATCCTTCTGAGGTAAAACCTCCGCATTCCCATGCCTGATTTTTTTATCAGATCTACTATACGTTAACAGTATTGAACAAGGTCAGACAGATAACTTGTCACTTACACTTTCTAATTGCTTTAAATCGTACACAGTTGTTCAAGAATAGATGGTTGACTCAGCAAAATCATAGTTTGCAGGGTCGATCCATCTATGAATTAACATGTAATCACCTTGCTCGGATGATCTTCTTCTCACAGTCGAGGTGACTGAGACGATGTTCAACTAATTAATAACGTTGGAATAAGGTACATCTTTCAAGACTTCTTGGAGAAATGGTTTATGCGTTCATAGGTAAGATCAAATCAGGAATAGCGAGTCATTATGTTGGGAGCTATAATTTCTTTATTCGTGTAATGAAAAACATGATCGGAATATAGAGATAAAGAAAATACATCCCCATAGTTGAATGATAATCTGTTAACAGACGAATACTCTTGTAATCCTTTATGAATAGACTTGCAATAAGCATTCCAATGAGAAAAATAAGGAGACTTGAACGCCGCTTTGTATTGAAGGCGTTCATCATTCCTCGGCTCGCTACCCAAAGACCGAGAGAAATGTTTGCCAAAATTTTAATCAACCAAACCGATATTGCTAAATATTCTAATCTTTGCAGTATAGGTACTTGAATGATCTTAAGCATAGTGAGCGTTGGCCACAGAAGATGACGAATATAGTCTACATTGAAAAACATCAATGTTATGAGCGTTGTTAACAAATAAAAAGAGGTTATAAATAATACAGTGAAATGCGCCCATTTTTGCGATTTTTCTGGAGTTTTTATAAAAGGGTAATAGACAAGGATCGCTTCAACTCCCATGAATAAATAAAGTGTGCTCTTAAACGAGAAGAGGACTTCGTGCATGGAGTGGTGATTGAATGACACTAGGTTCCGAGGATGGAGATGGGGGAGGAGCAAAAGTATGAATGGAATGACGATTAAATATGAAATCACCATTCCCCAGAAACTAAGACCGGTTACGCTTCGAAAGCCTCCAGATACCGTATAATATATAAGAAATAATAATACTATCCCCATGGGTACCATATTCATTTCTGGAAAGATCCAAACTTGAACAACGACATTATAGGCACGAAATTCGATAAGAGCCCCTATATAAAAATAAAGTATAATTGCTACATTTATTGTACTCCCAATGATTTTTCCAAAATATAAAGTATTGATACCGATAATATCAACCCCATCTTGTTTTAGGAGTAGAATCTTGTAGATCATCCAGATAATCAGGTGAATACTTATTCCCAACAGAAGGATAGTCATCCATGAGTCATTTCCCATTTTTTTGACAAGGTTGTGCTGGAAGTTCAATATACCTACACCGACCATGCTGACATATATCAAAAATACGATGAAGAAGGGTGATATTTGATATTTTTCATCAATCGGATTCTTCATAAATAATAGATCTCCCTTTTAGTATCAATTGATTTATTCTGTAGTTCCTGATTGATTTATCGTGACGTTCACACTTACATGTGTATTTATTTCTGGATACAATTCATTTAGTTCTTTAGAGTTCAAATTTTTAGATTTATGTCTAACTAAGTCCCCCATACCGACAGGATCCACATTATTTTCCTGGAAAAAAGATAGTAATTTTTGAATTTCTTTTTCAAAATGATCTCCCATTTTTTCTTCGAGTTTTGTTACCTTATCCTTTGACTTTAATACGCCTATATTTGGGATCTCCTCCACTTTTACATTTATTTCTAAATGGATGGAAACGGAGGGGGGCAATTCTTCTATCTTTACATTCATAGATACTTTTGATTTGTTAATATGAATTAATATTTGCTTCTCAGGGCCTTCATTTAATGATTCTTCTGTACCTGGAACCATATAACTCCCAATTTTAGCGTTTTTAAGAAGTAAATTTAGTAAGAAAGCTTCTTCATTGTTAATATTAATGATCTTTTTATCTTTTTTGAATAAAGCTAATCCATCAATCTTCACTTCTCCCTGATCCTTCTTGAAAAATGGAAGGAACATATCACGTCCTTCTCCATAATAATTGAATAATGATTCATGTAGATTCATCATAGGTAGATTACCGTTTTTAATATTTTGTTCGACCATGTAGGATAAAAAAAAGGGCTCTCCTGATTTTTGTATTATATCCAATAATTCTGCGGCATTACCCTCTGCTACTCCGAGTTGAAGCATTGAAGGGATTTTTGGATCCCGGGTCAAACTTTGTAATTGATCTCCAATTCCCTTTTCTGAATAGTCATTTCCTAATAACACCATTCCCAATTGACCTATTTCAACTTGATGTTTTGACTTGCGATTTATTCTTGGAATGAGATCATAATTAGAACTGGAAACAGTATCTATCAGTTTGAATTCTGTATCCCCCATTGCCTTATAGCGAGGAATAAGAACCGCTCCCTTATAGCTTTTTCCATCCATATCAATACTAAGGATTTGGGGGAGTTCAATATCATCAACCACTTTCTGCTTGGGAATACAACCTGGTAAACATGTGCTCAAAACGATCATCAGGATAATAAATGTAGTCTTAGCCATAGTGGCTTACTCCTTCTATTCATTAGTAAAGTCTTTTTTAAATTTATCTGTACGAATAACATAACGTAATATAGACATAGGTCTTAAATACCCGGGTCTTTTATTGAGATTTTTATAAGAAGAACGTATAATACTATCCCCAAAATCATTCACTCTTAGTGGAAATAAAGGAACGGTGTAGGGAGCACCCAATGATTTTAATTGAGTTAAATGGATGAGAATGAAGGTTATGCCAATAAACATCCCAATTCCTCCCCATAGCGAGGAAAGGATAATAATTGGAAAGCGTAGATAACGAATGGTGTTAGACATCTTAAATAAGGGTGTCGTAAATGAAGCTAACGCAGATAGAGCAGTAATAATAATTAGGATGTTACTTGTTAACCCTGCTTCAACCGCTGCTTGACCTAGTATAACGCCCCCTACAATACCCAATGTTTGGCTGATTTTAGTAGGTAATCTCGCACCTGCTTCTCGGAGGAACTCGATTGTTACCTCTAAAAATAAAACTTCAATTACAGGAGGAAAAGGAACGTCCTGCCTTGAAAAGATAAGGGGACCAAGCAAATCCATTGGAATGACTTCGTAATGATATGTAGTTAAAACTAAATACATTGATGATGCAAATAAAGAGAAAAGCACTCCGAGAATACGAATGATTCGAAAAAAAGATCCTAAAACCCAAGGTAAATAATAGTCCTCCGGTGAGATGAAAGAATCAAAAATGCTTGAAGGTCCAGTAACAAAATAGGGAGAACCCTCACATGCTATGGCTACCTGTCCACTGATCAGTGCATATACTACGCGATCTCTCCGTTCGGTTGAGAGGAATATTGGGAATGGAGACTTAGAGTTGTCTGAAATAATTTGCTCCAGCTGAGATGAATCAAAAACAACATCAAAATCCATATCGCACAGCCGTTGTTCAACAGTATCAATGTATTGCTTATTTGTTACTCCTTCTATATAAATAATTGCGACTTTGGTTTTGGATACTGTACCAATGGTAAAGTCCTTTACAACCAAGTTCGGAATGTTTATTTGAGCCCTCAGCAAACGTATGTTAGTACTAATGTCTTCTACGAACCCTACCTTCGGACCAACCACACTAAATTCATTTTCCGTATCATTATTTTCGCGCATCCCTTTTTTGGTAGACATGTTAACTAAAGCATATTTGTCCATCTGGTTATTTTTGAAATGGATGGCTGCGTAACCTTTTAGTACTTTTGATTGTATATCCTGGAACTGATCAGTAATCTCTATATCGTCAACCGGAATCCAGGTTAACAGGTCCTCTATTTTTTTTAGTTCCGAATCCAAAGTGCGGTTTTGTATTGCGTGAATGACTTGTTGCTGAAGAACTTTTTCATCAATTAATGTATTGAAATAGGAAATAGTAATATCTTGATTAGAAACAGAAATAGTTGTCGTTTTAAAGTCATAAGACCTACCTGATAATTCTTTAAAATGTTCCATATCCTTTATTTCCGTTAGCAATTTAAATCCTCTCTTTTTCCTGGAATGTCATATGGTCAAATTAACTCAGAAATAGTAATTCTATTGTATTTTTAGTCATGTTCCCTTTAATTATGCAATATATCCTAATGATGATAGTTAAGGGAGAACCAGGTATGCTTAAAAAGCAATATAATTTTGAAGGTATGTAGTGGGGAAGGTATGACTCTTAAAAATAAGGAGGGCTATTCAGAATGGATTCAAGTTGAGTGACTTTTCTATTGTTCTATCCCCTCTCTTCCAAAAAACAATCATTGCAATCATTATTTCCTTTTTATTAATGCTAAGCTATTAGAAACACGTCGTTATACCGTTTTATTAATTTTTGATTAGCACTACATTGGTTCAATCTTTACTCTTGTTACAAATCAAGGTACCTTCGAGTTGTGGGTTCCTTTAGTATTTATAGTAGTTTTCATTTACTTGTTTTTTAGTAAGCATTTAAAATGAAAGCCAGTATTTTAGGACTTTCTGTGGCATTATATCAGTTGATTCTCCATTATATTGGCTTATTCTTTTATTCAACGAAAGGGGATGTTTGTAGAATGAAAAACGGATAACTTCAGAGGAATGCGGATTTTCAGCGTTAATGAAAACTCAAAGTAAAAAAGCCTAATTTAGTGGAGAAATCAGGCTTTTTTAAAACTCCATTGCCGCAACTTGCCCAAATGAACCGAACAAGTGGGCTGACCGTCTCGGTATTAAGGGGTGAATAGCTTCCATTGCCCCTCGGAAACAACTTCAACGGCCCCATCGGTCACTTTGATGGCCGTCTCATCGTCAATCGCGTACCCTGGCACCGAGACACCTGCGGCCCACTTTTCTGCATTGGCCAAGGTATTGTCCGGTAACATCTCGTGACCCAGGTGAGGAAACAACGCAAAATCCACCAGACCCAGCGTTTTATCTTCCCCTGTGGGAGGGCGCCAGCCTACGAATTCTTCGCCGATTTTCGGGGCCATCACCATGCTTCCAGCGCTCATTCCCACATAGACTGCATCGAGTGATGGCAAAAGGTCTGCAAGCCCCGATTGCCGCATCCAGTAATACAGGTAGAGGGCGTCGCCTCCAGACACAAGCAGGACGTCCGTCTCCCGGACAAGGGGCACCCAGCGGTCTTCGTCTATGCTTGGCAGCGCTGTGAGCTCTAGAACGCCGACAGACTTCCAGCCCAGGTCGACCATGGGATTCTCGGAATTCCCGCTGATAAACAGCCAGGCTTTGTCGCCAGGACCGACCCAGGGGTGTCCGTACATCGCAGTGGGGATGCAGAGAGCGTTGGAGTCGGCGATCGGCTTGTCGAGCATGTCCACCAGCGCGTTGTGGATCGTCGAGTTATTGACGCCAGCGGAAGTTAGCAGAAGTTTCATTCCCGACGTTCCTGAGGACTTGGAATCCTCTAAATGATTTTTCGACATATGTTTTTCCTCCTAAGGGTACGAACTTTTTCGTGTTAACCTTTAAGATTATTACGTATTATCCTGATAGGTCGTGCATAGAAGTCACTTCGTCGATGGTTAAATATCTCCATTTCATTTTATCATGTTCCCTTCATATGTTTTTGGCGTATTTACGATAAATAACAATTTTCTGACCTTTCATTCAAGTATTCAAGAATTGAAGGGGTGTCTAAGGGAAGCACGGGGACGGTTCTCTTGCTTCGGAAGCACAAGAACCGTCCCCATGCTTCTCCCGTGCTTCTTTTTTGAACAATAAGGATTTTCTAAAAAGGTCACACAAGTAAATATATCAGCAGGTGGTTGTAAAATTGATAACGAAAAAAAAGGTTTTATATATTGGATTTAGTGTGATCATACTTCTAATAACTATTATGGTGTATACATCTCCAACTAAAAAAGAAATTGAACAATGGACATTGAATGAAAATGAAATTGTATGTCAGAAAGATGATTGGGGTTTAAAGTGTATGAAAGATAATCGGGAAATTAGGTTTAGCTCTTCACACTTTAAAAATATAGCGGTATTTTCCTCTTATGAAGTAGAGTATGAATATGAAAGTGATGAACAAGTCACCTATAGAACTCTAGGTATCTTTGGGATGCTATTTTCTCAGGAAGATGGGGTGCTTTGGGAGAAGATATTAAATTAAAAAGTGTCAGACCAGTAGACGAAGAAAGCGTATTAAATTATATACAGACATACTCAATAGGTGAAATATGAATAATATGATAAATATCCTTACTGAAATGAAAGTCGAATTAGAAATGCCTTTTCCATATAAGGACATCCAAAAGATTCAAGAAGACTTTCAAAGAGAATTTATAAGTCTAGCAGATAATGAAAATAGTTTGACAGGCGATTTTAACAGTTACAGCATGAATATTGCTGGAACCCTAAGCTATGTTTTAGCAGGTAAGACAAAGGAGATTCCCAAAGGTCAAATTGATCTTTTACGAAAGTCGTTCTTTGATTTATTTCCGCAATATCAGTTTCTGGAGCAAAACATACATGTCTATAAAGACTTATATGATGAATATAGTAAGCATGAAGAAGCAAGGCAGATATTATTGATACTCGTTAAGTAATTCAGATTTTCTTCTATTGTCGGGGGCTTATCCAGAACAGGGTAAGCTCTTTTATGATGAATATTTCTCTTGAGTATGCTGAGTGAATTTGAAATAATTGGTATTAAGTTAAAAGGGCAGGATTGTTTAAGATATTTAAAATAAGAGACAAACGAGAGTAATAGTCAAACTCTTAATAAACTAATGTGTGCTTTACTGAACGAGGAGCTTCCTCTAGTGTGTTCAAGTAGAGTGCAGGATAAGATAAGGTCAGGGTGATTTTGATTGGAAATATTAATGTCCATCGTAATCGGTATTATTATGATGTGTGCGGTTTATTTAATACTTTCTAAAAGTCTGCTTAGAATCATTATCGGTACAGGGCTTCTCAGTCATGGGGTTCACCTTTTGCTAATAACAATGGGAGGATTACCAAAGGGAGAAGAAGCACCTCCTTTACTAGGTGAGCACTCTGCTAAAGGATATATAGATCCTCTCCCTCAGGCTTTGATTTTAACTGCGATCGTAATCAGTTTTGGAGTAACGGCGTTTTTCTTAGTGTTAGCGTACAGAGCTTATCAAGAGATCGGAACGGATGATATGGAGAGAATGAGAGAAAGCGAGGATCATTGGGCGTAAAAGAGCTATTCATTTTCTGTTGATAAAGTTTTGTCGGGTAAATCAGGCTGCCGTTCTTGGGCTTTTTTTAGTGAATTAATGGGCAGGTATGATTTCATATGAAAAAGGAGGGCTATTCAGGGCTTTGCATAGCAATTTCTCAGCTGATTCTCCATTACGTTGGTTAGATTTCTTGTATTCAAAGAAAAATATCATTAATTTAAAATAATAATTCAAACAACTAGGCGGTATTTATGATGAATGATAAAAAGCTGAATGAATTTACTTTAGTTGATGTTGTTAAGAGAGAGATACATTTTACAAATACTATTTTCGATAAAACAGACTTTAAAGATTATGATGAAGGTAAACTGCTGGCTTACAATCAAATGCTGGCAGATCTTAAAGAAATGAAGGAAAGTGAATTTATTAACAAGTACCTAAATATTATAAAAAAAATTGCCATACAATTTGAAAACGAAGAAATTACAGACGACCGTGAAATAGAAAAAATGTCTGGATATAATAATGCAGTTGTCTCTATCTTAAAATGTATAAACCCAATTTATGAGTACAAGGTAGAAGGTTGATCTACGAACAATCAAGCAGGAATAGGTGATAACAAGAAAAAGGTGGTGATAAATTGTTAAAGATATTACACATTATTTTATCAATAACAGTTATTGCAGTCGCAGGATACGGCTTGATTACTGGGGATTTTAAATTTCAACCATATATGATGTTGTGTTTGAGTTTAACGATGTTAGTAATGGGACTAAGGGAGTTTCAAAAGGGGAATAAGGGTTATGGATGGTTAGGCACAGTTACTTGTTTATTTATCTTTTTTGTATCCATCCAAACTTTCTGGTTGATGTAAGTGGGGGCAATAACTGAAGATCGGTTTGCGATTCTTTATTTAGTTATGGCTTTATTGAAGGAAGCATGGGGACGGTTCTCATGCTTCGGAAGCACAAGAACCGTCCCCATGCTTCTCTAACCCACACAATAAAACAGTACATAAGAGGTGTCCAATATCATGAACTGGAAATTAAAGAGCTTTAATGAACTATCCACTCACGAGTTGTATGGGATTTTACAAGTGAGGACCCAGGTCTTTGTGGTGGAGCAGGAATGTCCCTACCTGGAAGTGGATGGGAAGGATCTGCACGCATACCATCTTTATAAAGAAGAGAACGGAAAGGTGGTTGCTTATGCAAGACTTTTACCGGCAGGTGTTTCGTATAAAGAGGCGTCCATTGGCAGAGTTCTTGTGAAGGATGACTATCGTGGGAAAGGACTGGCAAGCGAATTAGTAAAAAGGGGATTGGATTTCATACATGATGAATTAGGGGAAAGAACGGTGAAGATTCAGGCTCAGGAATATTTGCGGGAGTTCTATGGGGCATTTGGATTCAGGGCGATAACGGAAACCTATCTGGATGATGGCATCCCTCATGTCGATATGATTTTGCAGAAGTAATGGACCCCCTTTCCGTCAGGCTATTGATGAGTCTCATATACGATTGTAATGAAGTTGCCGGACAGACTGATCCTTTTGTCTGGCATTTTTATTCAATCAACGTGTCTGGGTCTGCCCGACACGTTGATCTCATTATCGTTAAGGACGTTCCAGTACAGCGGCAAGCATCCCATGCACAACCTCATGATCACGCACATCATGCAGACGATACTCCTCACCCGGAAGCGAATACCACTCCTCAGCACCAACATACGTGATGGCGAGTGTCAGGCCCCCTTCATCATCGCAGGTGGTGACAAGTTCAAGCTCGCCGCTGATCACGCCGACCTCAGAGGTCATGACACCATGGGTTGCGGTAAAAATCGTTGATTTCTTATCCATATGTATTCCTCCATTCTAGTGTTTGGTATGAACAATGCCCGTACGAGCCGGCCGTACGGGCATTGCTGGTATTCAAATCAGTAAACGCAGCTGTTCAGCATGCCCTGGAGCGCGGTCTTCTCTGATGACTGAAGGCTTAATCCCCATTTGTACTTGGTACTGATCCACCACTTAGAATACCCACAGTCTGCGCCGGAACGCGGTGGCTGCCAAGTCGATGGATCCTGGTCCCCTTTGGAGCGGTTGGAGCTGGCGCTGACCGCGATCAGTTGCGGGCCGCTCAGGTCGTTGGCGAAGTCTTCGCGCTTTTGGGTCGTCCAGCTGCTGGCACCGGAACGCCATGCTTCTGCAAGTGGGACGACGTGATCGATATCAAGGTCGGACGGATCGTAGAATGTGACGCCATCGTAATAGCTGTACCATTTGCCGGATGTCACAGGGCAGTTGCCGCTGTAATAGTCAGCGTCACGCTGGAGCACCAGCTGGCGGGTGTCGCAGCCGCTGCCTTGCCCGATCCAGTGGGGAAACTTGTCCCGGGAGTAGCCGGACATGGAGCTTTCGGACTTCACAGTCAGTGAGTTCAGTTGTGATTGGGCCGTGGACTTGGAAGGCGTGCCGGGCGGGAATGCAAAGGCTGACGGCAGGAATAAAGCGAACGAGAGAAGTAGTGCAACAACAAACAACATCGATTTCTTTAGCATGGGTATGCCTCCTGTATGTATTTTTTTATATCAACATCTCATTCTGAGAGAATGGGATATTAATAGTAAGCCCGCAACCATAACGATGTAATACACAGAGAAAAGATGGGTTTCATGGTAAAGTGATTTTTTATAGGAGATTTAAGGTAAGTTCGCCTCTACCTGAAATGATAGAGGATGGAATAACCTTCTAACAAGTTAATATTTTGTAAATCATCACACTTTACAAAGGTTGAATCCTTCTTCCTATTCCTTCTGGAGCATGAGATCATTACGGTTCCGATAAGCGTGAGTCGTTACGCCTATAAGGAGAGCCATCATCCTTTTCTTTATGGACTTGAAAAGCAGGGAATAAAAAGAGTGGAATTATTGAAGGTGGTTTGAAATAATTGGTATTGAGTAGAGTAGGATATTTGAAGAAGATTCCCGGATCTAATTGGGAATTTACTATTGGAGGAGCAAAAGATGAACGACCTTTACGATAGACTTAAAGCTCGGAACATAAAGATCATGGAAATGCCCAAATGGGGTCCGTACTTAAAAAGAAAATGGGAAGATCAATTTGCGGCCCATTTAAGTGATGAAGATAAGAAATCGATTTACCTTCATGATACTGGTGGTTCTTGTGGCTATCTATGGCACGTGTTCAGTTATAAGAAAAAAGAGTGTCTGGAGAGAGACAAGGCGGAAGCAGCTTTTACTAAACAATCAAAACAAGATTGCTATGTGTTTTATCAACATTCAGATTATGCTCTTCTTCTAGAAAGAGCCTCAATGCTTAAAATAGATGACTTAATAAATGAACAAGATATTTACGTAGTAGATAAGAGTTTCAACTGGACTTATATACAAACACACGAAACGGGGTATTGTGGTCCATATTTCAGTAGTAAAACGGATTGAATGTCATCACTATCGGCAACCACTTTTCAAAAAGCCGGCAATTCACTTAAAGAATATATGAAAAGGGGGAGAACCGGTGGAAAGAATTATTCACCAGAATAAGTCTGTAGATACATTGAGATACTATGCTATCGCACTATTTTCTTTGTTTACATTAAGGAAGGTAAAGAGAGTCGAGAAACGTAGAAAAGAATATAAAAAGGTCTTAATAGAACAACAGGGACAAAAAGAGGATCCTTATAAACTTTGATTATTAGGGTCTGAACCAATAAGAGATACTACAGGACTTAGAAATACTTATATGGAGGTTCTTATGAAATACTTTAATGAAAAATGTAACCCAATAACAGACTACATAAACGACCTGCTTCATGAACACCATGGAGTCGGGGTAAGCGTTGCCATTGTGAAAGACGGAGAAACGATCTATTCTAAAGGTTTTGGAAACGCCCGGATCGGACACGCAGAACGCTCGATTGACGGCGATACTAGGATGAGTATTCAAAGTATATCCAAGAACTTTATGGCCCTTTCCATTATGCAACTTGTAGAGAAGAAGTTACTTGCATTGGACGATGCAGTTGTTACCTATTTGCCATACTTCCGAACGAAGAATAAAGAACAAAGTGACACGATCACAATCAGGCATGTGTTGTCTCACACGGCAGGTTTTCCTTCAGAAGTAGGGATCGCCAATATGATTGCTCCCAATGTAAGAGAAATTTTTTCTGATACACCGACGGAATTTCAGGAAGCTTTGGATCATTATCAGCTGACAGAAGAAGAGATTGCTAGTATTAAAAATCGCGAAGATATCACGAAATGGTTCGAAAAAGTAGAATTGGAATACCCGCCAGGAGAGGGCTGGAATTATTGCACAGATGCGTATGTGATTCTCGCCGATCTTTTTGAAAAGGTAACAGGCAGCAAGTGGGAAGCATCTCTTCACGATGAAATCCTCACACCCCTTGATATGAATCGGACTACGAGTGACTCATATGAGGTGGAAGATGATCAGAACAGTGCCAGATATTATGTAGGCGAGGATAAAATCGAAACGCCTTTTCCCATCAACCCTATCTCGGCGCCGATCGGGTATTTGTATTCAACCGCCAATGATTTAGGCAAGTATCTATCATTCCATTTGAATAAAGAATCGACTGTTTTACAATCAGAATTAATTGAAGAGATGCAAAAGCCCATTCATCTTGTAAGTGAAGAGTGGAGGGCGCCTGGATGTGATGTCAGGAGCTATGGACTTGCCTGGTTCACGGACACATATCGGGGATATAAAATCGTCGAACATGGGGGAGGTCAGTTAGGTGTAAGATCCCTGATGACCATGGTTCCTGAGCTCAATCTGGGAGTGGTGGTTTTATTGAATTTTGACGGGACCATTCATCATGATATTTGTGATAAGATCACGGATGTTTTTATTGATTCATGACAAGACGTTTAGGAGAAGTTTATGGCCGGACCCTCTACAAGTAGAGGGTCCGGCCACGTTGTTATATTTATGCTGATGTCTCATGCTTCCGGTCCAATCGATGGCTCAAGAATGTCAACAGGCTCGCACAAAGGGCAACCACTCCACCGACAAGTGACACATTCATCAAGGGCCCTTGATGGTAGACAAGGCCTCCGAGTGCCGATCCCATGGCGATGCCGACATTGCTTGCAACGGGCATCAAGGAAGCGGCGAGTCCTGTCGCTTTCGGTTGATACACACCGGCAAGGTCAATCAAGTAAAGCTGGGTGGAGGTCGTTAGCAGGATCGCCATCAAGGACATCAATCCAATGTTGATCAAGCCGATGATAAAATGGCCGGTCGTAAAGTACAATCCCATCAGGACAAAGGCCTGGATAAGGAAAACGAATCGGAGGCGTCCGATGGCATTATGACTGGCAATCTTTCCGGCCAGTATGTTACTGAAGATCGAGATGAATCCGTAGGCGAACAGGATCAAGCTGATGGAGCTGCCCGGTGCTCCCATCATGTCCAGAATCGGGACAAGATACGTAAATACCGCATAGGTTGCACCAAATCCCAGAGCCGGGATGAAGAAAGCCATCAAGATCCGCGGGTGGGTCAATAAAGAAAATTGATCACGCATGGAACTGCGGTATTGGCTGAGCTTACTGGGCAAATTCATGAACGATGCCAAAAAGGCAACCACACCAAGAATCGTCGTCAACAGGAACGTGGCATGCCAGTCGTACCACTCCGCGATGACGGTACCGATGGGAACTCCGATCACGTTTGCCAGAGTGAACCCACCGAAAACGAAGGAAATGGCCACTCCCCGTTTAGTCACAGGAATCGCTTCGCTCGCGATCGTCATGGCAAGGGAAATCGAAACGCCTGTGACGATGGCTGTCAGCATTCGCAGGACAAGGAGCATAATGTAACTGGTCGAAATCACACACAAGGCATTCAGAAGGATAAACGCCCCAATCAAAAACAACATCCATTTGCGCTTAGGAAAATGGCTTGTTGCGGACATGACGATCGGGGTGGCGATGGCAAAGGTAATCGCGAACGCCGACACAAGCGTACCTGCCTTCGCGTTGGTTATATCTAGGCTCGAGGAAATCTCCGTTAAGATCCCAACGATGACAAATTCGCTTGTCCCGAGAACAAACGTTAGTAAACTAAGTGTGAAGATAAGAAACCAATGCTGTTTGGTTAAGACAGTCTCTTGCATAAGTACCTCTTTTCTAAGATGGATATATCATCAGTATTCGTTTGGGCAAACAATTTAATTATCATATCATAAAATGAGACAGTGGGGACAGGTTCCTTGTCCCGGGAAGCATGGGAAAGCATGGGGACGGTTCTGGTGCTTCCTTTTAAATGATAAGAAGCAAGAGAACCGTCCCTGTGCTCCTTACAACAAAGCGAAAGGGCCCAACCCTATAGGCTGACCCCCTTTTTTAAAAAACTACTCCCAATCCTTCGACATAATTACAAACTGATACACCTGACCACTTATTTCATTTTCAAATTCCCCTCTTTTCCTGAATCCTTCTTTCTCATACGTTCGAATGGCCCGTTCATTAAAATCTGCAACGGCCAATTCCAAATGAGTGAACTTCAACCGTTCCCGTCCTTGATCGATGATGGCCTTCACGAAGGTCGAACCATATCCCTTTCCTGTCATGGAAGGCTTCATTTGAACCCCGAGGACCAGGATGTCTTTCCCCTCTTCTTCTACATGATAAAACTCACAATTTCCGATCAGATTCTCTTTTTCATCAACGACTGAAAAGGCTCTTTCCAGATGAACACTTTTTTTCAATCCTTCGATTTTTTCCGCCTGACTATTGTTATCATAAAACGAATAGATTCCATCATACGTCCACGTAATAAATTCTTTGATATCTTCTTCGGTCCTTCTTCTAATGGTCAGTTCCATGTTTGTGATCCCCCTTAGGATTCTCGTCCTGTTTCTCGATCCATTTTTCCCCTTTTTTCTCCATCTCTTTTTGCAATCCTCCACTATTTCCACTATCTCGCTGAGCGGAATTAACGTAATTACATGTATTTTTGAAGTTTCAAAGACATGGTGAATTTTATTCCATTTTACCATATGGTTTCTTGTATTTTCCTTTTTTTACAATTAAATCTATGGTATCTTCCAGTAGAGTAGCTCACGAAACGGATAAGGGGGAGAGGACGAATGAGCATCGTATCACTTAAAGAGATGCCGAAAGAGAACCTGGTTGAATTCTTCCATCGGCATTGGGGCAGTCCGAAGATGGTCATTTCCAGTGGGATCTATGACTGTGCTGCGTTAGACGGCTTTGCCTACCTGAATGAAGAAGCCGTAATCACAGGTTTGATTACATATGTGGTCAAAGACGGAGAATGCGAGATTATTTCCCTTGATAGTTTGGAAGAAAAGAAGGGAATCGGTACCGCCCTGATGAAAGAAGTAGAAAAGGTGGCCGCCGAGAACCGATGCAAACGCATCATACTGATTACAACCAACGACAATTTACCCGCAATGAAATTTTACCAAAAGAGGGGTTTCATGATTTCAACTGTTCACCGGTTCGCGGTGGAGAAGGCGAGAAAGGTAAAGCCTGAGATCCCCTTGGTCGGGAATGACGGGATTCCAATTAGGGATGAAATTGAACTGGAGAAGGGTGTGACTCTGACGGATGAAAAATCATAAGTGGCCAAAATGGGCTGTGGAAGCTATCGAGATTGAACCTCCAAACCCGGACTGGATCGAGGTGGGAAGGGCTGAAGCGAAGGAGCTCTTACACTCTTTGAGTCCTTTCGGTGTAAAGGAAGTAGAGCATGTTGGAAGTACCGCGATCCGCGACCTTCCTGCCAAACCGATTATTGACGTAATGGCGATGGTCCCATCCTTTGATGATCTTGAAAAGATTGCCGGTAGGCTAGGAGAGGATCAATGGCATTATGTGCCAGCAGAACTGGACAACCGGCCGTGGAGAAGGTTTTTTATAAAAGTGGAAAACGAGAAACGTGTCGCACATCTACACCTCATGCTGACAGGAGAACCAAGGTGGGCACAACAGCGGTCATTCCGCGATCGTTTGAACGTAAATCCTTTAGTAAGAGAAGAATACGCCGAGCTGAAAAAGCATCTGGCTCATCAATTTCCCGATGACCGGGAAGCGTATTCGGAAGGGAAAGCAGCATTTATTGAAAGAGTATTGGATCGCTCGGAAATGGGGGAGAGAAAATCAAAAAACGACTGCTATTGATGATGATCGCAGTCTGTGAGAATTGGGGAGAGAATTAAATGAAAAAAGTGACCATCTTTTTGTTGGCCGGCTTATTTATATTTATGTTAGGAGTCTGTTTATCTACTTTATTATCTACTCATTGGGTTGTAGTTGGCACATCACTTGCAATAATTGGAGGATTCATGATGGGCGGTAGCTCATACTTCTTGCCAAAAGTTAAAAAATAACACATTCTTTATGCCATTTAAGAGGGCTTACCCGAGAAGAAGGTAAGCGCTTTTTTATTGTGAAAACTTGATTGAAGTATGATGATTATAGTTGAAATCATTAAAAGAATAGGAGTGAAGATGTGAACAATTTGAATAAAGCGTTAACTCATGTAAACAAATTAGTCTATGAACCTAATCAATTAACCTTAACATCGATTCAAGAAGAAAAACAAAATTCAAATTACGGAGCGGGTACATTTCAATTACCTTCTTGTTCAGTTCGATTTAGAGTCGCAAAAAGAACACCTAATAAGGTAGGGCAGTTTGTTGCATTTTGGGAAAAAGATGAACATGATAACAATCAACCATATACATATGAAAAGGCACCTGATTTGTTGGTCATCAATACCTTTTTGAGTAATGAAGAATGGGGGCAATTTGTTTTCCCGAAAGACATTCTTGCCAAACAAGATATTCTTAAGACGAGTGCTGCGAAAGGGAAAATGGCCATTAGAGTGTACCCAAGTTGGGATACCCCAACCAGCAAACAAGCGATCAAAACTCAAACATGGCAGTTACCCTATTTTGTCGATTTGAGTGATACCAATAAACTACCCATGAAAAAAATACTGGAGCTGTATTCGCAGTAAATTAGTTTATTCAATTAATACTACATGTCTGAACTTATATTTATCCAATAAAGACGGCTTACTCGAGAAGAAGGTAAGCTTTTTTATTGTGATAATTTGATTTGAGTAGGATAATGAATTTGAAATAATTGGTATTGATTTAAAGAACATATGGAGGACAGATGATGGATAATCAATATTTTGTAGGTTGGGGCACACTGGCTTTGATAAATGCCGGACTTGCACAAGGGAAAAACAGGAAGGGATTAAACTGGTTTCTGCTTTCACTCGTATTGGGTCCTTTGGCGACGTTAATTTTGCTATTTGTTGAAAAGAGGGAACGGTAGCATATTAACGTGGGCTCTCCCTTGTATGGGGTGCGTAAATTGAAGGTATAACTCTCTTTTTGTTGAATTCTTATAATAAATATAAAAATTATTGAGGAGGAAGTATCATGGATCAAAACAGTGCATTGATAATAGTGGATGTTCAGGAAGCATTTGATGACCCAAAATGGGGAGAACGAAATAATGTAAATGCTGAAGAGAATATTAGTAAAATACTTAAGGTTTGGAGAGAGAAAGGAGGGCAAGTCATACATATTCAACACAAGTCAGATCATCCGGATTCTGTATTTTATCCCGGCAATAAAGGTTTCACCATTAAGGAAATGGTTCGTCCTCTTGAAGAAGAAGTGGTTATTACCAAGAAAGTGAATAGTAGTTTTATTGGCACCAATTTAGAAGAAACTTTAAATGAAAATCATATTAAAACGGTGATAATAACAGGATTAACCACTCCTCATTGCGTCTCAACAACGACGAGAATGAGCGGGAATTTAGGCTTTAATACATACCTAATATCCGATGCCACAGCGGCATTTGGAATGGAAGATCAAAATGGCCACTATTATGATCCGGAAACGATACATAACGTGTCTTTGGCTACCTTGAATGATGAATTTGCCACCATCCTTTCAACGGAACAATTGTTAGATAGGTTGAGTTAAGACACCATGGGAGACACCATGGGGACAGGTACCATGGTATCTCAAAGGAGCCGAGGGACCTGTCCCTGTGGTTCCACAGAAACATAGGAGGCATGGGAAATGAAGATCAATAGAATCGATCATGTGAGTATTAACGTACATGATCTTTCAGAGGCTAAAGCGTTTTTTGTTGATTTAGGACTTGAAGTGAAAGCGGAATGGGAAATGGATGGAGAGCAGTTGGACAGAATCGTTGGGCTTAAAGATGTGAAAACGGCATGTGTAGGATTGGGGATGCCAGATGGTCAGGCATGGATAGAGCTGGTCAAATTTTATACGCCGTCAGATGAAAAAGGGATTCAGCAACCTTTTGCCAATACGCTGGGTATCCGACATATTTGCTTGGCTGTTGAAGATATTGAAACGATTGTGGCCAATTTGAAAAAGAAGGGCACGGAAATCTTTAGTGAGATACAACAGTACGAAGAAAGTTATAAGTTATGCTACGTTCGTGGTCCGGAAGGGATTATTTTAGAGTTGGCGGAGAAAATCAGTTAATCTTTATAGATTTATTCTTGAACTATAGGTGGTTTAATGTAACAAGACGCTAAAATGAGGAAACACCAGAACGATAAGTTTCTGGTGTTTTCTTTATCCCCAATCACTTTCTAAACTTTAGAAGGGGATTCTTCTTTTTATAGCGGAAACCTCAAGTACCTTCTATCCAGCAACCAAATAGTTGCTTATACTTGACGAGCAACAAATAAGTTGCATATAATCAATCTATGACTTGGGACAAAGACACTATATTCAAAGCACTTGGCGACTCGACTCGGCGGCTTATCCTGGATGAGCTTTCCGACCGCAACGAGCTGACGCTGTATGAACTTACGGCACGCCTCGTTATGAAACACAACCTTTCCATTTCGCGACAGGCGATCACGAAACATCTTAATCTATTGGAAGATGCAGGACTGGTCATGTCAGAACGAAAGGGGAAATTTCGAGTACTGATGTTTAACAAAGAACCACTTAAAAACTTATTGAAAGGATGGGTAGACTAATTTATCACGAACCGGCAGAAGAGCATCTGCCATCGCAACGATTTAAGGAGGCCAAATGAGGATGAAAATTATTATTACCAGTATATTCGTTCAAGACCAGGACAAAGCATTAGCGTTTTATACGGACACGCTGGACTTTGTGAAGAAGCATGATGTTCCTACAGGAGCACACCGGTGGATTACGCTTGTTTCCCCTGATGAACAAGACGGGACCGAGCTTTTACTCGAACCAAATGAGCACCCGGCTGCGAAAGAGTATCAAGAGAAACTATTTGCAGATGGCATCCCCGTAACCATGTTTGGGGTTTCGGATATTCGCAAGGAGTACGAGCGATTAGTGGAAAAAGGTGTAACGTTTACGATGGAGCCAACCGTCATGGGCGACATCACGATAGCAGTCTTTGACGATACATGTGGAAACCTCATTCAGATGATTGAGCAGAAGTGATTCGTAAACCGGGGCTTTTCCCTCTTCGTGCTGGATTCAGCGTGTAGGGGGAGGGCTCTTTTTTTGGTCCTGATAAATGAAGAAAATTCGACATGGGGGCATGATGATCGAATTTCTCGCATGATTCATCTGAAACTCGCACGATTATTCCGAGAGCCGCATGATTATGTCAAAACCCGCATGATTAATTTCATTCCCGCATGATTCTTAATCACATCTCTTTTCCAGGGACATGATCGTTGTTTGAAATAGGGAAAACTGTATAGAAAACGTCCCTTGGATTGTTACAGGACGTTTTTTCCTGACGTATTAAGAATAATCGCCAACCTTATACTAGTGTGCAGCCCATAAAACGGCACGATATTCGTCCTAGGGGCCAGGCTGTGAACAGATAGAGAAGTCTATGAAAGGCTATGCGAATGGGGGTAGTGGGGAAGATCAGGTTAGTGAGTTTATCGCCAAGATCACCTGCATGATGATGGAATAATCCAATATGCAGGTGTCCGACCTGATCCCAAGCACGAGAAAGGGGTAGCGTGCTTGGGGTCGGGAACTTTTCTTAATTACCTACTAGATTTTTAAATTCAGAAATTTTTCCAAAGCAAGATGAAGACTTGATGTCACAGTGATAGTAGACGTATCAATTCCCAGATGGATCATGGTCTGAGCGATCTCGGGTCTTATCCCGGATAGGATGGTTTCAATGCCAACCAGGGATAAGGCTTCGACTACCTTAATAATACGATCGGCTACCATCGTGTCAATGATAGGGACGCCTGATAAATCAATCACCATATATTCTAATGATAATTCACTACCTTTTGAGAGTGCTTTATCCATAAGCTCTTGAGCTCTTTGGGTATCAATATCGCCTACTAAAGGAAGTATACCTATTTGATTTGAAATTTTGATGACCGGGATAGATAATTCTAACGCCGTAGCTTCTGCAGCATTGATTCGTGTATAAAACCTTCTTGAATAAGATATGCTTAGCCAATGGACTGCCCTATCTACCACCGCATCGAAATTTGAAATCAGTTTATAGAATTGATCCAATGTCAGATTCAAACTCGAGGCTTCATCTTTAATGATTTGTCCAATGAGATTTCGGTAATCTCTTACTTCGTCCAGAGCAATCTCTAATGGAAGATTGAAATTAACTAGTGTATCGACTGCCTCTGATCCCCACTCTTGTAAGAGTTGGAAGGACGTATCTAAGTCACTATCGATAGATTTTGCATAAATTTCAATAATATTTTCTCGCCAAATATGAAGCTGTGATTCTAAGTTGGTGTATTGGCTAGATCTCAGGTTGTTTTTTTGAACGATAAGTTCTTGCTTTTTACTCATTATTTTATTTGATATTGCTTTAGAGTATCCGAGGTCCAATTGATCGATCATTTAGTCAAAATCTCTCCCTTACGGTTATTCAACATTTTTATAGTAACATAATGAAGAGTGAGAGAAAGTAAAATAGGTGTATTACACTTATTTGACATTGAAGGTTATTCAGATGATTGAGCAGACATCATAAAATCGTGGCCTTTCCCCTGCGTGCAGGGGGAAGGCCATTTTACTTATATCTGTTTATTCTATGAGATATTGGGGATTCTTCTTAATAGGAACGAAAGAGGAGTGGACGTATGCATTTAGAGGGCGGAAAGTTAAAAGACAGGGCTAAGGCGGCAATGAGTAAGTTCAAACACAATATGAAGGGGACGTACTATTCTATCGCTGATATTCCCACAGCTTCCGTTCAGGAGCTGGCGGATTTCATTCAGATACACCCCGACACACATGAAATCAAAAAGCATCTGCTCGGTAACACCTATACCTTTTTCAGATTAAACGTGAACAACTATCGGTTCTACTTAGAAACCACCAAGGACCGTATTTTACAACTGGATTGTACATTAAATGGGAAGGCATTGGTTTCATATCGATCCTACCGGGATGCTGATGAAATACATACACCAGTTAAATTAAGTTAAGTATAGGGAAATGGGCTTTCTTTCAGAAGAGAGCCCATTTTTTCGTTGTTGAAACCAAATGACAAGTAAAACGTATAATTTGTATAGACGGAAACTTTTGATCGCCCCCATTTACCATTTATTTTGGGCAGCAACGCTGAAAAATGAGAATGAAAAGAAAGGAACATAAAATGAATCTCTTGATAAAAGGATTGATCAGAGGAATCATCCCATTTATTTTTTTGCTGATCCTTTCGCAGCTATGGAATCTATTTCAAGGGTCAACAGCTATTTCGAATGCATTCTTTTTTTATGGTCTGATTGCTTTTTTCCTGGGCTTGGCGAGCGTAATATATGAAATTGAACAATGGCGCTTTTTTAAACAAATGTTTGTTCATTATTTGGTCATGCTGATGACGGTCTTTCCAACTTTACTTCTGAGCGGTTTTTATCCGCTTGATTCGTTCAGAGATGCAGTGAACGTATTTTTCCATTTTAATAAGGCTGGGCTTATCTTATTTTTGGCTACATATTTTATTTTTCAATTAAGGAATAGAGCTTATATGAAAGCCCAGGACCAATAGGATCTAAAACATCGGTGCCTGCATTATATAGTAGAAAGATCAGGAGTGAAGGTATGAACAGCTTTATGAAAGCATTAACTCATGTAAATGAAAGAGTTTATGAACCTAATCAATTAAAGATAAAATCGGTTCAAGAGGAAAAACAAAATGCAAATTACGGTGCTGGTACATTTCAATTAGCCTCTCGTTCAGTTCGATTTAGAGTGGCAAAAATAACACCTAATAAGGTAGGGCAATTTGTTGCTTTTTGGGAAAAAGACGAAAATGATAACAATCAACCATTTACATATGAAAAGGCCCCCGACTTATTGGTTATTACCACCTTTTTAAGTGAGGATGAATGGGGACAATTTATTTTCCCGAAAGACATCCTTGCCAAACAAAATATTCTGAAAACAATTGCTACAAAAGGGAAGATGGCCATCAGAGTTTACCCTGGTTGGGATACCCCAACGAGCAAACAAGCGATAAAAACTCAAAAATGGCAGTTACCCTATTTTGTTGATTTGAGTCATACGAATCAATTACCCATAGAAAAAATAGTAGAACTGTATGCGCAATAAATTAGATTATCGGTGCCTGCCCCCAACACTGGAACGTTTTAGTGTATCGGGAGTCAGGTGCTTTTTTTGAGTACTCATAAATGAAGATAATTCGACACTGGGTCATGATTCTCGATTTTCTCGTATGATTAATCTGAAATCCGCCACATGAATCGTGGTAATACCCTTTTCCTGAGTATGGAGTAAATGTTTGAAAAATGCTATTTAGTTCAAAAAATGTATAGGAAACGCCCTTTGTTTGCCTAACCCGTTCGGTTGAGCGGGAGAAAACGTAAAATAACATTGCTTTTGGAGGTGGAATTAGCACGTTTATTCGCTCCTCCTTTTTTATTGATATGACAACGTTTATAACTTTAAAAGAGTGTTTTAGCATACA
The DNA here is from genome assembly GCF_056159585.1 of Rossellomorea sp. ABR4_004. Taxonomy (NCBI): domain Bacteria; kingdom Bacillati; phylum Bacillota; class Bacilli; order Caryophanales; family Bacillaceae; genus Rossellomorea; species Rossellomorea sp. ABR4_004. The sequence continues at coordinate 578,653 of NZ_JBSWVM010000002.1, read as the reverse complement.
AATTAACATCGGTTTTAACAACCCTTTAATAAAAATAGGACCATCCAAGTTGGATGATCCTTTGGTATTTCATGAAAGCCCACGATCGCTGAATAGTTGAACATCAGGTTTCCCGTTAAACTTTTGCATTCTTAAACAATGAAACCAGGTTCTCTGCTTATTGAGGTTTATAGAGGAAAAAATTCCCCTTAATTAGCAAATAGTACTGAAAACAGCTTAAATAGAGGGAGAAAATCCTCTTATTTGACTCGAATAACGTGAAAATAAGTAGCTTTGCTTTGTATAGAGGGAAAAACTCCACTTAATTTCCCCCAAAACTACTTATAATCTCCATATAACAGTAAAATCTCCGCTTATTTTTCTATCCCTGATTACTCACTCTTCATCTTCCCATCTTTCGTATCTGCTAATAGAACGGCTATTTTTTGTGTTAGTTGATATGTTAATAAGCATTCTATTTTAGTTGTGAATTGTATCTTTCTCCTTATCAACCGAACGGGTTAATGTTTGCCATGGGGCGTTTTTTCTGACGTATTGGGAATAAGCGCTTATCGTTGATGTGCCACGGTACCTGTCCTTGTGGTTTCTATCATGACAATCACGTATTTAGAAGGGAATGGAAATATCCAATCCCATATCCAATACCCAATACCCTTAATAAGGTATTCATTATGTTGCTGAAATAACAGCACCATTTTTATGTATGACGGTTACAAAGACACCGGACTTTTTTTGAAAATCAGAAGAAGTACCATATGGGACTTTCAATGTGAATGTCTTGCCATTTCTCTTAAATTCAACAGTGAATTTGTCAGATGCCCCAATAATTTCAGCTTCAGTTACCTCGGATTTTCCAGGTATAAATAAGTTTTGACCTATGAGTAACATATCCATTTTCAAATCATTTGATTTAGCTAAGACTTCTTGTTTTACTCCAAACCGATGAGCTACGCCCCATAAAGTGTCACCAGGAACTACTGTGTATAATTCTCCAACAGTTGACTTGGTTTGTTCAAAAGGGACCAAAATAGATTGTCCGATATTAATTTGATCGGAATCCAACCCGTTTAATTGTTTTAAATGAGCGATTGTTGTTTCATATTTTTTGGCTAATGAGTATAATGTATCTCCTCGTTGGACTGAATAGTTGTTTTCATTATGACTTTCTAGGTGAGGCACCAGAAGCGCTTGGCCTGCATAAATTTTATCCGACATTAATTCGTTTTTTTCTTTAAGTTGATCGACTGTAACATCATATTTTTTAGCTAGACTAAATAATGTGTCATGCTTTTTCACTGTATATTCTGCACTGCAAGCACTTGCATTTCCATTGGTGAGTAAAAGAGCAGACAGTGCTCCTACAGAAGTGGCAATCGTTAATTTTTTGTTTCTTTGTTTAACTGCTTTCTTCTTTTCAATCGCTATTCTTTCTCTCCTACTAAGTTGAATTGTATTCAATTCTTCCATCTCCTTTGTCCTAAATACTATCGAACTAACTATATATGAGCCATTTGTGGGAGAGAAGGGTCTAATGTTGGAATTGCCAATACAATCCTTAATGCCCATTGTTTTCCTGTTTTCGTTAATTTTCAAACGTCGAATATAGTCATTTAACCGCGAAAAATGACGAATCATAGTCACTGGGATATTAGTAGGAGTTAAGGAAAGGGTTGAATTATTTGAATATAAAGACACAGAGGTATGGTGATCAAAAAAACCGTTGCATCCATATTGGTGGAAGACAGTTGATTTGATTCACACTGTTAGTAGTCATATGGCTTGCATACAGCGGCAGCACGAAAACACTGTTCATAAAGGATCAATGTTCATTTTCGTTTCAAGAATAGGATGAATCGTATAGTTGTTAACGTCTCAAATTTCTGAATTCCCTAAAAATAGATTTTTAGTACTTTTCACTCGGTAAAAAAGAGGGATTTAAACTAAATCAATTAGTGATAAGATGTTTTGGGATTTGTAGAAAAATGTAGAAATTAGTCTAATATTATCCAATGAATAATATTCTATTGAAGACTTATCTCCATAATCTTCTAAAACTGGATTCACATTATGAGTAGTCGAATTCATACATAATGAGAGCAACCATTTTAAATTTTATGAGGTGATCTACCTATATAGTATTAATGTATATCATGTGAAGGGAGGGATCATTACTATAATGTGTATTCAAATGAATCAGGAATATAAGGTAAAGGATAGTATGAATAAACACGAAGTTAAGGTTGTGAGTTAAATGAATAAAAAACCGCCAAATATGAATCGGGCAGGTGCCTTTTTGTTCTGTACATTTTCAATACTATTTTCAATAGTATTTGTTCGTTTTCTTTATATACAAGTAACCGGAGAAATAGAAGGGGAAAATTTAGTTGTAGAAGCTTCTAATAAATATTTAGAGAATCATATATTAAAGGCAAATAGAGGAACGATATTTGACCGTAGCGAACATGTTCTAGCACAAGACACTCCTTCATATAAAATAATAGCGATTTTATCTGAGTCAGTAACATCTAACCCTAAAAAACCCAACCATGTTGTCAACAAAAATAGGACGGCTGATGTGTTGTCTAGATATATCAAGTCAGAAAAGACTGAAATTTACAAACTATTAAATAAAGAAGGGAAATTCCAAGTGGAATTAGGAGCTGTAGGTAATGGAATTACTACCGAAATGAAAGAAAAAATTGAAAAGGAAAAATTACCGGGAATTACGTTTCTTACTATAAATAGACGGTCCTATCCTAAAGGGATGTTTGCTTCTCATACCATCGGCCTCACTCAAGAAGATGCGAAGAGGAATGGGAACACAATCAACGAGGGTATAATGGGCATCGAAAAAAGTTTAAATACATACCTTAGTGGTAAGGATGGTCAGATAAGATATGAAAGTGACTTTTGGGGGTATATATTACCGGATTCAGAAAAGACCATCATTCCCCCAGTGGATGGTGATGATGTTTATTTAACCATAGATGGAAACATCCAAAAAATGTTAGAAGATGCACTAAATTCCGTTGATAGCGAGTATCACCCTAGAAAAATGTTTGCCATTGTATCTGATCCCACTACTGGAGAAATACTGGCAATGGCCCAAAGACCATCATTCAATAATGATACAAAAGAAGGTATACGTGACAGTTGGTCAAACTTCATAGTTGAAACCTCTTATGAACCAGGGTCCACAATGAAATCATTCTCTTTAGCCGCTGCAGTGGATAGTATGGTATTTGACCCACAAGAATATTATAAATCCGGGCAGATTTTTGTAGATGGCTACCCTTCACCAATAAAGGATTGGAATAGAGGGAAAGGGTGGGGAACAATTACGTATTTAGAGGGACTACAACGGTCCTCAAATGTAGCTTTTATTAATCTGTTAGGGAAAATTGGAACAGATGAGTATTACACTTATTTAAAATCATTTGGATTCGGTAATAAAACAGGCATTAGCCTTCAAAATGAAGCAAAAGGAATAGTACAATATAATAATCCAATCGAAAGGGCTACTACAATATTCGGTCAAGGAAGTACCGTGACAGCACTTCAGATGATCCAAGCAGGATCGGCGATTGCTAATGGTGGGAAAATGATGAAACCATATGTAGTTTCACGGATAGTAGATAGGGATTCAAACAAAATCGTTAAAGAATTTCAACCAGAGGTCATAAGGTCTCCAATTACCAAAGAAGCTGCTGATAAAACACGGGAGTATTTAACGTCGACTGTCACGTCCGATATAGGAACAGGGAGCAAATTCCAAATAGATAATGTTCAAGTTTCTGGTAAATCAGGTACTGCCCAGATACCAAACCCAAATGGTGGAGGATATTTAACAGCATCCAATGAATATTTGTTTTCATTTTTGGGGATGGCTCCAGCGGATGATCCTGAACTGATTGTTTACGTAGGGGTGCAGGAACCTGATTTACCACCAACAGAAATTGGATCAATACCTGTTTCAAAAGTATTTAAACCTGTGATGAGAGATAGCCTGATGTACCTTAAACGTATAAAGGCAGATAGCAAAAAAGAATAGTAAGTGGGTACTCTTATCTCCCTTACAGAAGAAATACAAAAGATGGCATCAGGCCTTTCCTTCGTCAAAAACGATGGATAAAGCTGGTTAGGATTCTCGTAAAACTCCTATGAATAGAATTCATAAAAAATATAAATCATTATTTCCATGCCCTTAGTTGACTGGTAATGAAGTTAGTTTCATGGAGATTTCCCGATAATAGGCACGGATATCACTTAATCCAACAGTGTCATACAAGCTCAATCCTATAAAATCGGCATGGTCCCATCTATATTGAGTCTTATGATAATTCCAAACGCCTTTTTCAGCCGTACTTTGTGCAGGTTGAGCCTTGTGTCCATTCGGATATTGTGAGGAAGGAACGCTCACTAGACCGTCGTTTGGCCACCATGAAGATCCAAATTGATTATTTTCATATCTTCCAATGTAAAAGCCAGAAGGATATAATAGTGGATTCATTGAAGGGAGGGGGAGGTTGTACCCTGTTAAGGGAGAATGAAATGTAGCATCCCCTGTGTAAGAAAAATAATAAACATCTGAATACGTTTTCATTTTTTCGTTCAGCTCTTTTGCCCCTTCAATTGAGAGGTCATATTGACTTGTATCCTTTGTTTTCCAGAAAGGGCTGTTAAACATTCGTTCTACATACGAATAAGTCGGTTCATTAGCTTCTCTCTTCAAACCCCAATGATCCAGTTTGAAATCATAGTTAAAAGATTCATTAGAATGCTGGTCTGCCAAATTAACATATTTGTATACAAACCCTTTTAGAAAGGGCATAAAGTTTTCTAGTTTATTGGCAAAAGGGGATCCATCATGAGGAGTCGCCAAGGTTGTGATGCTATGAACCCAATCTTTTCCTCCATCGTAAAGACTGGACATTTGTTGAGCATGAGGATTTTTCTTATGAAAATCCTTCTCTTCTTTACTGCCAGATTTCAGTAATTCCAGCAACATTCTTGAAGTTTGTCCACCCATACTGTGACCAAGTAGATGTACTCGATTCTCCTCATCCCAATCCGTTTTTTCTCCAGAGTATTTCTTTCCGAAACGATGGTGATTATGTTGGAAAGAATGAGCAGCCCCATAGTCAACGGTACCACCCTTTATATAGGCAAATAATTCAGCTGCTCGATCCCAGTTACTTGATACAGGTCCCACTGCAGCTGTAAATGTTTCAAATCCCTGATTGTTTAAATCATTTTCTATATCATGTATTCCCCCCCAATAATAAAAATCAGACACTTCTTCTTTCCCCCAACCACCTACTCCATGTATTAGGAAAATTGGGTAATCATTGCCTTCAGATTCTCCGGTACTTGCATACATTTTCCTTTCTGGAAACAATAAGAATATCAAAAACAAAAGGACGATCATCTTACTTACATTAACCATAATTCCATTCTCCTTTATCTGAAATTTCATACTATTAAGATAGTATAAGCGTATCTATAAGCCAATAGGCTAAGTGTCATGTCAGCCTTTAGAACGATAATGTCACTTAGTTCTTCGGGATTGATGTTGATATGGACCATCCACTTCCTACACGACAAAGGTCAGATTTGAATATCTGGGCTTCTTTTTCGTTACATGAAAAGGCGTGTAGGAAACTATTCTGTGATAAGTAGGTATAGTGGTCTTCAATCGAGGATTTGAATGTAGGTCTTTTTTCTTGTTTCGACAAAACTTGATATTCTTTTAAGCATACTAACTTCACCGTTGGATGTTGGATATGTATAATCGGATTCAACATCATTGTTCATTACAGAATAATGTAATTTCGTGGGGGGTGTTAGTTGAAGATCTGCAATAAAGTTTGGAATAGTAGGTAATGAAATAACAAACAGGAGGAAATGAGAATGATGAAGAAGACTTTACTATCTGGTTTATTGGTAACGACGGTATCTGCTAGCTGTATGACCCCCGTAGGTGCATCACCTGCAAACCCACAACAAGAATATTTAAACTCTATGACTCAAAACACGATCTCGAACAACACCCTTTCCAACTCGATCCGCACGTTAGGATCTCAGACTCCGCTTATTCAAGCATATGGACTAGTCATTTTACAACAGCCGGAAGTGAAGATTGAGTCGATGCCCAGCATAACAAATCATCAATTATTCGCCAAAAACAATGTAAGGGAATGGGTTGATGAGTACAACCCTAAGTTAATTGATTTGAATCAAGAAATGATGAGGTTCAGTTCAAGGTTCGATAGTTATTACAGCAAGCTGACTGAACTATCGGAGGAAATAAATGATCATCCACAGGCGAAAGAAAGCTTTCAATATGCTTTTGGGAAACTTCAGGCTCACGCGCAAAAGATTGAGGGAAATATGGATATGACTTCATTGGAACTAAATCGTTATCATACATTGCTCATTCAAGATAGTGAAAATTTTTCAGAACGTGCAAATGCTTCGATTCAAGCTTTGCAAGGTGTAAATGGAAACATCCCACAAATTCGAGAAGAGATTAAACGAATTCAAGATGAAATACAAGCTGAGCTCACCATCATTTTAAACCGTCCTCAGGAAATAATTAACGGGTCAATCAATATCGGAAAGCAAGTGTTTACCATTACATCCAATGGGGCGCAAACGAAAACCGTTGATTTTGTATCAATTGAACACCTTAGCAACGACCTGATCAACCTTTCTGATAGCCAAGTATCTGCGGCAGCTTTAATCATTCAACAAAAACAACAAGAGCTGATTCCATTGATACAACAGTTGTCCGAAACACAAATTCAAGCAACCCAAATTACTCTGATTGAGGATCAAGTTGATGGATTTACAGAGATGATGAACCGACAATTAACGATATTGGACTTTTTGAAGACAGATTGGAAAGCATTCAATCATGCTATGAAAGAATTGATGAACATGACATCAACAGATGAAACAGTGGATATAAAGGCTTTACAAGAGAAATTATCACACTTTAAATACATGAGTGACGAAATGAACAAGCAAACAAATCAATTCGAGGATTTCGTCACGAATGTAAATGTTCGATAGTTTATGAATTTCAATTAAGAGGGAGAGAGGAATATGGAAAAGATACCATTTAAAATAATGACGTTAACAGCTTTACTAGCTTTATCGTCAAGTAATATAGTCCCTGCCAAAGCATTGGCAGCAGAAGGCGCTACTAAATCGAATCAACCAGTTGTGACCATAAACCATGAAGTTGAATACCCAGGTTATTCATTAGGACCCGATGGCCTTAGGGATGCGATGGAACGTACAGGTTCAAATGCATTAGTAATGGACCTTTATGCATTAACGATCATTAAACAAGCCGATGCGAATTTTAATGGTATCACGACTGTTAATGAAGCTTTGAAATCAAGCATCGTCCATCACCAATCCGTTGCCAGAACGAATGCAAATTACTGGTTGGATAACCTTAAACCCAAGCTTATTACAACAAACCAAAATATCATCAATTACAATACAAAGTTCCAAAACTATTATAATACCTTAGTTACAGCAGTGGATAACCAAAATAAAGAAACCTTGACAAAGGGACTGACAAGGTTGTCGAACAGTATTTCAGATAATAAAGCCAGTGTAGATGAGCTCATACTGGAATTAAGAACTTTCAGGGACAAAATGACCGCGGATACACAAAACTTTAAAGGGGATGCCAACCAAATCACGTCAATTTTGGCAAGTCAGGATGCTGGTATCCCTCTGATGCAAAACCAATTGACGACGTACAATCAGGCAATCGACAAATACAATGCGATTATTATTGGATCCTCTGTTGCAACGGCTTTAGGACCAGTTGCAATCATCGGAGGTTCCGTCGTTATCGCCACTGGTGCAGGAACACCTCTTGGGATCGCATTGATTGCCGGAGGTACAGCAGCAGTAGGAGGAGGGGCCACCGGAATCATATTAGCGAAGAAGGAAATGGACAAAGCACAAGAAAATATCATGAACATTACTGGTCAAATTTCTCAGGCTCAATTACAAGTAGCAGGGTTAACCAATATCAAAAATCAAACTGAATATCTCACAAGTACCATTGACATTGCTATTACTGCCTTACAGAACATTTCAAACCAATGGCATACGATGGGATCCAAATACCATTCACTTCTTCAAAATGTTGACGCTATCAGTGCTGACGATTTGATTTTCATTAAAGAAGATTTAAGTATCGCGAAAGATAGCTGGAATAACATTAAAGAGTATGCAGAAAAGATTTATGCTGAGGATATCAAAATAGTAGATACACAAACTCTTTAATAGAAACAGTGGAGATCTTCTGGAAAAGGGGATCTCCTATTAAATGAGCAAGGGGAGTGTTTACTTTGAAGAAAGCCCGGATAAATAAACTGTTCTCATTTATTATACTAATGCTATTTTTGTCATATAGTCTGATACCACATCAAGCTTTTGCTACTGAACATGGAACCTATTCTTTAGGTCCTGAAAACTTCCAGAATGCCATGGAGAGAATGGCATCCAATGTGCTGATCATGGATAGCTATTCCCTTACGTTGCTAGAACAAACTCCTGTAGATCTTACAGGTTCAAATTTCATCAGTGAAAATATTAAAGACAATATCAGGGTTCATCAGGAAGATTCCCGAATGAATGCCGACCGATGGACAAATCAACTTAAACCTCAAATGGTGGATGTAAACCAGGATATTGTTGACTATCAATCTCTTTTTCAAGTACATTATTCTAATTTACTAAGTGCAATCAATATTCATGACTCGGCTACTTTCGAAGAAGAGTTAGAAACGTTATATGCCACCATTTTAGAAAATAAAGAAAATGCAGATAAACTGCTAGATAATTTCATTGGCTTACGAAATGAAATAGGAGAGGACATGCGTAATTTTAATGATGATCTCAATACAATTTCCAGTATCATTACGAGTCACGAAAGTGGGATTCCACTACTCCAGCAACAAATACAACAGCACAATGATGCCATCAAAAAGAACAAGGATATGATTGTTACCGGTGGACTCCTATGTCTGTCACTAATCGGATGTATTGCCGGAGGGCCAATGATTGCTTCAGCCAAAAAAAATATCGATTTTGCCAACAACGAAATACAAAAGCTAAACAAGAGAATTTCAGATTCACAGTCAGCAATAAGTACTCTGACAACTATAAACAATCAGATTAGATACTTAAGTGAAACAATAGATACCGCCATCACATCACTCCAAAATATTTCGAATCAGTGGAATACTATCGGCGCGAAATATAACAGTCTATTAAATAATATTGAACTAGTAAGTCCCGATGATTATTCTTTTATCAAAGAAGACCTTAATATTGCAAGGGATAGCTGGGAGGACCTTAAAGAATATGCGGACAAATTATATGAAGGAACTCAGAAAGTAGAGGAAGATTTACATTCGGTTGCAAGTTAAATGAAGTGATGATCAGTCATATCGATCGTTTGGTATACCTAAGACGTTTGTAGACGAATAAAAGCTTGCTCTCAATTTACGAGAAGGTGAGGCAGTACACGACTTAGGCAAGCTTCATATCATAGTATGTTACGAGGGACACAAAAGCAGATGACTTCCACCATTTTGCTACTAGGCGGGTGGTACTGATGATGGGTCCTTTTGAACGCAAGTGGACCCTGATCTACTCATGTTCTTCAATGAGAAAGACCCATGAGGTGATGAAAGGTTTTAGGGAAGTGTGCAGGAATCATAATTAAGACTTTAAAAGAGCCGACTGTTGACGGCTCTTTTATTTGATCGAATCATGGAGATAAAAAACGGCAATCTGAAATGCCTTTTTCCTTCTTTCCATGTAGGTCCGCTGTCCACATCCCCCTATTGCTTCCATTCCCATAGGAGTAGCAGCATATTCACTCTTTGGCATTAAACAGGAAATTAAGGTTTAATTATGGTTCACTTAAGGTTCCTGAAATATTGTTCCCGTATAATGTGTATTTGTTCAGAATAATCCTCTCCAGCCACAATAGTAAAGCTAATAATAAAATTCAAAAAATAAGGAAATGAAACTAAATGGATTCAAAGGCTAAAGTTTAAGCTGAAGCCCTTTTAAACAACTTGTTCCAAGGGTCTCAACTGGATGGGGTTCAATTCGGGATCTCGCCAGGTCCCCTTGTGCTCTCTTTCTTTCATTATAAGAAAACGGATGTTGAGGATCCTCAACTCTTCTTAAACATTGAATCAACGTGGTGTTTCCTGGATCCAGGAGTAAAACAGTATCCTTTCAGTGAGGATGAAATAGAAGATCGTTCGGAAGAGGAGAAATTTCTACAAATCATTCGAATGAGAAGACAACTGGTGACAAAGGTAGAACTGGTTGACAACATTGCTCCCCACCTACTCATTCGATTTGAAAACGATTATTCCTTATTTATAAGCGGAAATCATGACGAATTTGAATGTTGGCAAGCAGGAATTGATGGAGAAAGTGAACTGGTAAGTGCCCTACCGGGTAAAGACTTGGCGATCTGGACTCCGGATACTCTCCCCGAGTCATGAATGCAAGAAGCCCTGTTCGAAAACAATTTGTCATCATAGGTATCACCCTCTTAAAGTCAACTTTCAATTAATGATTCAGGGTGCTTTAAATAAGTTGTAAGGCAAGTAGTATCATGAGAACTCTCTAATCATATGAAATCGAGTATGTTATATCTCATGCTCGATTATTTTTGTAGATAAAAAGGACTTTAGAATTCTTATGCAAGAACCTGAACAATCCCTGTTACGTAATCCCCCCTCACGGTAAAGTGATAGCGATAAGTGCTCATCTGCGAAGAACCAGGGTACCTGTCCCTGTGGTTCCCTGAATTCTGTCGAATGTTCGTGATGAATGGAAAGGATTTCCCATAAGGATGTCGAAGAATTAGAGTAGACGCTTTTTCCTAAAGGAGACCTTGTATGTTAGAGACTGTCCATCACTTAATTTTACATGTGGTATTTATTCTATTTGCGATTCTTCTTTTTCAAATGGTTACGAGTGAATCGGTCAGCGGCACGAGAGGGTTTACCCTTAAGTTCTTTCTCATGAATCTTTGTATCTTAGTGTTTACCATGACCTTCCCCGTTGTTTACTCAAGCGGATATGTGTACGATTTCAAAGTGATTCCCATTATCCTTGCGTTTATTTATGGCGGTAAGAGAGTGGGGGTCAGTACGTTCTTCGCCATGCTGGTGATTGGTTACTTTACCCACCATGTATGGATTTTTTTGCTCGTGAATTATGCGATTTATGGTGTGTTGCTGGTCCCTTTATCGAAATGGTATAGAAAGTTGACCAGGAAGAATAAAGTGCTCCTGATTTCGGTCTTTTATTTGTTCATCCCGGTTACAAGATCCCTGTATTTACTTCAGAACAATGAAGTAGGGCAGCTCCCGCTTGTGGCAAGCTCTACCTTGATCATATGGATCACGCTCATCCTGACCTTGTATCTGATTGAAAACCGACTGGAACAAAACAGGATAAAAAAAGAGCTCATGAAGGCTGAAAAGTTCAATGTAGTCAGCCAATTGGCTGCCTCCGTTGCCCATGAAATCCGAAATCCCATGACGACTGTAAGAGGATTCATGCAGCTCCTGCAGAGAGAAACGTTAACAAAAGAACAAAAGAGCTTCATCGACATATCCATACAGGAATTAGATCACGCACAAGACGTCATCAATCAATACCTTTCCCTTGCCAAGCCGCAAACGGATGAATTCGAAGTTTTCAGTTTGACCGACACCATAAACGAATCCGTAGATGTGATGTCAACGTATGCTGTCATGAACAGCATACAAATCAATCGAAATATTGAAAGCGACCTGATGATCAAAGGGATAAAGATTGAGATGAAGCAAGTACTCCTCAACCTTCTGAAGAATGCCATCGAGGCGGTAAAAGAAAATGGAAAAATCACGGCGACAGCCACATTACATAAAGACGGCCGGATCTTGATCGTCATTCAAGATAATGGAGCAGGCATGTCTCCGGAACAACTCAAGGTATTGGGCAGACCCTATTATTCGACCAAGGAAAAAGGGACGGGACTTGGTTTGACGGTCTGTTATCAAATTGTCACCCAGATGAAGGGTGACATACAGGTGGAGAGTGAGCGGGGGGTGGGGACGACGTTTAGGATTTTTTTTCCTGGGAATGCGTAAAGGAATATCAGATTGATGAATAGGGCTTTTATGATACATATTTTCTTGAGGTGGTTGTTTGTTAGTTGATCTTGTATTTATGTTGATTGTGGTCATCTTGTACTTTTATCAAATATTTATGAAAGCTGAGAAAGACGATTCGATCAAGTTCCGTCCAGAGTCACTGTCCTCATTAGCAAACTTTTTACATTTTGGAGCGATGATTTCTCTATTTGCACACATTATTTTCGACATAAGCTGGGTTACATGGATTGGTGTTTATTCAGTAGTGGGCTTAATCCTTTGTCTAAAGCCAAGGAATGCAGAAAATGAAGTTGTAAGAAAAATGGTCATGATCGTGCTGGTTCTTGTAGTCTTTCATACCATTAGAATCCCCACTCACCCTCGCGCATTTCAAGATTACATTAGTAGTAAGGAGCAGTATCAATGCATACAGTATTTTGAATGTGTGAAAATGACCTCCATCACTACATCTGATGACCTGTTAGAGACAAAGGTGGAGGTCTTACCCGTTGAAGGTTACTCCTGTGATACATACTTCTTATTTGCAAAAGGGTCCATGAAATTGGCAAATGAAGAGGAAATGAAGGGCGTTAACATTGGTGGATTTTGGATTGAGTATTGAATTTGGTGCATGCCCCCGGTACGTTACAGCTGTAACGTACTGGGGGCATGCATCGTTTTTTAAAAAGTATTTCATATGCGTTTAATAGGATCTTAAGAAAAATTTAAGAATTCTCCCATGATATTTTTAAGATATTTCATTTACACTATCACACTTGAAGGTTTTTTTATGTGTAAATAAACAATACTTATAATCGATGATGAAAATCCTTTGGATATCTTCTCTCCAAAGGGTATGCTTATGAAAAAATAATAGAAAATAAATGAAAGCCCTAAATGATTCCATTAGCTGCCACGAAGGTTACCAAAACAACAAATAACTTTAGGATGCAGCTAGTAAGAAAACGTGGAGATTTAGCGGCTATCCCTTTAGTAGGAGTGAAATAATGAAACCTTTATCCATTTTAGTAGCGGATGATGAGGAAGAAATTGCTGATCTGATTGCTATCCATTTAGAAAAAGAAGGGTACCACGTGACGAAAGCTTCGGATGGAGAAGAGGCTGTTCGTGTGGTCGAGACTCAGGTCATTGATTTGCTGATTTTGGATATCATGATGCCAAAAATGGATGGATATGAAGTCACCCGGCGCATTCGGGATCAGCATAATATGCCCATCATCTTTTTGAGTGCCAAGACATCTGATTTCGATAAAGTTCAGGGCCTGGTCATTGGGGCAGATGATTATATGACGAAACCATTCACCCCGATCGAATTGGTTGCGCGTGTGAATGCTCAGCTGCGGCGTTTTTTGAAGCTTAACAAACCCCAAACGGGTACAGAAAATAAAACCAGCGTGGAAAATGGTGGATTGGTTATTTCCCCCGATCAACGTAAAGTGACTCTCTATGGTGAAAGCATCGAACTGGCGCCTAAAGAGTTTGATATTTTATACTTACTAGCGAGTCACCCGGGGAAAGTATTTGGTGTGGAACATATTTTTCAGCAGGTGTGGGGGGATGCATACTTTGAAGGTGGGAATACCGTCATGGTCCATATTCGTACCTTACGAAAAAAGCTTGAAGAGGATAAACGGAAGAATAAATTTATCAAAACCGTTTGGGGCGTGGGGTATACATTCAATGGGTAACATACTACGAGGCTTCCGTTCAAAAATGATCTTATTGCTGGGACTAAGCATGTTGTTGTCTGCGGCTCTTACATATCTACTCTTTAAAGCACTCCAAATGTATTATTATTCAAGTGTGAATTATGGGGATTCATTAGGTTATTTTCGCATTATCATTCGTAATATTGGAGACTTCAACGTCTTTTTACTAGTATTCATCCTGCTTTCGATTTTCTTCTTCTTTTTACTTACAAAACCCTATTCTGCCTATTTTAAAGAGATTTCAAAAGGAATTCATTCTCTCGCCCAGGCTGACTTCAAGCATCGGGTTCAAATCGTGTCGAATGATGAGTTCAGTGATCTTGCCGAAAGCATCAATCTCGCCAGTGAAAAATTGGAACAAGCCATTGAAAGGGGAGACTTCTCGGAAAGTAGTAAAGAGCAGTTAGTCGTCAATTTAGCTCATGATCTTCGTACACCCCTCACCTCCGTTTTAGGTTATTTAGATTTGATCCTTAAGGATGAGAATTTGACGAAAGAACAAGTCAGACATTTTTTAACGATTGCCTTTACGAAATCTCAGCGTTTAGAACGACTGATTGATGAATTATTCGAAATCACGCGAATGAACTATGGCATATTGCCAATTAAAAAAAATCATATAAATGTAAGTGATCTCCTTAATCAATTAAAGGAGGAATTGTACCCTGTCTTCGAGAAGAATGATTTGATCGCTAGAGTGAATGTGACTCCGCACCTACCTGTTTTGGGTGATGGAGAGCTGTTGGCACGTGTGTTTGAAAATCTTCTGACCAATTCGAATCGCTATGGGAACGATGGTCAGTTTGTGGATATTAATGGCTTTATTGATTCCGGGAAAGTGGTGATTCAGATTGTGAATTATGGAGATCCCATTCCTCAGAATGAGCTGCCCCATCTCTTTGATATGTTTTATACCGGTGACAAAGCACGTACTCATCAAGGAGGCGGCACCGGGATTGGCCTCTTCATTGCCAAGAATATCGTGGAGCAGCATGATGGGACCATTACGGCCGAAAGTAGTATCATACGCACCGTTTTTGAAGTGCGCTTGCCCCAGGATAGTGGAAAACCGAATGAATGATTTAAGAAAAATTTAAAATTTACCCCACTCTTTATTTAAAAAGTTTTTCCTACACTTATAAGCAACTAAGAGTAAGGAGGAAACAGATAAATGAAAAAGTGGGGATTTTTATTATTATCCTGCCTGGGGTTGACGTTCGTCTATATGGGACCATTGTCTGAACCAGAAGTAAAAATACAAAGCCATGAAAATGGTATCGCAGAGAATGCAGATATTCAAGAAATTGAAGTGACAGAGGATCAAATCTATAAAGGTGACCTGCTTTTGGTCAACAGTGAATATCCTGTTCACCAGGAAAGCATTCGATCGGATATTGTCAATTTATCGGCAAACAATGAACTGGTACAAGGGTACGTGTTGTTAGGCGGTGAGATTTCATTATCAGAGGATATTGCCCATACATTCTCAGAGATGGTTGCTGCTGCTAAAAAAGATGGTCTTCAACATTTCGCCATTACGAGCGGCTTTCGGGATTTTGATGAGCAAAGTGTGCTTTATCAAGATATGGGTTCTGATTATGCCTTGCCAGCAGGCTACAGTGAACATAATCTGGGCTTATCCCTTGATGTAGGATCTACTCAAATGAAGATGGCGAATGCACCAGAAGGAAAATGGATAGAAAAAAACGCATGGAAATACGGGTTCATTTTACGATATCCGGAGAATAAAATGAACATAACGGGAATTGAATATGAACCGTGGCACATCCGCTATGTTGGTTTCCCTCATAGCGCCATTATGAAATCAAAGAATTTCGTATTAGAAGAATATCTGGAATACCTAAAAGAAGAAAAAACGATATCTGCTAATGTAAATGGGGAAAAATATGAGATTTCGTATTATCCTGTTACTAAACGTACGACCATTCATGTGCCTCGTGATCTTCGTTATGAGATTTCAGGTAACAATACGGATGGTGTGATCGTGACCGTGTTTCCTGATAAGCACGCATGAAACGAAAAGGAAGGCAAGGATGCAGAATGAAGTTAACGAAATGGATGGCCAAAAAAACAGCACTTATTTTGACAATTCTTCTTGTTCTTTCATTTTTTTGGTGCCAATCTTTGGTTTAATGCCCGCTTTGGGAGCTATTTGCTTAGGGGCATGAAGGGACTGTGCTAACAAAAATAGAAAATAGTAGTAGCTTCATGGAAAAACAGGATACATTCACAAAGAATAGAGGGATAGGTTATGAATATTATTCGTGCGAGTGAAACAGAAAGTAATAGAAGAAATGAGATGAGTACAATCTTTGTAGACGGTTTCTATCATTGGCTGACTTATTTTTCAAAGGATAAGGCTAAACTTTACAAGACATTTGCCCATATGTTTGATGAAGAGCTCTTCTATATGGCTGAAGTTGACGATCAAATTGCGGCGATAGCAGCCTGCACTACAGACAATATACCTTCTGTAAGATTGAAATATAGAGAATTTATAAAACACCTCGGCATACTCAAGGGTAGTATTGCTTATATTATTCTCAAAAAAGAATTCGAGAAAAAGCAATATCCCTTTCCGATTTCTGAGGAGATGGGTGCAATAGAGTTTGTGGCAACATCGGTCAATTACAGAGGACAGGGTGTGGCAACTGAACTCATAAAATCGATCATGAATTCAACTTCATTCCACGAGTATGTTTTAGAGGTAGCAGATACCAATATAAGCGCCATCAAGCTTTATGAAAAACAGGGTTTTGCAGAGTTCATGCGTATACCCCAAAAGCACAGTGAAAAAAGTGGTGTCAATGATCTTGTCTATATGAAGCATGTGAAGGAAGTTGAGTCCTGAGAGCCTTTCTGATTAGCTGGTTCCATTAATCGCGAAGTAAAGAGATAGCATAACGCGAGCTGCTTAACATCATACTAGTAACAAAACCTTTAAACGGAGGATATTGTTGTGGAGAAAAAGATGTTAAGCGTACTCATTTCCTTATGCCTGTTTGGCTTCCCGCTCTTATTCAGGGGTTCTATGATGAAGCAGAACTTAATTGTTTTCTTTTCAAAAGGCGTTGTGTCCACTCTGATTGATACATATGTTGTGTCAGAGAAACGTGTAGCCTATCCAATTCGCCCCTTTCCAGGAGTGTTTAAGACCAACATCGTTTTTGATATGTTGTTTTTTCCATTGTTGAGTGTGATCTGGGTTAAACAAACGTATAATGACGGATTATGGAAGATCCTTTTGAAAAGTTTGACCTGGAGTGTTCCCATGAGCATAACTCAATGGTTTCTTGTGAAATACACAAAGTTAATCCAATGGAAAAAGTGGTCGGCATTTCATACCTTTGGTTTTGTAAGTTTCACATTGTTTATCATCAGAGGGCTTGTATCCGTAGTGAAGAGGGTGGATCAAGCTAAGCGTACTGAATTTCCAAACGTTAACTAAAGGTTTGGTCGTATGAAAAAGACTCAAAAACTAGAAGGGGTACTATGGAGCATAGCATTTCCAGGCTTTGGGCAATTGTTGAATGGTCACGTCATGAAAGGATTCTTATTTATATTATTAGAATTTATCATTAATAGCATGAGTACATTCAATCTGTCTATCATGTATAGCTTTCTGGGAAGAATTTCGGAAGCTGGAGAAGTGATCCATTACCAATGGATCATGTTTTATCCTTGTGTTTACATGTATGCGATGTATGATGCCTACAAATTTTCAGATGGAGAGAATCCTCCGTTATCGTTTATTCCATTTGCCTTCGCTGCCTACTTTGTCACGGTTGGAATTATGTATTCCCCTCAACCTTTCTTCTCTGTTCATTTTGGCCCGATTTGGCTGCCGATGCTTGCGCTAATACCGGGACTGGCGGCGGGGTTTCTCATTCGCGCCATTTTGTTGAGGTTTACATCATTAAAGGGTTAAATGGTTAAATTGGGGAAGCACGGGGACGGTTCTTATGCTTCCAAAGCAAGACCGTCCCTGTCCTTATTAGTGGCGCCTGCCCCGAAACACGGTAAAAGTTTAACGTACCGGGGGGCAGGCAACGTTTTGGATTATATATAAAATAGCCGGTCTCCCAAAGATGGGGACCGGCTATTATTGAATGGTGCTTGTCTCAGGGAGGGGAAATCAATGCATCATCATTTCATCAGCGATTTCCTCGCCGCTTAAGTCAGAAGGGTAATAGGTTGGCCAGTTAATGACTTCCTCCAATAACGCTTCCCGGTCATCCCCCCAATACAAGTGATAGTGATGTGAATCGGTTGGGGCAATGCTGTGATCACTGAACTGGATGTAGTTTGGCATCTTTCCTTCCTCTTCGTCAGCAAGCTTGAAGATATAGCGCACTCCACGGTTTCCCGCCTCATAGGTTAGAATTTCGTACCCGTCATAGGTATAGTGTCCAGACGATTTTTTCCCATCTTCATAGAAGGTGAACGTATCCCCATCAATCATGATGCGCTCGACGCCTGTTTTGTATCCGATTGTATAGTATTCTTTATACTCTTCGGCAGTCTTATCTCCGTCTTCTGCTTTATGAGCAAATACTTCATCGAGGGTACCATCCAGTAAATAAGGATAAACGGACTGCCAGTCACCTTCCCAGTCAGATAACTCACGATCTTTCACTTGATCATCTTCAAAGTACCCATCATAAATCTTCTGGGCTTCTTCATCTAATTCATGGCTGTGATCATGGTCGTGCTCTTCCGGTTCTATAGCAGGTGCACCTTCCAATGCTGTCTGCAACTGTTTCAGGTTATGTCTCATCAGTGAAAAATAGTCTTCATCCTTTTCAATATCTTCATCTGTCAGTACAGACAGATTATGGAGTCTGAGTGTTTCTGCACCTATTTCATCCCTTACGACTCCGGCTATTTTCGTGGTGATGTTCTGTTCAAAAAAGACATGCTTTAATCCATACTCTTTAGCTGTCTCTACAATGGTCTGGAGTTCTTTCTGAGACGGTTCCTGTGTCGGACTCAACCCGGAAACAGCAATCTGATGCACACCATACGCTTCTTCCCAATAGCCATAGGCGGCATGAGAGACGATAAAGTGATTGCCTGATGTTGCTTCCAGTTCAGTGGCAAACTCCTGATCAAGAGCTTCAAGGTCAGCCTTGAGTGTTTCAAAGTTTTCATTAAACAGTGCCTCTTCCTCAGGCTTCAATTCTATTAATGTATTCTTAATGTTCTCTGCTAAGTCAATGGCGCGGATTGGATCCAGCCAAACGTGAGGATCGTGATCACCGTGGTCATGATCCTCTTCATGATCGTGGTCATGAGCTCCTTCATTAAGCTCAATCCCTTCAGCTGCTTCAACAACTGTCACATCTTCAGCATCTACGGCCTTAGCGATTTTTTCAGCATACGCCTCAAGCCCTGCGCCATTCATAATAAATGCTTCTGCTTCAGCTATGGCCAATACATCTTTAGAAGTGGGCTCATACGTATGTGAGTCCGATCCGGGAGGTAAAAGTGATTCAACTTCAGCTTCTTCACCAGCAATCCGTTCTGCAAAAAACTGCAGGGGATATACCGTAGTAAAAATGTTCACCGGATCAGTTGAAGACGCGTCCTGTTCCTCACTATTATTCTCATTTCCTTCTCCACATGCAGCAAGGGAGAGGACCATTAATAAACTAAATAATGCCATCCATTTTTTTCTCATATGTATCCTCCTTATAATTTCTTAAAATAATATATCGTAATTATTACGATTTGTAAATAGTAATTGTTACGATTTATTGGTGATGCCAAGGGGGTGCCAAGGGGGATGCCAAAGGGACAGGTACCTTGGCACCGCAGTGAGCTTATCAAAGAGGGGGAATAGGATGTTGATTATGGAACGTGTGAAGGGGAATGAGTTGGAATGTCAGGTTGAGAGTTTGCATGTGTATGGGGTGGTTTTGGAATGTACTAAGAAAAAGGAAAAAACATAGAGCGGATTTCATGTCTCAAAAAGAAACAGTGGTGACAGGTTCCTTGTCACAGATTGGCTCTTAATAAAAAGTCCAACTATTTATAGTGTTCTTTATCTTAGTAAAACCTAATTATGAAATAATTTAAAAAACTTTTCTAAAAACCATTGTAAAACGCTTTCAATTTTCTTATAATTGAAAACAATCAACAACTAAACCGATTTAGTAAACCGATTTACTCATTTGAAGAATACGATTACAAAAATGATCACTACCAAAATTTTTTCCTTCATTACTAAAACGATTTAGTAATGAAAGGTATGGAGAAGGATTTATGAAAAGAATAACGATTTCAGATGTGGCACAACATGCCGAAGTATCAAAAAGCACTGTCTCTCAATATATGAATAAACGATTCGACTACATGGCTCCGAAAACAAAGGAGCGCATCCGGATGGCGATCGAGGAATTAGGCTATCAACCGAATATCGTGGCGAGAAGTTTGAAGCAGAAGTCGACGTCCACCATTGGCGTGATCGTGGCGAATATTTTACATACCTTTTCAACACAGACGATCAGGTCAGTGGAGGACATTTGCAATGAGCAGGGGTTCCATATCATTGTCTGTAATGCAGATGACAATCCTGAAAAGGAACGTGAATACATCGAGATGTTGAGAGCGAAGCAAGTAGACGGGCTCATCATCTTTCCGACGGGCGGGAACATCGAGTTGTATCAAAGGATGGTCAAGGAAAAGTATCCTCTCGTATTTGTCGACCGGATCGTGGATGGTCTCGAAACGTCATCGATCATGCTTGATAATGAAAGCGCTATTAAAATGGCCGTCGATCATTTTGCTGAAAAGGGATACGAACGGATCGGCATTATGACCACTTCCTTGCATCGACATGTGACTCCCCGTGTGGAGCGGATTAATGGATTCAGAAAAGCGCTGGGAGAGAAGGGAATTCCTGTTCGCGAAGAATATATCAAGTCAATGGAAGTTGAATTCATACAGGATGGTCTCCATGACATGCTTTCAGCCGATGAACCGCCACGGGCATTGATTGCTGGGAACGACCTCACGTTGATTGAAATCTTAAGGTATATCAAGACAAATCATATCCGGGTGCCTGAGGAGTTGGCACTGATCGGGATAGACGATGTATCATTTGCAAGCTTGTTTACTCCGGAACTGACAACGATTGCTCAACCGACGTTCGAAATGGGGAAACAGGCTGCTGAATTATTATTGAACAAAATAAAAGACCCGGACTTTATCGAGGAAAAGCATATTTATCGATTCCGTCCGGAGCTGATGATTCGGCAATCTTGCTGAAAATGTGGAAGAAAGAGGGGGATGGCACCATGACCATGAAAGATATAATCACCATTGGAGATGCCATGATTACGATGAATCCGACATCAAAAGGACCTATGAGATTCGTTCATTCATTTGAACGGAATGTAGGGGGGGCGGAATTAAATGTCGCCATCGGATGTGCGCGGCTGGGGTTGGAAACCGGCTGGATCAGCCGATTGGGGAATGATGAATTCGGCCGCTATATCCAGCATTTTGTAAGGGGAGAAGGAATCGATACTTCCCAGCTGAAGCTGGTAGACGGGTATCCCACTTCCGTCAATTTCAAAGAAGTGCTAGAGGATGGGGCGGGGAGGACGTTTTACTACCGGTTGAATTCTCCAACGCTGACTCTTACGCCTGATAGCTTGGAAGAATCCTATATTGCCAATGCGAGAATCTTACATATTACGGGAGTATTTCCAGCGATCGATGAAAAAAATGTCGCGATCATCAAGCATGCGGTTACAATCGCTAAACGGAATGACGTACTCGTTTCCTTCGATCCAAATATCCGATTGAAATTGTGGAGTAAAGAAAGAGCGAAGGAAGTGATATCAGACATCCTTCCATTCGTGGATATCCTGCTGACGGGAACGGATGAGGCCGAGCTACTGTTTGATACAAAGGATGAAAAAGAAATCATCGAAAAGTCGAAACTTCTTGGGGTCTCCTATATCGCCTTGAAAAAAGGTGAGGAAGGTTCGGTGGGCTGCCATAATGGTGAAATCATTCAAGCAGCCCCTGTCATAGCCAGGAAAGTGGTCGACACAGTGGGTGCGGGAGACGGCTTTGATGCCGGTTTTCTATATGGGGTCCTTCAGCAATGGCCTTTAAAGAAGATATTGATGTTTGCAAACACAATCGGTTCCATGGTGGTCAGTGTATCCGGGGATAATGAGGGGCTTCCTTATCTGGAAGATGTACTGGTCCAGCTAGGGGAGAAAGAATTTATCGAACGCTGATTCACTGGACTACCATACCGGAGAGAAGAAAGGGGAACTCACTAGATGATAAAGCGGGTGATTGAAACGATTCTTCATGAGAATGCACTTGTGCTGGCGGGGATTGACAAGAAAGAAACCGATGAGCTGCTCAAGAAAATCAAGGAATCAACGCGCATCTTTCTATATGGTGAAGGACGTTCGGGGTTGATCGGTAAGGCATTTGCGATGAGGCTGATGCACTGTGGATACAACGCATATGTCATTGGTGAGACGATCACGCCGAGCATTGACAAAGGTGATCTCTTGATGGGAATCAGTGCATCGGGCACTTCGCCTTCACTTTTACATCATTTCTCGAAAGCGGAAGAAGTGGGTGCGACTACGTTTGTAGTAACCGCTTCTACCGAACAAGGACTGCTTCCGCGTGGAACACTTGTGATTCCGGCAGCGTCCAAACACCGGCGCAAGGAAGAACCTGAAACGATTCAGCCGCTTGGAAGCCAATTCGACCAAAGTGCACACCTGCTGCTGGATGCCATCATTCTTTCCCTTCTCGAAGGGAGAAATGATAACGACGAATTGTTAAAAAGACATGCGAATGTAGAGTAGCAATCTAAATTCAATTTGGTGGTGAGAACATGGGAGAAGTGAACGTATCACACGAGGAGCTGCGAAAATTGGCTGCCGCTAAACTTGTCGGAGCAGGACTGGATTCACACCATGCCGGGGTTGTTGCAGATGTCCTGGTTCATGCCGACCTACGGGGAGTCAGTTCCCACGGAGTACTAAGGACAGAACACTATGTTAGAAGGCTGCATGAGGGGGGACTGAATAAGAACCCGGCATTCTCGTTTGAACAGACCGGACCTTGCTCAGGAATTTTCAATGGGGATGACGGCCTAGGTCATGTAGTGGCAAAGAACGCGATGGAAGAAGCGATCAAACTCGCGAAGAACAATGGGATCGGAATGATCACCGTCAAAAACAGCAGCCATTGCGGGGCATTATCCTATTTTGTCCAGCAGGCAGCCGAAGAAGGACTGATCGGTGTCGCGATGACGCATACCGATAAGATCGTCGTCCCTTTTGGTGGAGCAGAGCCTTTCCTGGGGACGAATCCGATCGCGTATGGATTCCCGACAAAGAACCACAAGCCCATCATTTTGGATATGGCGACGAGCAATGTCGCTCTTGGGAAAATCCTTTATGCAAAAGAAGCTGGGAAGGAAATCCCTGAAGGATGGGGAGTAGATGAACAGGGAAGTGCCACGACGAATCCTGATAAAGTAAGCGCATTAACCCCATTTGCTGGTCCAAAAGGCTATGGACTCGGCATGGTGGTGGATATCTTTTCAGGATTATTAGCCGGTGCAGCCTTTGGTCCCCATATTTCAAAAATGTATGGCGAATACAATCAGAATCGGAAACTGGGGCATTATGTCTGCGCGATCAATCCTACCTTTTTTACCAATAAAGAGGAATTCATCGACTCAATGGACAGAATGATCGGTGAACTTCATGCGGTGAAGCCTGCCGAAGGTTTCGATCAGGTATTCGTCCCCGGGGAGCCGGAACAGATAAAAGAAGAGAAACATCTGAGAGAAGGGGTATGGATGACCGAAACCGTTTATCAGTATCTGCAATCAGGAGAGTGACGTTTTACCTTGAAAGGGGTGATGAGGAGAGGGGTATTTTCTTCAGGAAGATCAAACTCTTTAACGCATGTTCAAGGCGGAAGTGAAAAAACAAGGGGGCAATGAAAATGAAAAAATTCAAATGGGTTGCGATGATCACAGCGATCATGCTGCTTCTTTCAGCTTGTGGATCGGAATCATCTTCAGGCAGCGGAGGAGAAAAAATAAAATGGAAATTCGGACATCTGGCGGATGAGAATCATATCTGGCATAAAACAGCTTTGGAGTTCGCTGATTTAGTCAAAGAAAAGACGGATGGCCAAATTGAAATCACGATCTATCCCAGTAATCAGTTAGGCGGGGAAACCGATACGATCAACAGCATCAAAGCGGGAACGGCC
The DNA here is from genome assembly GCF_056159585.1 of Rossellomorea sp. ABR4_004. Classification (NCBI taxonomy): domain Bacteria; kingdom Bacillati; phylum Bacillota; class Bacilli; order Caryophanales; family Bacillaceae; genus Rossellomorea; species Rossellomorea sp. ABR4_004. The sequence continues at coordinate 554,427 of NZ_JBSWVM010000002.1, read as the reverse complement.
GACCTGGTCATTTCAGGTGAAACGATGGCAAACTGGTCTCCGAAAGCTGCCTTGATGGCAGTACCGTATGCATTCAGGGATGCAGACCACCTTCAAAATGTGGTGGAGGGAGACATCGGTAAGGAGATTGAAGAAGAGATCAAAGATAAAGTCGGTCTGACACCTCTGTATTACCATACACGTGCACCGCGTAACTTAACGTCAAAAGAACCGATTAGTTCGCCTGACGATTTGAAAGGATTCAGCATGCGCGTTCCGAACGTCCCTTTATTCCTTGATGCATGGAAAGCGGCAGGAGCGAAACCTCAGGTAATGGACTTCAATGAAGTATTCACCGGCTTACAGCAAAATGTGATCGATGGTCAGGAAAATCCTGTGGACCTTATCCACAGCGGCGGATTATATGAAGTGCAAGACTATGTGAATGAAACAGAGCATGTGTATTCATGGATATATATCCTTGTAGGAAACAAGCAATTCGAAAAGTTGAGCGATGAAAACAAGAAAGCGGTTCAAGAAGCGGCTAAGGAAGCTCAAGCATTCGGAAAAGACCTTTTTGATAAAGAAATCACGGAATATGAGAAGAAGCTGAAAGATGAAGGCATGAAATTCAATGAAGTCGATCAGGATGCTTTCCGTGAGGCGATGAAGCCGGCGATCAAAGAGAGTTTGACTGACGAACAGTATAAATTATATGAAGACATCCTGGCGGTTGAATAAACCATGTAAGGCATATGTGAAGCATATGCCTTCTTTATAGAAAGGAGTGGGGGAGAATGAAGGGGACAAACATCTTTACACGGACACTGGAAGCGGCGACGATCTTATCGTTTCTCGGTGTCATCGTAGTGGTGCTGATACAAATCCTTTCCCGGTATTTGCCATACACAGCCGTTTGGACAGAAGAACTCACAAGATTTCTGTTTATCTATGCGATTTCCTTCGGTGCTCCGCTTGCACTGAAGAATAAAGAATTCATCAGCGTGGATATCTTAACAGGGTTATTACCTAAAAAAGTTCAAGAAATATACGAAGCGTTCATCTATTTAGTCGTTGTCGTTCTTTCCTTTGTCATTGCCTATCATGGATATACGTTCATTTCTGTCGGAAAAGGGCAGACATCAGCGACAATGGCCGTGGATATGTCCATCATCCATGCGAGTATTACGATATCGTTTGTATTCATCGCCATCTATGCGATCATGCATGTCATGAAAGCATTCAAACGTCCGAAAGAAAGGAGTGAAAGCTGATGTTAGCAGCCATTTTATTTATTTCATTTTTAATTCTTATCTTTATCAGTGTGCCCATCGCATTCAGCTTAGGGATCTCTTCCATCATTTATCTGCTTATCGCCGATATTCCTCTTTCCATCGTCCCTCAAAAAATGTTTGCAGGGCTGAATTCCTTCGTACTGTTGTGCATACCTGGATTCATTTTAGCAGGAAACTTGATGAATGCAGGAGGGATCACAGAGCGCATCATCGGCTTTACGAATAACTTCGTCGGTCATATCAGAGGGGGACTGGGCCTTGCGAATGTAGGTTCTTCCATGGGGTTTGCCGGTATTTCGGGTACCGCTCTCGCAGATACGGCGAGTATAGGGGCCGTGATGATTCCTGCGATGAAAAAAGAGGGGTATGATGCGGACTTCTCGGCAGCCGTCACCTCGTCATCATCGACTGTGGGACCGATCATTCCTCCGTCATTGCCGATGATCATTGTTGGAACTCTCGCGAGCGTATCGATCGGGGATCTGTTCTTGGCCGGTGCCGTTCCTGGTGTACTGCTGGGATTAAGTTTGATGCTCGTCACGTATGTCATTTCGATGAAACGGAAATATCCGAAGGGTGAAAGACAGCCGATCGGTGTGATCGCTAAATCGTTTACAGGTGCTTTCTGGGCATTATTAATGACCTTTGTTATTTTATTTGGGATTCTGGGAGGCTACTTTACGCCAACAGAAGCTTCCATCGTAGCCGTCGTGTATGCGTTAGTGGTAGGGATGTTCGTCTATAAGGAACTGAAATTGAAAGATCTTCCTAAGATCCTACTGGATTCCATGGTCAGCACTGCCTCCATCATGTTCCTGGTCGGCTTTGCCAATCTGTTCGGATGGATCTTGGTGAGTGAGCAGATTCCGATTCTCGTAGCAGATGGAATCCTCGGTATATCCGACAATCCGATTGTGGTCATTCTCTTAATCAACTTGTTGCTGTTATTTGTGGGAACATTCATGGAAACCATCGCAGCGCTGGTCATATTATTCCCGGTCTTGTTACCGGTGGCATCGAGTGTCGGAATGGATCCGGTTCATTTCGGCGTAATGATGGTGCTGAACCTGGTCATCGGATTATCCACCCCGCCAGTAGGTGTGTGCTTATTCGTTGCCTCGAGTATCGGGAAGGTATCCATAGGGAAAACGTCAAAGGCATTGCTGCCCTTCTTGGGAGCGAGTCTCGTCGTGCTCTTATTGGTAGCCTTCATTCCTGAAATCACCCTATTCCTGCCTGGTTTATTCAAATAGATTACTAGAAATCAAAGGAGTTGTTTATCCATGAAAGCCGTTCAAGTCACCGGACCACATCAGTTGAGCATTGTGGAAAGAGAGAAGCCTGTCATCACCCATGAACAGGACGTTTTGATCAAAGTGAAAATGGTCGGCATCTGCGGATCGGATATTCATATTTATCACGGTACAAACCCCCTTGCCACCTTACCGAGAGTCATCGGACATGAAGTCACAGGGGTGGTGGAGGCTATCGGGGATGAAGTTGACACGCTTTCTGTAGGGGATAAGGTAGTCCTTGAACCGATAGAGTCCTGCGGTCAATGTTATGCGTGCCGCTCAGGCAGGGGAAATGTGTGCAGTAACCTGGAAGTTTACGGGGTCCACCGTGACGGAGGTATGCAGGAATACATGGTCCTTCCGCAAAAGCTGGTTCATAAAGTGAAAGAAGAACTGGACTATAAAGAATCGGTCCTGGTCGAACCGTTTACGATTGGGGCACAGGCGAATTGGCGCGGTGATGTCAGGGATGGGGACACAGTCTTCATCATGGGCGCCGGACCGATCGGGCTATGCTGTCTTAAAGTCGCGAAAACAAAAGGCGCCACAGTGATCATCAGTGATTTAAATGAAAGCCGCCTCGCTTTTGCCAAAGAGTGTGGGGCGGATCATACGATTGATGCTTCCCGAGTCCGTGTAATAGAAGAAGTCATGGAGCTGACGAAACAGGAAGGAGCAAACGTGGTCATCGATGCCGTCTGTATCCCGCAAACCTTTGAACAAGCCATCGAAGCAGCATCAGCAGCAGGACGGGTGGTGGTCCTCGGGTTCGATGAAAGGCCATCCCACATCACGCAGCTGCCGATCACGAAAAAGGAAGTGACGATCACAGGGTCCAGACTGCAGACAAATCAATTTCCGGTAGTCATCGAGATGTTCAATGACAGGACAATCGATACGAGGGGAATGGTGACGCAGGAATTCCCGCTGGACCGAACCGAAGAAGCGATCCGCTTAATCGAGACATCACCAGAAGACGTACTGAAGGTGGTCATTTCATTCGGGTGATGCGAAAAGACTCTAAAGAAGGAAGGAATGATGCGCTATGATCAAAAAAATCGACATACTGAACCGAATGGTGGAGTCCGGAGTAGTGGCAGTGGTGCGTGCAGAAAATAAGAGAGACGCTGAACTGATATCGGATGCCTGTATCAAAGGCGGGATCAAGGCCATCGAAGTCACCTTCACCGTCCCGGGGGCTGAAGAGGTGATCCGCTCCCTGAAAAGCACGTTCGGATCAGAAGAACTCATCCTGGGGGGGGGAAGTGTCTTGGATAGCGAGACAGCGAGAATTGCCCTATTGGCAGGTGCAGAGTATATTGTCAGTCCCTGCTTTGATAGAGAAACGGCTAAGCTGTGCAATCGATATGGGATTCCGTACATGCCGGGCTGCATGACGATTACAGAAATGAAGACCGCTATGGAATATGGTGCCGATGTCGTGAAGTTGTTCCCTGGTAATACGTTCGCCCCTTCCATCATTTCATCCATAAGAGGGCCGATTCCTCAAATCTCTGTGATGCCTACAGGAGGGGTCAACCTCCAAAATGCTGCAGAGTGGATCAAAAGAGGAGCGGTTGCCATAGGAATAGGAAGCGACCTGACCAAGCCTGCGTCCCTTGGAAACTATGATGAAGTGACAAAACTTGCAATGCAATATTGCGAGATTGTGAGAGAAGCAAGAGCAGCAAAAATGTATACATAAGAAGAGGAGGTTCAATCGATGAAGATGACATTCAGATGGTATGGAGAAGGAAATGATAATATCTCCCTCCAGCAGATTAAACAGATACCTGGTGTGGAAGGGATCGTCTGGGCGCTCCATGATGTCCCTGCCGGGGAAGAGTGGCCATTGGAAAAAATAGAGGAAGTCAAGAACCAGGCTGAACAATTCGGATTGAATATTGACGTTGTGGAAAGTGTAAACGTTCATGAAGATATAAAGCTTGGTTTGCCTTCCCGAGACCAATACATTGAAAACTATAAGCGAACAATCGAGAAATTGGCCGGTGCCGGTGTAAAAGTGATTTGCTATAATTTTATGCCGGTTTTTGACTGGACAAGAACTGATTTATTTAAGGAAATGGAAGATGGTTCAACGGCCCTATTCTTCGAAAAAGCAAAAGTGGAATATATGGATCCATTCGAATTGGTCGATAAGATCTCCAGTAACTCCGCTTTCACTATGCCTGGATGGGAGCCGGAAAGATTGTCGAAACTGAAAGAATTATTCGAAGCCTATAAACAGGTCACAGAAGAAGACTTATTTCATCACCTCGAATATTTTCTAAAAGAAATCATACCGGTTGCCGAGAAACACAATATCAAAATGGGAATCCACCCAGATGACCCTCCTTTCTCCATCTTTGGATTGCCTAGGATTATAACAAATATGCAAAATATCAAGAGAGTTCTTTCCCTTGTGGACAGTCCTTCCAATGGAGTGACCCTATGCAGTGGATCCCTTGGTGCGAACCCTGATAATAATGTAGCGGAAATGGTCAGAGAATTCTCTAATCGAATTCCATTTGCTCATATCCGTAATGTAAAGGTATATGAAAATGGAGATTTCATAGAGACTTCCCACAGATCGAAGGATGGGTCTGTCGATATTCTTGAAATCATGACAGCCTACCATGAAAAAGGCTTTACAGGATATGCAAGACCCGACCATGGCAGACATATTTGGGGAGAAGAGTGCAGACCTGGATATGGCCTTTATGATCGAGGGCTTGGGATCATGTACCTATGGGGAATATGGGATTCCCTAGAGCGTGCTGGGAGGAATGCATAATGATGCCTCAACATGAAAGCTTGAAAGGAAAAGTGGCTGCAGTTACTGGAGGCAGCGGGGTACTCTGCCGTTCGATGTCACTAGAACTCGCCAGGCAGGGAGTGAAGGTCGCGATCCTTAATCGGACAGCAGAGAAAGGAGAAGCAGTGGCAAAGGAAATCAGAGAGTCAGGGGGTGAAGCCATTGCCATCTCTTGTAATGTACTTGATGCTGAAAGTGTGAAGAAAGCGGAAAAGGTTATCACCGAAGAATTGGGTATTTGTGATATCTTAATCAATGGAGCAGGCGGAAATGACCCTCGTGGTACCACTTCTAACGAAACATTAAAGGTGGAAGACTTAGACACAGAAGGGGTCAAAACGTTCTTTGACCTTTCACCAGAAGGCTTTGGATTTGTATTTGACCTCAATATCCTCGGTACGCTGATTCCGACCCAGGTATTCGCGAAACATATGGTGAATCGGAAAGGTGCCGTCATAATTAACATGTCCTCCATGAGTTCACCGTCTCCCATGACGAAAGTACCCGCCTATAGCGCAGCGAAAGCAGCGATCGATAACTTTACCAAATGGCTCGCGGTTCACATGGCGGACTCTGGAATTCGCATCAACGCCATCGCTCCCGGCTTCTTTTTGACTGAGCAAAACAAGGCATTATTAACCCATGAAGACGGCAGTTTAACAGAGAGATCAACTAAGATCATCTCTCAAACCCCGATGCGCAGATTCGGTAAACCCGAGGACTTACTGGGTACGTTATTATGGCTTGTAGACGAAGATACGGCTGGGTTTGTAACAGGTATCACGGTTCCCGTTGATGGTGGATTTATGTCTTATTCGGGGGTTTAGTGGTAGTAGAAATCCATACGTAATTAAAATATTATGAACTTAAAAAAACAAGAGTGAACCGGAGTTTAATTCAATTCCGTTCACTCTTGTTTTTGGTTTAATTGAGGAATTTTGATAAGGGTCGTATTTTATCTGAATATTAAAAGTTATCTAAAAATAATATTGAACTGGGATACAGTATGTCATATAATGAAAATGCAAAGGAGAGATAACATGAAAAAAATATCAAATACTCTTATAAGAGAAAACGCTTTCGTTGAATTAAGAAAGATGATTCTCTCACAAGAAATTAAGCCGGGTGATAAGCTGAATGAAAAGGAGGTAGCAGAACAATTAGGTGTTAGTAGAACCCCAGTCAGAGAAGCATTTCATAAATTAGAATTGGAAGGTTTAGTGGAAATCTTCCCACGACGTTATTGCTTGGTCAAGGGAGTGACTCACGGTTGTATTCGTGAAATTCACCTGATTAGGTCCCAGTTAGAGCCTATGGCTGCTTACCACGCTGTTGACCATTTGTCGGATGAAGATATTGATCAGTTAAGTAGTTTAATAGAACAAACCAAAGAACTAATGGTTGAAGGCAATGCTCAAAAAATCATGGAACTGAATGATCAATTTCACCGGACCATCAATGAAGCATCGAACCTTTCTAGAATTGTATCAATATTGAATAACATGCAAGATTACATTGTATCTTTCAGATATTCTTTCATTTCAAGACCGGAACTGGCACAAAGATCAATAGAAGAACACGAAGAAATATTGTTTGCATTGAGAAAGAGAGACAAAGAATTGGTGAAAAAGTTAGTAACACAACATTTAGAGGGCATCTCGGAATATGAAGATGTGATCTTGGAAGATCTAAAGCCAGTCCCTAATTAATCAAGTGTAATCCACGAAAAAGGAGTGTGTTTCTATGATAAGAAAAAAATTGGAGTTAAGATGGATGGTTTCTATTCTGTTCACAATGGCTATTTTGTTGTCGGCATGCAGCAATGAAGCTGGAAAGGCGGGAGGAGATAAGCCAATCACTTTAAGCTTTGCTTATGAATTACCAGAGGACCACCCTTGGGGACATGGTGCTACGAAATTCAAAGAGATTGTAGAGGAAAAAACGAATGGAGAAGTGAAAGTAGAGGTTCATGGAAATGGGTCTCTTGCAGCATCCGGTAGAGAGATACAAGAAGGTGTGAAAATAGGAACAATCGATATAGGTATTTCATCTACACCGCTATCTCAAATGAATCCATATCTTGATCTGTTCTCATTACCCTACATTTTTAGCAGTCGTGAACAAGCATGGGAAGTATTAGATGGACCTGTTGGAGATGAGGTAGGGAAAAAGTTAAGCGAACACAATTTAACCTTCTTAGCATATTGGGAAGATGGGTTTAGGCAGATAACCAATAATGTCCGACCAATATCAGAAATTGATGATTTCAAAGGATTGAAGATTAGGGTACCTGAAAGTGATGTCAGACTTGAAACATTTAAAGCGTTGGGGTCGAGTCCTTTACCGATGGCTTGGTCTGAAGTATTTACAGCTTTACAACAAGGATCCATCGATGGTCAGGAAAATCCTTTATCCGTTGTGAACAGTTCTTCTTTCTATGACGTTCAGAAATATTTAACAATTTCTAATCACGTTTATTCCCCGGCGACATTATTTATCAATTCTTCTAAATGGGATTCACTAACCAAAGATCAACAGGACATCATTCTTGAAGCTGCTGGTGAAGGTAGAGATTTGAATCGTAAAATGAACCAAGAACAAGACGAGGAAATGGTAAAAGGGTTAGAAGAGAAAGGGATGGAAGTAACAGTGATTGAAGACGTCAAACCATTCCAGGAAGCTACCAAACCCGTATGGGATCAAGTTTCAAAAGAGATTGGCGGGAATTCACAAGAATTAATAGATGATATTACTAAGACACAGTAAAGGGTTGGTGTTACATGAAGAAAGTACGCCACTATATACATCTTTCTGTTAAAAGCATAAACATTCTGGTCATGTTTTTCATGTTTTTAATCTTGCTAATACAGGTCTTAACGAGAAAGTTTTTTAATTATCCTTTATCCTGGCCGGAAGAATTATCTTTGATCACAATGATTTGGATTACTTTTTTTGGAGCGTATCAATGCACAATTGAGGGGAATCACCTGAAAATGGATTTCCTGGAAAGTAAAATCCCTGAAAAAATCAAGCCTTATCTTTTGATCATTTCTAAAGGATTCGTCATCTGGTTTCTATTCATTACTTGTTACTGGGGATGGACCTTTATTCAAAAGGCTGGAAATATAAAAATGCCGGTATCCGGACTTCCTATGGGGCTACCTTATTGTATTATTTGGATAAGTTTTCTTCTCATGTTATGTGAGTTTGTGATTCAAATACTCTTCCATATTAAAGAAATTTCAAATCCATCAAGCGGTAAAGAGGAGGGTGAAGAATGCTCCCACTCTTAATGTTACTGTTCATTCTCCTTTTTCTTGCTATAGGGGTTCCTATTGCATTCACTCTTGGTTTAACTGCTGTAATCTTCATTATGTATTACTCGGACATCACGTTAGAACTGATTATTCAACAACTTTATTTAGGTACAAATAGCTTCCCCCTTTTGGCCATTCCCTTATTTATGTTGGCAGGATCCTTAATGAATCACGGTGGAATATCGGTGAGGTTAATTAATTTTGCTCTCGCCATTATAGGAATGGTAAGAGGCGGTTTAGGAATGGTCAATGTTGTGGCGTCGGTCTTCTTCGGTGCAATAACGGGAACTGCAGCTGGAGCGAGTGCCGCAGTAGGACAAATCATGATCCCTGCCATGAAAGAAAAGGGGTATTCACCAAGTTTCGCCGCAGCGGTAACCTCAGCAGGATCATCACTTGGCATTATTATTCCTCCTAGTGTACCAATGATTCTGTACGGCTCTATCTCTGGATTATCCGTTGCTAGCTTGTTTTTAACAGGCGTACCTATTGGCATTGCGATTGCAATAGGTTACATGATTGTCGTCTATATTATTTCTACCAAGAAGAAGTATGATTTTAAAGAAAATCCTTTTTCCTGGAACCTGGTGTTTAAAACCTTTATCAGTGCTTTACCTGCATTACTCGTCCCAGTGGCCATAATGGGTGGTATCTTAACGGGATTCGCAACCCCCACTGAGTCGGCTGCTATCGCTGTACTATGTGGAATCATTGCAGGATTAATTTATAAACAATTAACATGGTCAAGCTTTATTAAAGCTTTAAATGAAAGTGTCGTCAATACCGCACTGGTGATGCTGATTGTAGCGACAGCCAAGATACTCGGATATTCGTTTTCATCTCTTGGAATCGGGAGAATGATGCTGGAACCGATTATGGGCTTCACAGATAACACAATCATGTTGATGTTAATTGCCAGTCTGATTCTATTCATTGGTGGATTCATATTTGATGGAACCGTCATGGTCCTTGTCATTGTGCCTCTGTTCTTACCTTTGGTTCAAGCAACATCCATTGATCCTATGCAATTTGCTATGGTGGTCATCATCGTTTGGGCAATCGGACAGCAAACACCGCCTGTTGCCAGCGGTCTTTATATAACAACCGCCATTGCAAAGGTCAGTATGCTTCAGGTAAGTAGGTACAATGTCTGGTTTATACTCGTTCTATTTATCGCTTTAATCGGAATGATTTTCTTCCCCGATGTGATGTTATATATTCCAAGATTAATGATTTAATCATTTCTAATAAAAAGGAGAATGCTAAATGAATTTTACAAATGTCGTTCAAGTGATTGATACCCACACATACGGAGAACCTACAAGGGTCATTAATGGGGGGTTATTAAAGCTAAAAGGGAATACAGTGGCAGAACAACGGGATTATATGGTTGAGCACTACCAATGGTTCAGGAACTCACTGATTCAAGAGCCAAGGGGTCACCGTGATATGTTCGGGGCAGTATTACTGCCTCCATTACAAGAAGGAGTGGACTTTGGCGTTATTTACATGGATAACGCTAACTTCTTGAATATGTGTGGTCATGCAACCATCGGAGTGGCAACGGCGATTGTGGAAACAGGACTCGTGGAAGTGAAAGGTGAAGAGACAGAGCTTGTCCTTGAAACCCCAGCAGGTCTGGTTTATCCGCGTGTGAAGGTGGAGAACAATCGAGTCACTTCCGTAACATTTAAAAATGTTCCAGGGTTCCTTGAAAAGCAGGATGTGGTCATTAACGCAGGAGAACTTGGTGAGATCAAAGTAGATATCAGTTTCGGTGGCAACTATTTTGCTTGGGTAGACATTGACCAATTAGGTGAGACAATTCATGTGTCCAATGGATCGAAATTAAAAGCAATGGCAAAAATCATTAAGGAAGAAGTAAATAAAGTGGTAAAGGTCCAACATCCAACGAAACCATATATCAATCATATCGATATCGTAACGTTCTTTGGAAAACCTACCATTCCAGAAGCAACCTATAAAAATGTTCACGTCTTTAGTGAAAATCAAGCTGACCGTTCACCAGGTGGCACTGGGACAACAGCAATGGTATCAAGAATGATTGGAAGAGGAGAACTGGAAGTGGGGCAGGAAATCGTCTGTGAAGGGTTTGTTGGCGGAAAGTTCTACGGAAAAGCGATTGAAAAAGTCGCTCTCGGAGAAAAAGAAGCGTATTTAACGGAAGTGACGGGATCTGCATTCATAACAGGGTTCAATAATATCTTAATCGATTCTAATGATCCGTTTAAGCATGGCTTTATGGTGGATTGAGTTCAATAAAGGTTTGTGGATGATCCGGTGTCCGTTTGCTCTTTAACCCATCGGGGGGTGGTCTTCCATTTAAGCGTATTCAGGTGTATTGATACTTCAATAGAAAGCCGGTAATCATAATGATTACCGGCTTTGTTTTCGCATCATTGATAGTTAATAATCGCAGGACTAGGCTCCATCTTCAACACCTCTTCCGGCTCCAAAACCGGCACATCTTTATCATAAAAGATCTTGAATGCCCCATACTGATTCGGTTCATTTCGTATGTATTTCCCGTATAAAGCCTGCTTGTCCGCGGATGCTCCCCAGCCGTCAAAGTTGATGGCGACTTCTACGTTGTCTGTCGGTTGGATCGCCTCTTTATTCGTCAGTACGGCACCGGTGAACTGGTGGACAAGGACGAATTTATCCGGCAGGTCATTCTTTTCAGTGAGCTCTGAGACATACTCAACAGCTTTCCGGATTTCCTTACCATCCACTTGTCCGAGGTCCTCTCCGGGTTTCTCGCCCTCAGCTACGTGGAATTCCGTATCGATCGCCAGGTGAACATGTGGATGCTTCAGCCACTTCTCGACCATTTTCACCTGCTCCATGACCGTGTCCGTCCCGAGCTGAATATCGAGCAGTACCAGTGCATCATGCTTCTCTGCAAGCTTTACATACCTTTCAATATTCTCCTCTGACGTCATACGCACATAATCTCCATCAGGGCCAGGCTCACTCTGGGCCATTGTCGTAATCAACTCGATCGTCGGGACTGCCGGCCGGTCGGGGTCAGCGTCGGAATAGGCTTGCGTCTGTTCCTTCAGCTTCTTCATGTACTCCTCAGGTTCCAACTCACCCAGAATCCCCATATTTTCAGAATCTGGCGTTCCGTAATAGGCAACTAACCGATGATCCTTCAATGGTCCGTCGGATGGGTCTTTCACTCCGTCGGCAAGCGTTTCACCGACAGGAACCGTACGCTCGGGGTTATCGCTCAGCGCGGCCTGCAATTCAGGGATGTTCTGCTGTTCCTTTTCTGATAGGCTTTTATCCAAGGAAACAGCATCCTCAGACGGTTCCAACGGTTTGAAGGGCTGTTCGTCTTTCTCTGGTTCTTTGTTTTCCGTTTTTTCCTTTTTGGATTCGTTCTGGTTGGAAGACGATGCTTTCTCCTTACTCTCCTCTGTGGTCGAAGGATCAGCACAACCTCCCAGAATCAGAACTCCAGCTGCAAGTAGCAGCGATAACTTTTTCATTGCCTCACACACCTTTTTATATAGAAGAATATGGAGGACTTTAACACATTTTCCTGTAGATGAAACCTATGTAAAGAAATTGATAGAAATTCGTAATCCAAACGATAATGGAACCAGGGGATAAAACGATAAAGTAAACAAAATAAAAAAACTACTTGCTGAATATTCAGAATTATAATACTATTTATTTAAACAATTTGTTCTCTTTAAAGAAATAATCACATTTATCACCCACTCACCATCATTCTCAACACCACTCTTCTTTAAAAAAATCACCCAAGATTACTAAAAGATCATCATTCATACGTTGCTGATTAGCTTCATACACTTAACAAGTAACCCTCCTAAGTCAAACAATAGAGGCTTTATTTTTATCAACACTGGTCCGGACGTCGCGATGTATTTTTACGTTTTAAAGGGAAAGGAGATAAGTCCATTTGATTGATACCAATAATCCAGTTCCTTACCACCTGCAGATTAAGGATATTCTTGCAAAGGAAATTTTGAATGGGACTTATAAGGAAAGGATTCCAAGTGAAAGGGACTTGATGGATCGGTTCTCTGTGAGTCGAACGACGATTCGTGAGGCTATTTCTCATTTGGTCAGCGAAGGGGTCTTGGAAAGGATTCATGGGAAAGGGACATTCATTTCTCAGAAACCCCCGGTGCATGAATGGCTGGATTCGTTAAATAGTCTGACGGAGACGGTGAAGAAGATGGGCATGGTGCCTGGATCAAAGCTTTTACACAGTGGAATGGTGAAGACGGATCGTTTGATTTCAGAGATTTTAAATGTGGATCAGTTCTTTACGATTGAACGGCTCCGCACAGCTGATGCGACGCCGATTGCGATTGAGCGCCATTATTATGGAAGCGAAATTGGTAAGAGGTTAGTAGAGTATGATTTGGCATCCACCACGATTTACGACTTACTTGAACAGGAATTGGGGATTGAAATAGAGGAGGCAGAACAGTTTATTTCCAGTAAAGTGGTCTCTGAGGAAGACGCCATGGATTTAGATATTCCTCACGACTCCAATGTTCTGTGCGTGGAGCGATTGATGACGGATGCCAATGGGGACACGATTGAATATTATACGAGTATTTTCAGACCGGATATGTACGTCTTTCGAATGAAAACAAAGCGTAAGAGATAGATTGCTAGATCAATGGAGAAAGGAGGCAATGAGCTGGATGAGTGAATTATGTTTACCAAGAAGGTTGATAACAGGGATGGATTCATTTAAAGAATTGGGGAAAGTGGCGAAAGAGCTTCAAGTTACACATCTATTTGTCGTCTCAGGTTCTTTGTTAACAAGAGAACCTTACAAGTCTGAATTTCATGGAATTCTTCATAAGAATGGGTTGGAAGCTACCTTCTTTTCCGAGATGAAAGGAGAGCCTACGACAACGCACTTGAGTGCAGTGCTGACTAAAATGAAACAATGTGGTGCTGATGGTGTGTTGGCCATTGGGGGCGGCAGTGTCATTGATTTAGCCAAAGCGGTTTCTGTCATGGCGATCAATGAAGATGCGACACTTGATGCGATTCCTGGGATGGAGAGGTTGGAGAGGCTGCCTCTCATAGCGGTGCCGACGACCGCTGGTACCGGGTCTGAGGCCACAAGGGTAACGGTGATTACCGACACGGAAAGTCAATTCAAGAAAAACCCGGGACATCATTTATTGATACCTGATGTAGCCATCCTTGACCCCGCATTGACCCTCAGTCTTCCAAAACACATGACTGCATATACGGGTCTTGACGCTCTCTCACATGCGATGGAAGCGTATGTTTCGACAAGGGCGACACCGATGAGTGATCACTTTGCCCTTGAAGCAATCCGGATCATCGGGAAGTGGCTTCCTGAGGCTTATGAGAATGGGGAGAATCTGGAGGCCAGAGAGAACATGCTGCTAGGAAGCTGTTATGCGGGGATTGCCTTTTCCAATGCATCTACGAATCTGGCACACGCCGCTGCAAGGCCGCTCGGGTCAAGGTTTCACATTCCCCATGGATTAATTGTCGCCTTGGTGATGCCCTTTGTCATTGAATATGGCCATAATGTCTCCGTTGAACGCTACGTCGATATCGGACGTGCACTGGGGTGTAATGGAGGAAATGACAGGAAAATGGCCAACGAGGTTATGGAGAAAATACGGGGTTTCAATGCCAGGTTCGGGATTTGGCAGGATGGCTCAACCTACTTGGGGGATGCCAAAGCCTATACGGATGCCATGCCGTCATTGATTCAGGATGCTTTATCTGGCAACGGCATCGTGACGAATCAAAAGATACCCAATGAGCGTGATATCGAGAAACTCTATTTACAACTGCTAGCTGAAATACAGGTTCACTCAAACACAGTATTAGATTGATAGAATGAATAAGATTGGGACTGGATGTAAGCGTTTTCTATTTGGTGGATCGCTTTACATAATAAATCGTTTTCAAACGACTTTCAAACGATTAGGGGGAACGACTTATGATAGAGATGACTGGCGGCGAAGTAATCGCAAAGATGTTACGTAAGGAGAATGTAGAGAAGGTATTCGGAATTATCGATGGAACCTATTTTGGATTCTATTCGAATCTTGGAACGAACGGGATTGAGTTAATTACACCGAGACATGAGACAAGTGCCGCTCACATGGCGGGTGCCTATGCCCGGGTGACAGGAAAGCTTGGGGTATGTATGGCGAGTAATGGGCCGGGTGTCGCGAATATCCTGCCCGGGTTGGTTGTGGAAGAAGGCGAAGGGAACCGTGTCCTGGTGATTACAAGCGCACGGAGGACCGGCATTATGTATCCGGATCGCGGCGGTACGTATCAATGCTTTGATCAGACAGGAGTCATTTCGAACATTGCCAAATGGAGTGAGGCCGTTCCTTCCTTTGACCGTATTCCTGAGTTGATGCGGACCGCTTTACGAAAATGCTATGAAGGCAGGCCGGGGGTTGTTCATATTGATATTCCTGAGAATATTTTAAATTCGAAGCATAAATGTGACCTCTCCTTTTGGGAGCCGCATCAGTACCGGGTGACAGAAATGCCGGGTGCATCTGAACAACAGCTGGAAAGAGCCGTCGAACTGCTCATCCAAGCCGAGTATCCGATGATCCATGCGGGAAGCGGCGTCGTCCATGCCCGTGCTTATGAAGAAGTGGAGATGACAGCCGAACTTTTACAATCGATGGTGACGACAAGCTGGGCGGCAAGGGGAGCCATCCCGGAAACAAATCCACTGATGCTGCCGATGATTCATATTGCAACGAACAATAAATTAAGAAATGAAGCCGATGTCGTGCTCGTCCTAGGCTCAAGGCTCGGGGAGACGGATTGGTGGGGGAAAGCCCCTTATTGGAATGCAAACCAAAAAGTCATCCAGGTCGATTTGGACCCAGGTATACTTGGTGCCAATAAGCCTGTGGACGTAGCCATCCAGGCAGATGTCAAAACATTTTTGACCCAGCTTCACGAGCGCCTGATGACACGCAGAAATGATATCTCAACAGAATCCCGTAAAGCCAGGAACCAAAAGATCATCGCGGAAAAAGAAAAGAATCGCAAGAAGCTGGATCAGCATCTGGAAGACATGTCCGTCCCGATGAATCCGGCCCAGATCCCTTCCATTTGCCAGGACGTATTTCCTGATGATACGACTTTCGTGCTGGACGGTGGAAATACCGTGATCTGGTCGAATTTCTTCTATCAGGTCAAGAAACCGGGATCTGTGCTGTCTACGTATAAATTCGGCATGCTCGGTGCAGGACCCGGGCAGGCACTGGGAGCGGCGGCAGCCAATCGGGATCGCCCGGTCTGCTGCATCATCGGTGACGGCGCCATGGGCTTTCATCCACAGGAAATCGAAACCGCGGTCAGAAATAACCTACAGATCATTTTCCTTGTGATGTGCGATAAGCAATGGGGGATGGTCAAGATGAACCAGCAATTCGCTTTGAAACCAGTCAAGACCTTGATTAAAAAATCACTGAGCCCGGAAGAAACGATTAATGCGGATTTGGGGGTAATCCAATTTGATCAGCTTGCGGAGAGCATGGGTGCACACGGGGAGCATGTCAATGACCCGAAGGATCTACAGGCTGCCATTGAACGATCATTGGAAACAGGCAGATGTTCAGTGATCCATGTGGACGTCGATCCCGTCAAACATATGTGGGCACCGGGTCTGAAATATTTCAAGGATATGCATCAGGAGCCTAAAGGCAAGTAATGAGTATCGATCAGGTACAACTGAATTTCAATCCGACAACGCTGACCATTTTAAATATCGTGATCGGTTTTATCATGTTTGGCGTAGCCTTGGATCTGAGATTAACCGATTTTAAACGGACATTCTCTACCCCTAAACCGATCTTGATTGGGCTGACAGCACAATTCCTATTGCTGCCGGCGTTCACTTTTTTACTCGTGTCTATGATCAATCCGGTTCCAAGTATTGCATTGGGACTATTCATGGTAGCTGCTTGCCCTGGAGGGAATTTATCCAATTTCATTACCTACCTTTCAAAAGGGAATACACCTCTGTCAATCTCCATGTCAGCTGTTTCAACGGTTGTGGCGATCTTTTTGACCCCGGTGAATGTGATGTTCTGGGGTTCCCTTTATCCGGGAACGGAGTCCTTACTGAGATCGTTTACCATCAATCCGGTGGATATGCTATTGACGATCTTTCTCATGCTTGGATTCCCTCTCGTTGTAGGGATGTTCATTCGTTACAAGTATCCTGTGTGGGCGATGAAGGCGAATAAAGGGATGAAATATATATCGATTGTCTTCTTTATCTTGTTTCTCCTCTTAGCATTGATCTCGAACTTTACGTATTTTGTTGATTTTGTCGGCATGGTGGTCCTTGTTGTTTTCCTTCAGAATTTGATTGCCATTCTTTCCGGCTACTTTTCAGCTCGATTCTTCAAATTGCCGGAAGGTGACCGCAGAGCCATTGCGATTGAAGTAGGGATCCAGAACTCGGGGCTGGGGCTCGTCTTGATCTTCAATTTCTTTGACGGTCTCGGCGGCATGGCAATCGTGGCCGCTTGGTGGGGTGTATGGCATCTGATTTCCGGTCTGTCGCTTGCCGCCTTCTGGTCCAGAAGGAAACCGGCAGTCATTCCGCCGGTCGAAGGAGGGATTGAGGCATGAATCTATTAATCACCGGTGCTGCCGGTTATCTTGGGAGTACGCTCCTTACACGCTTGACGAAGCGGATTGACCAGACAGGAGAGAAATGGAAGATTGTTGCGGCTGATATTAAAGAAATCACCGTTCATCACCCTAGTGTAAACTTTGTCGAGCTTGATGTCCGTTCAGGGAAATTGAATGAGGTGCTGGAGCAGCATCAAATCGGGACGGTCGTCCATCTCGCATCGATTGTCACTCCGGGTAAGAAGAGTAATCGGGAATTTGAATATTCTGTTGATGTACTGGGAACGGAAAATGTGTTAAAAGCCTGTGTCGCCAATGGGGTGAAGCGCATCGTCCTGACGTCGAGCGGAGCGGCCTACGGTTACCATGCCGATCATCCTGCATGGTTGAAAGAAGAGGATGCCGTCCGCGGAAACGAGGAGTTTGCTTATTCGTATCATAAGCGGCTTGTAGAGGAGATGCTGGCTGTTTATCGGGAAAATCACCCTGAACTGGAACAGGTCATTTTTAGAATCGGAACAATCCTTGGTGATTCGACACGTAATCAGATTACCTCCCTTTTCGAAAAGAAGATGATGATCGGCGTTTCCGGTTCAGACAGTCCCTTTGTCTTCATCTGGGATCAGGATGTGATTGAATGCCTTCTGAGGGGGATTACTGGAACGAAGACCGGAATCTTCAATGTCGCCGGGGATGGTGCGCTTTCTATTGATGACATTGCACATCTGCTCGGTAAACGGGTGATCCGGCTTTCTGCATGGGTCTTGAAGTCGGTGTTGTTTGTTTTGAAGAGACTGTCCTTGACTCAATATGGAGAAGAACAGGTCAACTTCTTAAGATATCGGCCAGTCCTTTCCAATGAAAAGTTAAAGAATGAGTTTGAATATACACCTGCTTTTACCTCTGAGGAAGTGTTCCGGTATTTTTTAGAGAAAAAATCAGGTAATGGAAATGAAGAATCATCCGTTGCGTCATAGGAGGAAGCGGGTCAGTCTGGTGCTGACCCTTTTTTAAAGAGGGGGGATCTTGGTGAGGGATAAAGACTTTTTTATGGGGAAAAACGTCCTGATTACTGGTGCGGCAGGCGGATTGGGGAGGGAACTATGTCTTGCTTTTGGCAGCAGGGGAGGAAGGGTCATCGCACTGGATTTACAGCCGGAGTCACTTGAATCCTTGAAGCATGTTCTGGAGGAGAAAAACATCCCATGCACGACCTTTGTGTGTGATATCTCGGACAAGGATCAATGCCAACACACGGTTGAACAGATTGAGGGAGATGGGATCAGCTTGGATATGGTCATACATAATGCAGGAATCTCCCACCGGAGTACATTCGCGAAGACACATCTTGACGTGCTTGAAAAGATTATCACCGTCAATATCAATGGAACAATCAATCTTACTCACTTTACCCTGAACCATCTCATACGAACTAAGGGAACCTATGTCGTCATCTCAAGCGTGGCAGGCTTTGCCCCACTGATGGGAAGAACCGGATATGCCGCGAGTAAACATGCTCTTCATGGATTCTTTGAAACACTTCGAATAGAGGTGGAGGATGATGGGGTCAAGGTCTTGATGGTTTGTCCTTCTTTTATGAAAACGGCGATGGAACATACGGCCTTTGGTGGTGATGGGAAACACGCTGCTCAGAAGAAACAAACCATTGGAAATGTTCTGACGCCGGAGTTTGTGGCTCGTCAGGTCGTCAAAGGGGTCCTTTCCAATCGAAAAAGGATATATATTAGTCCGGTCGCAAAGTTATCCTCAGTGGTCAACCGGCTGGTACCGGGTCTGTTTGGGAGGATGATGAAACGGAGTGTGATGGGTGAATTCAAGTAGAATATGATAAAGGTCCCATGGCCCATTTTGTAAAGAAGCTTATCCATCACAGGGTAAGCTATTTATTTGAAAGTTTGTATTGAGTATGATTCTTGAATTTGGAATAATTGGTAATGAGTTAATCATATAAAAAGTGAGAAGAAAGAATAAAAAACTAATAAGCTATTAAGAAACCGATTTAATCTGGAAACCTTTTTTAATGAAAGGGTTGCTCATTTTGTGGCTGCAACAAAGGGGGGATGCAAATGAAAAAGCGTTGGATTTTATTCATTATTAGTTTACCGATATTTCTTGTCTCATATGTTTATTCTTTTTTCATCTCAAGTAAAATCGCTTACTTATCACAATCAGAATGTAAGCCTGAATTCATTTTCACACCAGAAGATGTTCAATACTGCAGTGATATTTATGCCATTGATGTCTTTTTAATCGCCTTACAGACCAACCCGATTTCATATCTATGTCTGTTATCAGGCATTTATATCGTCAGTTTATTGGCCTATATGATTTTTACCCACATAAGGAAAAGGATATGAGCGAGTGTCCTTGCTTATGTGGGGGAAGGTATGATCTAAAACAAAGGAGGGACTTACCGCTCATCCTTAGTCTTAGAAAATACAAATCTTGCATTAATGAAAAATAAAGTGCCAAAGAAAAATAGAGCAGTGACCATCCAACTGGCAATAGCTGAATATTCCCCGTTCAAAAGATACTCACTGATCAAATTTACAAATACCATTAGTGCCATCACAACATACATGCTGATTATGTATTTCACTGTATTCCCACCTTGTCGATAATCTTTGTTTAAGAAACTTACCAAATCCTATTAAAGGACCACACTATAAGAATGATACTGGTTACTCCCCAAGCTGTCGTTCCAGCGACCAACCAAATGATCGATTGGATCGTTGGATTATTCTTTCTTTCTAGCTTTCTTTTCATAAAAGCGAGTACGGCAAATCCGATTAGGAAGAAACTAACACTCATCCAAAGTAATAAGTCTACCATTGAATTCTCCTTTTTTCTTAAAATCTTTATCCAAACCATCATCCATATTCCGACCTACAACGTCATGCCGGTAAATTTCTTTAGCGGGATCCTTTTTGCTCTAGCGAATCAACGTACCCATTCGATCTGGCCATCGGTTTTGATCCACGGTTTGACGAATGGGGTAATGGTTCTGCTGGCAAGCTTGGGGTAAAAAATGCCAACTTATACAAATGGGGAGAGTGTCCACATGTTCAACGATTTTAATTTCGAAACGATTTATCGGGAACGGAATGTTTCCACACCGCTGGTCGTCATGATGTGTGGTGTGGCCGGTTCCGGGAAAACGACATTCTCTCAGCAACTTGAGAATAATGGGTTTGTGCGTCTTTCCATTGATGAAGAAATATGGGCGACTCATGGCCGTTACGGGATTGATTTCCCTATGGAAAAGATGGAGGAATACAAGAAAGAGGCAGAAAGGAAATTGCGCAAGGACTTATTGAAGCTCATTCACGATAAACAACAGGTGGTCATCGACTTCAGTTTTTGGGACCGTGCAAGGAGGGAGCGGTATAAACAACTCATTGAAAAGTACGGTGGCAAATGGAAACTAATTTATATAAAGGTTTCTCCTGATGATTTGCGTGAACGCCTTAAAATAAGGAATAAACGCTTTGATGCCAATGCGTTCCCGATTACAGAAGAAGTGTTAACTTCCTACCTGAATGGTTTTGAAATTCCCAATGGGGAGGGAGAAATGGTTGTTGAGAATTAGACATTTCTGATAGTTATTACTTTTACTCCCGGTCCCATTGCCTTGCTAAAGGATTACACGATGGCTCAGTTGAGATGACTGGGTCATTCTTTATGAAAAAAACACCGCAAAAAGCGGTGCGATTTACGATGGATCCTATATCTTGATGAAGCATCGTATTTAATTTAAAGGCTATTAGTTACCGCCATCTATTGGACCATGATTACCATTTTGCTGAAAATTTGTATATGAATACTGTGTAGCTGAAAATTCATCTTCAGTGTAGCTACGCTTTTTATAGGAATGTCTTTTGTCATACCACACCGCAAAGAGCAAGATGCCTACAATGGGTAACCAAAAAAATAACCAAATCATTTCGATCATCGCCTTCCTTAGTTACTCTCTTCATTTTACCATAAAATTGTAATTTTTATTAGAATAACATTAGAATATTCAGAAAATAAAAAGGTGTTCTTACGGATTGTCATCTTAGCTCTACTGTTCCTATGGTGTATGTCCCCTGAATGAATGTTAAGAACCCACTTCCATATATCATCTATTCCGTCATATACTCATTCACCAACTCATAACATCGATCCTTTGTCGATTCATATAAAGAAATATACCACGCCACATTTTCAAACGTCCCGCCTTCATACTTCAGTCTTTCTTTCTCGGCTTTCGCTTCTTTCTGTTTGATCCATTTTAATTGATCCGCTTTTAACTCCTTCATGACCTCTGGAGACAGCTCTTTTTTTAGAAGGGCAAAGATTTCATTCAAGGCATCGTCATACTTTTCGTACGAAACTCCATAATAGTTTTTCATGGCATTTGTGACGCCTTTATCTGAATCCTTCTTATCCGGCATGGCATCAAGTTCTTTTTGGATATTGTCCAGTTTGTTCAGATATTTTGTTCTTCCCGCTACTTTTGTTTCAGGAGTACGCTCTGCCTCCTGACTACTGTCTACCTGAGAGTTGCGATCATCCATTGATGATTGTTCCGATTGATCAGTGCTTTCTATAGATGAATTATCTGTACTTGCTGGAATCGCATCTGACTCAGACTGATTAGAAGCATCCTCATCAGATGAATCGCTACATGCAGATAGGAAGACGAATAACATAGTTACTAAAACTGCCACGATAAACTTTTTCGATTTCTTCATTTTTACAGCTCCAATTCCATGTTGAAAATGTGTTGATTGGTTTATTTTAACATATAAGGAAATGTTCTTCTAACCTGTTTGGATTCGATCATTCGGGTCCGCAGGGACAGGTCCCATGGCACATGTTTGAAGGGGGATAACGTTTGTTTTTTATGTAATTAGTGAAGTTAGATTTATAAAATGAATGACTATTGGTTCTCCATGACGTTCTCTCTTCGAATAACTCCATCCTTGTAGGAAAAGCTAATCCATAACACACTTTCCCTCTTTCTCCTTTAGAAGAGGGTTTTTAGCGATGAAAAGGTCGAAAGGATGGATTGATTAATGGATTTGGATTGGATTTGGAAAGCGATTCTCATTGTTGTGGCGGGGACCTTATTGTTACGAGTCGCCGGAAGGAAGTCGATTTCCCAGATGACGCTTGCACAGACGGTCATTATGATCGGAATCGGGTCATTATTAATTCAACCGGTAGCTGGAAAGAATATCTGGATCACGATAGGTGTCGGGCTTGTTCTTGTTTTAACGCTGATGGTCATGGAATATTTGCAGGTGAAATCAGATCGTGTAGAAAAAATGATCACTGGAAAATCCAAGCTTCTTATGGAAAATGGCATATTGATTGAACAAAACTTTAAGAAGTTGCGAATGACAGTCGATCAGCTTGAAATGAAACTAAGACAGCAGGGAGTCAGTAAACTTTCCGATGTGAAATGGGCGACGCTTGAGCCGAATGGGCAAGTCGGAGTGGAATTGATGCCCCAGGCGAAGCCGGTGACGAAGAAAGATTTCGAACAACTCCAGGCCGAAGTACAGAGACTGATCGATATGCTCAATGTTCCACCCACAACAAAGCGGCCAGTCAGTCAGGAAATGGGAGGGGAAGATATATTTAAAGAGATCAAACAGGACTCTTCCGTCAATCCTCCCCCTAAACATCTTCAGTAGATAGATAATGAACGGGGGCTATGGCGGGTTTTACACATGTGAGCATAAATGTTATTTCATCTCACTTAGAGAATCGTAAGCAGACGTGTACGAAAAAAATCTTGGTTTAATATGACTGAGATTTTTTTTGTTGTACATTTACGATCATTTCTATATCTTTATAAAACATCTGTTGGTAAAATTAGGCTATTAGGACCTGTCTTATTCTAATTCCCGTTTTACATGATTAATAACTGAGCCAAGGGATTCACGGCTAACTGGGGGTGCCGAATGCTTGATCTAAAAACAAATTACAGATTTAAAACAATAGAACCGATCAATAAGGGGTGGTCGAGTGATAAGAAATACTATATCGAAACGGAGACGGGTGAAAGACTGCTGCTTCGGACGGCGGACCGTTCCGAATATGAGATGAAGAAGAGCGAGTTTGAAGCGATGAAGCGTTTGGCCGACACGGGAATTCCCATGTCGAAGCCGCTGGAGTTCGGGATGTGTGACGATGGTAAAAGTGTTTATACGCTTTTTACTTGGTGTGATGGAGAAGATGCTGCAGAGATACTTCCTAAGTTGACCGATACGGAGCAATACGATTTGGGCTTGAAGTCGGGCCGTTATCTCCGGGAAATCCACTGTATTCCTGCGCCTGCTGATCAAGAGAAATGGGAAACGAAGTTCAATCGCAAAGCGGACAGTAAGATCAAGCAGTACCATGATTGTCCGATTAAGATTGAAGACGGCGGTCGAATCATTGAATACATAGAGTCCAATAGGCATCTCCTTCGAGGAAGGCCGCAATCATTTCATCACGGCGATTATCACGTTGGGAATATGGTCATAGCGAGAGAAGGGGAACTTTCCATCATCGATTTCAACCGGCATGATTTCGGTGATCCGTGGGAGGAGTTCAACCGCATCGTGTGGAGTGCTTCTGCGAGTCCTCATTTTGCCACAGGACAGCTCAACGGCTATTTCAACGGACGGCCGCCGGAGGAGTTCTTCAAGCTCATGCTCTTTTACATCAGCAGCAATATGCTGTCGTCCGTTCCATGGGCCATGGCGTTTGGGGAAGAGGAAGTGGCCGTCATGAAGAAACAGGCAAAGGAAGTGCTGGGCTGGTTTGACGGCATGAACAATCCAGTGCCGACGTGGTACGTGGAAGACATTTATATTCAGTACATGGATCAAATCCCCTACAAATTAAAGGCTCCTTTCGACTTCTCTTTTATCGAGGGGTATGGGAAGGTCTTCAAGGTATATGACGACCAGGACTCCGGCAATATCTGTTTCGGGGTTGAAAATGGTGACCAGAAAATGTTTATAAAATTTGCCGGTGCCAAGACAGCGCGATATGAAGGAAAACCGGAAGATTCGGTCGCAGAGTTGAAGGCCAGCGTAAAGGTATATGAAGATTTGGCCCATCCCCATTTGGTCAAGTTCCTTCGTGCGGAAGAAATCTGCGGTGGTTTTGCCGCCATATTTGAATGGACAGACGGGGAGTGCATGGGAAAGATGTATCCCCTATCCAGGGAGACATTCATGCAGATGCCGGACAGCACAAAGATGGACGTATTCCATGACATCCTCGACTTTCACATTCATGTGATGGAAGAGGGGTATGTGGCCATCGATTTCTATGACGGAAGTATCCTGTATGATTTTTCAAAAGAAAAGACCCTGATCTGCGATATCGACCTCTATTCCAAACGTCCCTATATCAATAAAGTGGGAAGGATGTGGGGATCCTCCCGATTCATGTCGCCGGAGGAATTCGAACAAGGGGCTGTGATCGATGAAGTCACGAATGTGTAT
Source organism: Rossellomorea sp. ABR4_004 (assembly GCF_056159585.1). Lineage (NCBI taxonomy): Bacteria > Bacillati > Bacillota > Bacilli > Caryophanales > Bacillaceae > Rossellomorea > Rossellomorea sp. ABR4_004. The sequence goes on along the minus strand of NZ_JBSWVM010000002.1, from coordinate 529,530 downwards.
TTGATCGGTGCCACGGCCTTTGCGTTGTTTGGCGGGGAAAAAGACCGTTCCATCGATAAATGGCGACTGAGTGAGAAGTTATATAGAGTGGCCTTGAAAGCTGTGAGCGATGATCGTGAGAAGCGTCAGCAGTCGCTGGCGGAGTTTAAGAAGGAGTGGGTCAAGAACGATCATGGAACATAGGTCCGTCCCTGTTGAATTCCCGTTAAGGTGAAAAGAAAATTCACCGAATGTCTCAAATGAAAGGGACTGATCTCCACCTTTTTCAGGTCTGTTCCCCGACAAGATGCAGCTCAGTCACCACTTTTTGTAGGAAAATCATCAGCTTGTTTCACTCAACCACCATTCAACGGGTGGTTCTTTTTTTAGGCTGTTTTCGCATAAATGGGTGCTTTCAATTATAAAACAGTAAATGTTTGAGAAGTATTGAAAAAATAGAGAAACGCCGTCAATTAATGATTATTTTGTAGGAGAGATCTTTTTACGCTGAATAACCAGAACAGCTATTACAATTAAAAACCAGAGTAAAAACACACAAGCATAATAAGGATAGGATGACGAATTAAAGGCATAAATAGTTTTGTCAACTAATGAGGGGTCTTTCTTGTATTCAATTGCGTAGCTTCCCACAATCCCACTAAAGAATGAAGATAATAAAAAACCTAAGGAACTGATAACAAGTTGAAGGCTGTAAATAAGTTTATCCATTTGGTTTACCCTCCCATAAATAACTCACTTTCGTCTTTGGTGTAATTTTACACCAAAGAGGAAAAATGTCAATTATTAGTTGTTTATTAATTTCTAAAAACTACCAATTCTACGAAAATAGCTTTTTTCACAAAAATCATCCCCGCATTCCAAAAAACTTCCCACCCTGTACACACATTGTTAATAGTTTCGTAATATTTTCCCTCTAAGATGAAATCAACAGCAAAGATCAACCGAGCAAAATCAATAGAGGAGGAAATAACATGATAGAACACAACAATCAAAATGAAGAAATGAAGCATATAGAGTCGGACAATATGGAAGCCGTGAATAGAGAAGAAATGCAGCGAAGCCCGAAGCCGAAGAAGCCTTTTAAAGGACGGGGATTTCTAAACACTGTAGGTGCCGGGATCATCGGTTCGGTCCTGACACTGACGGTACTGCCTCAAACCGATTACTATCAGAACCTGGCTCAGCCGGGCATCGAACAATCAGCAGGTGACAACGGGCAGGTGGAGACTTCGGGTGATTCAGGAATCAACCCTACGACCGTTTCAACAGGTAACGGAGATGTGGCAAACATTGTGGAAGATGCCTCTGAATCGATTGTGGGAATCGTCAATTATCAGCAGCAGAATGGCATGGGTGCATCTCAAGCTGCTCAAGCAGGAACAGGTTCAGGCGTTCTCTTCAAGAAAGAGGGGGACAGTGCGTATATCATCACCAACAATCATGTCATTGAAGGGGCGTCAAAGATTGAGGTGTCCCTCTATGATGGGGAAAAAACCGATGCCGAGCTGATCGGAGCAGATCCACTGACGGATCTCGCCGTATTGAAGATCGATGGTAAATATGCGGACAATCTGTTGGAGGTGGGTGATTCCAGTGCATTGCGTGCCGGTGAACAGGTGATCGCGATTGGGAACCCACTGGGACTCGATTTATCAAGGACGGTTACACAAGGAATTGTCAGTGCCGTCGATCGTACCATTCCAGTGCAGACTTCCGCAGGTGAATCTGAATTGAATGTCATCCAAACAGACGCAGCCATCAATCCTGGAAACAGCGGAGGGGCGCTCTTGAATTCAAAGGGTGAACTGATCGGGATCAACAGCGCGAAGATCTCGAACTCCGGTGTTGAAGGACTTGGGTTTGCCATTCCAAGTAAGGATTTCCTGCCGGTCGTAAGTGAAATCATCGAAACGGGGAAAGTGGAACGGCCATATATCGGAATCGGAATGACGAATCTTACCGATGTTCCGCGCCATTATCTGCAGGAATTGCCTAATGAAGTAGAAGCAGGTGTAGTCGTCGCGAATGTCGATGAAACATCAGCGGCAGCAAAAGCCGGTGTCAAAGAGGGCGATGTCATTACAGAGCTGAATGGAAAAGCAGTAGCGGATGTGGCTGACTTGAGAAGGCAGTTGTACGGTGACCTGAAAGTCGGGGATAAGATCGACTTGACTATCTTCCGGGACGGTAAAGAAATGACGGTCAGTCTGACTCTTACTAGTAATGCAATGATGAATGGATAAAGTGGTGGTCTAGATGGTACAAGGTGAGTGGAGTGTACCAGGTACAAATCGACCAAACTGTACCAGGTACAAATCGAGTGGAATGTACCAGGTACAAATCGAATGGAATGTACCAGGTACAAATCGAGTAGAGTGTACCAGGTACAAATCGACTAAACTGTACCAGGCACAAATCGTCCAAATTGTACCAGGCACCACAAGAAACAACCGATAAGAAAACAAACAATAGAAGATAAAGGAGTACGGGTGAGTGGATAAAAAGAAACGTTCGATCACATTATGGAGTGTCATAGGAGGCATTGTCGTCGTCGGCACGATGCTTGTGATGTTTGGCTTTTCAAAGGATGAAGTGGTGGCGAAGGTGGGGGACAAGTCGATCAGTAAGGAGGACTTGTACACAACACTTGTGGATCAGTATGGGGATGCAGCCCTGGATACACTGATTGCCGAGAAGATTGTGGAGCTTGAGAGTGACAAGGAAAAGATCACGGTCAAGGACAGTGAGATCGAAGAGGAACTGGAGTCCCTCAAAGAATCCTATGGGGGTGAAGAGGCTTTCAATGAGGCATTGGCTTCAAGCGGAGCGAGCCTTGAAAGTGTCAAAAAGAATGTCGAATCGTTTTTGTTAACGGAAAAGTTGCTGAAAGACAGAGTCTCGATTTCGGATGATCAGATAAAGGAATATTTTGAAGCGAATAAGGACTCGTTTGCAGAACAAGAGCAGGTAGAAGCAAGCCATATTCTTTTAGAAGATGAGGAAACGGCTAAGGAAGTGAAGAGCAAGCTTGATGACGGAGGGGATTTCGCGGAGCTTGCGAAAGAATACTCCACTGATACATCCAATGCCGAATCAGGCGGGGAGCTAGGTTTTTTTGCAAAAGGTGAAATGGTGACGGAATTTGATGAGAAGGCGTTTGCCATGAAGAAGGGTGAAATCAGTGAGCCGGTTAAGACGGAATTTGGCTATCATATCATCAAGGTGACGGACAAAAAAGAAGCGAAAGAAGCGGTTCTTGACGATCATAAAGAGGAAATAAAGGATATCCTGTTTGATCAGGCACTGCAAACGGAGTATGGGACCTGGCTTGAGGAACAGAAAGAGGAGTACCAAATCGAAAATTTATTAAAAAGTTCATGAACCGGCAACTGTTTGTTCATACTTTGGTCATAACTTGTGGAGAAAATGACAGGGCAGGGGATCGAATCGCGACCTCATCGTGTGCTGCATAGATGGGTTCGGGTACCTGCAACACAATAAAGGAGGAATTAAAAATGAATAAGAAAACACTCACGTATGTATTGACAGGAGTCTTATCTGTCGGGATTCTCGGGGCTATTCCAGCCTTTGCTGCTGAGGAGGACAGCGCGAAGACGAACGATTCGGCGGTTGTCAGCGAAAAGTCGGAGTCGGCATTTGGCGGACATCGCGGCGGTAGGCATGGGAAGTTCCATCTGAATGAGGAACAGTTGAAGGAAAAAGCAGAAGAACTTGGGATCGAGACCACCGATAAGGATACACGGGAACTCGCCAAAGAGATCATGAAGGCCGAACTCGAAAAAAGAGCAAAAGAATTGGGAATTGATACAGAAGGAAAAGATCACCGTGCTATTAAGGATGAAATCCGTCTGGTGGAACTAAACAAAAAAGCGAAAGAGCTTGGGATTGCAACGGATGGAAAAGACCAGGAAGAGCTCTCTCAAGAGGTGAGGGAAGCGCTGGTAAAACAAAAAGCAAAAGAACTTGGAGTGGATACCGAGGGCAAGGAACTGGATGAGCTTGCAGATGAAGTAAGGGAAGTAGCACTTCTGAAGCATGCGAAAGACCTTGGAATTGAGACAGAAGGAAAAGAGCATCATGAATTGAAACAAGAAATATTCGAAACTTCCATTCTAAAAGCTGCTAAAGAACTGGGTGTTGAAACCGAAGGCAAAACGTCGAAGGAACTGATGGAAGAGATCATGACCGATCATGCCGACGAAGCGAAGAAACTGGATTTCTTCCCTTTTAATAAAGAAGAGGGCATCTTTTTCCACAAGGGCGGTAAGGGCCATCATGGTGGACAAGGCCATGGAAAAGGTCCTCATGGATCTGCGCCTGAGACCGAACAGAGTGAGGAACCGGCAGCCGAATCTCCAAATGACACATTATAAGGATAGGAATCCCCGCCAAGTGAGCGGGGGTTTTTCGTTAGGAGGAAACAATAGAATGAATCAGCCAAAACGGCTATACTTTAGATAGGGAGCCATGGGGACAGGTACCTTGGCACTGTCGTGAATAGGAGCCACGGTACCTGTCCCCATGGTTCTAAATAGAAAAAAGTCGGGAAAGGAGCGATGTTGATGAACGTGCTGGTAGTGGAAGACAATAAGAGTGTCACGTCGATGCTTGAGATGTTTTTTATAAAGGAAGGGATTCAAGGAGAATTTGTCCACGACGGGGCTGATGGGTACCGGCGTTATAAGGAAGGTGAGTGGGATCTGGTCATCCTGGACTGGATGCTGCCCGGGATGGACGGCGTCACCATATGCAGGAAAATCAGGGAGGAAGGGTCCCAGGTGCCGGTCATCATGCTGACGGCGAAAGACAGTGAATCGGATCAGGTGCTCGGGCTCGAACTCGGTGCCGACGATTATGTGACCAAGCCCTTCTCGCCCCTTGCCCTGATGGCAAGGATACGGGCTGTTACGCGGCGGTATCAAGGGGAGAAGAACAGTGGGTCAGGAACTCAGGATGTTTCGACGGCAGACTTCCAAATCAGTAAGGAAACCCGTGAAGTCCTTCTGAAAGGCGTTCCCCTTACGAATCTGACACCGAAAGAATTTGAATTGCTCTATTACCTATCACGGCATCCGCGCCAAGTGTTCTCGAGGGAACAGCTACTCGAACGGGTATGGGGGTATGATTTCTACGGGGATGAACGGACGGTCGATGTTCATATTAAGCGGCTCCGCAACAAAATCGGCAGCAAGGAAAAACCGTACCTGCATACGGTATGGGGAGTAGGATATAAATTCGATGAGACGGCGGCCGGGGATGAAAGTTAGGTATCTTTATCAGCTGCTCCTCAGCCATACAAGCGTACTCATCATCGCCTTCATGATCCTTGGCCTCCTGTTTTCCCAGTATGTCGAAAATCTTGTCTACGAGAATAAAGTGACGGAACTCAGGTCGTATGGGGATAAAATTTTATCCGACCTTGAAAGACCAAGTCCGAGAAGACCTCTGTATCTTGAGGAATACAGCAACTTGCTTCATGCCAGGAACATCGATGTGATTACGTTCAATCGTCAAGGTGAAGTATCTTTCTCAAGGGGAGGAGTATACCCGCGGATCGAGCTCTCCAAAGAAGAGTGGCAAAAAATCGAACGAGGTGAAACCGTCCCCCTGAAAAAAGATTTCGGACGCTTTGACCAGGCAGTATCCCTTGTCATCATGCCCCGGATCATCAATGATCAGCTCACTGGTGGGCTGATCCTCATTTCCCCGATCAGCGGCTCGAGGGAAATGCTGAGTGAAATCAATAAGTATCTTCTATATATCGTGCTCCTGTCACTGGCCATTTCACTCTTGATCAGCTTGTTCTTATCAAAGCTCCATGTGAAAAGAATTCAGCGGATCAGGGATGCCACTTCACGTGTGTCATCCGGTCATTACGATGTTCGCGTCCCAAGCTCCAACTTCGATGAAATCGGCGAACTTGCCGAAGACTTTAATGAAATGGTCACGAAACTTCAGGCATCCAAAGAGGAAATCGACAGCCTGGAGAACCGGAGACGGCAGTTCATGGCGGATGTGTCACACGAGCTGAGAACACCGCTGACCACGATTCGAGGTGTCATCGAAGGAATCAGAAATGATATGATCCCGGAAGAACAGAAAGAGAAGAGCTTCGGTCTCGTAAGCGAGGAAACGAGGCGCCTGATCAGACTGGTGAACGAAAACCTGGACTACGAAAAAATCCGCGCCAACCAGGTAGCCATTACGAAAGTAACCTTACCCTTACTGGATATCTTCGAAGTCATCAAGGAACAGCTTGATCTTCAGGCTGAAGAAAAGGGGAACACCATCAGGGTCCATGCAGATAATGATGCAAAGGTACACGCCGACTACGACCGGCTCATTCAGATCCTGATCAATATCACGAAAAACAGCATTCAATTCACCTCTGAAGGAACGATTACGTTAAGGGGCTCCTCTACCGGTACTGAATCCATCATCGAAATCGAAGACACCGGAATCGGTATGGACCCCGAAGAGATCCAATCGATTTGGCGCAGGTTTTATAAAGCGGATCTGTCCAGGACGAACAATCCATACGGTGAATTCGGTATTGGACTCTCGATCGTAAAGCAATTGGTACTTATGCATGAAGGAACGATTGAAGTTTTCAGTGAGAAAGGGCAGGGTACGAAGTTTGTGATTCGGCTGCCTCTTTGAAAGGGGAGCCAAGGGGAGAGCCAAGGGGACAGGTACCTTGGCCCGGTCTTGGATTGGAGCCGCGGTACCTGTCCCTTTGGCCTTTAAAAAAACCGCATGGATTCCAATTATCCATGCGGTTTTTATATGTTTTAACATTAGTTTAACTCTTCAAGAAAAGCTTTTTTAAACACATCCAGAAGATATTCCAATGTGATTGGATCACTATACGTGATCGCTTTCGTATCTAATTCTATGACTCTATTGTTTTGAACGGCAGGGATGTTCTTCCATGTCTGTGTTTCCAGGAATGAACCGTCACCGTCCTGATTTTTACTAAGGACGATATAATCTCCCGCAAACTCTGGAAGGACTTCTGTGCTTAGTGCAAAGTAGCCTGGTTCTAATGCATTTTCCTTCACTTTTTCAGGCATTTCCAGTTTCATTGTTTGATATAATAATTCGGTGCCCCGAGCCCAGTTGTTCCCGAATACATAAGCCGATTTCGTATCGTATTCAAAGACCGATACTGTGGCATCTTCACCGATCTTTTCTTTGATCTCGTTCCCGGCTTCTTCTGCACGGGCAGTGAAATCTTCCACCCAATCCTTCGCTTCCTGCTCTTTATTAAGAAGCTTACCGATTTCGATTTGCTGTTCCAAGTAATCCAATTTCCCCCACGTATAGGCAACCGTAGGAGCGATTTCACTCATTTTATCAATATTTTTCGAGTGGGACCCCACGATGATCAGGTCTGGCTCCAGCTCAACGATTTTCTCGATGTTTTCCTCTGATACTACTTCAATACCCTCCAGCTTCTCTTGAAACAGGGGATTCATATTCGTCCATTCATCAACGCCGACAATTTCACCTTCCAAGGCAAGCACATTTGGAGCGTTCGAAAGCGCCACAATGCGGGTAGGATTCGCAGGTACCTCAACAGGACCGGTTTCTGATTGATATGTAATGGTTTCGGATTTTGCTTTCTGATTCCCATTCTCTTCCTTTTGTTCAGTTTTTGACGCCCCGGTGCTGCCACAAGCCTGAAGGATGAAGATGGCGATGAGGAGAAATGGGATGAGTATTTTTTTCAATTTGCTTTCCTTCTTTCTAATTAATAGTGATAATCATTCTCAACAATATAGTTCTAAATATACTTATTAAAATGGTCGTTGTCAATACAATTTCACAGTGGTTCTAAAGTCGGGTGATTGATCTATCAGATTGAAGCATTTACTGAATTGGGGTCGTTAAAAGGGAGGGGCGTCATCAGTGGCGGTGGGGCTTATCGTATCAACCCCCTTCTTCTACTGGTATGGAATATGATACTAGGAAATCATTCATTGGGATTGGGACCTGCCACCGTCACCGGAGCAAGTCCTGATGATAATCGGGCCGCGGGACCTGTCCCTGTTGCTCCCTAACGGACATTCTCTACTTTAAAAACTGGTGAAATAGACTCCATTTTGTCTAGATCCCAGTCAAATGTCAGAATGGCCGATTGTGTTGATTTGTGTGAGAGGAGGCGTTTGCCATTTTTAATCACCAGGCTTTCCGCTTCCCAAAAGGTAACCGATTCATCTTCTCCGGTACGATTACATACAAATAGGCATAGGCCAGTATCGATCGACCGTTGTTCCCATTCACCCTCTGGTCCATACAGTCCCGGACCCCATGCCGACGGAGCGATGAGAATCTCGGCTCCTTTAGCTGAAAGGGTATCTGCAATATTTTTCGTGTAGGCATCGGCACAGATTAGAACACCTATGTTCACATTCTCTACATTGATTGGTTCAAGGGAGGTACCGGAAGTAGACCAATCGTCGGTGATACATGTGATCTTCCTCTGTTTTCCGATGAGTTGACCTTCCCGGTTGATTACAAACACTGAATTATAAAGCTCTCCACGTGTTGGCTGTTCAGGACAACCCAGAAAAACATTCGTATTCAAAGATTGAACGAGAGATAGAAAACCTGTCATCCATTCATCAGGTTGGGGCTTGATCCAGTCAGTTCCTACTTTCTGAGAAAATTGCAAACCACTCAGTGCTAATTCGGGGGTGATGATCCAATCAACCCCTTGCTTTGCTGCCTGTTTAACTGCTTTTTCAATCAAGTGTTGATTGTGATCGATGTCACCTGCTATGGGTAGCAAGTGTAATAATGCCACTTTTAATTTACTCACATGAAATCCCCCTTTTAGATAGTAATATATCATTTTGTTTTACTAAGTTCTTTGTAAGTTAATTTTCCTATTTTTTTTTCTTTCAGTTGAAAGCTATAGATGACTCCTAAAAACATATTATATATAGTATCCCATTTATCCTTTGAAATAATAAAAGTATAAGTCTTTTATACCGGTACTTTAGTTTTGAATTGTAAGAGGAGTCCCCCTGCTTGTCCAATTGTCCCATTAAAAACGTATTGCCAAGAAATGACCCAGCTGATAAAATCTAATTGAAAATGATAATTATTATCAATTAGTTAAATTTTGGGGGTCGTTTAGATGAAAAAGAGAATATATGGTAGTTTAATGGTTTCAACCATGCTAATCCTTGGTGGTTGCGGAGAAGAAAAGACGGAAAAAGCGAATACAGAAGTAGCTGCATCCCAAACTGATTCTGAAGATAAAAGTGAGCATGGGAGCAGTCATGGAAGTTCCCACGGTAGTTCTCACGGAGATTCGACGGGTTCAAGTGAAACAGCTAATGCAGATGAACTATTAAAGCAATTTCCTGCTGAAGCACCCGGGAAAGTCGTTACAACTTCTGTTTCGTTAACAGAAATGCTACATATCTTAGGCGTGACACCAGTTGGAGTTCCAACTTCCACACATGAAATGCCTGAAGGCTTTGAAAAGATTCCACAAATCGGTTCGGTGATGGCTCCGGATGTTGAAAAAATAGCGAGTCTTTCACCGGATATGGTCATCGGATCGGAATCGATTAAAGAAAGTATCGAAAAGAAATTGAAGAATATTGATTTATCCACGTCTTACGTGCCAACAGATAATTACGAGGAATTAAAGGTTTCTCTGGGCGTATTAGGTCAGGTCTTCGGTAAGGAAGAGAAAGCGGATGCCTATCTGACACAAGTACAGGACAAAGAAACAGAAATCGTCAAAAGTATTGAAGGGAAAACAGCTCCTAAAGTCATGGTGCTGTTTGGAACAGGCGACTCCTTCATGCTGATGAATGAAACGACTTATGTAGGAAGTTTAATCAAGACACTGGGCGCATCAAACGTCGTAACAGATCTATTACAATCATCGGAATCATATGTGCACTAAATATGGAAGATGTAGTGGTGGCAAACCCGGATGCCATCTTGCTTGTAGCTCACGGAGATCCTCAAGCGGCTCTGACATTATTTGAAGAAGAAGTGAAAAAGAATGGTGCATGGGAAAAGTTGAATGCATTTAAGAACGATCGTGTTCAAGCTCTCGATTACGGCGTATTCGGATATGCATCTATTTCGAAAGCTCCTGAAGCCCTGGGGCAATTGAGCGAAATGTTATACAAGTAACGAAATAAGGATGAATGAAAATGAGATTAGGGGTTATCGAACGTCAGAAGAAAAACTGGTTGGTGATCGGCTCGACATGTGTCCTTCTGGTCATGGCCATTATCTTGTCCATCGGAATAGGCAGTGTGGCTCTTTCTCCTTTGGAATCAATCAGAACGGTATTCGGAGCAGGTGAGGATCTTTCCAGGACCATCGTGTGGGATTTGCGAATTCCAAGAATCGCCATTGCCGCATTAGTAGGAACTAATCTGGCTATTTCAGGTGCATTGTTTCAGGCCGTTATGAAAAATCCCCTTGCTGATCCCGGGTTGACCGGTGTCTCGAGTGGTGCAGCGGTCACTGTATTATTGATCCTTTTAATGTTTCCTGCATATGGGCAATGGATTCCCTTGGCTGCAGTAGGTGGTGGACTTGTCGCTGTTATTCTCGTCTATGCTTTAGCATGGAGAAATCATGATATCTCCCCTGTACGCATCATTTTATCCGGAGTAGCAGTGAATGCCGTGATGGGTGGAATCACTGGATTATTATCCATTTTATACAGCGATCGTCTTCCTTCCGCCCTTCAATGGTTAAACGGCAGTTTGTCGGGAAAAGGCATGGGGGACGTCGGGGTTCTCCTTCCTTACTCATTAGCAGGATGGATTGTGGCATTATTTTGTATCCGACAGGCTAATATATTGAATTTAGGAGAAAAAGTGGCTATCAACCTAGGGGAGAAGACGAATCGGATCAGGATCGTCCTTTCCGTGGTGGCCGTATATTTAGCTGCAGTATCGGTAGCGGTTGTCGGGTTATTAGGCTTCGTCGGACTGATTGTGCCCCATATGTCACGATTCTTGGTTGGTTCTAATTATTGGAAACTGCTACCGATGAGTATGGTGATGGGGGCACTCGTGTTATTGGTTGCAGATACCGTGGGACGTTCATTGTTTGCACCACTGGATATCCCGGCTGGCATTGTAATGGCCATGGTTGGAGGTCCTTACTTCTTATATTTAATGAGAGCGGGTGACTTATAGGATGTTGGTAGCCCAAGATTTGAACATTAGCTACGATGATAAAAAAATCATACACAATTTTACCCTGAAGGTGAACGAAGGGGAGATCGTCTCCATTATCGGTCCGAATGGATCTGGAAAGTCGACTGCATTAAAGACCATGTCCCGGCTGATGCCGATTCAAGGAGGGCAGGTCTTCCTGGATGGGAAAGATATGCAATCATTGAAAACGAAAACAATCTCTCAAATGATGAGTGTACTGTTTCAATCAAACGAACCCCCATCGGATATTTCTGTGGAGGAGCTGGTGAAATACGGACGTTCCCCTCATAAAAAATGGTATGAGCGGACAACAGAAGAGGATGTAGAAATCGTAGAATGGGCCATTGAAAAAACGGGACTGCAACCCTTCAAGGATCGAAAAGTCTCTTCCTTATCCGGGGGAGAGGCTCAAAGAGCATGGATCGCCATGTCTCTCGCTCAATCCCCGAAAGTGCTGTTACTCGATGAGCCCACCACCTACCTGGATATTGCCCACCAGCTGCAGCTTCTGGATTTAATTAAAACCGTGAACAGGGAGCTCGGTGTCACAATCGTCATGGTGCTGCACGATTTAAATCAGGCAAGTATATACAGTGATAGCATTTGCGTGATTTCGGGCGGGAAGATCAAGCAATATGGTACACCGGAAGAAGTGATGACAAAGGAAATGATTCGAAACGTATATGGTGTGGAAACAGAAATCGATACCCACACGATTCACAACAAGCCTCGCATTCAATTGGTAGGAATATCTTCATAATAAATAAAGTGAAAAGGGGAAAATTCACATGACAAAACAAATCGATTTGCAACAAATGAAGGATCGTTATGTACAATTCAAAGACAAGATCAACACGGTGATCATCAGCACAAAAGATGAAAATGGTGATCCATTTATCAGCTATTCCCCTTATGTAGAGCATGACGGGAAATTCTATATCTACATTAGTGCGATTTCCGAACATTACCAATATATCGAAAGAAACAATCGTATTCATGTTATGCTCATCTCAGATGAGAATAAATCGCCCAATCTATTCGCCCGTGAGCGTGTCCGCATTCAATGCTCGGCTTTGAATATTGGGGATGTAGGACATGAAGAAATTTTCACCAAGTTTGAAGAGATTCACGGAACACCCATGATGGGGGTTTTAAGAGGGATCGATATGTCCTTATTTGAACTGACTCCTGAAGAAGGCCGTTATGTTGTCGGCTTCGGTCAAGCCTTTGACATTGATTTGTTAGGGGAAAAGTTTGAACACGTAGTAGTGGAAAAAAATTCACGCTAGTTTTCAAAAGATTTGTGATGTACGCTCCAAGAATATATAGATACTCATTTAAAATTGTATTTTAAGTGGGTATTTTTTATTGGGGTCATTTTTTTGTGTGAATGGTGATTCCTTCTCGTTCCATGATAAATCCGGTTGGATTTTTATGGTATTATTACAAGATGTGGATAGTAGCTTATGAAGGAACTATCTGCTTTAAAGGCGGTGAAATAAATTGATCGATCAAATAAAAAAACTCGTGGAGCATTCAACAGAGGAAGAAGTGAAATCCCTCCTATTCCACATGCTGCTACGAATCAATATGGCAGAAGAAACAGAGCAAGCTCAGCTGTTAAAAGATCTGAAGAACACCTATCAGAATTTTGTGGAGTATAAAAGAAGTCAGGCTGCGACGGAAAAGACATATGAATCCGTCCATATCTTGTTTGGAGATTCTGCATCCGGCAGTTTGAAAATCGCGTTAAAAGAAAGGGATGTGGGAGACGTTAAGGTGCTCGCTTTTTCGGATGTGTTCTCCATCGGTCCCTTATGGAAACTGCATGAAGAAAAGGGGCTTCATCACCGGTATGAATGGCTCGAAAATCATATTCTTTTTGAAGGGGATGAACTAACGGAATTCCATGAAAGGTTCAATGAAACGATCTCGGAGATTGAGGAGATTCCTGGCCATATCCCCATTACGATTTGGGCCGGGGCAAATGCTCACGAACAAACGGCCCTGCGATTTGTTCTGTATCTATTAAAAGCAAAGCCAAACGATCTGTATATCATGGATACAACCCATTCCCATACCTTGCACACTGGAGAACTTTCCCCAGAAAAAGTAGGGCTGATGTATGAAAAAGAGTCTGCTCCATTGAATAATGAACAAAGAATAGCATACGAAGAGGAGTGGCAAGAGCTGTCTGCCACACAGGAAGTATTGAGAATCTGGGAGAATGGTGAAATAAAAAGGGTCCGGGAAGATTATTATGATGCGTACATCATCCATACAGCGGAAAAACTGCATAAAGAGTTGGAGAATCCGGGGTTCATGAAATCAGCTCGACTGATAGGTGAAGTGCTGGGACATGTGGAACAATATATCGGTGACGGATATTTTGAGTATCGAGTAAGGCATTTAATCATGAATGGCGTATTTGACATCGAAGGGGTCCCGAAAGCGATGAGGTTTTATAGTGTGAAACGTAAATGAAATGGGCGGTATTTCACGCCCATAATTAATCCTGCTGCTTCTTATCCAGCTTGTCAGAAATGCTTTGCAGGATCCGGTTCTTTTCTTGCTGGATCTTCAGGAATTTCATCAAGAACCAGATGATGAATACAATGGGAGCCAGATAAAACAAAAGGGTCAATAGCGGGAAAATGCTAAACAGGACTTCATTGGACATGGATGGGTCTCCTCTCGATTATTGGATAATTATAACATATGTGATGGTGTATAAGTCATTTATTTATACTAGGAGGAGAAAGGTTGAGCCCAATGGAAATAACACATTTGAAAAAAGGAATGGGTGACGAATCATTTTAGAGACTATTTTTGGGATCTTCATTGTATTGTTTATATTGGGATTATGTTTTGCCATGATATATTGGGGTTTCCTATCTTTATATAAAGGTTTAAACAAGTCGAATCATCATGAAATTGAATCTTTAAAACAGCGGGTGGAGCTTCTAGAAAGGGAAAATACAAACAAGTAAAAGGAATGTCATGAATCTTCTATAGGCAAAACGATGATCGCTGGTTGATCGCATTATTCTTAATACAGTATAGGAATGGTGTCAGCCTCTTTTCCTCATCCACCCGCCAATCGCCACACAATTAACATAAATCACCTAATCCACTACCCGGACCTTCCTGTTATAGTTATAGTACAATGGATGGAAGTAGAAACATGTCTATTAATCTAACGATGGTAGGGGAAATCAATCATGACACTGAAAAAGATAAAGAGCATTCTGTTTATGCTGCTTGGCTCGATATCCCTGGTGTTCGGGATTGCCGGCACTGTGCTTCCGGTTCTGCCGGGTGGCCCGTTTTACTTATTTGCCGCGTTTTGCTTTGCGAAAAGTTCGAAGCGGATCGATCGTTGGTTTAAGAGCACAGTCATATATGATAAATATGTTCTCGCCCTCCTTCAAAAGAAGGGGATGACCCGGAAAGAGAAAATCAGGATCAACGTGACGGCTGATTTCTTTATTCTGCTCTCAGTCGTGTTCGTGGATATCCTGTTTGTTCGAATCATCTTAATCGGGCTCGCTTTATATAAGCATTATTATTTTATAAAGAAAATCGAAACGATCTATCCGGAGTCGTATCAGGTGGAAAAGAGCCAGTGACCTATAGGCTTACGGCTTGTAATGAACCAAGGAGTTACTGGAGACCATGCTGAAAAGATATCAATTAAAAAGCGATTTCAGAGGGTTCAAAAAGGGGGCCCACTTCTATTTGATTGCTGAATCTGAGTATATTGGCATCAAGGAATTTGTTTTACGAACGAAAGACTTATCCAGGAGAGTTGTTCTCTCTGAAAGGGAAATGGAGAAATATTTTATTCCTTTGAAATGATTCAGCTTAAAGACCCGTCGAGGAGACGGGTCTTTTTTAGTTACAAGATAAGAACATTCAACAAACTGGCATGATTGATGGAATTCCGATTAGGTATTGCCCAACACCACAATATTTGAAATAATTGACATTAATCATACATATAGAGTAAGGAGGGGGAAACCAAATGATGTATTTTTTTATTTTCATCGGAATTCTAGTCCTTTACTTTGCGATTAGGATTTGGATTGGTTCCAGGAAGAGGGAGTTTTATGGGGATAGCATCAAGAATACGTCCCGAAATCCAAAGGATGAAGCCTATGAAAAGTCCGCACGGTATTCCCAACAAGCCATGAATTCAAATCACCATTCAGGTGGCGGTCCCAATGGTTAAGGGGAAGTTTCATTTGAAAAGAATCATGATTACTCTTGTAAGCTTGATCACAGTCCTTTCCTTGTTAGGGTGTGCCGATGATGGAACGGGAATCATTGAAAGTGAGAAAGCCGAAGCCATCGCCATGGAACAATTTGAACAAGATGTACAGGAACATAATGATTCAAGCTTCAAAAAAATCAGCATGGATGACGTGGAACTCCTTTCAAAAGAAACCCATTTCAGCAGTGATTCAAAGGCTTGGGAAATCACGTTTAATTATAAGGACGGGCTCAACAGAGAAGGCATAGTATCCTCTTCAATTGCTAATTATAGTGTAGGTCCTGGGGGAGAAATTATTAAAAAGTCAACTTCATTCAAATGAAAGACGCAAGGACCACGCATCTTTTTAGGGGTTCTTGCGTTTTTTTGTGGACGGCGGACTTCATCAAGAATCAAATATGTGAAAAAGGGGCTTAATAAATCAAATTCCTGCACGATAAATCTGAAACCTGCATGATTATTTCATATCCGACACAATTATAGCCCAAACCAGCATGATTAAAGATCTCCCTGTAAAAGAGAAGCTGGATCACATACTAAAATCAGATTCAACTCTGTCCAAAGAAGGAATTCCATCCCAAAAACAAGTATATATATCAAAGGACTAAAAAAATCGCATAAACAGGATGTGAACGATGTTGAATAAATGGATACTCCCCACCCTGATCGGAATCATGGCCGTCCTCTACATATTCATCATTCCGTCAGAACCATTCGTGTTGAAAATCATCTTTAAACTGATCCCGATGCTACTCATCATTCTCTACGCATTCCGTCAGCTGCCTAAAAGACCAGCTCCGGCCATGCGACTCATCGTCATCGGCCTGTTTTTCTGCATGTTGGGCGACGGGTTCATTGCCGTGTCTTTTGTTGCCGGGCTTGGAGCCTTCCTGGTGGGACACGTTTTCTATTTGATGGGCTTTATCAAAATGTCCCGTATAAACAAGACTCGCCTTGCTGCCTTACTGCCGATTGGATTGTATTCGTTCATCATCGGCCGACAACTGATTACCGCGCTCCAAACCGAAGGGAATGATGGACTCGTGATCCCCGTCGTTGCCTACATGCTGGTCATTTCCCTGATGGCCCTGACCGCCATCCTGACCGGGAACCTATGGGCAACTGCCGGTAGTATCCTGTTTGTCATCTCGGACTCGATCCTGTCATGGAATATGTTCGTGTCAGCCATCCCTTATTCGGATGTTTTGATTATGACAACCTACTACTTGGCGCAGTTCCTGATTGCGGGAAGCCTTGCAAGCTTAGGGAAGTCAGTCAGGCATGAACAGGGTAAAGAAATCATCATGTAATCCACGTTTTCGCCTGGCGATAAACCTCGCCAGGCGTGTTTTTTTGACAAATTGTAAAGAAACCCAAACTTTTTCTATAGTAAAAACGTCTTAATTAGTGAAGATACATACAAAGCAGGTGAGTGTTTGAAACCCGGAACTGTTTCTAAATCCGAGAAAGATCGACTACTTGAGAAAGCCATGACGGAATACGGAAATGATGTGTATTACATTGTTTATTCCTATGTGAAGGAACACAGCCTGGCGGAAGATCTGACTCAAGAGATCTTCATCAAGTTTTATCAAAAAATGGATACCTTTCGCGAGGATTCCACCCTTAAAACATGGATCATCAGCGTGGCCGTCAATCATTGCAAGGATTATTTAAGACGGTGGGATACACGTATGGTCAGTCTATCGAATAAAATCAATGACATGGTCAAAGGAAAGATGGGCGCCCCGGAACAAACTGTGATCGAGAAGGAAAAGAATTCAGAGCTGATCCAGAGTGTGTTGTCCCTTCCCATCAAATATCGGGAAGTCATCTTCCTCTATTATTTTGAAGAAATGAAGCTATCTGAAATCGGGGCCTGTATGGATTTGAACACCAATACCGTGAAGACCAGATTAACAAGAGGGAAAGCGCTGCTCGGTTCAACGATTAAACGGAACGAGGTGTATAACAATGGATGAGCTTAAACGTTTGCGAGGTCTGATGAAAGAAGAGACCTTCAAAGAGCATGGTTTTACCAATAAGATGAGGGAGAACATTCTGAATGAGGTTCATTCGAAACCTTCATCCAAAGCCTTTTCATTCAATAAAAAACCGATATTCGCTCCGTTGATGTCCTTTGTATTTGTTGCCGCATGCCTCTCTCTGTTCGTTTATTTCGGTGGAACACAATTGGGACTCTTTGACGGAAATAACGCCAGTGCCCCTTTTTATCAATACGAGGCCAAAGATCGTCCTGAATCCCTTGGCGCAGAATTCAAGTTTCTCACAAAGGCCCCATTTGAAGTAGCGGAGGTCACAACCAAAACAAGTGCGGATCCTTCAGGGGAAATAGAATTGGTGACCTTGACGGGTAAGGAAAGACAAATAATCAAACTGACGTTTCAATCCATAGAACCAGGAACCAATCTGACACTATACCAGGAAGAAGTGAAAGTCGGCCAATCCAAAGGAAGCTATTATGAATCAGAAGGTCCGGAAAAGGTCAACCGACTGATATGGATTGAAGGGGATACCATTAAATATGAAATGGAATACTTGCCCGGGGGATCTGACATTACTTTATCCAAGAAAGACATGATTAAGATGGCGGAGTCGTTTAGATAAATCCTTAGGCATGCAACATTACCCTTTAGACGGACTTTTGGAGGTGCATCACATGTACAGTTTTATCGTTTATATTGTCATCGCCCTGTCTGCATATTTTATCGTTGAGAAGATTGCCAGGAGATGGTGGAACATTCCATATAACAGAAAATCCGGATTAGAAGGACTTGGTTCAACTCACACTTGGGTAAGGAGAATCGGTTGGACGCTCTTTTTTATATGTGTTGTGTTCTTCCAGGCTGAACTCGTCGGGGCGATAATCATTATCTTACTCTCGGGATTCGATGTTTTTATGCAATGGAGAAGGAGTAAAGCTGAAAGAGAGTACGTCATTACACTTCTAGGTCTTGTCTTCTTCGTCATCTTTATAACAGTTGGTTATACGTTTGATTTCTTAGGGTAGAAAGATGGGAGATTATAGTCCCGTCCCAGCGCTTCACTCAAAGAAAAGGATGATGGATACAGATCCATCATCCTTTCCCCTTAATATGTTCCATACAAAACCTTAACGATGTTTCCGTACTTGTTATAGGTCACTTCTTTCCACTGATCCCCGCCGTTGGCACTTCGATACATGATGATGAAATTACTGCCTGAAGCTCTCCAATAATACTCTATCCAGGTGACTCCCCCTTGGCCGCCGCCATCTTCTATGACCTTTGTATCATCATGCTCGGCTGCGAATGACTGCGTCATCCCTACAGCAGCACCAGCAGATAGAACCAGTGAACACGTAACCAGATACGTCACTGAACGTTGAATGAAACCGATCACTATTGCCATCTCCCTTTTGTTAATAAATGTAATTTATAGTCAATCATACTACAAATATCAACATCTGAATTAGGTCCAATTCTCTATCAATCGGGAGTAATGACCACTGAATAGGAAGATATCTCTATGATTCTTGTTGAGATATAAATATTTTAATAATTCAATTTCACTTAGTGGTGTGATTTTGATGTCATCAAAGTGATGAACAAAGGATTGTGTGATCTTAAATACTTTGAAATAATTGGTATTAAGTTGAAAGACAGTTGTTAAGAATTCATTGAATTGAGGTGGAGTTGTGTCTAAATCCTTTTGGCTACCGTTAATTGCTGCAATTGGAACCATGGTATTGCTATATGTAATTGGTTTTATAGGAAATATAGAATTCCTTGTATTCAAGATTTCACTCTCCAACACTGAAATTGCTTTACTACCAATCGCTATCGGGATAGTAGTGGCAATGGTTAGTGACCGGATTGTTAAATCCAGGTCTCTAGAATAGGGGGAATCATCGGGACGGCTCTTCTGCTTCTGAAGCGAAAGAACCGTCCAGCAGGCGTTTTATTCCGTATTTCAAGATTTATACTAAAATATAGGGTCAAAATGGTGAAGATTTTTTCATTCTACATTCTTATTTAGGAAGCAGTAGTATTGACAAATAAATCCATTCAAGGATATTATAGATATAGTAAGTCTATAATAGAGGTGTTAACATGAAATTTTCAAAAGCGACTAATTATGCGTTGCACACCATGCTTGCTCTCGTTACTGCTTCTTCAAGTGAGCCTATAGGTGTCCAGAAACTGGCAGAATCCCAAGGTGTTTCCACAACGTATCTGTCTAAGATTTTAACCAAGCTCGTAAAAGCAGGAATGGTTGAATCAATTTCCGGAGCTCATGGAGGTTATCGATTATCTCGTCTAAAAGATGATATTACATTTTTAGATATCATTCACGCCATAGAAGGTACAGCTTCCTTATTTGAATGTGATTTTGTTCATGGAGATGAATGCTTAATTCAAGCTGAAATGAAAGAAGCAGAAGAGAAGATGAAGCAACATTTAAAAGAAATTAACTTAGTGGACATAGCTCAAAAGCAAATGGGAGTTTAACACAAGTCATTTTTTTAGCTTTTTACTTTAGAGATGAATCTTTTCATTTAATCATAGATATAATGTGTCTCTAATATATTTCAGGGAGGGAGAAGGATGAATGTTACTACACTCTTAAGAGCTCCACCAATCAGGAAATTTATGTTTAATTACAGATATAATATATCTATATTATCTATATAGGCGGTGTAATGTATGATTTATGAATGTGCGATTATTGGAGGAGGCCCTGCAGGGTTGAATGCAGCCCTTGTACTGGGGAGAGCAAGACGAAGTGTAGCTTTGATTGATCATAATCAGCCTAGAAATGCTGTGACACATGCTTCTCACGGTTTCATTACAAGAGACGGTATATCACCGTCCGAATTCCGTCGTATTGCTTATAAAGAAGTGTTGAATTACCCTTCTGTCAATCATCTGCAAACTGAGATCGTTTCAGTCAACAAAACAGCTATGGGATTTGAAGTAGTTGATATTTCAGGAAATCGTATTCTCACAAAAAAACTAATTGTGGCAACAGGGGTAAAAGAGATTTTTCCTCACATCGAGGGCTTTTATTCGTTATATGGAAAAAGTTTGTTTAATTGTCCTTATTGTGATGGATGGGAACTGCAGGATCAGCCGATTTTCGTTGTTTCCGAAAATCCATCTATCTTCCATATGGCGAAACTGCTCTTCAATTGGAGTAAAGATTTGGTTGTTTGTACCAATGGTCTTACACTTTTATCGGAAGTGCAAAAGAAGCAACTGCAATCAAAAGGGATTACGGTGATAGAGAAATCCATTCTAGCCTTTATCGGCCAAAACGGTAGATTGGAACATATTCGCTTTACAGATGGAACTCACACTGCGAGAGCTGGAGGCTTTGTCATGCCCCAATTTGTTCAAAGCGCACCGTTCAGAGACCAGTTGGGGTATGAAATGACAAAGTCGGGTGGGATCAAAACAGATGAATCAGGAAGAACCTCCATACCTGGTTTGTATTCTGCTGGAGATGCTTCCTATGTAAAACCATCTCAAGTGGTTTTTGCAGCAGCTGATGGGAGCCGTATTGCGATGGCCGTTAATATGGATTTAACAGAAGAAGAGTTTGAATGACATCAAACCCTTTTAAAGATTGTTATAGACTAAAACAAATCGGGCGCGTTTATCGGGCCCGATTCTTGTATAATAGAAGGAAATATTGGAATTCGGTGAAGAGGTACGGCTGTACATAATCGACGAATTCCACCACCTAAAATAAAAGCAAAATCAATTAATATTTGATTATCAATATTAATAAGGTAATCAAGCCTTGCAAATTTGATCACCTGACCCATAAAAGGAAATTTCGATTATTAGCTAAAGACAAGTCTTATTTTTAATCATTCTCTATGTATCTATAACTGTCACAAGGAGGTTTAAAACATGCAACAGCGTACAGTTGGTATTTTACTATTTAATGATGTAGAAGTTTTGGATTTTGCAGGACCATTTGAAGTTTTTTCTGTAGCGACTTTACCTCATTCAAATGAAAAGCCGTTTATTGTTAAAACAATATCTGAAAATGGAGACTTGGTTACGGCAAGGAATGGTTTGAAAGTTGTTCCTGATTTTAGTTTAGCTAACCATCCTTTATTAGATATCGTGATTATTCCTGGGGGGTATGGTGCTGAACAGGTTGAAATAAACAATCCTACTATCATCGAATGGATTAAAGCCCAGCAATCAAGAACAGAATTTCTGACTTCAGTCTGTACGGGTGCGCTACTTCTTGCAAAAGCAGGAATTCTTGATGGAAGAAAAGCGACAACGCATTGGATGGATATTGATCGATTAAAACATGAATTTCCTCAAGTATCAGTCCAGCGTGATGTTAAATTTGTCGATGAAGGATCCATTCTAACATCTGGAGGAATATCAGCAGGAATAAATATGTCGTTTCACCTAATATCTCGACTGCACGGAAAAGATGTAGCTGCAGCGACAGCAAAACGAATGGAGTATGAAATTAAGTTGTAACTTTCCATTAACGAATGAAAGAAGCATGATACTTTTATGTGGTTAGATTCTTTTGATTAACGATCCTTCGCAATAGGAGCGCTATTCTGGAATAAGAAAAGAAATGATTTGAGAGTGAATGGAAGCATTCAGTCATTCATTTAACGTTGAGTTAGCTGTACAAGTTCATAAGGTGCTATCAAAATGAGGTGTGATCAATGATATTAGTGAGTTCTTGTTTAGCAGGTTTGGAAGTAAGATATAACGGTACGCATTGTCTAGATCATAAGATCAGTAAACTAATAGAAGAGAATAAGGCGATACCAGTATGCCCGGAATTGCTTGGCGGATTTTCAACCCCCAGAGAACCTGCTGAAATAATAGGGGGTAACGGGGATGATGTATTGGCTGGAAAAGCGAAAGTAGTCGAAAAATCAGGTAAAGACGTTACGGAAATGTATTTAAAAGGAGCATATGCTACATTAAAAAAGGCCAAAGAGGTTCATGCAGATGTAGTTGTTCTTAAAGAATATAGCCCCTCGTGTGGAAGTGCCATGATTTACAATGGAGAATTTAAAAGCAAGAAAATGATTGGAAATGGAGTCACAACTGCTTTACTTAAAAGAAACGGGATACAAGTCATTTCTGAAGAACAGTTTTTTCTATAATCTCAGTTGAGTTATTTTCCTTTATATGGAGCTTACCCTGAACGGGTTGAGCTTCTTTTTTATCTAAAGTTTTTCTTGAGTAAGCTGCTAAATTTTAAAATAATTGGAAAAAAGTAAATGAACATATATTCATAGTTGGAAGGAAAAAGGTACAGAAAGGGAACTATTTGACATACCAAATGAAACAAAGGAGAGAAGGATCTAAATGGTAACAAACTTCAAGTCCACTGGTAAGATTATTATGGAAATTTCCAACTGACTCTTATCCACTAACTTAAATCTAAAAATAGTAGAGAAAACATGAAAATTTTCACCTATTTAGTAGAAATACCTCGAATGTACACAGGACTTTTCACCCGAACTTTCTCAACCTCTAATTAAAAGGTATTAGGAAGAATCCCCCGAATTTGTTAGGTATACCAAAAAAGGAGGGTTCTCTATGAACTTGAAAAAAATTGCTTCAACTACTTTAGCTTTATCCATTTGCATCGCACCTGCCATTGGACTTGCAAAGGTACAACCAACAGACCTGGACCATCACGACCATGACCATGCAGCACCAACCACTACTTACATCGATTCATTACCAAAGGCCAAGGAATATGCTCCTGATAAAGGTCCTGCTAAAATCGAGAAGTCTACTAAAGTAGTAGAGTTAGATCAAAAGGGTAATGTGAAAGATGTAAAAACGACTAAAAGTACATTCTCTTCAAAAAATGCACAACAAAATAAAGAGTTCAAAGCTCAAGCAACCAAAACAGTAACTGTATTAGCGGTAGCGGATGAAGAATATCGAGGTACATATAGTGACTGGCAAAGCAGAGTACAACAAATCGTTGAAAACGCGGATGACGCATTTATCAGAGACCACGGAATAGACTTCCAAGTACAGGCAGTAGGAAATTGGACCTCACAAGGTGGTAACAGCTCACAAATCTTATCCGATCTAAGTAGGGATTGGTCGGGTTACAGTTACGACTTTGTAGTTGGTTTCTCAAAGGATGCTAACTTTGATGCTGGAGGAATAGCTTACGTTTATTCTTCAGATCCTGGAACAGCATTTAGCGTTAACTTAGATCAAGGTGTAACAAACACTTCTAAAGCAGCTCAGCATGAATTCTCACATAACTACGGGCTTGGACATGATGCACAAGGTAGTGGGATTCGATGCGTGATGAACTACGATTACTCTTATTCAGTAGATTACTGGCACCCAGCACATAACACACAGATTCAGAATAATAAGGTCTGGTATGGTCAGTAAACAATATAGAACCTCCCTCATTTTTGAGGGAGGTTTTCTTATGGATTTCTAGAATTTAAAGGGGGAAATATTAGATTAGTAGTTTCAACATTACGAAACTTTTTCAAAGAGATAAACGTATATTCACTAACATCAAAATGGATTTACTTCCAACTGGGGAATGAGGATACAAATGTATTATGCTATGTTGCTAATAGGTGCAGTGTTATTATTGATTGGTGTTTTTTGGTTCGTTTATATGTTCAAGGAAAGAGAATTTACTCTTTCAAATACATTTAAAGCTCTTATTTCATTAATATTCAGCGGTCTACTGCTAGTTATCACTCTCCCCAGCTTAAAATATATGCTATTTAAAGAGTATGATGTTGTAAAAGGGAGTTGCACGATTGAGATAGATTCATCTGGGAGAACCAGTGAAGCATCATTTAAAATGGGTGCTTCGTCCGATGTCTTTTACTTTAGAGATATCCCTGACTTGGATTCTTATGGAAGGGCCGTTCCGTACTACTGTGAGCTCACAGTCACAAAGGATCATGAGTTTGAAATAAGGTATAAAATCTATGATTCTAAAACGAGGGAACTTATCCAAACAAGTGATTAGTTATAGTTACAGTCTGAATGATTCTAAAACAATCGACAACAATCATCTGGCTAATTATGGTCATCCTATATGTACTGTCCATTCCATGCTTGGTTAACGTCACAAATACGGACGAACCAATATTTTAGTTATTCTGTAAGTGGTTCAAGATGCGGAGGCTTATCCAGAAAAGGATAGCCTTCTTTTTAATGCAGTAAGGATGGTCAGAGCGATTGCTAAGTTCAACATCTGAAATCCAGATCCGTTATAATAAAATTGAAACTTTTACCATTATTGTACGTATAGGTGAGTACGGAGGAGGTTATGAGTATGAAAAAAATCACGGGCATAACCATGAACTTATTCGTCTTAGCGTCTGTCATTGTTTTGGCCGCTGGCTGTAGCTCTCCAAAGGAAAGTGATGAGAATGTGAAAACCATCCAAACTTTTTTGGAGAAAGAATTCACAGGACCTAATGATGAACTGACGTACGCTCTAGAACAAGATGGTGCATTTCCGCCTGAATTAGAAAAGTATGTAGAAGAAAACTATCAGCCGTTGGTGATGAATTGGGAAGATATGATGAATACTAATCAGATTTTGTTATTTCAAAGAGTTGCATATGAAAATGGGTACCAATTGAAACCAACGAATATTGAAATACAAAAGGATCAAGACCAAGCTTATGATTATGAAGTCGAAGTGGAATACAGCAAAGACGGCCAAACCGACACCGCTACGATTACAGCAAGAATGAACCTCAATGAAGATGGCAAGATTGTCACCATTCGAAATATGAATAATGATGGTTTAGTAGATAAAATGGATCAGTAAAAAGAGAGAATTTAGTAAGCACGAAAACCATCCCATCGCTTCCTAAGTTGTCCATTCATGAAGCAAGTTAACGGAAAAATAAAAGGGGCATTACTGTGGCATTTAATTTAATTAACTGTTCTTCTAGAATAAAAGAATTTATTCTCACCCTGCAAAAAGGGGTTGCTGAAATTATAAAAGATGATTGGATAGGTTTATATCTACACGGCTCTTTAGCGATGGGAGGATTTAACCCGGACCGAAGTGATATTGATGTATTGGTCGTCACGGAAAAGAGGATGACAGTTGAAACAAAAAGAAAATTAGCAAAGCTCTTCTTAATGTATTCCAATTCCCCATTTCCTGTTGAAGTAAGTTTCCTTAATATGAACCAATTAACAGAATGGCAGCATCCTTGTCCGTATGATTTTCATTTTAGTGAATTCTGGAGAGAACGGTATGAAAATGATTTAGTCAGTGGAACATACAAGTATTTAAATGGGGATGTTAACACTGATGCAGATTTAGCAGCTCATATTATGATCACTACTACTAGAGGGGTTTGTGTAAAAGGAAGACCCATTGGTGAAGTTTTCCCTTTAGTCCCACGATCAGATTATCTATCGTCTATATTAGGGGATTTTAAGGATTGTTTAACAAATATCGAAGAAGACCCCATTTATTGTACTCTAAATTTGATTAGAGTTTTTTGGTATCTAAAAGAAGGGGTTATTTCTTCCAAACTGGAAGCTGGTAACTGGGGGTTATTAACATTCCCAAAAGAGATGAGTATGACTATTAACAAAGTGGTGGAATGTTATTCGAGTGAAAAAGTTACTTACGACTTTGAGAAAGATGAACTCGTACTGATAAAAGACTATATTTCGGAAAAGGTTCAGACGTTATTGCACTGACTGAAAAGGAGTGAGAAGGATTCAATCACTTATCCAACTAGAAGACAATAAAATTGAGGTACTGTATAAAGGTCATAAAGGTCCGCAGATTGTTATTCTTACAGGGATGGGCTGCTCTTTTGATGAATGGTATGAGGTAATTGAAACATTAAGTAATACTTGTCGAATACTAACCTTTCATCGAAGGGGACTCGGACTTAGTGATTTAGGTAAGGAGGTTCATAATACAGAGTCGACAGTCTGTGATCTGGCGTATATACTTCATTCCTTTAAAATGGAGGAGCCGATTTATTTAGTAGGGCATTCCTATGGTGGTCTGTGTGCCCAACACTTCGCGAAAGTTTATCCTGAACGTGTGGCAGGAGTGGTGTTAGTAGACTCTACTTCTGTTGAATTAAAAGAATTGGAGAAGCTCGATCTACCCGTTATAAATGAGGAATCAGATGAATCCTGGATAAAGAAATGCTTGGATTATTCGAAGAAAGATAAAGAAGAATTATCTGACATCATTCAACCTTCCCTTAATGAGAAACATCTTCGCTTTCCAAAGGCTATTCAGCAGAAACTATTGGACTTCCAAGTGACCCCATCACTCTATCAAGCGATGGCATCGGAGATTAAGGAATGGAAACAGGACGCAGAAGTAATTAAGAACTTAGGTGATTTTCCAGATGTACCTTTATTCGTCATTGGACGGGATAAAGAATTTACAATTGAATCAGAAATGGGCAAAGATATCCCTCTTTGGGAACTAAGGAGATTTGAAGAGAAATGGACAGAGCTAATCACTGATCAGAGTAAGTTATCTTCAAAAAGTGAATTAATCTTTGCGAGTAACTCAGGACATTCTGTGTTCCTTGATCGTCCGGACTTAGTTATTGATTGTGTACATAAAATGTGCCAGGAGTAGATAAATAGAATGCGAAGATTACATACGTTTAGCAAAGAATGGAGGTGAATAAATGACAATCAAAGGGCTTAATCATTTTCTATTTTCAGTTACGGATTTAGAAACGTCCATTAAGTTTTATCAAAAAGTATTCGATGCTAAATTATTAGTAATGGGTAGAAAAACGGCTTACTTGGATGTTCAGGGGATGTGGTTTGCCCTTAATGTAGAGAAAGACATCCCCCGTAATGAAATACATCAATCCTACACCCATATTGCCCTTTCCATTGAAGAAAAGGATTTTGACAGTATGTACGACAAACTAAAGAGATTAAATGTAAATGTATTGTCAGGTCGTCCGAGAGATGAAAGAGATAAAAAGTCCATCTATTTTACGGACCCG
The DNA here is from genome assembly GCF_056159585.1 of Rossellomorea sp. ABR4_004. Taxonomy (NCBI): domain Bacteria; kingdom Bacillati; phylum Bacillota; class Bacilli; order Caryophanales; family Bacillaceae; genus Rossellomorea; species Rossellomorea sp. ABR4_004. The sequence continues at coordinate 502,007 of NZ_JBSWVM010000002.1, read as the reverse complement.
GATGGGCATAAATTTGAATTTCATACAGGTACATTGCAAGAAAGATTGGATTACTATAGAGAAGAGAAGACACATATGGAGTTTTTTGATTAAAGGATGTCGAAGATTGGAGGGCGATTTCAGCTAGCACCTCGAATTTCTGAGTTCAGCAGCCACTCTTTTCACTTAGATAAACGGGGGGTATTAAATTGAATAACTTCGCACTGATGTGTATCTTGCTTCTACTAGGTGTAATAGTTGAATTTATCGGAACGAAATTCATTACATATAAGAATAAAAGAAGAACTTTTTCATTTATTGTGTGGGGTGGTCTATTAATCACCTTCATTGTACTTTGGTTTCTGGAAAATTCTTAATTCTAACCTGGGTTAATAAGTAAACAGATCTTATTAGAGAAGGTGAAAATAAATGTTAGGTAAAATGAAAGCAATACCTGAGAAAGTGGCATTTGCAATAGGCTTAGCTTTCATATTATTTAGTCCAATAGGTATATTTTTCATGTCATTTCTAGTCCCATTAGGTAATGGGACAAAGATAATTATAGGAAGTGGTGCTTATTTTTTTGCTTTTTTATTGATACTAAGTGCGGCTGATAAAAGACATTCTAGAATTGGTAAGAAAATGTGAGGATTATATAATGAGAGAAAGGCCGTGAATTTATTTGGGTAAGTATAAAGCAATCCTATTCGATCTGGATGATACCTTACTTGACAGGGATCAGGCAGTAGATCAAATGTTTTCGGTTATTTTAGAAAAGTGTTATGAGGGAGTTCATCATCCAGCAAGAGACGAAATGTTGCAGAGATTCAAAGAATACGATAAAGGAAGCTATGGCGATAACAATAAGATAAACGTTTTGGACTCATTATTTGATGAGTTCCCACCGCAGTATAAATTGCCGCGCATAATGCCAAAACGCCAGAGGTGAAAAAAATGATTTTTGTATTCGATTTAGATGGGACGATTTGTTTTAAAGGAAAACCCTTAAGCAAAGAAATATGTGATGCTTTAAACGTTTGTAAGCAACAGGGGCACGAAATTGTATTCGCTTCAGCCAGGCCCATTCGTGATTTATTACCCGTTCTGCCTGAAGAATTCCGGCACTATCGCATGGTTGGTGGGAATGGTGCCTTTACTTATGCAAATCAGGAGATCAAGACTCGTACTTTTACAATAGAAACATTTGATCAAGTAAAACAGATCATAGGAACCAACCAGCTGAGTTATCTGATAGACAGTGATTGGGATTACAGCTATACAGGAGATCATCATCATCCCATATTCCGTAATCTTGATCCTGAGAAGCGTGCTGTCAATCAGCCATTGACTCAATTATCAAAGATCACGAAAGTCGTATTATTTACAAGTGATCAAGGGATTAAACAACAGCTCGGGAAGCTCTCTGTACAAGTATACGAACACGGGGATGAAGAACTTATGGATATAAGCCCGGTAGGAATACATAAGGCAGAGGGCCTGAGACAATTAGGCATACATCCAGGAGAGTTTATTGCATTCGGAAATGACCAAAATGACTTAGAACTGTTTCAAAACGCAAAGTACAGTGTTTGTGTTGGAGAGCATCCAGTAAAAGAACATGCATCAACTTCCATAAGGATTGAGGATGTTCCTTTTAAAATAAAAGAAATCAGTGAATTATACCAACAAAGAGGCCTCATTCTTGAAAGCTGATTTATTCAGTTTAAGACCTTCGTTTAATGTGAGCTTATCCTAACCAGGATAGGCTTATTTTTTATGAAGAATCTTTTTTGTACTAATTTTGACACACATATTAGAAATTGGTAATATGTTAGTAATGAAAACGTATTAGGAATATCTAATATGATTGGAAGGGGTTAATAAGTTGAAAGAGATTGCTATAGAAACAAAAGTAAAATTCCTGCAAGGCTTTGCCCATAAATTGAGAATTCAAATCCTTGAGTCTATAAAAGAAGAAGAAAAAACGGTATCGCAGATTGTCAAGGACCTGGATGGCAGTCAGTCAAGTATTTCCCAACATATTTCCTGTTTAAAGGGATGTGGACTCATTGCAGGAAGACAGGAAGGGAAATATATCTATTATAGTTTAAGTGATCAAAAAGTCCGCGATTTGTTAACAATGTTTGACGTAGTACTTAAGGAAGTACAAAACAATGTGGTTTGTTGTCATGACCATATCGTTTAGGAGGTGGGAAAATGGCCGATAAATGTTGCAGTTCTGAAGCTGCGGAAGATCTTAAAGAAAAAAGCTGTTGCAGCAGTGAAGAAGTAATTGAGAAGAAACAGGCATGTTGCAGAAGCGAGGCGGTCGCAGTAGAAGCTGCAGGCATTGCAAGCGGTGAGATGGTTGAATACAGAGTATTCGGGATGGATTGTCCTTCTTGCGCCTCATCCATTGAAAAAGGATTAGGAAAAGTAAATAACATAGAAAATATAAAGGTTAACTATAATACAGGTAAACTTCGGTTCATGGGGAATAAAGAAACGAATCTTGACCAAGTGGAAGATGTGGTGCAAAAGCTTGGATTTAAGGTTGAACCCTTAGAACAAAAAAATAATATGAGGATTTATCATGTAGAAGGCATGGATTGCAGTAGTTGTGCCAAAAGTATTGAAAACCACTTAAACACAATACCCGGTGTAAACAGTGTAAGTGTTAACTTTTCAACGGGGAAATTGAAAGCAGGGCATGAAAACAGTGTGGAAGAAATCATTTCTGAAGTGTCTAAAATCGGCTTTAAAGCGTCATTGGCCTCAAAGAACAATGGAGCTGAACCAGTTAAGCACCAGGAAGGTAAAGGGTTGATCATTACATCAGGTATATTGATTGGACTAGGTTTTATCGGTTCTTTTACCGGTGTTTCCACATTCATCACCACCCTAATGTACGCGTTGGCAATGGTGATCAGCGGGTATAAACCTGTGAAAAGTGCCTTTTATTCGATTAAAAGCCGGTCATTGGATATGAATGTCCTCATGTCAGCTGCGGCCATTGGTGCTGCCTTTATCGGAGAATGGCTTGAAGGGGCAACAGTGGTTTGGTTATTCGCTCTCGGAACCACTCTTCAAAATATGTCACTTGAAAAAACAAGGGACTCTATTCGGAATTTAATGAACCTGGCTCCGTCGGAAGCATGGATTAAAGTGGGCTCCCGATTAATGAAGAAACCTGTTGAAGAAGTGTCCGTCGGTGACATTCTGGTTGTTAAACCGGGTGATAGAATCCCATTAGACGGAGAGATTGTGACCGGTGAATCCAGTGTCAATCAAGCTCCGATAACAGGAGAATCCATTCCCGTCGATAAACAAGCCGGTGATACCGTATACGCAGGAACCATCAATGAAAACGGGTCCCTTGAAGTGAAAGTTACCAAGTTAGTGGAAGATACGACTATCGCAAAAATCATTCACCTGGTGGAAGAAGCCCAGGAACAGAAGGCTCCCACCCAGGCATTTATCGATAAATTTGCGGCAATCTATACACCCATTGTATTTATCCTGGCATTAGTCGTCATGGTCATTCCGCCTTTAGTAGGCTTAGGAACATGGGGAGAATGGTTCTATAAAGGACTCGAATTATTAGTCGTTGCCTGTCCATGTGCATTGGTTATTTCTACCCCTGTCGCGATTGTTTCTGCCATTGGAAACGCTGCAAAGAATGGTGTGTTAATCAAAGGGGGAACATTCCTGGAAAAGGCAGGAGCCATCAATGCCATCGCCTTTGATAAAACGGGTACCTTGACTGAAGGAAAACCGAACGTTTCTGAAATCAAGGCTTTACGTACATCGGAAGACGAGTTGCTGTCGATCGCCTTGACGCTGGAAGAATACTCGACTCATCCGATTGCACAAACCATTGTTCGATACGCGAATGTCAAGGGGATTCAAGCTAAACAAGGCGAGTTGTTTAAGAGTATTGTAGGTAAAGGTGTTCAAGCCACCATTGACGGTGAAGTATATTATGCCGGAAATTCAAGGCTTTTTGATGAAATGGAGATTCCTCTCGGGGAAGTGAAAGCAAATGTTGAAGATCTGCAGAGTAAAGGAAAAACCGTTGTCATTATCGGTACAAGGAAAGAAATCATCGGCGTCATTTCTGTTGCTGATACCATCAGGAACTCGACCGTTAATGCCTTGAACGGGTTAAAGAAAGTTGGAGTCAATCAAGTTGTCATGCTGACAGGTGATAATGAAGGCACAGCTAAGATGATCTCCAAGGAAACAAGCGTCAACCGCTATTTTGCTGAACTGTTACCGGAAGATAAAGTGGAAGCGATCAAACAATTACAAAGGGAAGGTCATAACGTAGCAATGGTCGGAGACGGCATTAACGATGCTCCTGCACTTGCAACCGCGGATCTGGGGATTGCCATGGGCGGTGCGGGAACGGACACAGCGATGGAAACGGCCGACATTGTCCTGATGGCGGATAACCTTGAAAAACTTCCGCATACGATCAACTTGAGCAGAAAAGCGCTCAGAATCATCAAGCAGAACATCTGGTTCTCTTTGATCGTAAAATTTGTCGCCCTGGCTTTGATCTTCCCAGGATGGTTAACACTATGGTTAGCGGTGTTAAGTGATACAGGAGCTGCAATCATCGTCATTTTGAATGCGTTGCGGCTAGTAAAAGTAAAATGAATGATTGATAAAAGCTGTTCAGTATTTGCTGAGCGGCTTTTTTATTTTGATACAAACCCCAATTTTAATGTAAATCCCCTTTGGTTGAGCTAATACATAAAGCAGGCCATTCCCTTCTTAAGCAAGATTTCCACTATAGAACACACATCTATATAAGTTGCCAATACTTTAGAGGACATCCCTAATCATTCCGTCAGGATTATGTAACACTTATTCAGCCATATTAAATAATATGGTGTTATTTCCATTTTCAGTATTTAAACTATCCAGCTCTTTTATGATTTACGTTTATGTAGTTCTTTGAAGACTGATTTTAATCCAATACTTCCTGAATTGAGATGCTACTGTTTCTCCAATGTTAGAGGGTTTTCAACTCTTCCCAAATGCTTCATTTATCTATCCGGCCCTTCTGATTTACAATATCTTAATATTTGATTAATGTGGAGTTAATATTGTCGGATTATGCTGAAACAGTAATAAACAGTAATGAATATTAAGAAATCCACATTAATTGGAGGAATTATTAATGACATTCACATTTAAGAAAAAGGGTTACAAATCTATTCAAGCGATAGTGTTAGGTGTAAGTGTATTAGGACTGGCTGCTTGTGGAGAGAACAAAGAAAAAGCTGCTCCAGTTATAAGTGATACAACATCATTAACTCTCAAAGAGATCGAGACAAAAGCAATAGAAGAAGGAGAAATTAATAGTGTCGGTATGCCTGATTCATGGGCTAACTGGGTTGAAACGTGGACAGAGGTTACAGATAAATACACATTAGATCACAGTGATACAGATTTATCCAGTGCCGAAGAGATTGCTAAAATGGAATCTGAAAAAGAAAATGCGACTGCTGATATCGGTGATGTTGGGATTGCCTTTGGGCCAATCGCGGAACAGAAGAAATTGACGATTCCTTATAAAACTTCCTATTGGGACGAGGTACCTGAATGGGCAAAAGATGATAACGGGGATTGGGTTGTTGGTTACCAAGGAACGATTGCATTCTTATCGAATAAAGAGTTAGTTGAAAATCCGCCTAAATCATGGGATGACATCTTAAACGGCGATTATAAAGTAACAGTTGGCGATGTACAACGTGGTGCACAGAACCAAATGGCTGTTCTTGCTGCAGCGATGGCTTACGGCGGTAATGAAACAAACCTTCAGCCGGGAATTGATTTTTTTACTAAGCTTGCTAAGCAAGGTCGTCTAAGCTTAACAGATGCGAAACCAGCTAATATCGAAAAAGGGGAAGTGGAGGTTGCCTTAGTATGGGACTTCAATGCTCTTGGTTATGCTGAACAAATCAATCGTGATCAATTTGATGTGAGCATTCCAAGTGAGGGTTCAGTAGTGAGCGGCTACGCAACCATTATTAATAAATATGCAAAGCATCCTCATGCAGCCATGGCGACTAGAGAATTTATCTTAAGTGATGAAGGACAAATCAACTTGGCTAAAGGATTTGCCCGTCCAATTCGTGACGTGGAACTTCCAAAAGAAGTAGCTGAAAAAATGGTTCCAGAAGAACAGTACAAAAATGCAAAACCTATAGAAGACTACAAAGCTTGGGAGGAAACGGTTAAAACGTTGACACAGGTTTGGCAGGAAGAGGTGTTAGTGCATGTCAAATAAGGTAATCGCTATTGTTGTGGATGGTATGAGATACGATAAAGCATGTGAGGCTTTAGGATATCTTCAGCATTTAGTTGAAACGAATCAGGCTTCACTTTACAAAGTGAAGTCGGAGCTTCCCAGTCTTTCCCGTCCATTATATGAAGTGTTGTTAACAGGTACTCCCGCATCAATGAACGGCATTACGTCCAATCAAGTGGTCCAGCTATCTACCGAGAAAAGTCTCTTTCATCTGACGAAAGAGAATGGTTTAAGAAACGGATCGGTATCGTATTACTGGGTAAGCGAGCTTTATAATCGTGCTCCATTCCATTTTATTGAAGACCGTGAGCAAGAGGATCCATCCAAGCCAATTCAATACGGGAAATTTTATTGGGATGATGACTATCCAGACAGTCATGTGCTCATGGATGCAGAAGCTTTGCGCAGAAAGTATGACCCGCACTTTTTATATATCCATCCCCTTGGTGTCGATGTAAAAGGAGAAATCTATGGTTCAGAATCAAAAGAATATCGTGAACAGATCTTGAAAATGGGAAGCATTTTGGCTCAGCTTCTGCCAATTTGGATGAAAGAAGGCTACCATATTTTAATTACTTCTGATCATGGGATGAGTGAAACTGGCAATCATGGTGGCATTACTGATGGTGAACGTGATGTACCACTCTTCATGATCAGTCCAAAAGTTGAGCCAGGTGTTTATAGTGAAGTGGTTCCGCAGTTGGCTTTTGCTCCGCTCGTTTGTGAACTTTTAAATATCGAGCCATCCAATAAAATGATTTCCTATCAATTGCCAGGGATTAAAGGGAAAATGACGATTTAGATCATCAGAATGAACTATCAACCGGAATTGGTTTAACATTCGGTTAAACCAATTCCCATATTGATAGAGAAAATAGAGGAGCGAGTAGTCTTGCCAAAATTAAAAAAACAAAAAATTTACTTATTAGCTCTTTTACTGCCATTTATTTTGTTTGTCATTGGTTTTGAAATCGGACCATTAGCCGCAATGATTAAAAATAGCCTTTATGGAGACGATGGAATTCAAGTTACGATTCATCAATATTTAACCATTTTTAAAAGTGAATTTTATTTGCAAGCCATTCAAAATAGCCTTGTTATTTCATTAATATCAGCCGTGATTTCTGTGATAATAGCGGTAATTGCAGCTTATTCCATTACAAAGTTCTCTCAAAATATACAAAATCGGCTGTTAATGGTTACAAATATGACTTCGAATTTTGAGGGAATCCCCCTTTCATTTTCATACATTATTTTACTTGGAAACAACGGATTGTTTACCTTGCTTTTTTCTAAAATGGGATTGAATGTGTTTGCGGATTTTAATTTATATTCCTGGACAGGCCTCATTCTTGTGTATATTTATTTTCAAATTCCGCTTGCTGTTATGCTCATCTACCCATCATATCAAGGGATTAAAAAACAATGGAAAGAGGCTTCATCCTTATTAGGAGGGTCAACCTATTCTTTTTGGCTTCGTATTGGGATTCCTGTTCTGCTACCTAGTATTGTAGGTACATTCAGTATTTTGTTTGCCAATGCGATGGGAGCTTATGCTACAGCCTATGCATTGGTCGGAAGTAACTATAACTTGTTGTCGTTGCAAATTGCCTCCTTGGTAGCAAGTGACGTAGCATTAAATCCACAGCTGGGCAGTGCGATGGGAGTTCTTTTAGCAGCGACGATGGTAGGTGCGTTGTGGTTCAATGAACGAATGATGCGCCGCATAAGGAGGGATTTGCGATGAAATCTTCTTTCTCTTTTCATAAAGTAGTCGTTGGGCTTTTAGTCATCTATTTATTAATTCCGCTTATAGGGACATTCTTGTTCTCGATCGCAGGTAAATGGGATCATACTATTTTACCTGAGAGTTATACAATGAAATGGTATATTGAATTATTTCAAGATGAACGGTTTTATGATGCTTTTCAACGAACGCTGTTTTTAATTGTGATGACAGTAGGTCTTAGTATAGTTATCATGCTTCCGACGATCTTTATCATTACAGTATATTTCAGTAAATGGGAACGATTGCTTCAGGCAGCCGCAATGCTTCCATATGGAATACCTCCCATTGTTGGAGCTGTAGGATTAATCAAGTTATATTCAAATAGCCCGTTTCCAATTGCCGGAACACCTTGGATACTAATTGGCGCATACTTCATTACGATTTTGCCATTTATGTATCAAGGTATTCGCAACAGTCTTCGAACGCTCAATGCTGTACAACTCTTTGATGCAGCCGAATTACTCGGTGCCACAAAGTTTCAAGCGTTTCGTACAGTCGTGTTCCCAAATATTATCTCTGGTATTTTAGTATCTACTTTATTATCAGTCTCATTATTGTTTAGTGAATTTGCTCTGGCTAATTTGCTTGTTGGAGGCAGATTTGAAACTCTGCAAATTTATCTTGCAGATAAACTGAACAGCAGTGGTCACTTAACAAGTGCAATTGTTATTACGTATTATTCAGTGATTTTGATCATAACGGGGGCTGTACTAAAACTTACTTTTAAAAACGAAAAGAATTCCGGAGTATCAAAAAAGAACATCGTCCATTCGCTTTTTAAAAAACAAAGCCGTGATAAAAAAATTACAGTAGAAGGTGAAAACTCATGAGCTATGTAACCATCGATCAAGTAAATAAGAAGTATGACAATCAAGATGTTTTAAACGATATTTCTATTACCTTAAACAAAGGGGAATTTGCTACTTTGCTTGGGCAGAGCGGGTGCGGAAAGAGCACATTGCTGCGGTCGATTGCAGGACTTGAAGATGTTGATGCAGGAAATATCTTAATTGATGGAAAAGACATTACCAACTTAGCTCCCCGTCAGCGCGAAGTGGGCATGGTGTTTCAATCTTATGCCCTTTTCCCGAATTTAACTGTTTTTGATAATATCGCCTATGGACTTAAAATGAAAAAGGTGAAAAATAGTAAGTCAAAAGTGGAAAAGATGATTGAGATGGTAGATTTAGCAGGAAAAGAAGCATCATACCCCCATCAATTATCCGGTGGACAGCAGCAGAGAGTTGCTCTGGCTCGCGCCCTTGTGATGGAGCCAAAAGTATTGCTTTTAGATGAACCGCTAAGCGCGTTGGATGCAAAAATTAGAAAAAGTTTACAAAAAGAATTAAAGAGAATCCAAAAGGAATTAAATATTACTACCATTTTTGTTACACATGATCAGGAAGAAGCAATGACAATGTCTGATCGAATTTATGTAATGAATAAAGGAAATGTCGTACAATCCGGTTCTCCAACTGAAATATATACCTCTCCTGTCAATACATTTGTGGCAAATTTCATTGGGAATTATAATGTCTTTAAAATGGAAACGTTCAGCAAACTCGTTCGCAGCACGGAATTAAAAGGGGATGAAGTTGCCTTTCGACCTGAAGTGTTAAAACTCCTCCCGATGGGTGAAGAGAGCCTGGATTTAGAAGAAAATTGGCGACTTCCTGGAGTTATTAAAGATGTCTCTATGAAAGGCAATGTATTAAGATATGAAGTCGAATCAAAAAACTCTACGTTCCATGTAGATGATCTTCACCACCGAGGAGCAATGTTTGACCAAGGAACACATATTCAACTTATGTTACCTAAGAAAGAATGCCTTATTCTATAAAAAGTTTTACTAGGAGGATGAGAGATGTCCGTTTTGCCTGAAGAAAGAAAAAATGAAATAGTAAGAGAACTAAAGAAAACTGGAAAAGTAAAAGTCATGGAATTAGTTGAGCAATTTCAGGTTTCTGAAGAAACGATTCGTCGCGATTTGATGATCTTAGAGGAAAAAGGATTATTAAAAAGGGTTTACGGTGGAGCGATCCATGCCGTCTCTCCATCGGAGGAACCGCCCTTTTTCCAACGTACTACTGTGAATCAGGAAGCGAAAGTGAAGGTTGGCAAAAAAGCTGTGGATCTCATTTCTGATGGAGATGTAATTGCCATTGATGTAGGAACGACCATGCTCGAATTTGCGAAGCAGATTGAAAAGAAAAAGGATATTACCATTATCACTAATTCTCTTCCTGTCTCAACCGTGTTGACGGATTCTCTCAATCAAAATCTGTTCACAGGTCAAGTTTTATTGCTTGGCGGGCAAATTGATCCTAAGCACCAATCGATTTCCGGAAGTCTTACAGAACGAATGCTGGATCAGTTTATTATCGATAAAGCGTTCATTTCAGCGGGCGGTTTTTCTCTCCAAAATGGAGTTAGTAATTATCATTTACATGAAACATTGGTTTCACGCAAAATGGTTGAAGTGTCTAAGCAAGTCATATTACTAACAGATTCCTCTAAAATTGGTGTGGATACTTTTTGTAAAGTTTCTCCTTTAGAAAAAATCGATGTGGTTGTCTGCGAGCAGACATTTCCAGAGGAATGGAATGACCATCCGCAATTAAAGAAAATAAATTGGATTGTAGCATAATCCATTGCCTCTCTTAGAAGCGGAAAAAAATCATAGTTTACTTTAGAAAAGGAGTATTATTTTATGAGTTTTATTGCGATCGATTTAGATGGAACATTATTGAACGACCAGAACGAAATTAGCGAAGAAAATATTAAGGCGATTCACTCTGCTCAAGAAAACGGTATTGAAATCGTGATCTCAACAGGTCGGGCGTATTTTGATGTTCAAACCATTTGTGAAAAAGCCGGGATTTCTCCGTTTGTCATCGGGACGAATGGAGCAACCATTCATGGGAAAAATGGGGAATGCCTTTCTTCTATTACACTATCAAATAATTGTGCCCAATCGATTCTCCAATGGCTGGATGAGCGGAATTATTACTACGAGGTGTTCACGGATAAAGCGATTTATGCTCTAACAAAAGGAAGACAGCAATTCTATGATGAGATACAAAGCTTGAAAAATACAGATTCGGGTTTGGATATGGCAAAATTAGCAACAGAAGCAGAAAGACAATTTGATCAATTTGGATATGTACTCGTTGAAAGCTACCAGGAAATTCTGGGTCAAGGGGAAGAGTTCAATAATATCTTAGCCTGTTCTTTTGATCAAATGAAATTAGAGGAAGCATGGAACCAATTTAATACGTTTGATGAGTTAATGGTTGTTTCGTCTGCCGATCATAATATTGAAATTACGAATAAAAGAGCTTCAAAAGGAATGGCTCTTGAAAAATTGTCGTTCATGCAAAATGGCGACTTAGATCAGGCAATGGCCATCGGAGACAGTAACAATGATCTATCCATGTTCGAAAAAGTTGGGTGCAGTGTGGCAATGGGAAATGCGAAAGATGAGATAAAAGCGGTTTGTACAACGACAACCCTTACGAACGTTGAGAATGGTGTAGCTCATGCAATCAATCGATATATTGAGAGCTTCGCTGTTGCAAAATAGGCGGCCATGTCGGAAGGAGAGAACAAGTCTATGGCATGGACCTATTTGATCATGGCAGGGCTTTTAGAAATTGTCTGGGTGATAGGCCTTAAATATTCACATGGATTTACCATCCTGATCCCTAGTGTTATAACGGTAGCGTTAATACTCTTAAGTTTTTTTCTGCTTTCAAAATCGTTTTATTCGATTGCTTTAGGAACTGGCTACGCCATTTTTACTGGATTAGGCACGGTGGGGACAGTTGTAGTAGGGGTGCTTTTTTGGGAAGAAACTATTCATCTATGGAAAGTATTTTTTGTCGCGTTAATGATCACAGGAATCATTGGTCTAAAAATAAGCCAGGCGGAAGCTGAAGCATAAGAGGAAATGAAGGATAGGTAAAGGGTTAGGAGTTGATTTAATGGATTGGTTGTTTCTTCTTATTGCCGGATTTGCCGAGATTGGAAGTGTGATCAGCATGAAGTGTGCAGATGGTTTTAAAAAATGGCGCTCAACGATCAGTTGTCTTGTTTGCGGAAGTATAAGCTTTTATTTTCTTTCTTTGTCAATAACATCGCTTCCAGTTGGGACTGCTTATGCAATATGGACCGGCATTGGCGCTGTCGGAAGTGTGATAGCCGGCATGATCTTCTTTAATGAACCTAGAAGTTTAAGATCAACCATATGGATAATATGTATTATTGCAGGGGCTGTGGGTGTTAAACTAACTTCAGGACATTAAGATTCCTTTTGGAGGCGAAGAGAGATGAAAACAATTCAAGGTTGGATAAAGGAATATCCATTAATAGGCGAGTTAGTCGCTTTAAAGGAAGTATTGTGGACAAATCCAAAAATGGAACCATTTCAAACAGGAGTTAATAAACTTCCCCTTAATGAAAATGATGTGAAAGATGCAGAGAATAGGCTGAAGCGTTTTGCTCCATACATCGCAAAGGTTTTTCCAGAGACAAGGGAACTAAGTGGGATAATTGAATCTCCTATTGTCTCCATTCCGGCGATGCGTCAAAAATTGTCACAGATGTATGAACAACCATTAGAAGGGGAATTTTTGTTGAAATGTGACAGCCACCTTCCGATATCAGGCTCCATTAAAGCCCGCGGCGGCATTTACGAAGTGTTAAAACACGCAGAAACATTGGCCATTCAACACGGTTTACTATCAGAAGAGGATGATTATACGATCCTTGATAGCGAGAAATTGAGAAACCTCTTTTCAGAATACTCCATTGCGGTCGGTTCTACAGGCAATCTAGGTTTAAGTATAGGGATTATGAGTGCTAAATTAGGTTTTAACGTAACGGTCCACATGTCTGCTGATGCAAAAAAATGGAAGAAAGACCTCCTTAAAAGCAAAGGAGTAACGGTAATTGAATATAACGAAGATTACAGCAAAGCTGTCGAAGAGGGGCGCAAACAGGCTGATAATGATTCGAGTTGCTACTTCATTGATGACGAAAACTCTCACGATTTATTTTTAGGATATGCAGTCGCAGCCTTTCGATTAAAGGAACAGTTAGAAGAACTAAATATAACCGTGGATAAAAACCATCCGCTATTTGTTTACCTTCCATGCGGAGTAGGCGGAGGACCGGGTGGAGTCGCGTTTGGGTTGAAATTAATATTTCAAGATGCAGTACATTGCTTCTTTGCAGAGCCTACACATTCTCCATGTATGCTGCTCGGACTCGTAACGGGGCTTCATGATAAAGTTTCAGTCCAAGACTTTGGAATTGACAACATCACATCAGCTGACGGCCTTGCCGTTGGTAGACCATCAGGATTCGTTGGTCAAACCATTGAACCTTTATTAAGCGGAAGCTATACGGTAAGTGATCATGAATTATTTAAACTATTAAGCGCATTGGCCGATACAGAGAATATTCGCCTTGAGCCTTCCGCATTGGCTGGGGTAATAGGTCCAATAAAGTTATTGACTGAGAAACAAGGGAAAGAATATATAGAAAATCATCATTTAAAAGATCAAATGAAACATGCTACCCATCTCATGTGGGCAACAGGTGGAAGTATGGTTCCGATCGAAATAATGGACGAATATTATAAAAGAGGAGCCCAACTATTATTCTAAAAGAAACAGAACCTATCTCCATGAACACTCCTCTGTTCTTGATAACCCCATGGATCAAGTGATGATAGTCCCTTTTCAACTATGAGATATTTGCTCCGCAATCGTAAGCTTATCCAAACCAAGGATAGGCTTATTTTTTTAAAAAAATTCTTGAGTATGGTGCATAATTTTGAAATAATTGGTAGTGTATTTGGTTTGTATATATCTTCCATGCGGTTTGTGGAAACTAGTTCATTGAGTTATACGCCAATAAACAATAAGGAAAAGGGGATTGTATACATGTTTGGTTTACTTAATCTCGGAAGCCTATTACTTGGGCTCATTGCCTGGATACTCCCGGTTCTTAATTTAACCCGGGATAAGAATCAGAATAAAAATTGGGTTGTTCTTTCTATGATGAGTATCTGTGCTTGCGGTATTTCACTATGCTTCCAGATCTTTTATACCTACTATAAAGTAACGGTTGAGGATTGGAGTGCCCTCATGGACACCATGTATGCCGTCGCTTATGTCTCGGCGATTCTTCTCACTGTTACGATCATACTGAATGTCATCACTCTGAACGTTTATCGTGGAAGAACAGTAGAGTAAGGTAAGTGCTTTCATTGCCATGGCCTGACCCGAATATGCAGCTTAAACTTTGTCGGGGTTCAGGCCATGTTATAACCATGTTATCAATCGAACCTTAGTGGAGGTAAATACAAGATGAGTACGTTTGTTTATATGGTGAGGCACGGTGAGTCACCAAAGGAAGGAAACGAAAGATCAAGAGGGCTAACTCCAAAAGGTCATTTGGATGCTAAACGGGTAACTGACATATTGAAAGATGAGAAGATTGACGCAGTTGTTTCAAGCCCCTATAGACGTTCAATCTTAACGATTGAAAAGGTAGCTGAACAAATAGGTCAAGAAGTTATCGTGCATGAAGATTTAAAAGAGAGGATCTTTTCTTCTGAAGATAATCGAGTTTCTGATAAGGAATTGATTCCACTGTTGGAGAAGTCGTTCGGGGAATCAAATTTCGCTTTAGAAGGAGCAGAATCAAATGCTGACTGTCAAAAAAGGGCTGTTAACGTTTTAAATGAACTATTAGAAACATTTAAAGATAAACATATCGTAATCGGATCTCATGGGGCTGTTATGACATTGATGATGGGATATTTCAATCGTAGGTATGACTTGGATTTTTTACATAGCACGTCCAAACCTGATATTTATAGGATGGAGTTTATAGAAAAGGAATTGGTGGATGTTCGTAGGTTGTGGGGTAGAAATTGAACCGAAAGTAGCCATTGTTCTTTTTTATATAGGGAGAGAAATACGGCCATGAAAAAAGATCGATATTTTTTAGAGTTGGCTCTTGAAGAAGCAGAAAAAGCATTGAATGAGAATACATATCCTGTTGGGGCAGTTATAGTGGATGAAAATCAGAACATCATTTCAAAAGGGCGAAATAGAGTACATTCTCACCAAGATGCGACTGCCCACGCTGAAATTGACACTATCCGTAATGCCGGCAAATCAATATTTAAAGCGAAAGTCAACCGTGAGAAGTTTACAATATACACTTCATTGGAACCTTGTCCAATGTGCACGGGAGGAATACTGTTTGCCAATATAAAAAAAGTAGTTTGGTTACTAAACGATGATTTAGGTTTTGGCGGTTATAAAAAAATCAACGATACCAAACTATTTGAAAAGAAATTTCATGAAATTGAAGCAATTGAAGAACCTTATGGTGACTTGAAACAGAAGCAAATGCAACTCATGAGTAAATGGTTAACAAATCCTAATCATGTTACGAACTTACGAAAAGCTAATATTCCAGAATAAGGGGCTTATCCGCAATAGGGTAAGCTTCTTTTTTTATGGGAATTAGTTATTGAGTTTCGATCAGTGATTTGAAATAATTGGAATTAAGTAATAGTGTCGACAACCATTATAGTTCCTGAGGGTGAGAACAGTGAAAAAGAGAATAAAAGACACGGATTATTTTAGGTTATATGTCTTAAGTGACGGAGTCTATGCAGCTATCGCAAAGCCGGGCAAAGGTGCGTGGAGTAATGCCGGTATCGTTGACTTGGGTGAGAATTTACTGGTGTTCGATTCACTTGCCACTCCTTCCGCTGGGTATGAGTTGAGGAAGCAGGCTGAAGAGCTGACAGGGAAAAAAGTGAAGTACCTGATCAACAGTCATTATCACGGAGATCATGTATTTGGAAATCAAGCATTTTTAGATACAACGATTATTTCCACATCTCTAACAAGGAAATGGTTTGAAGAGAAAAATATAATAGTAGATTTGAAGACAGAAATAGAAGAAACGGAAGACTATTTAAACAAACTGGAAAAACAAATTGAATTAGCTACAGATAGAGTCATGAATGCCAGTCTCACCAATCAATATAAAGAAATGGCAGCCATTCTAAGAGACTTACCTACTATGAAGCTCGTGCTCCCGAACGTTCTGTTTGAAGAGAAGATGGTGATTGAAGGTTCAAAAAGAAAGGTAGAATTGCACTGTTTTGGAGGAGGCCATACCCCCAGTGACACATTTCTGTACCTACCCCAAGAGAAGGTTGGGTTCTTGGGTGATCTGGTCACCGTTGATTTGCATGTACCGATTGATGATCCGGAAGAATTTTGTGCCATTCTAAAAAAGGTGAAGCTACTGGATATTGAGACTGTCGTGCCTGGTCACGGATCTCCAGGGGGGAATGAATTGGTTTGTACTCTGGAGAAGTATCTTTCCTTTTTGATTGAAAAAACGAAAGAAGCAGTGGAAAATGGTGTGCCATTTGAAGTCTTTGTTTCTAACCTAGAAATACCAGACGAATATGCCAAATGGAAAGGTGTTAATGGAATTAGAGGTAACCTGACTAAAGTGTACGCATTTTATGGGGGGAATAGATGCAGCAATAGTAATAAACATTTTTCTTAAACGGAAAGGAAGTATGTATATGAATGATATGAAACTGCTTATTACTTTCAAAGGTGACCTTAACAATTATTCATTAGAACAGCTAAGATATATTTCGGAAGAAGGGGTGTGGTCGATTGGCCAGATGTATGACCATTTAATCGTTGTTGCCCATGAGTATCTTGATCGAATGGAAGAATGTGCTGCTTTGAAAGAGGAACAACCCTTTGGGAAAACCCAGTTTGGAGAGCAATTATTTGAGAAAGGAGGGTTTCCACCTATCAAAATAAGGTTACCAGATGAACTAAATGCTCCACCAAATAATTCAGACAGCAAAGAAGAACTCATTAACAGGATGGAACAATTAATTCAACGATTGACTCATTGGGAAACGAAAGTGGATGATATTCACCCGGAAAATAAAGTTGAACATGGAGGATTCGGCTGGCTGAATGCAAAGGAATGGTATGATTTGGTCGGAATGCATTTCCGTCATCATGTACGTCAAAAAGATGAGTTGGAAAGTTACTTAGTATCTAAATGAAGGAGAGAAGAGTATGAGTAAATCATTCATTGAACAAGTACATTATATTAGAATTCCTGTAAAAGATTTAGAACTGTCTGCACAATGGTATAGAGATATATTAGGCTTCCAGTTAGTAAACATTACTGAGGAACTTGCGGTTATAAAAGTAAATGAAGGACCTTTCTTACTTATCTTAGTTCCTACTGAAGATGAAACCTTTGCTCATTTTACAATTGATCATGAACCAGAGTTTAGCATTGGCTTTACAAGTCCGGAATTATCTAAATTTCATCAACACTTAATGGATCATCAAGTTAAGGTCGAGGCTATAAAAGAAGATAATGGTCATGCCTTTTTCCACTTTTATGACCCAAATGGTAATAAACTTCAAGTACATTGGTAAGATTAGACCAGCTTCATGAATGGGGCTGATGGTGGATCTTTTTAAAAAAGTAAAAGGAGTGAAAAACAATGAATTTAGGAACTCCTATTGCTATGGGAAATACAGCAAAAGTATATCTTTATCAAAATAAGATTCTCAAAGTTTTTAATGATTCATTACCTGATAAAGAATCCACTAATGAAGCTTATAAGCAAAAGTATGCTTATTCGTGTGGGCTCTCTGTGCCGAAAATAATTGATGTAACCAAAATAGATGGTAAACAGGTCATCATAATGGAGCACATAAAAGGGAGAACGGTAGGGGATTTTCTAACAGATAACATGGAAAAAGCGGAATATTATATGAACATTTCTGTTGATATACAAATGAAAATTCATAAGGTCAAAGCGGATTCGATTGAACCGATGGCTGAAAAATTAACTAGACAAGTAGAAAATGCACCAGGATTGGATAGTAAACTTAAATCTACCTTAATTAAAAAACTAGATTCAATGACCTTCGACGAAAAACTCTGTCATGGGGATTTTCATTTATTCAACTTAATTATGTCAGATCCTAACGTCACCATTATCGACTGGGTTGATTCTAGTGCAGGGGATATACGTGCTGATGTATATCGAACGTATCTTTTGTATTCCCAGTTTTCAGTGGAATTGGCTGAAATGTATATTCGCCTTTACTGTGAGAAAAGCGGTCTGTCTAAAGATGAAATTTTTCAATGGGCGCCCATTATCGCTGCGGCAAGGTTGTCAGAGTGTGTGTCATCAGAAAAAACAGAGCGTCTTTTGGATATTGTTCATCAGTATTGTCCTTTTTTTATATAAAAGGATAGGTCTTGAAGATAAAGGTTTGTTCTATTAATACATAGTTGTCTCACCAAAAGAAGGAGGAAATATCCATGCTGTTTATGATGATTGTCAAAGCCTCGAAAAATTCGGAAGCCGGAAATCTTCCGAACCCTGAGCTCATGGAAGCCATGACAAAGTACAATGAGGAATTAGTGAAGGCAGGCGTGCGGGTTATGGCAAAAGGACTTCATCCAAGTTCAAGTGGGATTCGCCTTTCGTATCCGGAAGCTGAGGGAAAGCCGGTGGTTACGGAAGGACCATTTACGGACTCGAATGATCTAGTTGCCGGGTTCTTTCTGATTGATGTGAAGTCGAGGGAAGAAGCCATCGAGTGGGCCATGCGGATGCCGGACCCACAAGGACATGGGGAAGGTCAGGTTGAATTGCGTCAGGTATTTAAGGCACCGGAGCAGGAATGAAATGATTTCAATACATCATCAATCCGATACTCTACTGATTGTCCTACACGAAATTTATGGAATTAACCAACATATACAGGGCTTTTGTGAACGATTATCAAGACAAAGGTTTGACGTGATTTGTCCTAACTTTTTAGAACGAAATACATCTTTTCATTATTCAGAAGAAAAAGATGCTTATCATCATTTTATGGAAAACGTTGGATTCACTGATCCTTTATACAAAATAAAAGATATTATTTCTGAGGTTAAAGGTGAGTATCAACGAATATTTATCGTTGGATTTAGTGTGGGGGCAACTATTGCCTGGTTGTGTAGTGAAGAAGAACACATTAATGGGATCGTTGGATACTATGGTTCCCGTATTAGAAATTATGTAGAAATAACACCAAAATGTCCTACAAAGCTATTTTTTCCGCAAGAAGAACAATCTTTCAATGTCGACGAGTTGATCTCAACCTTGCATATAAAGAATATCGATGTACATAAATTTAATGGAAAACACGGATTTAGTGACCCGTACTCTCCTAATTACAATGAATTATCTGCACAAAAAGCATTTAGTGAAATGATAGAGTTTATTATGAGACATTAATGGTGAAACCAAACGCAATGGGCTTATCCGTCATAAGATAAGCTTCTTTTTTATGGAAAATAATGATTGTGTTTATCATTTGGATTTGAAATAATTGGTATGAATCTAGAGGCGGGTTATGGAAGATATCGGACTAAAGATCTGACTGACTAGGGGAAGACTTATGAATGATAAAACACCAGAAGGATCATTCAGAATAGATTGCTCAGAGAAGGAGAAAAAATGAAGATAATAGAACTACCCATTGAATTTGAATTCAATGGACATAAAAATTATATTTATCCCAGTTTAATTGTATTGAATAATGAACTAACTTTGGTCGATACAGGGTACTCAAATTTCTTACCTTTAATCGAAAATGAAATTTTGAAAAATGGCTATGAAATGAAGCGCTTAAAGAATATTATCATTACTCACTATGATGATGATCATATAGGTTCCTTATATGAATTCAAAGAAAAGTATCCTTGGATAAAGATTACAGCTAGTGAAATTGAATCAAAATACATTAGCGGTGAAACGAAGTCAGAGAGATTGCTTCAAGCCGAAGAAATGGTAGAAAATATGCCAGAAGAAGAAATGGAATTTGGTAAGTGGTTTATTCATCAATTAAAGAATTTGAAGCATGTTTCAATTGATGAAAAGGTACATGATGGTGATATGATTTTGGATAACCAATGTAGAGTAGTAGCAACACCGGGACATACTTCAGGTCACATTTCATTATATTTTCCAAGTTTAAAAAGTGTCATCTCAGGCGATGCATCTGTTAAGGAGAATCATGAATTAGTCATTGCTAATCCCCACTTTTGTTTAAATGTCGAACAAGCAGAACAGTCTTTGACCAAGATTAAAAATCTTAAAGCTGAAAATTACTATTGCTATCATGGTGGGAAATTCACTTTATCATGATCTCTACATCCAAGCCAAGTTTTACCTTCTTGTATACTACATTAGATCTTCAAAAACCTTAGGCGTATGTTTAAAAAGTTACTGAAATAAATAAAGAGATGTAATTAGAATGGTACAACCAGAATGGAAAGGAGTCGTTTAAATGGATTTACGTTATCCGATTGGAAAGTTTACTTATGAAGGTCAGCCTACATCCGACATAATAGAGAAGTGGATACTCGAGATTGAAGAACTTCCATTTCAATTAACAGAAGCTGTGAAGGAATTAAGAGATGAGCAGTTAGATACACCTTATCGTTCTGAAGGATGGACCATTCGTCAAGTAATCCATCACATTGCTGACAGTCATTTAAATAGCTACACTCGTTTTAAGTTGGCCCTTACGGAAAACAATCCCACCATTAAATTGTATGAAGAAGGGAAATGGGCTGAACTCCCTGATTCGAAGTTACCAATAGACATTTCATTAAAACTAATAGAAGCTGTACACAGTAGATGGGTTTGTCTGTTACGTTCTATGAAATCAGATGAACTAGGGAAGACTTTTGAACACCCAGAATCAGGTGTTGTTACGTTAGGTATGAATATTGGGATCTACGCTTGGCACGGGAGACACCATGTAGCGCATATTACTTCGCTTCGAAATCGATTAGGTTGGTAATGTGATCAGTTCACATACTTACGTGCATGAAATGTAAGGTGGTGCAAGAACGATGAGTGATCAATGGTTAGAATGGGCAAAAAGGATCCAAGCATTATCTCAATCAGGGCTGTCCTTTTCAAAGGATGTTTACGATATTGAGAGATATGAAGAATTACGAACGATCAGTGCGGAAATCATGGAGGAATACACGGACCTGGAAATGAGGAAAATAAGGGACTTATTTACGAACGAATCAGGTTATCAGACACCGAAAGTAGATGTGCGCGGTGTCGTATTCAAGGATGACAAAATTCTGATGGTAAGAGAGAAAGTTGATGATAAATGGTCTCTCCCAGGTGGGTTTTGTGATGTGGGACTGTCTCCAAGTGAAAACATTGTAAAAGAAATAAGAGAAGAATCTGGATATGATGTAACTCCTGTAAAATTACTCGCACTGCTCGATATGAACAAGCATCCCCATCCCTCGCAACCGTACCATTACTATAAAATATTTATTCGGTGTGAGGTGACTGGTGGAAAGGAAAGAAGTGGAATCGAAACAAAAGGAGTTCATTTTTTTGAAGAAGATCATTTACCGGAGCTATCAATCGGAAGAAATACAGAAACTCAGATTCACATGCTGTTTGAATTCTTAAGAGATCCTAGTAAAGAAACTGTATATGATTAATGGTCATAAAGTTAAAGGGCGGCAGTTTAATGTAATAATAAGAGAAGCCCAAAAGGACTTCTCTTATTTAAAATTCATCTTTTAATGAAGAATTTACAACGTCTAAGAAGAATTCAGGGGCTGATTGAAACTCTAAACCATTGAAATCTTCATCTGGCATAAGCTTTTTTAATAGGGGTAAACTTTCATTCAGGTCATTTGTCCTTTGGCCAATTACTGAGTCTGTCAATAATTTGAACCCTAAATCTGAATATAATTTTATTGCTCGATAACTGGTAGGATGTGTGTGTAAAAACACAGGGTATTCTTCTTGAGGTAAGGTTTGCATGACATAAGATAATAAACTGCGCCCAATACCCATTCCCTCATAATAGATGTTCACCTTGAACCAATGAACGGTCCATACCTTGTTATAGGCTTTCCATAAAAAGCAGGTTCCTATAGGCGTGTCACTCTCATCACATACAAACAAACACCTTTTAAAGAATAAGTCACCAAAGGGTAAATAAACTTGATTGAAAAATTCCGTCATGAAATGATGGTATTGAGTCGCTACTTCTGGCGTATCAAAGGGCATTCTCTTCCATAAATCTACTTCATCTGTTCTACAATACCGAATGTGTAAGCCTTCAGGTAATTCAGTTGTAGCAGATGTATTTAAACTGTTACATATCATAAATAAATTATAGTCTGGTATTTCTTCTTTCATTTGAATCCTCCATAAATGAATTAGTTTTTAGAGTATAGTTCAAATGAGTGTAAGCGTAATCTCTCAAAGTTCATAATAATCCTCCTCAACCAAACACACGTGCAGTATATATTCTTATATTATCAGTAAAATCTTACAAAGTGGTGAAATCATGAACATTACAGAAAAATTTGGTGATGTACCTCTAATTGAAACGGAGCGTCTCATCCTTAGAAAAATCACATTAGATGATGCGGAAGATATGTATGTTTATGCTTCCGATGAAGAAGTAACGGGATATGTAACGTGGGATACTCACTCTTCCTTGACAGATACAAAGGAATTTATTCAGACGTTTTTATCTCAATACGATGCTCCATGGGGAATCGAGCTTAAGGAGAATGGTCAATTGATTGGAACCGTTCACTTTGTTTGGTGGCAGCCGGAACACCATAGTGCTGAAATTGGATACGTTTTATCTAAAGCATACTGGGGCAAAGGTTTCATTACCGAAGCGGCAAATGCAGTCATGTCTTTTGGATTCGAACAGATGGATTTAGTCCGTATTCAGGCGAGATGCTTTTTAGAAAACAAGGGTTCAGAGCGTGTTATGGAAAAGATAGGTATGTCTTTTGAAGGGATTAGTAGGAAAGTAATGTATGTTAAAGGGGAGCATAAAGACTTGAAGGTGTATTCCATATTAAAATTTTGCGAATAGAGATGGAAGGGAGGATCACAAACTTGAACAAGTACGGACAAGACCTATTTAAAGGTTCTGCAGGGTATTATTCGAAATACAGACCGATGTATCCTTCTTCGTTAATACGATTCCTTGTTGAAACGTTCTCTTTAAATGGAGAGCAGAACCTCCTTGATCTAGGCTGCGGCACAGGCCAGCTCACCATAAGGTTTTCTGATTGGTGTCATAAAATAGTCGGTATAGATGTTGAACCGGAAATGATTGAAGAAGCTGCGCGTATCCACCAGGAAGTAAGGATGGGTCAGATTGAATGGTTCAATGGAACCTTGGAACAGTACAACATTGAGAATCATGAGCATTTTTCTCTTGTGACGATCGCCAAGGCTTTTCATTGGATGGACAGACCAAAGGTATTAGAGGAATTATTTGATATGATTTCCCCTGGTGGCGGGGTTGCGATCATTGACCATTATGATCCTAATCAAACGTTGGAGCTTTGGCAAGTAAGGTTTAATGAAGTGATCGAAAAATGGTATGGCAAAGATCGAAAGGCTGGAAATTCAACCTATGCTCATCCCGTTACCAGTCATGAAGAAGTCATCTCCCATTCTCAATTTGACCTTGAAGTTCATACCTTACCGACATACGAAATCACTTGGACCATTGAGTCATTATTAGGGAACCTTTATTCCACATCCTATGGATCTAAGCGTTTTCTTGGAAGTGACGTCTCGCTATTTGAACGTGATGTGAGGGAGGCCATGCTCGATATGTGTGAATCCGGAGAATATAAAGAGGAATCAACGTTATCAGTGAAGATCGGGAGAAAAGGGTTATGAAAAATATGGGAATTTCTGCAGGGGAAACACATATGGAAAGAGAATGTTTACTATATCTGATTGCAGGAGGGAATTTAAATGAGCGAAAAATTATTAAGGGTTGGCACAACCTATATTCCAGTAACGAATGTAGATCTTTCATCTGAATGGTACATACATAAATTAGATGCAGAATTAAGCTATAAAGATGAAGATAAAGCCATCTTGAATCTTGCAAACCAAAGTATTTTTCTTGTTAAATCCAAAGAAAACCAAAGTGCTAATTTCATAGATGTTTATGGTGAGGAACGCTTTTCTTTAACATTTGAAGTGAATGGTTTAGAAGCGTTGGAAACACTGCATAGGGATTTTATAACTAATGGGATTCGGGTTGGCACGATTGAAAACAGAGGCCACACTGGAAGGAATTTTGTTTTTTATGATTTGGATGGAAATAAGTTTGATGTATGGAGTGAGCTTAGTCCGGTTTTCCGGGAGAAATATTTTATTTCGCAGTGATCATGTAAAAATACGATGCTAATCATTAATAAAGAGCAAAAAGGAGCTTGGGCAGCCCCATGTAAATTAAATAACCAAGTGTAAAACATGCTGAGGTCCTTTAGGTCCCTCATACATTTGATTTTCATCTGCGAATCCGCATTTCAGGTAGAGGTTTATGGCTGCCGTGTTCCTTTTGTTCACCCCAAGAACCACTTCATTGATTTCAGGCAGCACGTTTTTCACAAAAGAAGGAAGTAGCTTTAGTCCTTGTTTTGCCAGTCCTTTTCCCTGAAACTTTGAATCAATTGAAAAAGAGGTTAAAATTCTGGCCTTTGGATTGTCACTATACTTACGAACCTTCTCCCCATCTTCTAATGCAAAGTATCCCACTGGTTCATTATTACTCATGATTAATACATGAATAGAAGTTTTAGAGACTTTGGGGTGATTGATTTTTTCTAAAGGCAGACTCGTAAATTCTAGTTGATCTTCAGGCAAGTGAAAGCTGGATAATTGATGTGTGTATTGTTGATGAAACTCAACTAGTTTAACTGTAGGGCTCGTGGCATTTGACTTCATGAATCCGCCTCCAATGAATGTGATATTTTCCATTATAGGGAATCGTGAAAGTGTAGACAAGATATATTCTTTGTGCCGCATCACTTCATAAGGTGATTACGGAGAATGTTTAAATCTGAGATTACGAATAGAGTCATATCGATAATCGTTTTATAGTAGGGATTGGAAGTAGAGTAAGCAATGTCTAGTGCTCTCTCAATTGTGGATGAGGTGTTTAATTGAAACACCCGGATGAATTATCAAAAAACTTCAACATTTTCTGTGCATAATTAGCAATATTTGTTATTATATGATGTAGAGATGTAAAGAAAGGGGAATCTATAGTACACATGTGGAATACCTCGAAATGATTAGTTAATTGGATAGAGACAGCGGCGGTCCTTGGTTCTTAAGGATGCGTTTATTTGTCTATCTGAAATCATTCAAGGGATACATGGTGTGGACAATAACATTCCCATTGCCAAGCAGATACTTTTGTATATCTGCTTTTATTTATGGGTAAAAATACATCTCGATTGACACAATCACAGCGTCCCTAAATAGGGGGAATTTAAATGAAAAGTCAGAGTGAAAACGAAGAAATGCTAACAGGAGGGAATGTCTCGGACGTATACCGTTCGGGAGATACGGTCAGACGGGAATTGAAGCCTGATAGTGGTAGAATCCATACGTTATTGCAGCATTTGGAAACTAAAGGGTTTGATTACGCCCCGAAGTTTTTAGGCATAGATGAAAAAAATAGAGAGATAGTATCATTTATAGCAGGAGAAGCCGGTCATTATCCTTTAAAGGAATACATGTGGTCTGCTGATGCTTTAAAAGGAATAGCGAAGATGCTCCGGCATTACCATGATGCTGTGAGTGACTTTCCAATATCGGATGAATGGCAGCCCATGGACCATACACCGGCTAACATAGAGGTTGTATGTCACAATGATTTTGCCATTTACAATATTATTTTTAACCAGGAAAAACCAGTAGGTATTATTGATTTTGATGTTGCCGGCCCAGGTCCGAGACTTTGGGATATCGCTTATACTCTGTACACCTGCGTTCCATTAAGCAGGCATTATCATACCGAAGCAGGTGAAGCTGTTCACTACGACCCAACACATGATGCCGACCGAATAAAACAAAGAGTGAGATTGTTCTTTGAATCCTACGGCATGGAGGGGATGGAAGAAGATTACTTGGATATGGTATTGCTGCGCTTGGAAGGATTGTGTGCCTACATGAAAAGAAAAGCCGGTGAAGGTGACCTTGCTTTTCAAAAGATGATCGATGAAGGGCACCATGAGCATTATCAAACAGATATAAAGTTTATTCGTGAGCATGGCGAAGAGTGGGTTTAAGTGACAGGTCAGTAAAAAAGCGCGACATCACGCTTTTTTGCTGGATAGATTCATTGCTAATGGGTATGTTTAAACAGGATTTGACCGAAGTTTACCGAATATATAGGTAAAAAGTGGAATATAGGTGAAAACATGAATAAGATCATTCAGTATTACAATCAGTTCGATGAGTGGGGAAGACTTGAACGTGAACCAGTTGAATTCCAGGTGAATTGGCATTATATAAGAAAATATATGCCCCAAACAGGCTATGTACTTGATAATGGTGCTGGACCGGGGAAATATTCAATGGAACTTGCCAAAGCCGGTTATAGGGTAACGCTGACCGATTTGACCCCAAGATTAGTTGATATGGCAAAAGATAAAGCGAAAGAACTCCATTTAGACGAACAATTTGAAGGGTTTTATGCAGCAGATGCGAGAGACCTAACTCTGTTTGAAGATGAACAGTTCGACTCTGCATTAATGCTTGGTCCCATGTACCATTTGCAGGAAGAAAATGACCGTGTACTGGCAGTGAAGGAATTAAATAGAGTGACAAAAAAGGGTGGATTGGTCTTTGTTGCCTTTATGCCTAGAATTCGACACATCCTTACATCGCTCTTATCTCCTGACAATTGGAAACCTAACAATGATGTGGATACCATTTTACAATTTTCCCAATCAGGTTGCTTTAATCATGCAGATGAAGGACGTTTTACAGGCGCGTATTATTTTAATATTGAAGACATCAATCCTTTTATGGAAGCAAACGGATTTGAAACAATCGAGTTAATGGGATCCAATGCAGGAACGGTTTTGAATAATGGAAACTGGGATTACTGGAGAGAAAAAGGTGAAGGGGAAGTAAGGAAAATAATTGATTTCATTATTGAAAGTGCAACAGATCCTTATATTCTTGGCATTTCCTCTCACTTGCTTTATATTGGCAGGAAAAAGTAGATCTACTGATCTTTTTCTAAGATCAAATGGCGGCTGATCTTATGCTTCTTTTTACATTACAGTAGAAGCATTAGAACCGTCCCGTCACATACAAAGAAAACCCACCTCTAAAACAGAGATGGGTTTTCTTATTGAAACTTGAGGTCAATTTCAAGATGGTTTATATAGTAGCACAGTCCCTCCGTTAATACAAAGGATAACAGTACAGTGAAGGGAACTTTTACTCATTGAAGGGTTTGGGATTGTTAAAACGGTGATGATTTGAAATAATTGGAATGTATGCATAGGTCGTATCCATAAGGAATTGAAGTAACGATCGTGACGTTTTGTTAGGAGGAATCATATTTTGATGAAGCTCTTTTTTATGCTTGCAGCGTTATCCATACCTGTTTCTATCATATTTAACCAAGAAGCAATCGGGATGCTTTCGGCGATGGTATTAATGTTACTAGGGGCTTACTTTAGTAAATCAAGGTTCAGTAAATAAGGGACTCCTAATCCAGTATTTTCTTGACTAAACCCAATGGAGGAATAGAATGTGAACCAACACCCATACAGGATCATCCCGTATGATCCCAAATATGCATCAGAGACCGTGAACATGTGGCGGGAAAGCAAGGAGCAGGCTATCGGACAAAAAGAAATCCACAGTTTTGAAGATCATGTTGATTTTATCAATCATAGATTATCCGGACAGTTCCGAATCGATCTAGCGGTAGTCGATGAGAAGGTAGTTGGCATGATTGCCTATAATCAAACCGAAATCAGTCAACTGTATATTCATATTGGACATCAGGGGATCGGAATAGGAGAAGCACTGCTTAATATAGCCAAAGACCATTCAAGTGGAAGTCTGATCCTCTATACATTCGATATAAATCAAAAGGCGCAGCGATTTTATGAAAAGCATGGATTTATCATCATTGGCAGGGGAAATGAGAATGAAGAGAATTTACCGGATATTCAGTATGAGTGGACAACGAAAAAATAAACAACTTGGGTTCGAGTTGAAATATTGGCGTAGTATCATTAAATGACTAGGGGTGTCTCTATTATATGAGTTGTTTTTGTGAGCGAAAACAAACCTTTGACTTAAAAATGGAAGCGGATGTTGGAGCAGATCCTATCTGGTGTGATGAGTGCGGTTGTAATTTGGAGTTAGAGGACACTCCAATATCAAATGACTTAAAGAAGAAATTGATCGATTGGGCTATGAAGTACGGGAACTGGATTGATTGGGATTCAGATAAAATCTTTTCAAATGGAATCCAATTGGAAGAGGAACATAATAGGCAAGGGAAAATACTAACGGAACAAACCAAGAAGGAGCTTGGTGGTCAATACAGAATTACTTTTTCTCCTTCTACCATGGGACGAAGGTATAATACATTGTAAGTTTTATATAATGAGAGGATGATTTGAAGATTGTCAGGCAAGGATGGTGAACTGATGATAGATTTATTCGAAAGAATGAAAATAGGGACGGAAAAGCAACAAGACGCATATTCAGCCATTATGGAACTGGATATTATGAATAGATTGAGCAGCTACACGCCTGTTCTATGCGGAACACTGCCCATTGGCATAGACATTACGGGTTCAGACCTGGATATCATTATGGAAGTACAGGAATTAGACCCATTTGAAGGATTGATCCAAACGTTATACAACAAAAAAGAT
Organism: Rossellomorea sp. ABR4_004; assembly: GCF_056159585.1. Taxonomy (NCBI): domain Bacteria; kingdom Bacillati; phylum Bacillota; class Bacilli; order Caryophanales; family Bacillaceae; genus Rossellomorea; species Rossellomorea sp. ABR4_004. Next base: position 473,034 of record NZ_JBSWVM010000002.1, on the reverse strand, counting down.
GGCTTTACAATCAAAAGGAAAATGATTAATGGAAAAGAAGTCATGAAGGCGAATTTTACCTTTAGTGGTTTTGAGTTTGAGCTGTTTGGACAAGCCCAACCGGTACATAAGCAACATGCGTATCTTCATATGGTAATTGAACATGAACTATTGCAAAAAGATCCTGCTCTTCAACAGAAAGTGATACATCTTAAAAATCAAGGATACAAGACAGAGCCTGCGTTTTGTAAGATTTTTGATATTACGGGAGATCCTTATGAAGGTCTGATTCGGTTTGGGGTTGAAGAAGGGATAATCACAGGACAGGAGGATGAAATCCCTAGAAAAGGAGGTGCCTAAATGAAGACAAATCTATTGAATATACTAGAACTCATCAAACTCGGGGAGAAGTTGAAATCTGAAATGAGGCACAGCTGGCTGTCCAATGGCAGATAAGAAAGCGTAGCGGAGCATACATGGAGAGTTTCCCTGATGGCGATGCTGATCGAACCTTACTTAACCCAGAAGGTGGACTCGGCCAAATTATTGAAAATGATCATCATACACGATCTGGTTGAGGCAGAAGCAGGGGATATTCCAGCATTCGATACAATGAACGATCGAATAGCGAAGGAACAAAAGGCAATCAATGAAAGGAAATCCATCGAGAAAATAAGGGATATGGTAGGGAACGCTTTAGGAAATGAACTCTACACTTTGTGGTTCGAATTCGAAGAGAAAGCGACATACGAAGCCAAAGTAGCCAATGCCCTGGATAAATTAGAAGCACAAATTCAACATAACGAAGCCGACCTCTCCACATGGCTAGACATCGAGCACAAAATGAGCTTTATGATGGACAAACATGTTGGGTTTGATCAAACATTGCAGCTCTTCAAGGATATCATTGAAGATGAGGCGGAAGTGAAATTGAAAGAGGCTGGGATTGATACGGAGAGTTTAAAAGATCCTTTATCGCCAATTTTTACTTAGAAAAACCTGCTTTCGCCTTGGTTTGATGAAAAGTGTGTGGGAAAAGAACAAATGAAAGTTTATGGAAGTCAATGGGGCATAGCCTTAAAAAGAAACTTGAGTCATTTACGAGAGGGGGAGAGAATGTTGAAAAAGTATTCTAGCATAAGTTCATTTGTTTTGTTTTTAATCGGTGTTTTTTTCTACATGTTTGCCTTCTTGGGATACGACATGTTCTTGCTACCTGTGGTCATAATCTCAGTCATTGGTTTTGCAACAGCTTTGTTTGGTGTGAAAAATGTTTACCGAACAATTGGGTTGTTTGGTAATGGTGTCATTCTAGTGATTGCGTTGTTCATCCCATTTGTAGTGACAACGTTTTTTTGGAATAAACCGTGAATACTATTCATAATCAAACAGAGACAATTCGTAAAGAAGAGTTGTCTTTTTATTTTTTGATCATTGGCATAAAAAACGTCCATTAAAAAGGGGATATGACATGGCACAAGAAAAAAACTGTCCATTCTGCAATCCAGAAAAGGACAAAGACCAAAACATCATATTTGAAAACAAATCCTGCTATTTCCTACAGCACAACAAGCACCAGGATGTATTAGAAGGGTCCGGCGTGATTGTTCCGAAAAACCATCATGCGGACGTATTTGAATTAACGGAAAAAGAGTGGAATGATACATACAAACTATTACAAAAAGCGAAGAAGTACTTAAACGAAGAGTTTTCCCCAGATGGTTATACACTTGGGTGGAATGTCGGCGAGGTGTCCAATCAGTTTATCTTCCATTGTCATTTACATGTCATCCCGAGATACAATGATGAACCCTTGGCTGGAAAAGGAATCCGTTATTGGTTAAAGCAACCTGGGAATAAAAGAAGAAAACCATAATACGTCCAATCTGGTAAAGAAGGACGATTCACCAGCTTTATCCTAGTAAGCAGGTGGATCGTCCTCTCGAAACTTATATGCCATTACCATCTTTTTTGAAAAGATCCCTTCACATCGCCAACCTTCTCTTGAATCTTCCCTTTATCCTTATCGCGTTCGCCTTCCGCTATTTTTTTGTCGTCGTTTGTTAGTTTGCCCCAAGCTTTCTTCAAATCTCCCTCTGTTTGCTTTCTCTTTCCTTTTAATTGATCATGATTTTCTCGCATCTTCACTACCTCATTTCTATGATTTAATGACTTAATATTCAATAGCCAAATAGGATTAAGAATAAACTAAAAGGGTGATAGAAATTTCTGTTAACTCAGTAAAAAGTAAGAAAAAATCATTGAGTTAAAATGGATAATTTGAAATAATTGGTAGTGTGTAGTTGAAAAATGACGATTAGGGGGCAGGTATTCATGGTCAACTTATTCCTGTCTGGCGGAGGAGATAAGGGACAGACAGAAATAATAGATAAAGAATTTGTTAAGGCATTAGATCTTGATAAGCCGTTGCTATATATTCCAATCGCGATGCAGGGCGAAATTCCCTATGAAGACTGTTACAAATGGATACATAGTGTGTTTAATCCTCTAGGCATTCCTGAAATAGAAATGTGGACTGATTTAGAGGAGAAGTCACTTGTGGATCTAAAGAGGTTCTCCGCCATTTATATCGGCGGAGGAAATACTTTCGATTTGCTAAATGCTTTACGTGAGACAGGCTTTGATACGATTTTAAAAGAGTTTTTAGTCAATAAAGGGATCGTATATGGCGGGAGTGCCGGAGCTATTATTTTTGGAAGAGATATTTTAACAAGTTCCCATATGGACCCAAACCATACGAATTTGAAGACCTTTGAAGGTTTTAACTACATAGATAACTATTCAGTTTGGTGTCACTACGAAACTAGTAACGATCGCTTAATCGAAGAATACGTAAACAAATATGGATATTCTGTCATTGCATTACCAGAGGAAACGGGCATTGTTATAAGTGAGGGTACACTTAGAGTAATGGGTTCGTCTTCTGCTTCTATTTTTAGAAATAGCGATAAATTTGTGTTTGAAACAGATGGGGAGAAATGACGAGGTGAAGTAAGATGTCCATCGAACAAGTTAAGGAAACATTGTTATCCAGATATGAAACAGAGTTCTCGGAAAATCGTCGTTTCATTGTCGGTATCGATGGATTAGGAGGAGCAGGTAAGACCACGGTTGCAAAAGAGCTTCAACACGCATTGGAACTTACCAATCATGAGGTTTACACCTTGCATCTTGACGATCACATTGTTGAAACACATAAGCGATATGGGACCGGGAATGATGAATGGTTCGAATATTATTTTCTCCAATGGGACATTGGATTAATCGAAACAGAGCTGTTCAGAAAGCTGCATGATAGCGGCTCTATAATCCTGCCGTTCTATCATTCTTCAACGGATACGGTCATTACGAAACCAATCCACATGCCCCCAACTGCCGTCATCCTTATTGAGGGTGTCTTCTTACAAAGGAAAGAATGGCGACGATATATAGATTTTATGATCTATATTGATTGTCCGCATGAAATAAGAGCTGAAAGAGTATTAGATCGTGACCTCTATCTCGGTGACGATCAAGAAAGGCTTGAAAAGTATAAAAGAAGATACTGGTTGGCTGAAGATTATTACGTCGATGAGGTGGATCCGAGAGGGAGTGCGGATTATATATACAGAGTAATTAAATGAAATGGGGGACTGAAAGAATGAGGAAATGCTGAAGGGGTCAACGACAAATGATGAAACTTGAAACGAAATAAGAAAAGGGGATTAAGATGCTGGATATTCTGAAACAAAATAAAAAAAGCTGGGATAAAGTCGCCCGCCATTTTAACGGGAAGGATGCCTTGCCGAGTTACGGGCCGTTTACACAGACGGAAGACGAATTGAGGCTGTTTGATGACATCACCAGCAAAAAGGTGCTTGATATCGGGTGTGGCAGCGGGCACTCCTTACTTTATATGAAGGAAAGGGGTGCCAGTGAATTATGGGGCGTTGACCTGTCAGGGACCCAAATCGAGACGGCAAAAGAAACGTTAAAGGGCTTGAATGCCAACTTATCCAGTTCTCCTATGGAAGAAGACATCGGTCTGCCGAAGGATTATTTTGACATCGTATACTCGATCTATGCCATTGGCTGGACAACAGACCTGCCATCTACTTTAAGGTTGATTCACTCGTATTTGAAAACAGGCGGTTCAATGATCTTTAGTTGGGATCACCCCTTATACCCCCATATGAAAAGTGAAGATGGCCAAATCTATCTGGAGGGAACATACCAGCAAGAGGGAATCACCACGTACCCGAACTTTAAAGGCGAAGATGCACCTGTCGTCATCCCGAAACGAAAACTGAGTACATATATTAATGAAGTCATCAAAGCAGGATTTACGATTGAATCGGTTATTGAAAGCGATGTATCAGCAGCTTTAGACTCAGTGGAAGAGGAAGTGTCGGATCGCTATTACTCCTTATATAAGGCGAGGAGATTTCCTACTACGATGATCATCAAGGCAAGGAAAGAAGGGCCGTCATGTTCTATAGAAGAAAGTTCTATCTAGTCAAAAAAGAGTTCGTCGAAACGTTCAATGATCATTTCAACCACACCAATCTGCCGAACCAGCTTAAACATGGCTCGCGACTGATTGGTCGCTGGATGAAGGATCATGATGAAGAGACCGTAGAGATCTTCGCCATTTGGGAATACGACAGTCAAGACAATTATATGAAGATTGAAACCAGCATCAGGAATGATGAAGCGCATCTGAAACGGATCAAGGATTGGTACGAAGAGCATGGCGGGAAGGAACATGTAACTAAGGAATATATTATAGAAATGAGGAACGAGGCGTTGGAGACGACGGTTCGGTGAATGAGGTGATAGGTGAGCATGATGATGTGATTCACTTGTTGTGAAGGCCGGACGGTTCTACTGCTTTCAAAGCAATGGAACCGCAGCCTCTTTCAAATATTGCCGTAGTAAGGACCGGCACTCTCCTCTGCATTAATCGATTGTAACTGGGAGACGGTTACAAAGTGATAACCATCCTTTTTAAGTGTTGTTAGTAATGTAGGTAAAGCGTCAGCTGTTGTGGGATGAACATCGTGTAACAGGATGATCGACCCCGGGGTGAGTTCCTTCTGAACAACCCGATTGATGGCATCGGCGTTCTTGTTTTTCCAATCGAGTGAATCGACGGACCATAGGACGATTGGGGAGCCATAATTACCAGCCACCTCCACCACCTCATGATTGATCGCTCCATAAGGCGGGCGTAAACTAGAGGGGATTTGACCAGTCGCTTCCTCGATTTTCCGGCTGGAAATTTGGATCTCTTGTGCCACTAGATTCCTTCCGATTTTCGTCAAATCTTGATGGTGGTCTGTATGATTGCCGATTTCATGGCCGGCTTCGGCAACTTGTTTCGCGAGGGAAGGGTATTTTTCAGCCTGACTTCCCAGCATGAAAAAAGTGGCCTGTACGTCATGGGCTTTGAGTATCTTGAGAATTCGTGGAGTTACCTCAACGTTGGGGCCATCATCAAACGTAAGAGCCACATATTTCCCTTCAGGTTCAATGGATGCATTTACAGGTGTTCCTTCTGATGTACCTAATGCATCTGCCGTTTTTTCATTTAGATAAGGGCGGATCAGTTTAATGGGAACCTCTACTTGGATTGGGCCAGCCCCTTTAGAAGCGATTTCCGACTCTTCAAAGTACAACGTGAGTGTGGTGGGGGTTATGGCCCAATTCCACGATGCAGGGTCACTTAATACCTTATCTATCTTGTCATCCACCAGATTGATCGATTCATTTTTTAGGATTTGGTTTCGGATTACATGGATGGCCTTGCCACTGGTTTGCATGATGTCAGGTAGGTGTAAAATTCTTTTTTCAGAAGCATCAATAGTATAGATTTTCACCTGTTGTTGACCACGTATATCATTCACCAACTGATACGAGTTAAAGATTATACTATATGTATCTTCTGTCGCTTTCTTTACATCGGCTTGGATGATTAAGTGAGCACGGTAACCATCTCCAAGCTCTTCCTTGTTTTCCTTTACTGCTGCTAAAAATGCTTCTTTCTCTTGCTTGATCCATCCTTGTATGGGCTTATGAATGGTTGAGTCCCCGATAACCGGAGTCTTAACGGACATCGTATATGTATCTGTCTTCTCAGTCACCGTCTCAAAGTTTATACTCGATAGGGATGCCTGCCCTGAATCCTTGTCGAATCCGATTCCAACTACCAACTGAGCCATCCCATAAACCAAAGAAAATCCTATTACAAACAACACAACCCATCCCGGCCAGCGTATCCGCCTAAAGGGTATCTTTTTCAGCATACGTTATCCTCTTTCCTGGCATAAAGGTCTTTTACCTTATGTGCAAATATAGTAATCAATTAATCCCAATTATTTCAAATAAATGGAATTAATTCAATGCTTTCGTTTCAAAAAGATGAAGTTATATCAGATCTACCAATCTTGTTTTAGACATAATAAATATGATCGGTGGTAGGAGTGAATGGACATGAAATATGACGATAAATATCATCTGCACTTAGGTTATTACGAAAATAACTGTGATTATGAGTCTATTGCGTATAAAAGGTTATCGGAGGATGTGTGGGATGTCTTCTTTGACATTGAACAATATGGACTTGAACAAACAATCGAAGTAAATGAGTTATCACTAGAGGGAATGGGCACAAGAATTTTTTCAATCAGCGGAAATGATCTACCCTATGAAACTGGTGTGAAGAGATTTGAAGAATGGTTGGCGATGCATAAAATCATCTGATCATTTCTGGCATATGCTAATGGGGTTTGATTTCAAAAGCAAGAAAATTATAAGTAAAATGGACCAGTACCTCATCTCCCCCCTGAATTTGTAAATTATCGTAAGAAAAAAGGTCGAATTTTGTTCACACAATCTTCATTAAGCTGTATTTATATCTACATATCAACTCAACATCCCTTTCCTAAAATAAAGTAGAAATACATATTCAGGATTGGAGATGAAGAAGTTGAACAAAAAATTACTAATCGGTACAGGGGTTGCATTTTCATTATTACTCAGCCCGTTCAGTCAGGCGTTTGCAGAAGAACCGACAGCAGGGGAAAGAAAACAGGTGGATAATGTAGCACACCGGGGGGCAGCAGGTTATGCACCTGAAAATACGATCGCCGGTTTTGATCTGGCGGTTGATATGAAGGCGGATTACATTGAAATCGATGTTCAGCGAAGTAAAGATGGTGAATTGGTCGTCATCCATGATACAACGGTGGATCGTACAACAGATGGAACCGGGAAAGTCGGGGATTTAACCCTGGAACAGCTTCGTAGCCTTGATGCCGGCAGTTGGAAGGGAGAAGAATTTGCAGGAGAACCGATTCCGACCTTTGAAGAGATTTTGGATCGTTACCATGGAAAAGTGGGGATCTTAATCGAATTAAAGGCTCCAGAGCTTTACCCTGATATTGAGGAACAAGTGGCAGAAGCATTAAGAAAGCGGAATCTCGACAAGCCCCAAAATGAAAAAATCATTCTTCAATCGTTTAACTTTGACTCGATGAAAAAAATGGACAGGTTGCTTCCCCGGGTTCCGGTCGGTGTATTAACTTCAAACAGGGCACTTACAACAGAGGCAGCGTTAAAAGAAATCTCAACCTATGCGGAGTGGTTTAACCCAAGCTATGGAATCGTGACAGAAGATGTCGTGAATGAAGTCCACTCCCGGGGGATGCAAATTGGATCTTGGACGGTACGCAGTCAGGAAGCGGCAGACTTTCTTTTCGACATGAAGGTTGATGCGATCATTACGGATTATCCGGATTATGTAGATCCTAGAAACGAATAGTCTTGTGACAAAGGAGTGGCTTCTGCTGCTCCTTTTTTAGTTTCAAGACTTACCCTCCACATGAGCCCCTTTTTCACAAATTCATCCATTACCTATAAAGTACATAGTCCCAGCCTCACCAAGTCAGCTAACTCGAAAGCCTTGATATAAAAACCGGTTCACTTTATGATGAATGGAGACTTTAGGAATATAGTCGAAATCATATGCTTGCACTTTTAATAGAATGCTATGAAAGAACTTATGTTGGAGTTGTACACGATGAAGTGGGTCTATATCACATTAACGATCGTGCTGATGTACTCGGTCTATTCCGTCATCAGCACGGTTTATATACGAAAAAGGAATGACAGTATTACGAGAAGGGTGAATGTTCCGGGGGCGATTGCATTGACATTTGACGATGGACCGGATCCCATGTATACCGGTCAACTACTCGATGTCCTCAGTAAGCACGGGGTTAAGGCTACTTTTTTCGTGGTCGGAAGCAAAGTAGAGAAATATCCTGAGCTTTTGAAACGGATGAAAAGGGAGGGGCATACAATCGGGATTCATCATTATACCCATGTGTCCAGCTGGTTTTTAACCCCTTTTCATTTGAAAAAGCAGCTGGAGCAATCACGTATGGTGATCGAGAACGTCACCCATGAGAAACCGATCTATTATCGTCCACCGTGGGGCCATTTTAATCTATCCACCCTGTTTTTATCCAGGGACTATGAGGTTGTAATGTGGTCCCACATCTTTCAGGATTGGAAGGTGAAGAACGGTGGGGACTTACTTGAACGAATGAAAGAGGCGGATCATGACGGTTCCATATTCGTTCTTCATGACAGCGGGATGACGTTCGGGGCCGATGAGAAAGCTCCCCATTATATGATAGAGTCATTGGATGCATTCCTTGAGGACGCCTTAGAGAAACAGATCCGATTCGCATTGCTAACAAATACAGTATCGAAGGAGCAGGCAGTAAATGGGCAGTGAAGAGATTATCCAGTACATTCAAAGCTACGGTTATTTCATCATTTTCCTGTTTCTTTTCTTCGGGATCGTCGGCATACCTGCTCCGGAAGAGTCCCTTTTGTTCTTAGTGGGGCTCTTGGCAGCCAAAGGCCAGTTAATGCTTTCTTTGGCGTTGGTCTGCTCATTCCTGGGTGTCTATTCAGGAATGATTACAGGGTTCTATGGTGGGAGATTCATTGGACAGCCGCTTATTGATCGATACGGAAGATGGATCGGGTTGTCTAAGGAAAAGGTTCTTAAGTATGAACAGCTGTTTACAATGCACTCAACCAAGACTTTACTGTTTGGCCTGTTTATGCCGGGACTGCGTCAATTGAGTCCGTATCTCGCTGGAATATTCGGTACACGGTACATGGCCTTTTTCTTCCTTACCATGGCGGGATCGGCGATTTGGACGGTTTCATACATTATCCTTGGATACTGGCTTGGCAACACTCTTTCCATTAATCCAGCCTATGTTCCATACGTAGGGGTAGGATTACTATTGATTTTTATCCTTACAACGGTGTGGGGATCTGTTAAAAAGAAAAAAGAGAGGTATTTGGAATGAAGATTGTGATTCTATCGATGTTCAGTGTCCCAACCGGACATACGAAAGTAGCCGAGGTTCTACAAGACAGCATAAGACATGACTATCCGGACGCTGAAACCAAGATCATTGATTTCCTGTCTTTCTCGAATCCTCTTCTGGAAAAAATGATATCCGGCGTTTATTTTAAATGGATCAGAACGTCACCGGAAAGCTATAAAGGCTTCTATCAAAAGGTGATGATGAAGGATAAAGAACAGAGCATCTTTTTGAGAAGCATTTCCCGATTTGCCACCTACTTTGAAAAGAAGGTGTTGAAAGTAGTGGAGGAAGAAAAACCTTCACTGGTAATTTGCACTCATTCCTTTCCATCGAAAATGATCGGAAGGCTGAAGTCAAGGGAGGGGGCCATTCCCTGTAAAACAATGAATGCGTATACCGATTTTTTTGTGAACGGTGTTTGGGAAACCGGCAAGATCGATTATCACCTTGTCCCGACTGCCGAGGTGAAAGAGACATTGATCAGGCATCACAACGTTTCTTCGGATCGTGTCTATCAAACCGGGATCCCCGTTTCGGACGTATTTAAGTGTAAGGACTCATCTCAGAGTCCCCGCTCCAAAAAGGGAAAACATATTCTTGTTGCGGGAGGAAATAGCGGATTATGTGTGTGGAAGAATGGCATTAAGGGCTTTTCCCGATACCCGGATGTCCATTTCTCCGTATTATGCGGTCATAATCACAGGCTGTATCGTTCGCTTCTCAATCAACCGAATATTACGCCCTACATGTATATTCAGGACCAGGAAGAACTGAATGCTTTATATGACGCAGTGGATGGTATCATCACCAAACCCGGTGGAGTCACAATCAGTGAGGTCCTTCATAAAAAAATCCCTGTGTTCATCCTTGATTATCTTCCTGGTCAGGAAGAGTTTAATTTGCATTATCTTGTAGGGCAGGATCTCGTTTTCCACATTAGGGATGCAGACGATTTCTCTTCCCTGGAGGAAATTCTTTATGATCACAAGGAAATTCAACATAGAGTAGAAAATATGGAAACCTATTTATCCTCCCTAACCGGCGGCTTAACTGATGTTTTGCGGAGAATTCAGGAGGAGACCCGGCAGACGATCAAAGTGAAATCAGTCAAGGGAAAAGCGGATATCGGGGTCTTTCTTTCGAGTTGAAGGGAATAGAGGTTGGTTCAGAATGGTTCTGTGCTTCCATCGCTTCTCTTGGTTTAAGCATTTGATTGTATAGGAAAGACAACTAAATAAGGGTAAACAGGGCCTGACCTCGACACATTCAAGTATCACTGTGTTGGGGGGCAGGTCCCTTTTTGTGGTATGATTATCCAAAAAAAGGTAGTGAATCTCCAGCTTTTTTACTTACACATGATTACCTATAAAAATAAGTGAGGTACTACTAAATGAGTCTTAATGAAATAAAAATCGTCATCGGCGCAGGTGAATATATGAATAATCCTGGCTGGATCCACACACAGGAAGAGGATTTGGATTTATTAGACGAACGTACATGGGTAAACAGGTTCCATGAAACCTATGTAGATGCGATCTTGGCTGAACACGTCTGGGAACACCTTACATACGAAGAAGGGTTAAAGGCTGCAGAACTATGTATGAAATTCCTGAAGCCTTCCGGGTATATTCGGTGCGCCGTTCCTGATGGCTATTTTCCCGATGAATCGTATCAGCGTATTGTGCAGGTTGGAGGGCCAGGTCCAAAAGATCACCCGGCTGCGGGGCATAAGTTCGTTCACAATTACCAAACGTTGACGAAAATGTTTGAAACGGCTGGATTCGTAGTGACATTGCTTGAGTATTTTGACGAAGAAGGAATGTTTTATCAAAATCATTGGGACGGAGCTGACGGGGTGATTTTTCGTTCTAAGAAGTTCGATCCTAGAAACCATGGGGACAAAATGGCTTTTCCTTCTTTAATTATTGATGCTGTTAAGCTATGAAACTATAGTATGAAGTGATTGCTTGGAACCATATTCGGAATTGAACGTCTAAATGCACACGAAGGTCTTACCTCAATATAATTTATCACATGGGGTTTCATATACTTCAAAAAAAGAGGCTGTCCTGGCACTTCTACCGGGACAGCCTCTTATTATCTTTATTCTGAAAAAGCTTCCGAATAATGAACGACACCTTCTACATTTTCAAGAGAATGATCGGTCAATTCCAAAGCCATAAATACTTCATCAGGCACTTCAAACGGGGGTTTGATATTCCAAAGTGCCGCTTGCTTAAAGCCAAACCTTGGATAATAGTCTTTGTGACCTAACACAATCACGGAATGATAACCGATCTCTTCAGCCTTTTGCAGGGCTGCACGTATCAATTGGCCTCCGATTCCCTTTTTTTGAAAGGGGGGAGCGACAGACACGGGAGCAAGTGCCAGAGAATCTGCCACTTTATCATGGTCGACAATGGTGATTTTAGATAGAAGGATGTGGCCGACCACTTCATGGCTCTGGTTGATGGCAACCAATGAAAGCTCAGGAATACATGCATCTGATTGTCTAATGGTATTGACAAGCAGATGTTCTTTCTTATCGCTATACTCCTCATGTAAAAATGCTTGTTTTATCATTTCTTCCGTCTTGCTATATTCCTCTGGGCGTAATTGTCTAATATAGATATCCATTTATAGTCTCCTATTCTTTCATAAAAGTGGTTGGGTTCAAACATAAATGGTTACTTTCTTAATGAATAGAGTCATTAAGAAAGTTTTCAACCCAGTAATAAGCAGTTGTTATGCAAACAAAAACCTCCAAATTAGTATGCGTTTATTTTATTCAGTTATATACCCGGGGTCAACCTCTGTTTAAGGACTGCTTGTCCAGAACCGGAATGAACTATATAATAAAAAAGAATCTTAAACATAAAGGAGGGAAAAATCATGCATTCGTTCACTGTAGACATCAAAGCTGAGAAAAAATATCTTGTCTTCATGATGTCTATTTTTGGAATTTCAGCTGTCCTCGGGACAAGTCTGTCCTTTTTTAGCTGAATTTCAATAATGTGAACGTATGTATGATTTCCTGAAAATAGCGAAAGCCACGGGGAATGATTCCCTGTGGCTTTTTTGATCTAGCTGCGGCGGCTAGAGCCGCCTCCGCTTTTCTATTAACCTTATGTTTATGAGAGGACGAAATTAAATGATTAAGACAAGAAAAAATATATATCTGCTTTATTTTTATCTCTTTTTTGCCCAGTTGTTCTTTGACCGGGCTTTGTGGGTCATCTACCTTGGCGATAAGGGGATGACCTTCGGTGAAATCGGCATATTGGAGGCGTTTCTCCATTTGGCCATCGTCCTGTTTGAGGTTCCGACAGGGATGATCGCAGATTTGTATGGGAGGAAGGTCAGCCTGGTGATCGGGAATGTGTTCAGTCTCCTTTATGCCTTGTTCATGCTGATGAGCGGGACGTTTTCGATGTTTACCCTGGCCTTTCTATCCATGGGTCTCATGGTGACCTTTCATTCCGGTGCCGAGCAGGCGTTTGCTTATGACACGTTGAAGAATGAAAAGCGTGAGAAGGATTATACGAGGGTAATCGGAAGCATGACGGCCATTTCCCTCCTATCCTTGAGCCTTGCCAAATTCCTCGGGGGATTCATGGCAGAGATCAGCTGGGAATGGGTATATGGTGCAACTATACTGACCCATATCCTTGCACTGATTCCACTGTTTTTCATGAAGGAACCGGAACGTGAAAAGACGGAGGACATCGGCGGACGGTGGTATAACCAGTGGGTTCATCAGTTTAAATTAGGGGTTGCCGTTTGGAGAAATAACACGGTCATTCATCAGCCTGTTGTGCTATTCATCTTAGCGAGTGCAGTCATGGTGATCATGGTGTTCTACGGACAGGAATACTTCATTCAATTAGGCTACTCTCCTGTCGTCGTGGGAGCGGTCTTTACGATTGAAGGGCTCCTTGGCGTCGTGATGGCGAAGATTGCTTACAGGGTGGAGGCGCGATTTAAGTTCTTCAATATTTTATATTATGGCTTAGGTCTATTCCTCTTCTTTTTCATCCTGTTCATCTTCGCAACGGACTGGGCGATCCTGATATCGTTTCTGTTCCTTGCACAGCTCTTGAGTCTGTTCGAACCGATCTTCAGCTCATTCGTGCAAAACTTTCTGCAAAGCAATATCAGGTCAACTTTCCTTTCCCTGATCGGATTAATGGAGAGCTTCGTCATCATGATCAGCTTTCCGTTATTTGGATTTGCCATTGAACGAACTGGGTTTACCGACGGGTTCGCGCGTCTGCTTTTGATTTTCTTCGTGCTGGCATGCGGGTATTTGGTTGGTCAGAGATTTATTCAACGGATCAGGTAAAGAAGGAGCTTCTCACTTTTAGGTGGGGGGCTTTTTTTACATCGCATCAGGAAAATTATGTTAAAATTGAGAGGTAAAACTATAATAGGGGGTCAAAATGAAATATCTTTTTGATTTTTTTCTTGCAGTATTTTTAAATGGTTTTTCTTATTACATCGCAAGCTTCGTTCTTAGCACTGGATTGCCTATTTGGCAGGCATTGATCATCGGTTTTTCTGTCGTTTCACTCGGGGCTTTGACTGAAGCTTTGGGAAGCCCGATGTGGTTGATTGTATTGGTTCCATTTCCAGTGGGGATGTTCTTGCTTTACTCTTTCCTTCAAGTATCGGTTTCTCAATGGTTTTTGACGTATTTGCTCACTCTTGCCATATACACCGTCATCCATATACCGATGAGTTATTTCTTTACGTTCCATTCGTTAATTCCGGCATGGAAACTATCTTAATCAAAAGGAGAGATTGTTGTGTATGCTGAAAAAATGAAAAAAACGTTCCGAGTAATAGGGCTAAAAGGGGAAGGATCTTTTACTGATTTTAGCACGGAGGTACCGAAACTGGCCCGGCAATTTCTAGAGAGGTTACATGAAATCGAAGCCGTGCCTGGTCCTGAAATCGCCTTTTATGAACCGAAGAGGGATACGGACCATTTGGAAGGGATCTATTATGTAGGGATCATGGTGGACGAATCCCTCACAAACGTTCCTGTCGGGATGGAGTATATCGAATTGGACGAAGTGTATGTTACGACGAAAGGGAACGTTCGACATATTGGCAAGCTTCATAACGATCTTTTAAATTGGATGGATGACCAGGGATATAAAAGGAAACCGAAATCCTATATTGTTGAAACCTATCATCCATTGGAAGATGGCGAAGAAGAAGCAGAGATTTACATACCCACTCAAATGTAATGTAGGATCTTCCCGAAGGTATTTTTTGACGATAGGAGACATTACGATCCATATGGAAAAAGGCAACCTATCATGGCTGCCTTTTTTCTTTTCCCGGAAAATATCAGTCTTTCAACATTCGAAAAAATGAGTAGATAGTTAGGGTAGGAAAACGATTATATAAGTCAATAACTGAAGTATTCATTCCAACAGAACACTCCCAGATCACTCTCTAAAATAGGAAAAAATATACTTGTAATAATATCCCATAACACGGTATATTATTAGATAATGTAAATTTTCTGTAAAGGAGATTGTTATGCTGACAAAAGTAAAACAAGCATTTTTCCTTAGACGAATCGAAAAAATGCTTTCCCGTTATCAAATAAAGGTCATGCATTTCATTCCCGGCCGTGTAAGATTGTCCTCTCCTTACTGGGAAGGGAATTCGAAGATTGTGGCGTCACTGCTTCCGATTTTACAATTGGAAGAGCATATTCAATCTGTCCGTCACACATCTGAAACAGGTACTATTTTAGTAGAATACAAGACGGATGCCAATGTGAATGAGGACCAGATCGAGGAGTGGATCCACACCGTTCAAAGGGTACATAATGACGTCATTGCGAGAGAAGTGGCGCAGGTATGATCCAGACGCTGGTCGGCTTAGGTGCGTCCATTCTGGCACCAAGCATCATGAAGAGATTAAAGGATCAGAAGGTCCAAGTTGTCCACGCCATGCCGGGGCGTGTTCGACTGCAGAGTGATCATTGGAAGGTAGAGAAGATAGCTCTTGCCCTGGAAGAACATTTCAGACAGCTTTCCCTTGTTAAATCGGTGAAAGCTTCTGGTATTACGGGGAGTTTGTTGTTGGAGTTTCAAACCCCTCACTTAACACCGAAGCAATTTGATGAGCTTGTTCAAATGGCTGTTCACATCTCTACTCAAGCGTATGGTGATATCGATTCCAAGATGAAGAAATCGATGAGAAAAGGGGTTCATACAGTGGACCATATGATCAAAAAGCAGACGGGGGGGAAGGCAGACTTCGAATCGTTGATGGCTGCCTGGTTACTTTTTAAAGGGGCAACGGGGTTTGCCGCCAACCCGGCTTTTGCGAGCAGCCTGCTTTACTGGGCGTATACCCTTATGACCAAAGAAGGTGGTGACAGGTAGTGAATAAGATTCGAATTCTACATGCCATTCCTGGTAGAACTCGACTTTTCTTTCAAACAGACAGCCATCCGAGGATCATTGAAGCCAATTTTCGTTCAATGCCCGGTGTGTACTCAGCCGTTTATACTTCTGAAACCCACTCGATCCTCATCCATCATGATGCTTCGGTTACGGCACGCGATATCCTCATCACCGCTAAACCCAGACTTTCTGAGCCTGTCGATCAAGAGATAAATTATAAGAAGGAACTCGCGATCAGTGGCCTTGCCTTTTTAGTGGATGTGCTGTTTCCGGCCAAGAGTCTTGTCGGGTTCAGACAATTGTTTCGGCCTGGTGCCCTGATGAGCATGTATGCTTCCCGAAACATCATTGCACACGGCACGAAAGGAATCATGGAATCCAAAAAGCCGAATGCCGACACGTTGAGTACAGCAGCTATTTTTGCCTCTTTATTAAAAGGGAATCCCCGTTCCGCTTTGGTCATCCTCTTTATGTCTACCTTGAGTGAGATCATCACCGAGATGACGGCTAAACGAACAAGTAATTATGTCAGGGACATGATGAACTTAGACGTTTCGTACGTATGGAAGATTGACTCTAAAGGGAATGAAAAGAAAGTGGCCATTCAGGATATCTCTGTGGGAGACGACATCATGGTGTTTGAAGGGGAAAAGGTTTGTGCCGATGGATTGGTCCTGAGTGGGGCGGCAAGTATCGATGAATCCTCTATCACAGGTGAATATTTTCCGAAAGAGATTACTCACAACCAGAAAGTGTATGCGGGAACCATTGTCAAATCCGGGAACATCAGGGTGAAGGTGGAGCAGATAGGGGATCAAACTGCCGTTTCAAAGATTGTTCAATTGATTGAAGATGCCCAGCAGAAGAAAGCCCCCATACAATCGTATGCCGATGAGCTATCCGAACGGCTCGTACCTGTCTCCTTCTTATTGGCGGGACTCATCTTTGTCACCACACGGAGTTGGGATCGGGTATTGAATATGCTGGTGATCGACTTTGTTTGTGGAATCAAACTGTCCACGGCTGCAGCCATTTCTGCTTCTATCGGAAGAGCGGCTCGAAAAGGGGCACTCATAAAAGGCGGAGAGTATGTTCAAAGCCTCTCGAAAATTGATACGGTCATCTTTGATAAGACGGGAACCCTTACACAAGGAAAGCCCGTCATCAAACAAATCATCCCCTATAACGGTTACACCGAAAGGGAGATTCTCACGTATGTGGCTTCTGCCGAAGAGCATTCCTCTCACCCCATTGCAGAGGCGATGATGACTCTTGCCAGGGAATGGGGTCTTGAACTCCCAGAACATGATCATGAAAGCATGGAACAGATTGTTGGTCATGGAGTCAAAGCACGGGTAGGGGAGGTAAACGTATTAGTCGGGAATAAAAAGCTTCTGTTAAAAGAAAAAGTGGATACAAGAGGCCTCAAATTCATCCAAAAGCTCGCTCAGAAACGTAATGCCGTCATGGTTGCTTTAAATGGTCAGGTGGCGGGAGTCATTGTGATTGAGGATGAGATCCGGCATGGAATGAAGCGTACGATCAATCAATTAAGACGATCAGGCATTGATGAAGTGGTCATGATCACAGGAGATCATCGACAGGTTGCCCATGAAGTGCATCAAGAGCTTCAATTAGATGCTTATTATTCAGAGGTCCTCCCACATGAAAAGGCCAAGTATGTGAAAGATTTCAAGCATGCCGGCGGGAAGGTGATGATGGTCGGGGACGGGATCAATGACGCCCCTGCCTTAGCATATGCAGATGTAGGAGTGACGATGGGTGGGAAGCGGACTGACATTGCCGTAGAAGCTAGTGACGTGGTCATTACCTCTGATAATCCGATCATTATTTCAGATGTGGTTCAATTATCGAAGGATACGATGAAGAAGATTCATCAGAACTTCACGATGACGATTGCCGTCAACAGTGTCGCCATCCTGCTCGGTGCTTTTGGTATGACTGCACCGATCGTTGGTGCTGCCATTCATAATGCGGCCACTATCGGCGTATTACTGAATAGTACGACATTACTCTTGAAGGAGGAGCGAGTTCAATGGAAGGAACCTTTACCATCATCCACGACATACCTGGTCGACTCCGCCTGATCATCCCGGCCCTTCATGATAAAAAGGACTATGAACAAATCAAGGATATGTTTTCCTCTATTAAAGGAATTCAGAATGTGAGGATCGAGCCGATCATCCAGTCAATGGTCATATTCTATGATAAAACCAAAATCAACAAAAATGTGATTCTGCGTTTTATCAGTCTGTTTTTCAAGCAAACGAGATTCGATCCTCTCGATCATATTATGGTCAATATGACACCTGCCCTCAGGAAAGATCTGTTAAGGTCCTTAGTGACAGGATTTCTCATTCTGCTGGCGTATATAAGGAAATCTTCCGGGAAAATACCGGGCGTTTTGGATTATGCGGTGATCATTTCAACAGCCTATACCGTCCTGTCTCATGGACAGAACAAACTAAGGCATCCTGATGTCATAACGGGCATTGTAAGCATGCTGTCATTAGGTGCCGGTAATATTCTTCATGTAGCCACCTTGACGTGGGCAGTCAACATCGTCGAATTATTTAATGATGCAAATAAGAGCAAAGCGCTTTTATTATAAAAAATTTAGGGGGACTTATCATGGTAATGAACAAAGATTTTCTAATGGGATTCGTATCTGGGACTGTCGTTGGAGCAGTGGGGTACCGACTGTATGAACAAAACCAAGGGCAACTATCCCAGTTAATCCAACACAATCCGATTTCCAACAGTCTGCCATCCATGCAACCTTCACTGAGGCAGGACTTATCCATTGAGGATTTGATTTCCCAGAAAGAACGCCTCGAGGATCTGATTGCGGAAAAAAAAGTAACAAGCAACTAAGAGTGAATCTATCATGGGGGAAAACACGATATATTTAGGATACTATAAAGGATCAACGGACCTTGAAGCCATAGGTCTATGGGAAAATGGATGCTGGGATGTGTTCCTCGCTGAAAACGAACATCCCAATCTACAACACTACCTCTTTCGTGCCGCTTCCATCGACGAAGCCTACGACCACTTCTACCAATGGATAGAACAACACTTAGGAATGACCCCGGCATAAGACCGGGGTCATTCTTTTTTAGTGGGACTTTTCAGAGGGACGGACCTTTGAAAAATGTGAGACAGGAGGGCTTGTCCACAACAGGGTAAGCTGCATTTTATTATGGAAAATATTTCTTGAGTAAGAGGTATATATTTGAAATAATTGGTATTAGGGGAATGGGTATATAAGTGAAACTAGTAGGGAGCAGGTAGGAATAAATATGAAAGGGGTTGTACCACATGAAATATCTCTGGGTGGGTGCAAACATTTTTATGCCAGTTTTGGTGTTATTATTGGCTTTTGCTACCTGGATCGGGTACATTGCTGAAGATATTCGGGAGTATTATGACTATAAATGGGCAGCCCTTCTTCTTTTATTAGTGGGATACAGTGTGCAGTTTTATAAAAAAACAATCGGTCTGATCATCGTGTTGATAAGCGTTGCTATTTGGTTTTTACTATAGCTGACTCTCCCTCCTTGAAAAGGAAGGTTAATAGAATAATAGGTTTTGGTGAGCTTGATACTTTCTTTATCCCCAAAATATTTAAGGCAATAAATAAGTATGGAAAGGCTGAGCATTCATGGGACAAGGAAAACTCGTAACGAAAAATCAGATGATCCATGACTTAGGGGAATTAGGTGTACGCCAAGGCATGACCATCATCGTCCACTCTTCCTTAAACTCGCTTGGAAGAGTCATTGGTGGCCCGGTTTCTGTTATCCTGGCACTGGAAGAAACGGTCGGGGAAGAAGGAAACATTGTAATGCCGACACAGACCGAGCAGCTTTGTGACCCGGCGGAATATGGAAGCGGCTATACAGATGAAGAGATGAAGATCATCAGAGAGAACATTCCGACGTATCACCCCGATTTAACCCCTACATGCTATATGGGCTTCATTCCTGAGACGTTCAGGAAGCAAAAGGGAGTGATTCGAAGTGCCCATCCCCACACATCCTTTGCCGCCTGGGGTAAGCATGTTAAATACATAACAGAAGATCATGGCCTTCACTTTTCTTTAAATGAAAACTCTCCTTTAGGAAAAATCTACGAATTAAATGGCTATATTTTATTTCTTGGAGCACCGTCAGATTCGAATACCTCTTTGCATCTGGCTGAATACAGACAAGAAAACACGTTTGTTAAAGAAAAAATCTGGGATGTGAAGGTTGAAGAGAATCATAAAGAAGTATGGACGACGTATCAGGATATTAATAATGAGTCGGATGATTTTGATAAGATATTTGATGATTTTCGTAAAGAAACAGACTATGTAAAAGAAGGCACGGTCGGTGAAGCAAGGAGTTATTTAATCCCCATGAGAGAGATGGTAGAGTATGCTGTTGGGTGGATGAATGAAAACAGGGAGGGGACATAGGATGCAATTATTTCATTATCACTGGTGGACGGATAAAGTGGAGGAAATGGAAAGATTTTATCATCAGTCAGGATTTGAAACCAAGTTAAGAGTCGGTCGCCACAATGGGGAAATGCACACATTCAATCCTCCTTTGAATTGGGAGGATTTTAGAGAGAAAGACATTCGATTTAGAATCATCGAGATGGTCAAAGGTCAAACCAATATTACATTTGGACACGGAAAAAAGGATATGTTCGACCATATTGGCTTCTTGGTCACGGATACTGAGTATTCAGAGGTGCTAGAGAGGGCGGGAGAACTTCAGTGGAAGGTGAATGAAGGAGAGAGAAGAACGTTCATATCCACTCCCTGGAAGTTTCGGATCGAACTTCAAAGGAGGCGGGAAGTGGTCAGTGAAGAAAAATACCCATCTATCCAAGCGATGGAGATTCACATGCCCTTCTGTGAAGACCCTTCCTTAGTAAGCAGTCTATTAGACTTTGAACTGACCGAACAAACTAGTGGGAAAGTGACAATAGAGAACAAGGGGTGCACCCTTACTTTTTGCAACAGTATGGAAAAGGAAGCGAGTCTGCATTCCGTTGTATACCTTGCTGATCATGATTTCAGCAATATCGACCCTGTTCAAACGAATTTAATTTGCAGAACAAAATAGTGGGAGTGGGAATTAGTGAAACGAAACCTTTTCATTATCGGGGTTTTAACGATGCTCCTTGCAGCTTGCAGCAACCAAGAGGAAATAACCGACCCTCACTTTATGTGGAACGGTAACAAGTATATCACTACCTATGAACCAATAGAGGAAGAGCGATTAGCAGAACGGGTGGGTGTGATAAAAGTTGATGTGGAAGCCATGGGTCTTCCCGAAGACACGCCACTTTATAAAATTGACAATCAAAATGAAAGTCCTGCAGACATGCTGGCTTATCAAATCGAGAAAAATCGATTCTATATAGCAAGGAAACTGGTAGTCCATCATTAAGTAGTATACGGGGCACACCTATTTTGTTTTCAACTATATATTTAATCCTTTCTAAGTTAAAGGAGGCCATCATGAAAAAAGTTGTACTTATTGGATCAGGTGGATCGGGGAAATCTACACTGGCCCGGCAACTAGGTGAAAAACTAAAGATAGATGTTTATCATCTTGATGCGATGTTTTGGAAGCCAAATTGGGTAGGTGTTCCAAGGGATGAGCAGGAAAAAGTTCAAAATGATTTAGTTAGAAAAGAAGAATGGATCATTGATGGGAACTATGGCGGGACAATGGAGATTAGACTGAATGCAGCAGATACCATCATCTTTCTCGATATTTCCAGAACAATCTGTGTCTACCGTGCTTCCAAAAGATTGTTGAAGTACAGAAATAAAACAAGACCGGATATGGGGGAAGGTTGCGAAGAAAGATTTGACTTGAAATTTTTTAAATGGATATGGAATTATCCGAAAACCAGGAGACCGGAAATTTTAAATAGACTTAAACAATTGCCTATAGATAAACAAGTCATCATGTTGAAGTCACCAAGAGAAGTTCAACGGTTTTTGGAAAAAGTATAATGTTAAATGAATAGAAAGGAATATTCTGGAACCTATTTTGCATGAATCCGTATATGTAGGAAAGGCTTTTTTATTCGAATGAAGGGGGCGTCATGATGGATTACGGATTACTTGCCATTGGAGTCGCTCTATTACTGATTTCGTACCTCGTCGGTGTGAAAAAACAAACATGGCTACTGGCGGGTTTCAATGAGTAAATGATTGAAGATAAGTCGAAGTTAGGTACAATAACAGGCTTTCTATACTTTCTTCAATTAGGGTTGCTTGGGATCGTTAATAGTCTATTCGATTATGCCCATGAAAGGCCCATTTTTGTGGCAGTCATGTTGGTTTTACTTACCATTGTGTTATTTATTAATAGAAAGCTCCGGAAATGAGGGGTGTGTATGGATGGAAGGAAAATATATCACGATCAATGGGAAATCGATCTATGTTTGTGTCAAAGGGAAAGGGGAGCCAATTATCTTTCTCCACGGCGGTCCAGGCGGGAGTCATGAGTATTTCCTGCCCCAAATGAAGCCTCTGGCTGAAGACTTTCAGATCATTCTCTATGATCAATCGGGGTGCGGAAAATCGGGAGGTGATACCTATTCCATAGAAGAGGAAATCAACACTCTTGAAGGCATAAGAAAGTCGCTGAAGCTGGAGAAAGTGACCCTGTTCGGCGAATCATGGGGGAGTATCCTGGCTTTGTCTTATGCAGCAAGATATCCATCCCATATCCATAAAATCATACTAACAGCCGCCATCGGTTTATCCTCCAAAGACTATGTAACGTTCAAGAAATGTTTCCTCCAAAAGTTGGGTCCCTATAAAAAAATGCTGCTCGGTTATTACTGGCTATCTTCCGTTTTCGGAATGGATGCATCCCGCAAACTTAATAACCTGATCGACCCTTATTATGTATATTCAGTCGATACATTGAAAAAGAAAAAGGAGATACTCTACAACAAGAAGGCCCTTGAGGACATAGGCAGAGATATTGAACAGAACTACAACCTATTCCCGTCCCTGCCTCAAATCGATTCATTACCTATTTTGATTGCCCAGGGGTCACATGACATTCTAGCCCCCGCCTATATTAGGGAAAATGTAACCCAATCCTTAAGAAGCGCAGAGCTCGTGGAAGTAAAAGAGAGCGGGCATTGGACCATCTTGGAACAACCTGGCCAGATTCTGGCATTGGCCCGATCTTTTATGAGCGGCGGATAACCTATACCTTAAGGGGGCAGCTCTACTTATTGGATTCAGTGATCAGTCCAAACCAAGCACAGAATGACAGGTGCAATATGATCAGAAAGTGTATGATGTCATCAAGGGGGAATGGATGTGTCTAACTTCAATGTACGTATCTTTCAAATCAGAGGCAGCTCTTTTCAGATTGGCTTGAAAACCGGTGAAAAGCTCCGGAATACTTCCATTCTAAAAATCTTTGAATCCATCACTAAGCAGGAGATTGATCTTCACAACATGAAGTCGATCTATTCTGCGTATGCTCCACATTTGCTGGAAGAGTTAGAGGGTCTGGCGCAGGGATTGGAAATTCCGCCGAACAGAGCAGCTGCTTTATTTAGTGGGTATGATGTTCCGAAGACAGAGGCGATGGGCTGCTCGGCCCTTCTGACAAACGAATACTACGTGAGGAATTACGATTTTTCCCCAGCTCTATATGATGGGATCTTCAGTTTGGTTCAAGCGGATCAAGCTTTTGCTACAGCGGGGTACAATCTTCAAATTTTGGGGAGGCACGATGGTGTGAACGAGAATGGGCTTGTTGCAGGATTGCACTTCGTCAGCCATGATGGCTATGCAAAAGGAGTGTCTCCCTGGGCTTCCATCAGGATGGTTTTGGATGGTTGCTCCTCTATTGACGACGCAGTTGCACTGCTGAAGGAAATCCCTCACTCCGCCTGTTATAATTTTTCCCTTGGAGATGGAAAAGGAAATATGGCAGAAGTCGAAGCAAGCTCAGAGAAAGTGACTATCAGGTATGGAGACTCCACCTTATCATGCGTGAACCATTTTCAGGATGAACAGCTTACTAGTAAAAATCGGGACTCTATAGAAGGATCGATCCAACGGAATAACCATCTGCTAGGGTTAATGGATATGAGACTTTCCCATCATGACATGTTCCACCATTTTAAAAGCGTAGAGTCACCTATTTTTTTCACAGATTACGAGAATTTATTCGGAACCCTTCATACCTTTTCATATTCCTATCAACATTCAAGGATCCTCACAACCATTGCCAGGAGCAGTCAGGTCCTGGACATAAACTTCCGGGATTGGGTGAATGGAGAAGGCATTCTTGAGGGGAGTTTAAATGGTTTTATTCAGGAGGGTTAGGAATCGGGAATTGTAATTTATAGGGGGCAATTAGAACATAAGTAATGGCCCCTTTTTTACTTAGGGGGCCATCATTGGTTGAACCAGCTATTCATTGATTTGTTGTTGCACCTGTTGGATTTTTTGTTGTGCTTTTTCAAGTTCCCTTTGAGCAAAGTGACACGCTTCTGATTCCATGCTATTTGAATTTACTTGTTTTAAATGAAGATGTGCTTTATGGATAATATCTTGTGCTTCTTGTAATTCGCTTTTAACGTTCATAGCCGTTCATCTCCTCACTAAATGATTCACCATTATCATGTGCAAGTCTTCAATGAATTACTCACCGAAATAAAAAAGAGAGAATGCCGCTGCCAAAGTCAGCAAGAACATTCTCCCCTTTTCATTATCTAGAAACCAATGGCTTATTTATATCCAATCAATTTTTTATACTGTTACATCCTTTTCCTCGTGATCTTTACGGATCTGATTTAACTCCTCCGTCAACCGCAGGAATTCCTCTTTGTTTCGATCACGTAATGATTGGTCGATTTTCTGTTCGAGTTGCTCTTTCCGGAATGTTAGCAGGGCCTTGTCCAAAATCATTTCTGCAAAAAGAGAGTCTATGCCGGGTACCTCGGACTGTGGTGAATTTAGCAAGTACTTCTTCATGAAAAATCAACTCCTTGACCTTTTTTCTATTATACTAACCATTATCTCAATATTCAAACATTTTAATTAAAAAAATTAAATTTAATTGAAGGGAAGGTAGTTGGAATCCAGTTTCATTGGATGGATAATAATACAAATAATAAAATAGTTTGTAATTTTTAGAAATATTTGATATGTTTGATTGGAAAACTGAATACGTGTAGAAGCAGGTGTAGAGGGATATGACGATCCTCTACTTAATAGGGAAGTTCGGTTAGAGTCCGACGCTGTCCCGCAACTGTAATTGGGAGCGATTCGAAAAAGCCACTGTCTTTAGAAATGTGAAGATGGGAAGGTTCGGAGAGTGATGATCATAAGTCAGGAGACCTGCCTGTTTCAGCACACATCAATACCTACGAGGATAGGGGGT
Organism: Rossellomorea sp. ABR4_004; assembly: GCF_056159585.1. Classification (NCBI taxonomy): domain Bacteria; kingdom Bacillati; phylum Bacillota; class Bacilli; order Caryophanales; family Bacillaceae; genus Rossellomorea; species Rossellomorea sp. ABR4_004. The sequence goes on along the minus strand of NZ_JBSWVM010000002.1, from coordinate 447,762 downwards.
GTTAAGTGCGAACGAGTGATCAACATTTTTTGTTTTGGCTTTTTGGGGGAGCAGAAAATGTTTATTTAAGCATCAGTTCGATCTTAACAACTTCTTTTTAGAAGTTGTTTTTTTATTGTCCATGAATAAACAAGACGGATTCGAGGTGAACTTCTTTGTATGGAACAGTTGAGTATTTTACCGATTACTTCAAAACGTGCATTATGAACAACTTCAGTGGAGAAAAGTCACTTATGCTTCCTTCGAATTATCAGCGATTGACAGAAGAAATCATGATGCGGATAGAAAAAAGTGAAGAAAAAGAAGTTTGTCTGAGTAATCTTGAAAGGGCTTACAACAAAATAAATGATGAGTTATTTGGAGATAGGAGGATGAGATGATTGGAAGCTAAAGAAAAATTTTTCCCGGGACTTGATGGTGTTGTTGCGGCAGAAACAAAGATCTCGTTTTTAGATACGGTACAAAGTGAAATTGTCATCCAGGGTTATGACCTTATTAAACTATCACAATCTAAAGAGTATATGGATATTGTCCATTTACTTCTGGAAGAGAGATTGCCGGATTCTGCAGAGAAAGAAGCGGTGGAAAAGGTGTTGAAAGGTGAATATGAAATACCTGGGGAACTGCTTGAAATATTCAAACAGCTTCCGGGAAATACACATCCCATGGATGGTCTTAGAACAGGAATTTCAGCACTTGCAGGACATGACAACAAACTCGATGATCGTTCATTACCCGTGAATAAAGAGAGGGCTTATCAACTTCTTGGAATGGTGCCCAACGTTGTAGCGAATAGCTATCGGATCATTCAGCAAATGGAGCCGATCCGTCCAAACGAAAATCTATCATACAGTGCAAATTTCTTTTACATGATCACTGGGCGAGTCCCTTCTCACCTGGAAGAAAAGATATTTGACCGTTCTTTAGTCCTTTATAGTGAGCATGAAATGCCGAATTCCACTTTCACGGCGAGGGTGATCGCGTCTACTCATTCTGATTTATACGGTGCTTTAACTGGTGCGGTGGCTTCCTTGAAAGGGAATCTTCACGGAGGGGCGAATGAAGCGGTTATGTACATGCTAAATGAAGCAGGCAGTGTGGCAGCATTTGAGGAGTTGCTCGAAATGAAAATGATGAAAAAAGAAAAGATCATGGGATTTGGGCATCGCGTGTATATGAAGAAGATGGACCCGCGGGCATTAATGATGAAGGAAGCGTTAAAAGAACTATGTGATGTAAAAGGCGACCACCTTTTATATGAAATGTGTGAAGCTGGTGAGAGAGTAATGGAGAGAGAGAAAGGGATCTATCCGAATCTTGATTATTATGCAGCTCCGGTCTATTGGATGTTGGGGATACCTATTCCACTATATACTCCAATCTTCTTTAGTGCCAGAACAGTCGGACTTTGTGCGCATGTGATTGAGCAGCACGGCAATAATCGACTCTTCCGTCCGCGAGTACATTATACAGGCGAGCGACGTGTATTTAATTAAACAACTGGGGAGTTGTAACGTCGCTCGCCTAATAGCAAATGGATATTTTGGCGAATACCCATTTATATCATAAATAACTTTTAACAGAAAAGGAAGGTATCTCATGCTGAAAACGAACGAAACGACGAAAACCGATGTGTTATTGGAAGAAATAGCTGATTATGTATTAGATAAAGATATCACAAGTACGGAAGCATATGAAACGGCACGCTATGTATTGTTTGATACGATTGGATGCGGAATTCTCGCTCTGAAATATCCGGAATGCACGAAGCTTCTGGGACCTGTCGTACCCGGGACAATTGTACCGAATGGGACTCGAGTGCCAGGTACATCGTTCGTCCTTGATCCTGTGAAAGGGGCATTCAACATTGGGTGCATGATCCGCTGGCTGGATTACAACGATACGTGGCTCGCTGCTGAGTGGGGACATCCATCTGACAACCTTGGAGGCATTCTGGCTGTAGCGGATTATGTAAGCCGGGTAAGGATTTCGGAAGGGAAAGAACCCTTACAAGTTCGGGATGTGCTAGAAATGATGATCAAGGCCCACGAGATTCAGGGAGTACTGGCCTTGGAAAATAGCTTGAATCGTGTAGGGCTCGACCATGTTCTATTTGTGAAAATTGCAACGACAGCTGTTGTAACGAAGATGTTGGGTGGATCTCGTCAGGAAATCATAAATGCGTTATCGAATGCATGGATTGACAATTCAAGCTTGCGAACATACCGACATGCTCCAAATACAGGCTCGCGTAAATCCTGGGCTGCAGGAGACGCAACAAGCAGGGGCGTTCACTTGGCAATGATGGCTGTAAAAGGTGAGATGGGCTATCCAACCGGACTTTCAGCGCCTGGATGGGGATTCCAGGATATACTCTTCAATAAAAAAGAATTGGTACTGGGCCGTCCGCTTGAATCGTATGTTATGGAAAACATACTGTTCAAAGTATCTTATCCGGCAGAATTCCATGCACAGACAGCAGCTGAGTGTGCGGTAAAGCTCCACCCAACAGTGATTAACCGACTTGATGAAATCGATGAAATCAGGATCATGACCCATGAATCAGCTATACGCATCATTGATAAAACAGGTCCTCTTCATAATCCGGCGGATCGCGATCATTGTTTGCAGTACATCACAGCCATCGGATTGCTCAAAGGCGATATCAGAGCGGAAGATTATGAAAATGAAACAGCCCTGGATCCAAGAATCGATTCCTTGCGTGAAAAGATGACCGTGGTAGAAAACAAACAATACAGTGAAGACTACCTTGATCCGAGCAAGCGCTCAATCGCAAACAGTGTACAAATTCATTTCACAGATGGATCCGTTACCGAAAATGTAGAATTAGAGTTTCCATTAGGGCACCGGTTCAGAAGAGATGAAGCGATTCCAAAGATTAAGGAAAAATTCATGAACAATATTAAAACCCACTATTCTAGCAAACAACAGAGATTGATTGAAGAAGCCTGCTATGATAGGGACACATTAGAAAACATGAAAGTGAATGAATTTGTAGATTTATTCATCTAGAAAAGGAGGATGGCCAAGATGGCATGGATTGTAGACCAACCGCTAGCACAAACAGAACTTGCCGACCAATTTCAAAAAAGTATGTCCAGTGAAACCATTTTGCAAATACCTGGCGCTCATGATGCGATGGCTGCCCTCATTGCAAAGGAGGCGGGTTTCTCAGCTCTTTATTTATCGGGAGCCGCTTATACAGCAAGCAGGGGACTTCCGGATCTTGGGATGCTGACGTCAACTGAAGTGGCAGAACGCGCCAAAGACCTAGTTCGTGCTACTAATCTACCGGTATTAGTCGATATCGATACGGGATTCGGAGGATATCTGAACGTAGCCCGTACGGCTAGAGAAATGGTGGAGGCCCATGTAGCTGCGGTTCAATTGGAAGATCAGCAATTGCCTAAAAAGTGCGGGCATCTAAATGGGAAACAACTCGTATCCCCGGAAGAGATGGTTCAGAAGATCAGGGTGATCAAAGAGGTGGCTCCTACATTGATTGTCGTAGCCCGTACGGATGCCCGCAGCAGTGAAGGACTGGAAGGTGCGATAGAGAGAGCGGCTATGTATGTAGAAGCAGGTGCAGACGCGATCTTCCCGGAAGCGCTTGAATCTGAATCCGAGTTTCGACTGTTCCGGAACCGTATCCGAGTTCCACTTCTCGCTAACATGACCGAATTCGGGAAAACCCCTTACCATACTGCCGAAGAATTTCAGGACATGGGTTTTCAGATGGTCATTTATCCTGTGACTTCATTGCGGGTGGCGGCGAAGGCATATGAACGGATGTTCCAGCTGATCAAAACGGAAGGCACTCAAAGAAAAGGAATCCAGGACATGCAGACAAGAAGCGAGTTATATGACACCATTTCCTATTATGACTTTGAAAATCTGGATAAAGAAATTGCAAAAACTCTCCTAACCGATGAACATAAATCGTAAAGCACAAATGGTAAAGGGAATCGTGATTCGCATCAATTGTAGGATGTAATCGATTCAACGCTTTCATAACAAGTCAAAGCGAGGAGGAAAGGGATGGGCGAAGCAGAGCTTCAAGCTAGTGAACGTTTATTTACTCATCATGGGGAGGAATATGAAGTATTTACTCCAGAAGATTTTAATGAGGAAGGTCATCTCATATCGAAAACAACAGAACGATTTGTTAAAAACGATGTCATTCCCCTGCTTGATTCGATTGATCAGCATGATTATGCCAACGTTAAAAAATTGTTTAAAGAAGCAGGGGGCCTGGGCTTGCTCAGTATTGAGGTTCCAGAAGCTTATGGCGGATTGTCACTGAACAAAAAACTTTCAGGACTAGTAGCAGAGAAGATGGGATTTGGCGGTTCGTTCAGCGTATCCTTTAATATTCATGCAGGCGTAGGTACACTTCCATACGTATATTATGGAACAGAGAAGCAAAAACATAAGTACCTGCCAAAGCTCATATCGGGAGAATGGATTGGAGCCTATGCCTTAACGGAACCTGACGCAGGATCGGATGCACTGAATGCTAAAACGACTGCAGTACTGAACGAAGAAGGGACAGCCTGGCTGTTAAATGGTGAAAAACAGTGGATAACCAACGCACAAGTGGCAGATGTCTTTGTCGTCTTTGCCAAAACCGGTGAAGGCATGACTGCCTTTATTGTAGAGAGGTCGTTCAATGGGGTTTCAATTGGTCCTGAAGAGAAGAAAATGGGGATAAAAGGATCTTCGACCGCCACTTTGATCTTGGAAGATGTCCATGTACCGTCACAGAATGTCCTGGGAAAAGTCGGACAGGGACATCATGTAGCGTTAAATATTTTAAACATGGCGCGGTTGAAGCTCGCCTTCTCGAACATCGGTACAGCGAAGCAGGCACTGAAGCTTGCAGTGGGTTACGGGAAACAGCGTAAGCAATTTGGTAGACCAATCATTCGTTTTTCCATGATACAAGAAAAGCTTGCGGACATGGCGATTTCGATTTATGGGGCGGAGAGTGCCGCATACAGGACGGCTGACAGCTTAGACCATGTGTTGGACGCCGCCGCCCCCTTAGATGATCGAATGAGAGAACTCGCACACTACGCAACTGAATGTGCAATCAATAAAGTAAACTGCTCCGAAGTCCTTGATGGGATTGTAGATGAGGCCGTACAGATTCATGGTGGGTATGGATACATGCAGGAATATGAGGTGGAAAGACTTTATCGGGACGCACGGATAAGCCGGATTTTCGAAGGAACCAATGAAATAAACCGACTGACGATTGCTAAGATTTTGATCAAAAAAGCATACCAATCAGCCGACTCAAGGAAGGAACACCTAATCCATAAGCATATAAGCCGAAATCAGGAATACATCCAGTTGTCTAAAATGCTTCTCGACAAATCTTTGAGAGCACTGACACATTTCAACATTAACATCCAGCAGGAACAAGAATATTCCCGCTTGCTCGCCAACATGATGAAAGAAATCTATGTGATGGAATCTGCGTTCATTCGTACAGAAAAAGCCGTACAAAAGAACGGGATAGAAAAAGAGCTATTGAAAACGAGCATGACAAACATCATCTGTGAAGAAGGTTACCGAAGAATGGAAGAGATGACAGTCTTGATCTTATCGGGATCAGAAGCAGATGAAGCCCACAGAAAAGAGATATTGGATGAAATCAAAAGTCTTCCTGTTCCCCTCTACAGGAATCTGTTTATTCAAAAGCGGGAAATCGCAGAACGCTTGTCTGAACATGAAAAATATATCGTGTGAACGGAGTGAAGTCTTGTGAAAAAGATCGGATTTATCGGTTTGGGCAACATGGGTTTACCTATGTCGCAAAATTTGCTTCTGTCAAACTTTACAGTGTATGGAATGGATCTCAATAAAGAAGCTGAGTTGTCCTTTCTTAAATCGGGAGGTACGGTCGGCGTATCGCTTGATGAGATGGTTGAACGATGTGATGTCATCCTGACTAGCCTTCCGTCCACTAACGCGGTAGAGGAGGTATTCCTTGGGGAAAATGGACTCGTTAATATCTCTGGTCCTCATGTAATGCTCGTCGATACGAGTACGGTAGCTCCAGAACTGAATAGCCGGATAGAAGAGGCGGCTAAGAAAAAGGGTGTGGAATTTCTGGCTGCACCAGTCAGCGGGGGCGTAGTAGGGGCAGTAAATCGAACGCTCACTTTCATGGTCGGCGGTGTAAGGTCTGCCTTCGATAAGGCACTGCCTGTATTTAATGCGATGGGTGAGAATATATTTCATGTGAATGAAAAGATCGACAGCGGTACAAATACGAAGCTCATCAATAATCTACTGATCGGATTTTACACAGCGGGAGTAAGTGAAGCCCTTCATCTTGCTAAGAATAGTGATCTTGATCTTGAAAAATTGTTTGAAATGCTCAACGTCAGTTATGGACAGAGCAGAATTTACGAGCGCAATTATAAAAGCTTCATAGCTGATGATACGTATGATCCCGGTTTTTCTTTAAAGCTGCTGAGGAAGGATCTCGGGTTTGCTCTTGGGCTTGCTGAAAAAAACAACGTGGAACTGCCGGTTAGCAAAATCCTCTTCGACCTATATGAAGAAGCAGAAAAGAACGGCTACGGTGAAAAAGACATGTCCGTCCTATACAAGAAAATTAGTGAAAAGACGACAACCATTTAATAAATAGGGGTGAGAGAATAGATGATTACAACAAATATTAAAAAAATGCAGAACAACATCAACGGAGAATGGGTAGATTCTACCGGAACGGATGTTGATGAAGTAATCAATCCTGCGAATGGAAAAATTATTGCCTATGTACCTCTATCGACGAGAGCGGATGTCGATCAAGCCGTACTGGCCGCTGAAAAGACGTTTGAGACTTGGTCATTGGTCCCTGTGCCGAATCGGACAAGACTTTTATACAATTACTTAAGGCTTCTTCAAGAGCAGAAAGAACAATTGGCTGAAATCATCACGATGGAAAACGGGAAAACGCTAAAGGATGCTCGAGGAGAGGTTCAGCGGGGAATAGAAGTCGTTGAGCTTGCGACTGCGACACCAACTCTAATGATGGGAGAGTCCCTACCTGGAATTGCGGACGGAATTGATGGTTCGATTTGGCGTTATCCATTAGGAGTCGTTGCAGGAATTACACCGTTTAACTTTCCGATGATGGTACCACTTTGGATGTTCCCACTTGCGATTGCTTGTGGAAATACGTTTGTTCTGAAGGCATCAGAAAAAACTCCGATCTTAGCCGGTAAGCTTGTGGAGCTATTCTATGAATCAGGCTTCCCTAAAGGTGTCCTTAACCTCGTACATGGAGCAAAAGCCGTGGTGAACGGATTACTGGAGAATGAAGACATCAAAGCCATTTCTTTCGTTGGATCCGAACCAGTAGCAAAGCATGTATACCAAACGGGTACAGCTAACGGAAAGCGTGTCCAGGCACTTGCCGGTGCCAAAAATCATGCTGTAGTCCTATCGGATTGCGAGCTTGAGAAGTCGGTTCAAGGCATTATTGGTGCCGCGTTCGGCAGCAGTGGTGAACGCTGTATGGCGTGCTCAGTCGTTGCAGTCGTAGATGAGATCGCGGATGAGTTTATGGAAATGCTCGTTTCTGAAACACGCAAGCTGAAAACAGGGGACGGCAGGTCAGAAGATAACTTTGTAGGTCCCTTGATCAGGGAAGTCCACAAAAACCGTGTGCTCCATTATATCGACACAGGGGTAAGAGAAGGGGCTTCGTTACGAGTGGACGGACGGGATCCTGAAGTAGGGGAAGGATACTATGTCGGAGCGACCATTTTCGACCATGTGAAGCCGGATATGAAAATATGGCAGGAGGAACTCTTCGCGCCAGTATTGAGTGTCGTACGAGTAAAAGACCTTGATGAGGGAATCAAACTCACCAATCAATCCAAATTTGCCAATGGAGCTGTTATCTATACGTCGAGCGGCAAAAGTGTCCAGAAGTTTCGCGATAAAATTGATGCCGGCATGATCGGCGTGAATGTCAATGTACCAGCTCCGATGGCATTCTTCTCATTCGCAGGAAACAAAGCATCATTTTATGGAGACCTTGGAACAAATGGAAAAGACGGTGTCCAATTTTACACACGCAAGAAAGTAGTAACAGAACGCTGGTTCTAAACCTGACCGTAGGATCCCTCTATTTGTAGGATATAAGCATTTAGAGGGATCTATTTATCTTGAAATCTTTCAACCGGAGGGGAAAATCTTGAGTTACACATACGCAACGATTCAAAAAGAAAATGATATCACAATGGTCACAGTGAACAATCCACCGGCGAATACATTATCTTCTTCCTGTATCACCGAATTGCGTTCCCTTTTTCAGGAACTGGTCAAGGATGATGAAACAAAAGCCATCATCGTAACAGGAGAGGGCCGTTTCTTCGTGGCGGGAGCAGACATAAAAGAATTCGTATCTAAATTAGGGAATCTAGAAGAGGGGTTGGAACTGGCGAAGAATGGTCAGGCTCTTTGTGATGAAATCGAAGCTCTGAAGAAACCTGTCATTGCCGCGATAAATGGACCATCTCTCGGGGGAGGTCTGGAGTTGGCGATGAGCTGTCATTTCAGAATCATGTCAGATCATGCTACGGTTGGTCTTCCTGAATTAAAGCTTGGGCTGATTCCGACTTTCGGCGGGACACAGCGGCTTCGTAAGATAACAGATACAGCAACCGCATTGGATATCATCCTTACAGGGAGGACCCTCTCTGCAAGAGAAGCAGTAGATCTTGGGATAGCTCAGTTAGCTGTAAAGGAAAGTGAATTGTTACAGACGGCAAGAGCAATTGCAACTTCGTTTGTGGAAGGGAAAAGCATGACCAGTGTGATGCGGGCAGTGGAGTGTATTGTACAGGGCAGTAACGTAAGTATGGAACAGGGCTTAGAAAAGGAACGTAGAAGATTTGCTGAGTTGTTCCTGACTGAGGATGCGAAAGAAGGGATTCACGCATTCATCGAAAAACGCAATCCAGACTTCACACATTCATAAAAGGGAGGAGATAGAATGACCGATGAAGTATTGTTTTCCGTTAACCCAAATGGTGTTGCTACGATTTTACTAAATCGCCCGAAAGCTCTCAATTCTCTAACTCATGAGATGGTCATCGCTATAGGTGGAAAATTAAGAGAATGGAAGACAGACAATCGTGTATCGATCGTCGTCATGAAAGGTGCAGGTTCAAAAGCGCTATGTGCAGGAGGTGATATTAAATCACTCTATGAAGCGCGTTTGTCTGAATCCGCTCGGCGAAAAGCAGAGAATTTTTTTACTGATGAATATGAGGTCGATATGGCCGTCCATCAATATCCGAAGCCGATCATTGCCTGTTTAGACGGAATCGTAATGGGCGGGGGCGTTGGTTTAACATATGGGGCTAGTCATCGCATCGTAACGGAGCGGACAAAATGGTCGATGCCCGAGATGAATATCGGTTTCTTTCCGGATGTTGGCGCAGCTTACTTCTTAAATAAAGCTCCCGGGCACGCAGGTCGTTATCTCGCTTTAACGGCCTCAGTCATACAGGCTCAGGATGTTCTTTATGTAAACGGGGCAGACATCTATATGGAAAGTGTGGCATTAGAACGTTATATAGAAAAAGTGGAAAATACGGATTGGCGTCATGAGAAGATGGAGGAAATCCTTGATCAACTGATTGATGAATACAAAACACATTCTTCTAATGAAAGCCATATTTCCTCTATTCAACATGAAATCGATCGGCATTTCGCGTTTGAGACGGTTGAAGAAATCCTTCAGTCCCTCGACAGTCAGACAAGCGATTTTAACTTGAATGCGAAGGGATTGCTGCTTTCAAAGTCCCCTTTTTCATTGAAAATCACGTTAAAACAAATGATTGACGGCAAACAAAAGACAATGAAAGAATGCTTTGCAACCGACCTTTTACTAGCCAAGAACTTCTTAAAACACGATGACTTTTATGAAGGTGTTCGGTCTGTCCTCATTGATCGGGACCAGTCACCGAACTATGAGTACAAACATGTTTCAGACGTTACGAACGATATGGTAGATCAATTTTTCAAGCCGATTTCCCCAGTTTCAAAAGTTGATCATTGATTTAATTCTAGTCATTGAGCAATTAAAAGTGATGCATATTCACTGAGGCGCCACCCTCTTGGAATTGAAGACGACAAATCTGTCGGTTAGGGTTCTGTGTGGCTGCAATTAAAAGTGAAAATGCAGACGGAATTTGCCTTCCCTCACTATGTAGAGAGGAAGGTTTCTTTTTGATACTGGCTAGAAGTCCTCCTGACGGAAAACAATAAATGAGGGTAGCCCCTTTTTCCTAATTATACTTATTGGAAAAAATCCGATTGACAGAAGTGAAAAAAAGTCATAGCATAATAAAGGTAAATCGTAACTATTACGCTTTGACGACACTCCATATATTTTTTACATAGTAAATCGTAATGGTTACGAATTAATAGTTAATCCTTTCAATATCTCATTACCAAAAGAAGCAGAGGGATCGAAATGATGCAGGAGATCGAGTTTATCAAATTCAACCCGACGGAGAATATGACGGTACTTGTAAAGACCAAACACCTCAAGGAAGAATATCATCAGATTGCGTCAAAGCTTATGGCATATGACAGTTTATATGCTGAACAGGTGGGCTTTATTGAAGAGCCGAAGAATACGGGTGCAGATTCCAGCCTGCAGATGGCCGGGGGAGAATTCTGTGGGAATGCCTGCATGTCATTGGCTGCCTTCATTGCTTCCGAGAAGGGGCTGCCTCTCGGTTGTTCGACAACCATCCTGATGGAAGCCTCGGGAACCGACGAGCTGGTCCGGTGTGAAGTGAAGAGTGAGATGGGCTTGTACCGTTGCAGCATGACGATGCCTATTCCCGCTAAAATCAGGAAGCAAATATGGGTGGTGGATGGAGAAGAACTTCCTGTCACGATGATCTATTATCAGGAGGCGGTTCACGCTGTATTGGAAGCGGGACAGTTGAACTCTTCATTACGCCAGTCGGCAGAAACTCTGGCACGATTGATCAACTCCTCCTATGAGGCGAATCTGGTTGGTGTTTTGCTCTATGATCCTGAAACCCACGAACTTGCCCCCCTCATCCATGTACCGGATGTGAACAGCATGATGTGGGAACGGGGGTGCGGATCAGGGACCGGATCATTGGGTGCTTATCTTGCTTGGAAGCAAAAGCGCTTCATCTCGTTGCAGGTTAAACAGCCTGGAGGGGATATGAATGTAACAGCAGATTGGGAATCACGGTCCATCACCTCAGTAAGGATTGAAGGCACTGTCGGTATTGTGGCAGAAGGGAAAGCATTTATTCACATGGTAGAGGAGGTTATAGGATGAAGGCGAGTAAGACCCTTGAGGAGGATCTGCGTATCTATTTGGATCGATTTAGTGAAGCCATTCAAGGAAATAGCCTTATGGAAGAAGAGGCTGTGGCGTTAGAAAAGGTAATCAACGAGTATTCACGATTCATTCTTAATGAAGAGTACATAAAGAGGTGGGATCAGGTAGCGGATCCACAACTGGTAAATCAGTTAAGAAATCTATCATCCCTATCCGTGGCCAAGATGGAGAAGCACCGGGCCCGGAAGCTACTGAGGGGGGAAGAAGAGATAGCAGACTACTTTCAAAACATTGAGTCCAGCATTGAAGAGGAGTTCGGGCAGTTTCAGGTGACACGGGAATCGACTGTACTCCTTGTCGGCTCCGGTTCTTTTCCGATGACACCGCTCCTTATTGCGGGGCGCACTGGGGCAAAGGTGATCGGGATCGACATTGACGAAGAAGCGATCACCCTGGGACGGCAGGTTGTGGATCGGTTAGGCAGGGATTTAAATATTGCACTGGAACGTTCGTTTGTGGAACAGCTCAGAGATCTCAAAGAAGTGACCCATATCATCTTCAGTTCGACGGTTGAAGCGAAGTATGACATCATGGATCAGTTATATGAGTTGACCAATGAGGAGGTCGTTGTGTCGATGAGGTACGGGGATGGACTGAAATCCCTCTTCAACTTCCCTTCCCGTGAAGTAGATAAGGAGAAGTGGAGAATAGCAGAAAATAGTCTGCGTCCCCAGCAAATATTTGATATCTTACTCTATGAAAAAATTCGTCCCGCTACATGTCAGGAGGATAATCGATGAAAATGGATAAACGGGTGCTGGTCATTGGTACGGGACCCGCTTCGGTGCAGCTTTGTATGATCGTAAAGAACCACCTGGGCTGCGAGGTGGGACTGGCAGGGAGGAAGTCCGTCCGGTCGGAATCATTTTTTCAATCGTTAAGGATGAATGGAAATCACATTCGGGTGTCCGTTCAAAATCACCAGAATGAGAGATTACAAGGTGAATGCTTGGTCGATCATGTGTACCCCGGTCTCGACACGATTAGGGGAGAGTGGGATCACGTCGTATTGGCCGTCACCACAGACGCATATCTGGACGTGCTCCACACCATTCCGGGGGAAGTATTCAAAGGAGTCCGGTCAATCGTATTGGTTTCTCCTACTCTCGGATCCAATAGCCTTGTGAAGCATGATCTGGCACAGGTTCAACCAGAGGCGGAAATCATCAGCTTCTCTACTTATCTAGGGGATACAAGGTGGAGGGAGCGTGATCCTTCTCACCATGTCATCACGACGGCGGTGAAGAAGAAGCTTTATATCGGATCGACCCATCGACAATCGAAGACGGTTCAAAGTCTGATTGCGTTAGGGCAGGAGCTCGGCGTAGAGTTAGTCCAGACCGAATCCCCATTGGAATCAGAAACCCGCAATATTTCCCTCTACGTCCATCCACCGCTCTTTATGAATGATGTGACACTGCAGGAGATATTTGACGGGGGACCTTCCATGAAATATGTGTATAAGCTGTATCCCGAGGGACCGATCACCCAGCACCTGATCCGGGATATGCTCGCTCAATGGCAGGAAATGAAGGAAATCCTGGACAGAGTGAACATCAAGCCGCTCAACCTCCTGCAATTTATGACAGACGATAACTATCCCGTACGTTTGGAAAGCTTATCAAGGAGTGACATCGAAGGGTTTGAACAGCTGGATAGAATCCACCAGGAGTATTTACTTTACATACGCTATACCTCACTGTTGATCGATCCATTTTCCACTCCTGACGAGGCAGGAAGGTATTTCGATTTCTCGGCCGTTCCGATCAGGAAGATGTACAGGAACGCAGAGGGCGAGCTGGATATCCCGAGAATGCCTAAGGAAGATTATTACCGGATCAAGATCATCCAGGGAATTGCACGATTCCTGGAAGTACCGAGCCCTACCATTGACAAGCTGATCAGGATCTATGAGGACAAGCTGACAGAAGTCGCGGAAGTCCATCATGATCAAAAGCTTTCCAAAGCCTTTTCCATTCGAAGCTTCGAAGAGGATCTAGCGAGGATTACTAGTGAGATGGGAAAAGAGTTGGTTACAAAATTTAAATCGTAATGATTTTGTTTTATAAACAGAGTATAAAAGGAGAGAAAAATAAGATGAAGAAGAGATGGACATTAAGCGTAATGATTCTTTTGATGATGATCCTCACTGCCTGCGGAGCGAAAACAGAAGGTGGACAGGACGCAGATAAGAATGAACTGGTTTATGCGACGGCCAAGGATATCAATGATATGAACCCACATTTATACACAGGGTCTATGGCTGCCCAGGGAAAAGTGTATGAATCATTGGTTGAAAATACAGAGGATGGCATCAAGCCGCTCCTTGCTGAATCCTGGGAGATTTCAGATGACGGCAAGGTGTATACCTTCCACCTCAAACAAGGTGTCACCTTTCATGATGGGGAGCCGTTCAATGCCGAGGCCGTAAAGAAGAACATTGAAGCGGTACAAGGGAACGCGGAGAAGCACGCGTGGATCAAGCTTTCCACTAAAATCGAGGAGGTTCGGGTCGTTGACGAGCATACGGTGGAACTGGCTCTGTCTGAGCCCTATTATCCTACCTTGACAGAACTTTCGATGACAAGGCCTTATGTGTTCCTGTCACCCAATGACTTCAAGGATGGGGAAACGAAGGATGGTGTGAATGGTTATCACGGCACCGGACCCTATATCCTTGGGGAACATAAGGTGGACGAGTTCGCCCGGTTCGAAGCCAACGAAGACTATTGGGGAGGCGTGCCTTCTATAAAGGAAATTACAGCAAAGGTGCTTCCTGCAGGGGAGACGACATTCCTGGCTTTACAAAAGGGGGAGGTCAACTTTGCCTTCACAGATGATCGCGGTGCTGACAGCCTGAATGTGGAAGCGATGAACCAGCTGGTCGAAACAGGAGATCACCAAGTGAAAAGAAGTGAGGCGATGAACACGAAGATGATCGTCGCCAATAGCAGCAAAACGGATAGTCCCGTTACGGAGACGGCGGTTCGGGAAGCGATCTGGTACGCCATTGACAGGAAAACGATCTCTGAAGATATTTTGGACGGGACGGAAACAGAAGCCCATACCTTATTTTCATCCAATGTCCTTTATGCAGATATAGATTTGCAGAAGAGGGGCTTTGATGTCAATAAAGCTAAAAAGTTGTTAGAAGAAAATGGCTGGAGGTCCGGTGATGATGGGGTCCGTGAAAAGGATGGCCGTCCTTTGACCATGAAGCTCTATTATGACGTCAATTCACCTTCTCAAAAAACAGAGGCCGAATTCATCCAAAGCTCATTGAAAAAAATTGGCGCAATTCTTGAAATCGTCGGGGAGGAATCCACATCCATCGCCAATAGACGATCAACCGGTGAATATGAATTATTATTTAATCAAACATGGGGCCTCGCGTATGATCCTGTCAGTACGATCGCGGCGTTCACTTCCGATGCTTCTTACCTTCATACAACCAAAGGCATCAAGCAGGCGGATGAACTTTATAGAAAAATCGAAGAAGTGATGGTGACGACGGACGAAGGGAAGAGGAAATCCCTCTATAAGGATATTTTGACGATCGTTCATGACGAAGCTGTATTTATTCCGATATCGAATGGCCGAATGACGGTTGTGGCTCCTAAAGGTTTAAAGGGGCTGACATTCAAACAAACACAGTTTGAGCTGCCTTTCGACCAGATGAGACTCCAATAATGAAAAGGGAAGTCGTTACCTTGGATTCCCGAGAGGAGGATTGTCTTGATACGGTACATCATTAGAAGACTATTGGTATCGATTCCGGTTCTATTGATGATTTCATTTATAACGTTCGTATTGATGAGCCTGTCCCCCATGGATCCGGCTGAGGTCGTCCTCAAGTCCCAGGGGGTACCTGTCATTACGGATGAACTGATGGAAGAGACAAGGAAGGAGCTCGGATTTGACCGGCCCTTCCTCCTTCAGTACGGGGATTGGCTGATGGACTGTCTCCGGTTGGACTTTGGAACATCCTTTGTGACGGGACAGCCTGTATGGTCGCTCCTTGGACCAGCTTTGATCAACACAGTGAAGTTGACCCTCATTTCCTCGGTCGCGGTCATGATTCTGTCGGTTCTCCTTGGAGTGATTTGTGCCTTACAGCAGGACAAAGCGGTGGATCAGTTTGTCAGGGGTATCTCGTTCTTCTTGACGGCCATGCCTTCCTATTTACTGGCATCTTTATTGATCTGGTATTTTTCCGTGAAGCTCGATCTATTCCCAACGAATGGAATGGATTCCTATACAAGTTACATCCTGCCCGTCCTTGTCATTACCATTAGTTATGCGGGGATATACTTCCGGGTCGTAAGAAGCTCGATGCTCCGTCAATTGAATGAGGATTATGTACTCTATGCCAGGGCATGCGGATTGAAGGAATGGCACGTCACCGTCTCTATCATACGCAACTCCCTGCAGGTCGCCATTTCTGTCTTCTGTATGGCGATACCAATCATATTAGGGAGTACAGTCGTCGTGGAGAGTGTTTTTGCCTGGCCGGGAGTAGGAAGTTTGAGTATCAGATCCATTGTCAGCAGGGACTTTCCAGTCGTTCAGGCGTATGTACTGATCGTGGCGGTGGCATTCGTGATGTTCAATGCCATTTCTGACATCTTGAATGCCGCCCTGAATCCTAAAGTAAGGACTGATCATTAAATGAGACAATTAACGAATTTACGTCATGATAAGCTGGCGATGGGATCGTTGATCGTCATTCTCTTGACCCTCCTTGGCGGTCTGGTTGCACCATTCATAGCTCCCCATGATCCGGCGGAAGTCGATATGGGCTTACGTTATGCACCCCCTTCATGGGATTATCTGTTAGGGAATGATCATTTGGGACGCTGCATATTGTCGAGGATCCTTTTCGGCATTCGGCCGAGTGTCTTGTGGGTCTTGCTCGCACTGGCCATTTCGGTGGTGCTCGGGGCGATCGTCGGTTTCCTGTCGGGATATTTCGGGGGAAGAGTGGATGCGTTTCTGATGAGAGTCTGTGATATCATGCTGTCGTTTCCCGGATATGTCATGGCCCTTGCCATTATCGGTGTACTTGGGGTCGGGCTTGAAAATATACTGATTGCATTTATCGTCACTAAGTGGGCATGGTTTGCCCGTGTCATCCGTACTTCGGTCAGACAATTTGCCGAATCTGATTATGTGAGGTATGCAAGGGTCATCGGGGTGGGGCACGGCAGAATCATGCTCAAGCATATCCTGCCCGTGACGTTTGCCGATATCGCGGTCATTTCCAGCAGTTCGATTTCCTCGATGATTCTGCAGATTTCAGGCTTCTCCTTTCTTGGATTGGGGGTCCAGGCCCCTACTGCGGAGTGGGGGATGATGCTGAGCGAAGCCCGCTCGGTGATGTTTACCCGGCCGGAGCTACTACTGGCACCCGGATCAGCTATCATCATTACTGTAATGGCTTTCAATTTTCTTTCAGATTCCCTGCAGGTTGCACTTGATCCAAGGAGCCGTGGCGCGAAGATTCACAAGAGGAACAGCCTGTTATTGATCAAACCGGAATCAAGAAAAGAGGTGGCTGAAACAAAATGAATATACTTGAGGTAAACGGTCTGTCCATCATCGATGAAAAAACGGACCAATGGCTTGTGAAGGATAGTTCCTTCCACGTGAAGAAGGGAAGGACACTTGCCATCGTCGGGGAAAGTGGTAGTGGCAAATCCCTGACATGCAGGTCGTTGATGAGGTTGAACCAACCATGGTTGAAAGAAACCGGGTCCGTTCTTTTTAAAGGGGAAAATCTCCTTACCCTTTCGAAAAAAGGGATGAGGAAGAAACGGGGCAAACAGATGTACATGATCATGCAGAATGGGATGACCGCATTTGATCCATCACGTCTCATAGGCGTTCATCTACGTCAGGCGACAGCGGAACATTTCAACTGGTCTAAAACTGAGATGGAACGAAAGCTGACACTCGCCATTGAAAGCGTCATGATCAAGAATCCTGTCGAAGTGCTGAACAAATATCCCCATCAATTATCGGGAGGAATGCTCCAGAGGATCATGATTGCCCTGGCCCTTATCCTGGAACCGGATCTCATCATCGCCGATGAGCCGACGACAGCACTTGATACCATCACCCAGTATGAAGTGGTGAATCAGCTGATCGGGTTACGGGAAAGAATGGGATGCTCCATGATCTTCGTATCCCATGATCTGGGAGTGGTCCGTCACATAGCCGATGATCTATTGGTCATGAAGGACGGCAGGATCATTGAACGGGGGAAGGCTCAATCGGTTTTCAGAGAGCCGGAGAAGGAATATACGAAATACCTGGTATCCACCCGGCAATCGTTGAGCCATCAATTTAACAGCCTGATGGGGAGTCCTTAATATGCTGAAAGCTAATCATGTAAACAAATCATATCAACATGGAGGCCTTTTTTCGAAAGAGAGGAAGCAAGTGCTGACCGATGTCAGCTTTGAAGTGAAGCGGGGAGAATGCCTGGGCATCATCGGGGAAAGCGGAAGCGGCAAATCGACACTGGGGCGGCTCATGACCGGGATAGAAAAACCGGACCGGGGAGCCGTTACCGTTGATGGTGTGGATGTAGCAGACACGAACCGACGAATCGGGAAGATCAGCGCGGTGTTCCAGGATTACAAATCGTCCATCAATCCATTTTTCACGGTAGAGCAGGCCATCCTTGAGCCACTCGAGCTGCAGAAGATACCAGCGGATCAGAAGGCCTATAAGGTAGACGGACTGCTGAGTGAAGTAGGATTGCCACATACATACAAGCATAAATATCCCCATGAATTGTCCGGTGGAGAGATTCAAAGGGTGTGCATCGCAAGAGCGATCTCCACTGAGCCCGGCTGGATCCTCTTTGATGAAGCCATCAGTTCCCTGGATGTGTCGGTTCAATTACAGATTTTGAATCTTCTCCGGAAACTGAAGGAAACACACCGTATGACCTATGTGTTCATCACCCATGATATTGAGGCAGCCGCCTATATCTGCGACCGCATCCTCATCTTTCGTCAAGGACAGGTGGAAGAAATGGTTGAAACGGAACGCTTAAAGGACGTTCAATCCGATTATGCGAAACAGCTGTTGCGGTCACTGGTCACGTTTTAGACCCGGAAATCATCAAGAAGAGAGGAGGCGATAGACAGTGTATGGAGCATTATCGTGGCCATTCTTACGATTATATTTGGTAGTCCTTTGTTATTTCAGTGCCAACGCCATCCTGAATGTGCTCATCCCCCTGCAAGGAAAAGAGTGGGGAGCAAGCAACACGACGATCGGCCTGGTGATGGGGGCGTATCTATTTACGACGATGTTCTTCCGGCCCTGGGCTGGTCAGATCATTCAAAAGCACGGACCGACCCGGATCCTGCGTATCATCCTGATCCTGAACGGGCTTGCCCTTGCTCTATATGCCATTTCAGGCCTTGGAGGCTATTTAGTGGCCAGGATGCTGCAGGGGGTGGCGACGGCCTTCTTTTCCATGGCCATGCAAATAGGGATCATCGATGCACTGCCTGAGAAGGACCGGTCGCAAGGTATCTCGCTTTATTCTTTATTTTCCTATATCCCAGGCATCCTTGGTCCGCTACTAGCCATCGGAATCTGGCAGGGAGGAATGGATTCATTCGGCTACGTGATGATTGGGCTTGCCATTATGACGGGCATATTTGGGTACAGCGCCAAGTTGGAAACGAAAGAAAATGAACCGGTACCAGTAATAGATGGAAAAGGGGGAAAGATGCTTGCCTCCTTCACCCAACTGGTGAAAAATCCTCACCTGTTCCGGTGCAGCGTGCTGATGCTAGGTTCATCCATCATATTCGGAGCCATCACTACCTTCATCCCTCTATACGCATTTCAGATGAAGAGTGGAAGCGCCGGAATATTCCTCATGCTGCAGGCTGCAACCGTTGTGTTTGCACGTTTCACCTTGAGAAAACATATTCCATCTGACGGCAAATGGCATGCCCCCTTTGTCATGGGGACCATGCTTCTTCTCGCCCTGGCAGCCCTATGCATCAGCTTCTCCCAGACGTTGGGGAGTGTTCCTTTCTATGTGGGGGCTGTCGGGATCGGAATGGCACAGGCGTTGATTTATCCAACGCTCACCACGTATCTATCTTTTGTTCTTCCGAAAGTGGAACGGAATGTCCTACTGGGGCTCTTCATTGCTACGGCCGACTTAGGAGTCTCCCTAGGTGGAGTGCTGATGGGACCGCTCGCCGATCTCTCGTCTTATTCGTTCATGTATGGGATGTGTGCCATATTGGGAGTCATGATGATCGTCTTTTCATTCAATAGAGGCAAAAGGGTATCGGTAAGGGAGGAACCCTTTTAATATGTTCAAGAGGTGGAAGTTCAAGTCAATAAAAAGAAACGATCAGGGGTTTATTGCCCGTGATCGTTTTTTAGTGGTATGTTAATGTTCTAGATTAAAGTACCTCATCAATAATCTCTTCAAACACATCACTCACACGGCTTCTCTTAAGCAGGATCTCCTGGTTATCAAGTGTCACGCTTCCTCTGTGTTCATCCAGGTTGAACTTTTCTTTCAACACAGCCATCGATCCTTTGCTCCGTTTGTCGATTTCAAAGTAGATGGTGGTCTCATGGTCCCCTTGAAGGATATAGACTTCGAGTTCGTCGAGCTTCCGGCTGTATTTGCCGAAGGATGGAGTGAATTCATATTGCTGCACGAAAGGACGATTTGTTTTCACCCATGCAGGGGTGTTCTGACTTTCCATCTGCTTGAATTTAAACCCGATGACCTTGATGGCGTCTACAATATTTTCATGAACGGTTGTCGGGTCTACGGATACATAATCCCTGTCCTTGGGGTCAATGGCATTCTTGATATCGATACCCGTATCAATCCAGACCGGCGGAACATTCTTCTGCGTTTCAGGGTGTACCATCGTGATCGGCGTATCCAGAGGAACCTTGAATGAGAATGGAATGTGCCTTTTTTCTCCCTTAGAAATAGTGAAAGGCTCATTGAGCTGGTGGACTTCCACGACGACAGGTGACAGTCGATCTCCTCCTTCATGACCGAACATCGTCATCAGCTTCAGGTCGATCGATTCGATTCGCTGATCCGTATTACCGCCTTTCACTTCCACGACTCCCTCAAGCATCTCACCCTGCTGAATATAAGCCCGCTTCACCTTCGTATCAACGGTCGCGGAACCAATCCCAATACTCGCAATCACTTTATTGAACATGGACATGTGCATTCATCCCCCTTCTTATTATCCCTATCGTAGCATAGATTGTCAGATTGAGAGGAAGGGGAAGTGTTCAAAATCTATGAACACTTCGGATAAGAATCAATGATTGTCACGCCGCCAGAATCGCGTTACGCCAATCAAATCCTCCTTTTTAGCCTAATGTATGAAACGCGTTTCATAGCAAGGGGAAAATAAAATAATGAGTCAACCAGCTGGGCCTGTCATGTAAACCCCGTTCCTCTCATATTCATAAGAAAGGCAGCATAAGGGGGTGTGACCATTTTGAATCATGTAATGATACCTGCTTTCATCTTGCTTATTATCCTTATTTTTATTATCTGTTTCTACTTTATGAACAGGTACAAGCAACAGGCTGTTCAAGTCTTTACATTAGAGAGTTTCTTTCATTCGTCTAAACTGGGTGAAGACGAGGGGAAGGATAATAGCTTAATAGAAAAGGTGAATGATTATTTTGATGATGGAGATAGCGATGGGGATGGAGATGGTGGGGATGACGGGGAGTGAACATCCCCGTCTTCTTTTTATTCACGTCCAGCGAGACAGGCTCTTGCATGGGTCCCGGGATGATTAAAGCAGGTAAAGATTTAAAGGAAATTCGACACGGATGCTCAATTATTGGAAAAGCAGCACAATAAAACATCGAACGCTGGATACGTTTTCTCTACCTAACCAGGCTCATTATCTGCATCTTCTATTGTATTCTCTCCGCCATCTCTAACAACTTGTCCAAACTGGTTGGCGTTTTGCCCACCTTTATCTGCGATTTGTCCGCCTTGGCTTGCATTCTCCCCATCTTTTCCGGTCAGGTTCTGTGATCCTTCCGATGCGGTTTGTTCCACACCGGCATTGCCGCCTTCATTTGCTAGGTTGTTCGTATTATAAATATTAATATAAATTTTAATTCCGTCTTTATCGTGCTTGAAGGAAACTTCTGAATTTTTATCATCATCTTTCTGTTTACCCAAGTTACATTCACCTCCAGTCTGGTATGTTACTACTAAAATATTCATTGCATACGAAAGTGTGTGTGAACTTGTCCCACTATTTATAAACATAGATACTCATTATCCCTTGCACGCTTTTGTGCTTCTCTATTGAGTTATATGAATGGATAGAGTAACTTTTGATTAATAATAGGGGATTATTTTCCCAAGTCGTAGGAAGTGACAAAGAGTGAAGAGATTGGTATAGATAGCCTGTGTCTGATTCCTTGTCCATTTTTGTATGATGTTCCGACCTTTCTATGAAAGTTATGTAAATAGTGGAAAATGAAAAGGCGATTCAGCTGTTTCAAAACAACTGAATCGCCTATCAACGTTTATTTTTGGGAGGGCGAGGTTCCCAGGTTGGGAAATTTTCTAATCGAAACAATTTGAAAGGATATTCGTTATAATAAGGAATAATACATAGTTGTCAAAATTTTTAAAAGAATGGAGGCTACACCGATGAATCATTCAGCGTTACTTACCGGTCTACTTATTAACCTCCTTGTCATTTTGATTATTATTTTAATCATAAACTTTTATTACTTATCCAAGAAACGAATGTACAACCTTCAGATTAAGCCCTTTCCTATTTATATGGCTAGTTCTATTCTGATTTTTCTTAGTCTGGCTTTATCCGTTCGATTGGAAAATGGCTTTGTCTATGATTTGCGATTCATTCCTTTTCTATTAGGGGGGATATATGGTGGGAATCGGGTCCTGCCCTGGCTTGCTGTTACGATGATTGCAATTCGTGTGCCAATGTTAGGGCCTGGATTAATCATTACGGTGGTCTTGGCCATTCTCTCCACTATCGTGATTTTATATATGCGTCCGATCATGGCGAAGAAAGCATGGAAGACTAGAGTTTACTTGTTTACGTTTTTTTCGTTTTGCTACTCGGTTCTTTCCTTATTGATCCCATCCTTGATCTTTGATTTCGGACATTTTTCTTCGTTCTTCATTTATTCAGCTGTTCTGACAGGGGCGACTTTCTTTGTTTTTTACCTATGTGAAATCATCAGAACCAGCTATATACTCCAAGTGGAGTCGATTAAATATGAGAAAATGCAGGTGGTCAGCCACTTGGCTGCCAGCATGAGTCATGAAGTGAGAAACCCCTTGACGACCGTAAAGGGCTTTCTTCAACTGATCAACGAAGATCCATCGAATGCTTCTGCGAATAACGAACTTTCGAAGATTGCAGTCAGTGAGATTGACCGTGCCACAGAGGTCATCAACCAATATCTGAACTTTGCCAAGCCGCACCCGGAGCTTGAAATGGTCGTGGATATCCGGAAAGAAATCCATAGAAGTAAGGAAATCATCATGCCCCTTGCAATCAAAAAAGGAATTGTCCTGAAGGTGAGCGTATTACATAACTATTCGATTAAAGGTGACCCCAATAAGCTGCAGCAGGTCCTTGTCAATGTAATGAAAAACGGAATAGAAGCAATGGATTCTGGCGGGACTTTAAGAATCTTCAGCTATCAAGAAGAAGGTAAAGTATTCATCGTCATGAACGATACGGGAATCGGGATGACAAAGGAACAAATCATGCGACTCGGTGAACCTTACTTTTCCATGAAAGGGAAGAATGGAACCGGTCTAGGGATGATGACTGTCTTTCACTTGGTAAAAGGAATGAAAGGAACGATAAAAGTCTTAAGCAAGATCAATCAAGGCACCTCGGTCATCCTCTCGTTTCCGGTTTGTGTGGGGAAGGGGAAGATGGGGAAAAAGATCGATAACCTTAGCCATAAGGGACACGATTCGCCACAAGTTCAAGATCAAGAGCCCTTACGGAAATAAGGACGTTTTTCATGAGCTTCTATCGAAATTCATTGAGCCGAACCAGCTTTATTCCTGGAAGCAACGTGTAGAAGCACTGTGCGGGGAACCTCATTCCTTTGCTTATATGGCGGAAAGGTTATCGGAAGAATAACTCATGGGGACATAAATAGAAAATGGCTTGAGGGATCATGATGCTAAAAAGAAAATATGGAGACCGCCCCGATTGGGAACGAGTGATCAAGCGTAAATATTCACAGGCGTATCTCGATACCGGGGGATTCAAGGGATTTATCACTTTATTGAATACAATAAAAGTAACGGAGCCGTTATCGGTGCGGTATGGGGAAAAAAGTGTATGTATAGTGGATAATGGCTATATGTGGCTGCAGCAATTTCCAATCGGTAAGAATCATTCAGTCACGACGATGTTTGATGCAGGTGGTGAGATCGTTCAATGGTATATCGATATTTGCCTCCGCAATGGAATAGAAAATGATATTCCCTGGATGGACGATTTATTCTTGGATATTGTCCTATTACCAACGGGAGAAATCATTGAAAAAGATGCGGATGAGCTAGAAGATGCTTTATTGAAAGGAATCATTGATAAGCCTCTTTACGATCTGGTATGGAATGAAGTGAAAATTCTAAAAGGTCTCATAAGGAAGGGCAGCTTTGACTTGATAAATTGGTCACACAGCCATAAGGAAATCTTATCTAACTGTTTGAAGTAGCTGTATGAAAGCATTTCTTTCTCATAAGGAATGCTTTTTTATATTGGTTTAATACAATAATAATAAAATTGTTTTCGATAATTTTTTATTGTAAAACAATAAATTATGTATTAAGATAAAATGGAATTTAAATAAGCGAGGTGCTTTTGATGAAACGAGAAACACTCTTTTTGAAAATAGCTGTTTTTCTTATAGGAACCCCGGTTTTTGCCCTTTGCGTATTCGGGTTGCCCTGGTTAGCAAAGGATGTAGCAGGTTCAGGGCTTGAATATTTGGTATATGGTATTTTGATCGTGATGTATATTTCAGCGATCCCGTTTTTCGTTGCCTTGTATCAAGCGATCCGACTATTAAGCTATATTGACAAGAACGATGCGTTCTCGGAATTATCGGTCAAGGCTTTAAAGAATATTAAATATTGTGCCACCACCATCACAATCTTGTATGTGGCCGGGATGCCGCTCTTCTATCTCATGGGAGAGATCGACGACGCTCCCGGGGTCATCGTGATTGGTATGATGTTTATATTCGCTCCGCTTGTGATTGCGGTATTTGCGGCAGTTCTTCAAAAGCTATTAAAAAATGCCATCGATATAAAATCAGAAAATGACTTAACGGTCTGAGGTGAAAACATGGCGATTATAATCAATATTGATGTGATGTTGGCAAAAAGGAAAATGAGCGTAACAGAGCTGTCGGAGAGAGTTGGAATCACGATGGCGAACCTTTCTATATTGAAAAATGGAAAGGCAAAAGCGGTCCGATTATCCACTTTAGAAGCGATCTGTAAGGCATTGGAGTGTCAGCCTGGGGATCTTTTAGAATACAAAAGTGAGGAAGACATTCAATAAACAGGGTCTGGAGGCGAAATCATGAGAGCATTAAAACAACTCGTTCGTTTTGGTTGGGAGCAGGCCCTATCCTGTTTGTTCCCTGTCGTTATTTTTGCCTCTTTGGCTTTGACACAAATCATCCCGCTTCCACTACTACCGCGGTATGACTGGCTACTCATCATCTGCCTCCTGATGCAGTGGGGAATGCTGCGTTCCGGGCTTGAAACACGGGACGAACTCAAGGTGATCACCTTGTTTCACTTGATCGGCCTTGCCCTTGAACTTTTCAAAGTCCATATGGGCTCATGGTCTTATCCCGGGGAGGGGTATTCCAAAGTGTTTGGGGTGCCTTTGTACAGCGGGTTCATGTACGCAAGTGTGGCGAGTTATCTTTGTCAGGCGTGGAGGAGGCTTAATGTGGAACTGGTGAAGTGGCCACCTCTCATGGTCGTTTTCCCCCTGGCTGCTACCATTTATTTGAATTTTTTCACCCATCATTACTGGATCGACATTCGCTGGTGGTTATCGGGACTCGTTCTGTTCGTCTTTTGGCGAACATGGGTCCTGTACGAGGTGGGCGGAACCCGTTACCGCATGCCACTAGCCCTTTCATTTGTGCTCATCGGATTTTTCATATGGATAGCCGAAAATATCGCTACGTTCTTTGGTGCCTGGGAATATCCAAATCAAACCGATGCCTGGAGTCTCGTTCATCTGGGGAAGGTGAGTTCATGGCTCTTATTGGTGATTGTCAGCTTTCTGATCGTGGCAATGTTGAAGCGGGTGAAGGGAAAGGGTTCGGTTCAGATTGAGACGGTTCAACTTCCAACCGGACATTAACATGAGGTCAGAAGGGATCGGTTTGAAAAAACTGGCTATCGGTTTCACTTTGTTACATGTCATGATCTTTCTTTCCTGGATCATGAACACGGGGTATTTATTTTCCCCCCTGGGCATCTCCTGTTGGATGTTGGCGATTGCCTCGGGATTCATCGTTCAGATCAAGCTGGATGAAGTCTTGATGATCAGAAAGATAATGGCCATATCGAATGGTTGGATGGTATTACTGATCATTATGACTGTGGGGATCCATTTCACTGTGACCTCCATGTCTTGAACTTCATGGGGGCAAGTGCCCTGTTTCGCATTTATAAGTAGGGAACAGAGATTTGGCCCCTGTCCTTTCAAGATTAACCCGTTCGGTTGATAAGGAGAAGGATACCATTCACGACTTAAATAGAATGCTTATTAACACATCAACTAACACAAAAAATAGCCGTTCTATTAGCAGATACGAAAGATGGGAAGATGAAGAGTGAGTAATCAGGGAAAGAAAAATAAGCGGAGATTTTACTGTTATATGGAGATTAGAAGTAGTTTTTGGGGAAATAAACTGGAGTTTTTCCCTCTATGCAAAGCAAAGCTCTTATTTTCACGTTTTTCGAATCAAATAAGAGAATTTTCTCCCTCTATTTAAGCTGTTTACAGTACTATTTGATAATTAAGGGGAATTTTTTCCTCTATAAACCTCAATAAGCAGAGAACCTGGTTTCATTGTTTAAGAATGCAAAAGTTTAACGGGAAACCTGATGTTCATGGGCTTTCATGAAATACCAAAGGATCATCCAACTTGGATGGTCCTATTTTTATCTTCAGTATTATTTTCCGTGAATAAATTTATTCATTACTGCTAAAAGAGTTGTTAAAACGGATGTTAATTTGTATGCTAAAACACTCTTTAAAAGTTATAAACGTTGTCATATCAATAAAAAAAGGAGGAGCGAATGAACGTGCTAATTCCACCTCCAAAAGCAATGTTATTTTACGTTTTTCCCGCTCACCCAAACGGGTTATTTAAAGATGCGTGGTGTTCATTTTTTAAAAAAAGGGTTGACATATTTAACTGTAAATATTAATATTACAGTGTACCTGGAACCAACGGGTAATTCTTTTTATATAAACTGTTACTTTTTTTATTACATTTAAAAAGGAGTGTATAAACAAATGGTCAATCTATATCTGACATCAAGCTGCACATCCTGCCGTAAAGCAAGAGCATGGCTGGATGAGCATTCAATTGAGTATGTGGAACGCAATATGCTGCTTGAACCCTTGACACCTGATGAGATCAAATCGATTCTTCGTCTGACAGAAAACGGAACAGAAGACATTATTTCCACCCAGTCAAAAGCATACCAGGAATTAGACGTAGACATTGATTCTTTGCCGCTCCAGGATTTATATACATTAATCAGGGAGAACCCGCAAATGCTGAAGAGACCGATCATCATGGATGAAAAGAGATTGCAGGTCGGCTATAACGATGAAGAAATCCGCAGCTTCCTGCCGAGAAAAGTTCGTACCTTCTCATACAAAGAGCTGCAAAAACTGGCCAATTAACTGAGGGATCAGGATGGTTGACAGTATAAACTGTAAAAGATACCATTACAGTAACATCCGTAAAGGAGGCAGGCCATGAATAGTGACTTTACATTAGCCATTCACAGTTTAACGTATCTTGCTCTGAAGACCGATCGCATGTCCACGAGCGATGCAATCTCAGAAAGTGCCGGCGTTCATCCGGTACGCATCCGAAAAGTCCTGAGTTTGTTGAAAAAGCAAGGATTCATCGCCTCAAAAGAAGGTACGGGCGGCGGTTTCATTTTTGCAAGGGACTTGAGCGAGATCAACTTGTGGGACATCTATAAAATCACGTCAGAAGGCGCCCTGCAGCCCAAATGCACGGCCTCTAACGAACGGTGTGTCGTAGGGGCGAATATGAAAAAGGTTCTCTTTCACATTTTTCTGGGAGCAGAAGAACAGCTGGGGGATTACTTAAAAGACTACACCATTAGAGATATCGTCGACTTAATCAATAAAGAGGAAGCATAGAAGCTTTCTTTTCCTCTAAATGTAACAAATAATATTACAGTTAGGAAGGTGAAAAGGTATGTCAAACCAGCATTCCATTTTAAAAACCGGGGATTGGATCAAAGGGAAATTACTTTCTGGTGAATTGGTCATCGGTTATATTGAAACCCTTGATATCCAAAGTCAAACACTAAAAGCAAAAGTCGTGACAAGTGATAATAAAACCATTGAAGGCAAAAGCCTTCCCTTATTGAACAGACAGGTTACAAAAATACCGTCCACCCCTGTGAAAAACAAGGAACAAATCCAGTTCCTGATTGACCTGGCGCTTGCAACGGGTGACCAAGAATGGTTCTTGGAACTGACTGCGAAGTTGAATTCCATGCGGGAGCTTGCAGAAGGGATAAAGTGAGCCTCATGAAAGGAGCTGAAGAGCGTGATTCTTCAGCTTTTTTTAGTGTTGATTTACCATTCAGGCGATGAACCCTCTCCTCCTAAAGTCGTAGACTACATTTGACCATTTGGTGGAAGACGATTACTAGAAAATGGAATAAAATGAAATAAGATAAAGAGACGTTAAGAGGAGGAGTTTTTATGATGAACAAATATGTATGTACAACATGTGGAACCCAATACCCTAAGAGTCAGGAAGAACCTGAAAGATGCCCCATTTGTGAGGAGGAACGTCAGTATGTTAATCCGGATGGCCAAAGCTGGACGACACTGGATGAAATGATTAGGAGCAGTGTCTATCAAAATACCATTCTGCAAGAAGAACCGGGACTATATAGCATCACCACCACACCGAAGTTCGGCATCGGGCAGACGGCCTATTTGATTACAACTGGCGGCTATAATGTTTTATGGGACTGTGTCACGTATCTGGATGAGGAGACGATCCGGACCATTAAGGAGTTGGGCGGCATCGATGCGATTGCGGTTTCCCATCCGCATTATTACTCTGCCCAGCTGGAGTGGGCTGAACGGTTTGATGCGGACATTTATCTTCATGTGGATGACCAGGCCTGGGTCATGGAACCTGGGGAGCGGATCCGGTTCTGGGAAGGGGAAGAGTTGACCCTGAACGAAGGGATTTCGTTCCATCGCCTTGGTGGACATTTCAAAGGTGGAGCGGTCCTTCACTGGGAGCAGGGAGGGGTTCTGTTGACGGGAGATATCATTCAGGTCGTGGCGGATACTGATTGGGTCAGCTTCATGTATAGCTATCCGAATCTCATTCCCCTGCCGGCAGGTAAAGTAAAGGAAATGGCTGAGAAAGTAAAGCCTTTATCTTTCTATAAGCTGTATAATGCCTTTCATCGGGTGATAGAAAAAGATGCCGATCAAGCGGTCCAACGATCTGCAGAACGATATATTCATGCTTTGGAAGGGAAACTGTTCTCTACATAATATATGGGCCCCTTACTCTATTCGAATTATAGTGAATATTATAAAAAATTGGTATAAAATATAGTTTTGTGAGGGGGGCAGTCATGAACTTATTCAAAACAACTTTAAATCATTTTAAGCCTTATTGGCGGAAGTTATTAGTGGCTCTTGTGTTTGCCATCATCGGCGGTCTTTTCACGATCGTGCCATCGATTCTTGTGAAGCGGTTGGTGGATGATGTGATCGTGGGAGGGGACTTGGATTTCTTAGTCTGGGTCGTAGCAGGAATTCTCGGTGCTTACTTAGGTAAGGCCCTGTTTGAGACGATGCAGGAATATGTTCAGGTGAAAATCGGTCTCGATGTAATTACAGACATGCAGATCCGGGCCTTCAGAAAGCTGCACCGAACTCCGATGTCGTTCTTTTCAAAGACGCCGAGGGGAGATATGCTCTTCCGTCTGACTCATGATGTAGAGTCGATCCAGAATCTGAACAATACAGTTGTTCCACGTATCCTACAGCAGGTTGTAGGTGCAATTGCGGCCTTTTCCGCGGTGTTTGTTTTATTTTGGCCAGCTGCCATCGTGATGTTTGCCGTATTTGCGATATATATCGTTCCCTCTTTTACATTGGGGAAGAAAATGCGAAAGATGAGCGCGGTCCAGCGGGAGATGAGTGCGGATATGTATCAGCATCTGCAGGAAAGCATTGAGAGTGTGAGATTGGTGAGGACTTACCAGACGCAGGATGTAGAAGTCGGTACCCAGGAGAAGAAGCTCTCTGATTGGAAGCAGTACTCTATTCGGGCGGCCCTCATCGGGAAGGTGAATTGGCGGCTGGGGAACCTGTTCAATATCGCGGCTCCGGGTGTTGTGATGCTGATCGGCGGATGGGCGATTTGGGACGGTACGATCACAGTCGGAACCCTCATTGCGTGCCTGAGCTTCATCCCCATCATGTTCTTGCCCGTCAGGTCCATGGCGGAGCATGCCTTGACGATCCAGCAGGCGATTCCTGCCCTTCAACGGATCTATGAATATTTTGATTTACCAGAAGAACATGAGGAGAAGCTCCCTTCTTTTGGCCCGGTAAAAGGAAAGATTGACTTGGAGAATCTATGGTTCTCGTATCCTGGAAGTGATAAGCAGGTCTTGAAAGGAGTTACATTGTCTCTAAGTCAGGGGAACCACATTGGGATCGTCGGAACGAGTGGAGGAGGAAAAAGTACTCTGGTCCAACTTTTACTTGGAATGTATGAACCTCGGCAGGGTTCCGTGCTTATTGATGATAAGAACTTATTTGAATACAACCGGAACAGCTTTAGACAGCAGGTGGGGGTTGTGTCTCAAGAAACGTTTCTTCTAAATAGCACACTACGCCAGAATTTATTGTACGGAAAACCCGATGCAGCCATGGAGGAATTGGAACAGGCTGTGGAAGCGGCGGGATTGAAGGAAATGATTGATTCCCTTGAGGAGAGGTATGAAACGGTCGTCGGGGAGCGGGGCTTGAAGCTCTCAGGTGGTCAACGGCAGCGCGTTGCCCTTGCCCGGGCGATCTTGAGACAGCCTCCTGTGTTGATCTTTGATGAAGCGACCTCCTCCCTGGACGGGGAAACGGAAGAACGGGTGCAGGCATCCTTAGAGAAGCTGATCCCGGGACGGACGACGATTACGATCGCCCACCGACTCGTCACGGTAAGGAATGCCGATGTGATCATCCTTCTCGATCAGGGAGTGGTGGCGGAAAAAGGAACGCATGAAGAGCTGCTCCTCATGCGAGGAAAGTATTATGAATTATACAAAGCCCAATACAGCGAGCTGGAAAAGGAGATGATCGGATGACGGCCACCCAAGTGAAGAATCGTGACGGAAGAAGGGTGCTTAGCTTCCTTCGCCCCTATAAAAAGTGGGTCATCGCAGACTCCATCGTCATTGCGATCAGCCAGGTGTTTTCGGCCCTGATCCCGACCCTTGCCCTCAGCTGGCTGGTGGATACGATCATCCCGAATGAAAACTATAATTGGCTATGGGGTCTCATGTGGCTCTTGATTTTATCAGCCGTACTGGACCTGGTCATGATGGTAATCGACGAATATTTCTGTCATCAGACCGCTAAGACTGTGACGAATTGGCAGAAGCTGAGATTGTTCCGGCATCTGCAGATCGTCCCGTATTCATTTTATCATCATAATTCAACGGGGGAAATGCTTGCGAGGGTGTCGGATGATCCAGATACGCTCCATAATTTCCTGGCATGGGAAGGCTCGACGTTCATGGCAAGCGTGCAGGGGGTATTCATTTACAGCCTGGTGCTGTTATGGATTCATCCATACTTGATGATTACTAGTGTTGTCCTCGGCGTGATTTTCTATTGGACTTCTAATTATGTTGGAGCAAGGACCAGGACTGCTTCTGCTGATGCAAGAAAAGAAGCGTCGAGATATCTTGAGAGATTAAGAGAATCGGTGACGGGGATTCACCTGTCACGTGTGATGGGTGTCTCTGAAAGTGAAGTGGACAGTGTCATCTCCATTCGGGACACCTTCGTGCAACACTCGGTAAAGGAACTGAAAGCAAGAATGCAGTCGGTGGTGGTGATTGCGAGCTACAACGGATTTGCCCTTGGGCTTGTTTACTTAATCAGTACGCTATTGATATGGAATCAGGGGTTGACGAGTGGACAGATGCTGACCGCCGGGGGACTCGTGACCATTGCGGCGAATGAGATGCAGAAGCTGCTTCGGAACTGGCTATCTGTCAGACGGACGGGACCGGCACTGGACCGTTCTGACATCCTGCTTTCTGAGAAACCTTCTGAAGCTGAAGTGTCAGAAGGCTTTAGTGGTGAACGGGCAGGCGGGAACATCCGCCTCCAGGACGTGGCCTTTGCTTACCCGGGTAAAGAAGAAAATGTGTTAAAAGGTGTGTCATTTTCCATCGGTGCCGGAGAGAAATGGGCGTTGGTGGGTCCGAGTGGATCGGGGAAATCCACAATAGTCGATCTGCTATTTAAGCTTTACGATACGGGAGTCGGACGGATTGAATTCGACGGCCGGGATATCCGGGAATGGGATACAGCCTGGCTCCGTTCACAAATGGCCATCGTCACCCAGGATGTGATGCTAAGAAGCGGGACACTTGCAGAAAATCTGCGCATAGGAAAGCGGGACGCAACGGATGAAGAGCTCTTGAAAGCATTGGAGGATAGCGGCTTGAGCGAACTCATTGAAACCTTGCCGGAAGGACTCAATACCCTAGTCGGTGAGAGGGGAAGCCTGCTTTCAGGAGGGCAGAAACAACGGTTATCTCTGGCTAGGGCACTCTTAAAAGACGCCCCGATCCTGATTCTGGACGAAGCGAGTTCTGCACTGGATCCGATCACAGAAATCAAGATCAACGAAGCGGTGATGAGAGCCGGGAAGAATCAAACAATCATTATCGTTTCCCATCGATTATCAACAGTTTTATCTGCTGATCATATTGTGGTCCTGGAGGATGGAAGGATTGTAGAACAAGGAAAGCATGCGGATCTGCTTCTGAATCAAACGGGAGTGTATTCGAGACTGTTTGGCAGGGAAGCTGATATGGGCGGGAAGACGATCGATTATGTGTCGTGAGGAAGTGAAGGGGTGGTTCTATTGTTTGGAACCGTTCCTTCTTATTATAAAGCTATGTTAAAGGACTCTGTTGATTTGTATCTCAGGAACAGTTGTCTATACTGTGGAAAAAGATGATGATGATAAGCTTAGGTTATCATCTTTTTCCAAGTTGTGATGCTTGGTCTATTCAGCAATAGGGAGCGTTTCTGTAAGAAGGAGATTGCAGCTTTCTTGTTGTAGTATCGAGCAGTGGAAATAAGATTTTATGATATAACTGAAAGGACACTGTTATATGGAAACATTTACAATTTTAGAGACTGAAAGGTTGTTATTAAGAAGGCTACGAACAACTGATACATTGGATTTATTCCATTACTTCTCTAATGATAGGTATGCAGAGTTCAGTGGTTCGGAATGCTTCACGGAAGTAGAACAGGCTATAAATCTTATTCGATTACTAAATGAGAGAATTGATAATAACAAAGGGATGAAATGGGGAATTACAATTAAGGATGAAGATCGTATTATCGGAACTTGTGGCTTTGAAAATTGGCAAAAGAACGAGTTTAAAGCGGAGATTGGATTCGGTTTATCACCTGAATATTGGCAAAAAGGAATTATGAGAGAAGCACTAAGTGAAGTCATTAAATTCGGCTTTCATACACTTGGCTTTAATCGAATTGAAGCTCTTACCTTTCCAGCTAACATTCGTTCCAGAAAGGTATTAGAAAAGTGTGGATTTAAAGAAGAGGGATATTTAAGAGATTATTATTTCGAAAGAGATGTATTTTTAGATTTTGTTATTTATTCACTATTGAAGAAAGAATATTTGAATATGGAAAGTCCATAAAAAAGGGGAACACCACTTTGGGCGGTTCCCCTTTTTTATCTCTATTATCAGGAATAACTCTAACCTAGCTTATTATAAAAAAATTATCCTTGACCTAAACCAAGGTTTAGGATGTATCCTTCAAATGTACAACAATCAACTAATAAAATGGAGGAACAAATGATGACAAAATACGCATTTGTTACAGGTGCAAATAAAGGAATTGGTTATGAAATCGTCCGGCAGTTGGCTGAGAAAGGGTATGATGTTTTTTTAGGTGCCCGGAATGAGGAGCTTGGACAAAAAGCTGTAGAATCCCTGGGGTATGCAACTGTTCGGTTCATTCCTATTGACATTTCCGACACAGGTTCTATCCAAAACGCAGTCCATACCATTCAAGAGGTAACGGAACATCTTGATTTGCTCATCAATAACGCTGGAATTGCATTGGATTTTGGCATTCAACCAAGTGAATTAAAGGTAGATATGCTCCGTGAAGAATTTGACGTGAATTTCTTTGGCACTTTCCAGGTGATTCAAGCGTTCCTGCCACTCGTGAAAAAAGCAAGTGGAAGTAAGATTGTGAATGTCACGACCGATATGGCTTCCCAAACCATGTTTGATAGGGGGGAGACTCATCCCCTCAATGTATTAGGGTACAATTCATCCAAAACCGCCGTCAATGCTTTAACGTTATCGTTTGGTACAGAATTTGGTACCGGGGGCCCTGAAATCCTGGGTGTGACGCCGGGCTTTACCTCTACTGATCTGAATGGAAATGCTCCTGGTGGGAAGACGACTGCTGAAGGTGCAGAAATCATTGTTAAATATGCGTTAAGCGAGACAAACTATAACGGAAAAATTCTCAACCGGGACGGAATCATTCCTTGGTAAAAAAGGGTGGAAAACAATGGACTATTCTATCGGTCAAGTAGCCAAAATGAATCATATGACGATTTCCCAATTACATTACTACGATCGACAGGGGCTGTTGCCCTTTGTTAAGCGAACGGATAGTGGCGATCGGATCTTTGATGAGGGTTCACTGATGTTTTTAGAGATGATACTATGTTTGAAACATACAGGTATGCCCATTAAAGAAATCAAACAATTTGTACACTGGACGATGGAAGGGAACCACACGATCCCTCAACGGTTAGACATGATGCGGGATCAGGAAAAAAACGTACTCCGTCAAATGGAAGATATGAAAGAAAATCTAAAGAAAATACAGCGGAAAATCAAAAAATATGAAAGTGAAATCTAGCAGGTGAAAACCCGACTTCTGATTATAGCAGAAGTCGGGTTTTTACTTTGAAATCTCGAATGAAACGCATGAACTGTATCACTCCTTAGTCTCCAATAGGAGGATTTTGAGGCGTTTTGTCGAACTATTAAACATTGCATAGTAAGAAATATCTATTTTTGGAGGTTCCCCATGAAACAGTATGAACTCATGCCAATACAACCCCGACCCTGAATGAATACGTAACTTTATGTTCAAGTGTCGGATGGAAAGAATATATGAATTTTGACGTTGCCGAGACCTCGTTGGCTCATTCGGTTTACTCTGTCATGGTGAAGGACCGGAATGAAGTGATCGGGATGGGAAGGATCGTGGGGGATGGTGCAATTTACTTCTACATTCAGGACGTGGTAGTCCGTCCAGATTATCAAGGCATGGGAATCGGAAAGGAAATCATGGATGACTTGATGCGCTACATCAAAGAACACGCCCCCAGTAAGGCATTCGTGGGGTTGTTCGCTTCACAAGGAAAGGAAGCTTTTTATGAACAATACGATTTCAAGGATTACTCACCGAATATGACAGGGATGTTTAAGGTAAACCCATAAGAGGGACGGACCTCGTCTGCATTCGACCAAAGACCTGAAATTATGGAGGCATACATGATGAACCATTCAGCGTTATTTAACGGATTACTGATCAACCTCCTTGTTATTCTGATCATTGTCTTATTAGTGAATTTCTACCATTTATCGAAGCAAAGCATGAATAAAGCTCATATGGGGCCTTTTCAATCTTTTGTCACCAATATGGTGTTGATCATTCTGAGTGTGTTGCTTTCGCACCAATTACATAGCGGTTTCCTCTATGATTTGCGTTTCATTCCTTTTTTAATTGGAGGGATATACGGGGGAAGAAAGGTACTGATAGGACTGGCCATCACGATGATCGCCGTTCGGGTCCCGTTTATGGGGACTGGATTGATTGTCACAATCGTCCTCACGATTCTATCAAGTATTGCCATCTACTATCTGTCTCCGAAACTATCTGAGAAACCGTGGAGGATCAGAGTGTACTGGTTTACCCTCTTTTCCTTCTGTTACTCCATTTTGGGACTTCTGATTCCTTCGCTGTTCTTTGATTTTAAGGATTATCCGGCGTTTGTAATTTATTCAGGTGTCCTGACGGTATCCACTTTCCTTGTCTTGTACCTTTGTGAGATGATCAGGCTCACCGTGATTCTTCAAATGGAATCGATTAAATATGAGAAGATGCAAGTCTTCATCAATGTTCTGAAAAATGGGATCGAAGCCACGGAATCAGGCGGAGCACTGAATGTCTTCAGCCATGAAGAAAAGAATCGGTTGTTGATTGGCATCCATGATACGGGGATCGGAATGACCCAGGAACAAATCACCCGCCTTGGTGAGCCCTACTTTTCCCTGAAAGGAACCAAAGGGACAGGTCTCGGGATGATGACGGTCTTTCAATTGGTTGATGCGATGGGTGGTAAGGTAAACGTTCAAAGTAAGGTATATCAAGGCACGACGATCACTCTATCATTCCCCGTTGTAACGGGATGAGGGACGGACCTCTAAGAGGTCCGTCCCTCATTTTCCTTCCTTCAAGTACTCTTCATTGCTCCAGTCCGTGACGAACATATGACCAGGGGCATGGGTCATCATGAAGGGGATCTTTGCATGGATGGCCACTGCTTGAGGCGTCACCCCGCAAGCCCAGAACATCGGTGTTTCTCCCTCCTTGATGCCCACAAAATCGCCATAATCAGGGCGTGTGATGTCCCCGATGCCGATTTCAGTCGGGTCGCCGATATGGACAGGAGCCCCGTGCATTTTAGGGAATAGCGAGGTGATGTCGGCTGCTTTTTGTACCAGGTGATTCGGGACCGGTCTCATGGAGACGACCATTGGCCCTTGGAACACACCGGCTTTCTCCGTCTGGATATTCGTCTTATACATGGCAACATTCTTATTCTCCTCGATATGCCGCAAAGGGATCGCCCCCTTGATCAGCTGACTTTCAAATGTGAAGCTGCACCCGATGAGAAAGGTGACAAAGTCATCTTTCCAGACATCATCGATGAGCGTTTTCTTTTCCACCAATTGACCATGCTCATATACGTGATAGAGGGGGATATCCGTTCTGATGTCGGAACCTTTCCCGTATGTTGATTCGAATTCACCTGCTTCCAGCACTTCGACGATCGGGCAGGATTTGGGATTTCGTGTGGTAAATAATAAAAAGTCAAAGGCGTATTCCTTAGGCAGGACGACTAAATTGGTCTGTACATAATCCTGGCACACACCGGAAGTATGGGATCGGTGTTCTCCGTTTCGGATGCGGTTTCGTAATTCTGACGGTATCATGGGTTCAGCTTCCTTTCATTCGGTTGATTGAATTTTCTCTATTTTAACACAGGAAGTCCATCAATAATGAAGGCGTTTCCTGTAATGGGCTAGTTCTCCCGCTTTCTCCTAATCCAATAAATCACCACAAAGCCAAGCGATATCCCAACACTATAGGTAAGGATAAATGATAAATCCTGCTTTCCGATCAGAATCAGTCCGAGAAAGACGGAGATTCCGACCAGGAACGGAAAATACCAGCTTGCATGAAGATCACCTTGTTCACTCTTTTTCCAAATGCATCCATTTGTATGCTATACCCGAATGATAGAATGGTAATCTCTTGAACGTAAATCCGTTCGAATGGGTATAAGCACAATTTCCTGGCACTTACATAAGATATCTTGGTAAAAATCTGAAGGGAATGAGCAGCATGTACAATGTACCGATGACGTATCCGTATCAGCCTTATGCGAATCCAAACCCCATGGCAAGAACCGGGGAGGAAGCCAATCAGCCGATTGCTGAATTCCTTTTCGACGGCATCAGGAGAAAAGCGGCAACAGCCGATCTGTACAGCCGATTAGCCCATGCAGCCCCGAATCAATACCACCAGCATGAACTTCTTCAACTGATGGAAGACGAACAGCGTCACTGGTGGCAACTGACCAATCTATATACTTCGCTTACGGGAAGTCAGCCGGTTTATCAGGTAGAGAGTGTTCCATTCCATTCTTACCGGGATGGACTGCAAAGAGGATATGAAGCGGAAGTGGCGGATTACGAACAGTTTCGGATCGGATGCCTGAACTCGCAGCATCAGCCAGTATATGAGGTGTTCGCGAATGCGTGTAAGGATGAATGGGAGCATGCGAGGCGCCTAAGTGTGCTTGGAGGGGATGTGGACAGTCGGATGGCATCGATGGATTATGGTCCCGCACCGTTTGTCGTGAATATCGACGAGGCAACGGTTCAAAATGACACATTCCGCACCGCCATTTGGACGGGGGACCATCTTCAGGTGACCTTGATGAGCATTAATCCGGGAGAGGATATCGGGTTGGAAATCCACCCGAATCTTGATCAATTCCTTCGTCTTGAACAAGGGCAGGGAATCGTCCGGATGGGTGACCGGCAGGATAACGTAACCTTTGAGAGAGAAGTGAAGGAAGACTTTGCGATCGTGATACCGGCCGGGACGTGGCATAATTTGATTAATACAGGTGATACGCCGATTAAGCTCTATTCCATTTATGCTCCACCTCAGCATCCTCGGGGGACGGTTCATGTGACGAAGGCGGATGCAGAAGCTGCGGAGACTGCAGAAGCAGGTGGTGGGTATTATTTTAGGTAATAGGGATTCATGTTGAGAAAAAATGACCGTGTATTATTTGCCAATCAAAAACTCGAAGACGGGGAAATTTACGGAAGAGTGGTCTTTGAGGGCACAAAAAACGCATTGTACTCAAGTTGAGTCCAATGCGTTTTTGTTTGGCTACATTTTTTCCCCATCTGGATAATCACAGTACTCAATGATCGTGCCTTCCGTATCAGCGGGGTTCAAATAAATCAATCTTCTACCATGCTTGTTGATGCGAAGGCTATCCTCCAATGTGCGGATCCCCTGTTGCTTCAGTTCCTCGAGAGCGGCATCGAGGTCATCCACACGATAGGCGATATGGTGGACTCCCTTTCCTTTTTGCTTGATGAACCGTGCGATGGGTGATGTATCATTATTCGTCGGTGCAAGTAATTCTGTTCTGGCACCGTCCACCTCCATGATCGCAATTTCGCTTTCGACACCCTTGGCATCACTTCGATAGCGGTCGATCAGCTTCGCCCCAAGAACATTCTCGTAAAAGCCGATGGTTTCTTCTATGTTTCTGACAGCTACTCCAATATGGTCGATTGTCTTTTTCATAGTCATTCTCCTAAAGTCTTATCAGTGTAGGTGCTATCTTACCATATCTTTTGGATGACGTGAAAGAATCGGTTCGTCTCTGGTGTTTTTTAGAAGTATCGAACCTGAAAAATTTTCAACGTTCAATCCTGTCACTCGACTCGCTTCTCCGCTTCACCAAAAAGTAAGCCGTGATCCAGGAAGTGACAGGGATCGCGAGGGCGACACCGATCCCCGCTGATCCGATGAAGATCATTTCAGAACTGAATACTTTGGAATTCACGATTTCTCCGATCGAGTAGGATAGGTCCTTGAACCAGATCAGCAGTCCCATATAACCTCCGAAGAAAGCAAAGAACAGCGTATTCGTGCTGGTTCCAAGGATATCCCTGCCAATGCTCAACCCCGAGGAGAATAAATCTTTTCTGCTGATAGCAGGATTGTGAAAGGCGATTTCACGCATGGGCGAGGAAATCGAGATGGATAGATCAATGATGGCACCGATCGTACTCATGATGATCATGGAAGCCCCGATTTTCACAAAGTCCACTCCGACAAATAAGGAAAACGCCCCGATTTCCTCAGTTTCCTCTTCACTGAATCCTTGGATCATCGCCTGATCGGTCAACATCAGGATAAAGAAGAGCAGGAAGGCGGTGGTGATGATCGTCGAAAGAAAGGCTGTCACCGTCTTGATGTTGATCTCACTGATGAAAAACAGGGATATGCAGCTGATGAGAGTGCATGCGATCAGCGTCAGGATAATCGGATTCAGATTCGGATCGTTCATCAAGATGATGGTGAAAAGGAGCACGCCGAAGTTCAGGAATAGAGCTACAAAGGAGCGGGCACCTTTTTTCCCACCTATCGTGATCATTAAGATGAACAGGATGGCTGCGAGATACAGTTGTACAGTCATGCTCTAACCTTCTTTCTGTTGACAAAAAAGATGGATGTATAGATGGCGATCGGGATTGCCAGTACAATGCCGATTCCCCCGGTCAGTGCCCTCGCCATTTCCAGTGAAAGATTCATGGAAAGGGTGAATCCGAGTGGGGAAGCATTCTTGAAAAACAGAATGAGCATGGGAATCGCCCCGCTGATATAGACAAAGAACAAAATATTCGTCATCGTACCCATGATGTCCTGACCGATCTCGAATCCCGACTTTCTCAACGCTTTGATGGAGATGTCGGGATTCTTCTCGTACAGTCCGAAGATGGACGACGATAGGGTGATCGCGACATCCATCACCGCTCCCAAGCACCCTACGAGTATCCCTGCCATGAACACCATTTCATATGGGCGGGTCAGGAATTGCATTTCCTCGTAACGAAGCCCGTTTCCAGCGGTGAATCTGACCACACCATAGGCGATCAGGAGTGTCATGAACGTTCCGATCAAGGTTGCAACAACCGCTGCGTACGTTTTTTCATTAAAGCCATTGACGAATAAAAGGGATATGCCGGTAAACAATATCACCCCGATGCTGCATACCACCAACAGGCTAATATCCTCTGAATTCAGGTAAATATCCAAGGCGTAGGACAGGATGGCGGCATTGACTCCAAGGGTGAGCAGGGAGAACAGACCCTGCTTCTTCCCGACCACCAATAAGAGAAGGATAAAAACCCAGCCGATGATCATCATGTATGTATCCCGTTTGACGTCTTCTATGTTCCCTGTCAGCTCTGTTTTTCCTGATGAAGATGAATCGATACTGACGAATAATTCGTTCCCGGGGTGATATTCCTGATCAGTGGCCCCTGAAGATGAGTACTCATTCTTTAAGAGGATCGTGTCCCCCTTTTGATCTCCGTTCTTCAGCTCAGCTACGATCTGCTGGGAGTAGAGTTTGTCCTTATTCCCGTTCATATCCTCCATCTCCGTCGTTTCCACAACCTTCGTACTGATCACTTCGGCAATCGGCCGATCATACCATTCATGATTGTGGTAGACGAAATAGAGGGAAGCGGAAACGCATAGTGCGAGGATGATGTATAAAAAAAGCTGCTTGTAGCTCATAGCTGTTCGTTTCATTAATTGTGCTAACAAAGAAAAACCTCCAACATTCGGTATTGAAATCAGTGTATGTATGGAATGGGCTCTCATCTATTGGTTTATGAAAAGAGCATTTTTTTATTATGCCATAAAAGGGGGGAATAAACGAGGGGGAGGGACGGACCTAGGTCCGTCCCTCGTCCTTTAATAAGATAAGGTTTATTTTGGAAATAAAGAATTGAAGGAATCCTGTAAATTTGAAATAATTAGGAGGGAAGGGGCAGAAAGAATTACTCGTAAACGAATCTATAACGGTTTCCCCTATTAAACTTTTTTGTGTAAAAGCTTTTTAAAAGCGGTAAGAAAGATGGGAATGTAACGCCGGTATGGTGAAAAGGAGGGTGGAAAAGTGGAGCCTTATGAGTTGAATAAACCTATAAAGATTGCCATCAATGTATTCCTGCTTTC
Source organism: Rossellomorea sp. ABR4_004 (assembly GCF_056159585.1). Lineage (NCBI taxonomy): Bacteria > Bacillati > Bacillota > Bacilli > Caryophanales > Bacillaceae > Rossellomorea > Rossellomorea sp. ABR4_004. Next base: position 406,044 of record NZ_JBSWVM010000002.1, on the reverse strand, counting down.
CTTTATTATAGTGGCATGGATCATGATGTTTGATGACCAGCCTCAAAATGACTCCATTGGTTGGATGTCTCTAATGGCTTTTTGGGTGTTTAAGAGCTTATATGACGCAGGGATAAGTCTGAAGAATGGAAAGAAGAAGACGGCAATACTAGATTTGCTTTTAACCATCGTTGCGCTGGTTGTTTTAATATGGGGAAGTATGAGATATTTCAATTGAAGCTGTTGGAAAAAGGATGAATATTTTAACTTGAATTTTTCGGAAAGTGACATTGATACTATTATGAGCTTCCTTAAAGAATAGGGTTCCATCGCTCTTCGATGACTGAATGTCCAGACGATGGAACCCTTCTTAATATGCTCAGATTCCGAAATACCCTTCAATCACTTTCGTCACTTCAAACGGCCCTGATTCTCTATTGGACGGAATCGCCAGTTTCAAGTCAAGTTTAGGATAATAAGAGGCACGAAAGCTGACTCCGGGATCATATCCCATCACATGAAATTTGTAGATTTCATCATTCCTTTGGTTCATCCAGATTCCATAACCGTAGTGCACTTCTCCATTCATATGGACATGAGGGGTCAGCAGTTTCCCGGTTGTTTCTTCATTTAGTAGTTTATAAGAAAATAAAGCTTCCCAAAGGCTCATCATATCTGATGCTGTAATAAACGCTCCGCCGTCAGCCCCGCCTTTTACAGGAATTGAATAGAGGTTGGTTCTCCATGTATTCTCTTCCTCTATATATCCCACTGCCGTATTGGGGGGAAGGCAGTCCAATGAAAAATAGCCTGAATGGTCCATGCCTGCTTTATGGAAAATCTCAGATTCTATATATTCTGTAAAAGACTGCCCTGTTTGCTGTTCAATGATCAATCCCAATAGGATGAACCCTGCATTATTGTAATGAAATCGATCGCCGGGTGTGAATTTCATCTGCCTGGATTGAAAGAATGGCAAAAAATCCTTTAGCGATCTCATATGATAAACCGGTGTTTCTTTCCATAGCTCTTCAAAATCGGACATTACTTCCTCATCAAAATAATCCGGAATGCCTGATGTATGTGTCAAAAGATGATGGATGCTCACACGTTCATCATAATGAGGAAAGTCGATATCCAAACAATCCTTCAGACGAGTGTCAAAAGAGAGTAACCCTTTTTCAACCAATTGACCTATCCCTATGCTCGTAAATAACTTACTTCCAGAGGCAATCCCGAACCGTGTACCCGGGGTGTTAGGAATCTGGTCCGATCGATTTGCAAAGTCATGTGCGCTTTCTGATAATGCTTCTGTCCCTTGTTTGACGAGAGCGACACCTGAGAAGTCGAGTTCTTTGCAGCTTTCATGTATTAGGTTATGCAGCTTGGTATGTTTGTTCATTGAATTTTCCTCCGTTATAGTCTTTGACTCTACTCATTATTTTAACATAAATTTCCTGTTTGGTGTGTGATCTATGGGAGCAGCAGAGATCACTTAGGAAATACCCTTCCCCCTGAAATTTTCTGCTATACTACATATAATGACATTTTTTACCTATCAGAAAAATACCTACTAAATGGAGGAATTAATCATGGACAGCATCATTTTCGACTTGGACGGCACACTTTGGGATCCCATTGAATCCGTTCTGGAAGCATGGAACAGCGTCATCAACGAGCATAACCAGTTAAAAGAAGGCATAACAAGGAAGCATCTTGAAGAAACCATGGGGCTTCAAATGAAGGAAATCGGGAAGAGATTGTTCCCTGAATTGAACGAAGAGGAGCGGGAACAGCTTCTGAAAAATCTGTCCCGCCACGAAATCCCGCACTTAAGTAAGCACGGAGGTAGTCTCTATCATCATGTGGAAGAGGTGATTGTAGAGCTGTCCAAGAAGTATAAGCTGTTTATCGTGAGCAACTGTCAGGACGGATACATTGAGGCTTTTTATGAATATCATGGACTGGATAAGCATTTCATCGATTACGAGAACCCTGGGAGGACAGGACTTTCAAAAGGCGAAAATATTAAACTCATCATCGAGCGGAACCATTTAAATGACCCTGTTTACGTTGGAGATACAGAAGGGGACCAAAAGGCCGCAAAGGAAGCGGGGATTCCATTTATCTATGCCCGCTATGGTTTTGGTGAAGCGGAAGAATATACGCAAGCCGTTGATTCTTTTGATGAGTTGTTGAATATTTTCTAATCATATGGAGGAGGGACGGACCTTGTGAAGGTCCGTCCCTCCCATTTTAATTGATTTCCATTATTGACTATTCCCGGTTTTTGTAAGATAGTTACTATGTCCTGTCATAGAATGACAGAAATAGAGTTTTCTAGTGGGAGCATTTTTAATGAAGGAATTTCATGGTCGATTACATAAAAAATACTATTATATGATTGTTTCATTCATCATTGTCCTGATGATAGCGGGTCTACTGGTGGATAATCCGGTGAATTCACGATTCGCGGTGCATGGGGTGATGATTGTGATCATCTCTGGCTGTCTATTGATTTATCCTTGGTATGAGAATGCGTGGATGAGATATATGACGGTCATCTCGTCTACCGGTTATTTTTACGCTTTGTTTTACTTGTATCCTGAAACCTGGTCGGGGTTTGTTTTACTTAGTTTTATTCCTGCTTTTTCGATTCTCTTTTTTGACAAGAGGCTTTTTTATTTTTCGCTTGTAATCAATTCTGCGTTCATTGCGTTTACATTCGGTTATATCGGATTCGTTGATAAGGGGCAGGACTATCCTAACATCTACATAGATTTAGTAGGGAATGTTGTGAACTTCTTGGCCAGTCAAATCCTCCTGTATTTTATCTTCCATTTAACGAATCTGCGGATTCAGAAGCAGCGGCTTTACTATGAACAGGTGCAGCAGGCGGAGCGGATGAGGACGACGGGTCAGCTGGCAGCGGCTGTTGCCCATGAAATCCGGAATCCTCTGACCGTCGTGAATGGATTTCTTCAATATTATGTGGAGGACCCGGCATTCAGCTCAAGCCAGAAGCAGAATTTTACCTTGATGATGAATGAACTCGATACGGCTGAGCATGTCATTTCCCAGTTTCTGTCCGTTTCAAAGCCGGACAATGTGGAGAAGGTAGATAACGTCGATGTTGAGATGGTTCTCAAAGATTGCACAGAACTACTCAACATGTACGGTCTGTTGAACGATAATGGCATTGATCTCAACGTAGAAATGGATTGTCATGTGGCGGCCAATTCCATTGAACTAAAGCAACTTTTCATCAATCTCATTAAAAATGCCATCGAAGCCTCTCCGCATAGCGGTTCTGTTAAGGTAAAGACTGTCAAAGTAAAAGGCCAAGTCTGCATTCAAATTATCGACTACGGACGTGGAATGAGTCAGGAGGAAGTGAAGAACCTAGGGACTCCGTTCTACTCCTTAAAGAGTAAAGGAACCGGCCTTGGCCTCATGATTTGCTTTAACATTGTGGAGAAATACAACGGGAACATACAGTTTGACAGCAATCCAGGAGACGGAACAACAGTCACACTGAAATTTCCCCTTGTTCCTAATGAAAAGAAGGTCCGTCCCTCAACGCATTAAAGCATTGAGGGACGGACCTTTCTTGATAAGCATGGAGAAACAGCAAATATACATATTTGCTGTTTTGTGCCTTGTATTTAAGAATGGCTTTGAACTAAATTTTCGATGGCTGTGACCAATTCGTCTGTATTCCCTTGGAACATATGAAAATTAAGTGAGGATTGAAGTTTTGTACTTTGAATGCTAATGTCATCCTTTTGATTGAATTCTGCAGACCAATGGATTGCTGGTATCGATACAATAAATCGATTGTCCGGAGTTTTATGGAGATACACTTCAGCAAGTTTGTTTCCTGACAGATTTATTTTCTCATAAGAGGTTATCATGACATCACTCATTTCAGGTTTATGGTCGTTAAAGTAAGTATAACAGGATTAAACGTGAAGACGACGTATTAGAAACGGGAGAAATTGTAAAGGAAGTTTTGAAGATGAGATAGACTTAATAAATATGAATAGAAAAAATGTAGAAATAGCAGGCGGGTTCATGTTGGTAGGAAGATGGGGTAAGAATGATTGATGGAATCTTGATCGCTTCGGCTACGTTACGAAGACCATTAACGTTCAACCCGACTTTCAAGATTGAATACTCGCTTATCGATTTCTGTTAGTCTTTTATTCATATAGAGGAATTCAGATTCTGCGTTCTGTTTGGTCACTCTTAACAAAGCAACGACATCATCTGTTTGTGATGTCTCAATTCTTTTTACCGTTTCTTTGATGTCTTTGACATCGGATTGAGTCTCTTTTAAATCGTTACTGATATTTTTGACGTCGGATTTGGTCTCTTTTAAATCGTTACTGATATTTTTGACGTCGGATTTGGTCTCTTTTAAATCGTTACTGATATTTTTGACATCGGACTGAGTCTCTTTTAAATCGTTACTGATATTTTTGACATCAGACTGAGTCTCTCTTACATCATTCCTGATGTTTCTCACATCCACTTTAGTCTCTTGTAGCTCACCTCGAAACGCTTTAAATTCTTTTTGTAGATCTAATAAGAATTCTACCATTTGCTTTTCCATTTATATCACCTCCTGGATTCCATTATATAGCATGTAAATCGCTCATTCTACTCTAATATATTTCCTCTTTTATATGAAAGATTATACTCTCCAGTGGCCATCAATCGTTCACGAAATATTCACTTATGCAGCCTATTCCTTAATCACTATAATGACTAGGTGTGATTGCTTCTGAAAATTTCATCTTTGCTCTTCCTCTTCAGTTTGTCATCATGGGGCCGTTCATTCGCTTTGTCTTTGCTACAATTGTTAAGGGGCAGAGGATCGCTGGATCGGTTCATTAATGCTGGTGTAGACTCTCAAGTTTAGAAGAAGCTTATCTGTCATCAGGTAAGCTTCTTTTTCATTGAGGTCATACTATAAAACATGTCCTTATAGTGGTAAGCTAATGTTTTAGTGATAGGAAAAATTTCAGGAGGTCGACACATGAACCTAAATAATAACGATCTATTAATTCGATTACGATATGCATTGGATCTTAAAAATACAGAAATGGTTGAGATCTTTGAGCTAGGAGGCATTGAGCTTTCAAAGGAAGAAGTGCTGAAGGTTCTCACAAAAACACAGTACAGTGATGATTTCGAGGACGATATCCTTGGGGATGAAGACCATATCCCATGTGATGATGAAATGTTCGAGTCATTCTTGAATGGCTTCATAACGTTTAAAAGAGGGCCAAAACCGGGACAGACGGAACGACCGGAATTGACGTATGAACATGTGAATAACCTTCTCTTAAAAAAGGTAAAGATCGCACTCTCATTAACAAGTGAGGATATGATCGAGATCTTGGATCTGGCTGGAGTGGCGATTACAAAAGGCGAACTGGGAGCGATTATGCGAAGAGAAGGCCACAGCAATTACAGAGTGTGCGGTGACCGGTATGCACGGAATTTCTTAAAAGGATTGGCCATCCGATACAGGGGATAAAAGATGATCCATACTTATTCTGGTGAGACCATACAGTTTGAGATCAAATATAAGAACCGGACATCCATCGGCATCTACTTGGACAGCTTCGGAAACATTGAAGTCCATGCACCTAAAGGGACCCCGGATGAATCAGTGATCCGGCTGCTTGAGGATAAATGGGGTGTGATCCTGGAGAAATCGAAGGAGATGAAGGATCGTCTGAATGGGCTACAGGAGAAGACCTATCAACATGGGGAACCCTTTTTGTATCTGGGGAACTCATTTCCCATACAGGTTCAACACGTTCCATCAATCACACAGGATCATGTCACATTTGACGGAAAGACGCTTCACATCCAAGTAAAAGAGCTTGAAGATGAACGGATCCAACAGGCGTTAAAACGTTTTTACTACAAGCAGTGCAAAGCGATGGTAGAGAAAAGCATTGCGGTTCATCAACGTCACTTTAAAACCAAGCCCCGTTCCATCCGCATCACAGACAGTCAAACAACCTGGGGAACCTGTGATGGGAGAAGGCAGCTGACGTTCAACTGGAAGCTTGCCATGGCCCCTCAGGGTGTCATCGACTACGTGGTCGTACATGAAATGTGCCACATGGTCCACCTCAATCACGACCGATCCTTCTGGCGACTTGTCGGGAAGATCGTGCCGGATTATAAAGAGAAAGAGCGGTGGCTGGCGTTGTCCAGTTGGAAGATGACGGTGTAAATGGGCCAGTCCTATACAATAAAGAAAGAAGTGAGGATTTTGATTCAATATACGTGTCTCCATCATGTAAGTCTTACGGTGACAGATTTGGAAAAAGCGAAAAATTTCTATGGGAAAACGTTATGTTTAAACGAAATACAGCGTCCCGATTTTGGTTTTCCTGGTGCCTGGTATGAAATAGAGGGACAGCAGCTCCACTTGATCGTCGACCCTTCGTCTCAGACCATTCGTCAGGATAAACGCCTATCCAGCAGGGAAGGTCATTTTGCCCTAAGAGTGGAAAACTACCATGATACTCTAACATGGTTAAAAAAGAACGAGATTGAAATCCTTGAAAAGCCCAACTCAAAAAGCGGATTCGCACAAATTTTCTGCGCAGATCCAGATGGAAATCTGATTGAACTTAATGTGGAACAAAAAGATCTATAAAACCAACAGGAGTGATGGACTCAAGAAAGAGTCGCGCTCCTGTTGGTTTTATTTTTGAGAAAAACGTATTTTATCAAAATCAGTGGAAAAAATAATGATGTAAACTATTTATTATAATTCTTATTAGTTGATAATAATTATAAATAAGGATATAATACATTTATAACAAAGACAAAAGGAGAGAACATACATGAATCAACAATTAGTCGTGTCACTCAACAAACAACTTGCAAACTGGAACGTCCTTTATACAAAACTACACAATTATCATTGGTATGTAACGGGTCCGGAATTCTTCACCCTGCATGAGAAATTTGAAGAATACTACAATGAAGCGGGGAATTATATTGATGAAGTGGCAGAAAGAATTCTGACGATAAAAGGGAAGCCGATCGCCACATTAAAAGAATACCTTGAAACGGCTACCATTGAGGAATCCAACGGAAAAGAATCGTCCACTGAAATGGTCGACGCCTTAGTGAACGATTTTGAACAAATCGTAAAGGATTCCAAGAAAATCATTGAGACAGCAGAGGATTCTCAAGACCAGCCTACAGCTGATTTATTTATAGGCATTAAAACATCCCTGGAACAGCATATTTGGATGTTGAATGCGTTTAATACCCGATAAGACGAAAAAAGCATTGACCAATCCCGGTCAATGCTTTTTTATCCTTAAAATAGCCCCTGAAAACTTTCTTATAAAAAGCTATTACACTCCATTACGATAAAAACACTTTCTCCCTCCCATTAAATTTGCTTTGGAAAATGGTTTTTCGTGTGAAAGCAATGATGACCAAAGCGACGATTAATTCTGCTGCCGGGAGTGCAACCCAAATGCCATTTACGCCAAACCATTGAGGTAATATCCAGAGGGCAGCAAGTAGAAGAATAAATCCACGCATGACAATGATCATGATCGATGGTCCAATATGTCCGATAGATTGATAATACGTCATATAGATGAAATTGATGCCCATGAATAAATATCCTGTGAAAAACAGCTGAATTCCCTGGATTGCAAGTGATTTAATTTCACCCGACGTAACACCAAATAATGAGACAAGAAGAGGAGCTCCCATGAACCCAATAATGAAAAATACAGCTCCTAATAAGATTGCTGATTTCTCTGCTATTTTAACCGTATCCTTTATACGGTCTTGTTGATCGGCTCCATAGTAGAAGCTGATCATAGGCTGAATCGCTGAACTGATACCGAAAAAGGCGAGAAACATAAAGGCGTGTAAATAGTTAACAACAGAAAAGGCAGCTACTCCATTCGTACCGGCAAGCCTTTCCATCATCAAGTTATAGCCAATGACAAATATCAATGTTCCCATTTCAGCAAGGAAACTTGGAAAACCAATTGAAAGGATCTTAATGATAGATTGATTAGACCATTTCAAACGTACAAACGTTAATGTAATGTTTTTTTTCAAAAAATGAGTAAGGAGCACTAGTAATCCAACCACTCCAGAGAGGACGGTAGCTAAAGCGGCACCTTTGACCCCTAACTCCAGAGTGAAAATCATGACGTAGTTTAATACTATATTTATGACAGCTGATACCACTAGACTAATCATGGCCAGTTGAGGATTGCCATCATTTCGAATGAAAATACTCAGTGCATTTTCAAGTGCCATAAACACTCCCCAAATAAGTAGGACGCCAAGGTACTCCATAACAAATACTTTGGTATCCTGATTAGCACCTAATAATATGGATAATTGCTCTAAGTTAACGTAACCATATCCTCCGATAATCAATACGATAATCGTGACCATCGCCATTGAAAATGTGAATATTCTTCTTGCCTTTTGGACGTTGTTTTCCCCAAGTGACATAGAATATAGAGCCCCGCCACCTATTCCAATCCAAAGGGAAATAGAAATAATAATGGAAAAGACCGGAACGGCTATGTTCACACTTGCCAATGCAATAGATCCTAATGCATTTCCTACGAAGATTCCGTCTACAACAATGTTGATCGACATGAGCATAAGACCGATTAAAGACGGGATCAAATAGTGGAAGAAGACGTTTTTAACTGGTTGATTCATTAATTTACCTTGGATGTTCGATGACATCAGTATCCCTCCTGTCGTTTCCTACAAGAGAGAGTTTAAACCTTCAAGGAACTTGAAGGTCAATCTGTTTTTTTCTTCTGAACAGGAATTTCTATTTCTGTTACGAAATGTTGTTGATCTTTCACCACAGACTCATCAATAATCCCGATTTCAATCGGTGCGCCAATCATTTTATAACCAGAGATATTGAGTTCATTCAACAACAATGAATAGCTTTTTGCGACAGTTTCATATGGTCCTTTATGAGGGTAACAGGCATATAGCCCTTCTGGTAAATAAGCATCTTCCTCAGTCAGGTTCCTGTTCCACAGTAGTTTAAATAAACTTTTATATAAGATTGGCCCATCATGATAAAGGCTTTTGGGATCGACAGCAGCTCCAATGTCACCGGTGAATACTCCCTGATTCAAAGAGCTTGATTTTTCTTGATTTACCCCTTCAACATAGATTTCTTCAAAGTCAATATTTAAATCAATCGGCTCGTCATGATATAAAAATGAAACCGGTCTTTTAGGATACTTCTTGTAGGTGACAACTTGGTCCTCGAATAATCCCATTCCATTTTCCAAAGTTCTCATTTTATGGTCTATTTTTCGAGCAGTCAATTCCAATGTGCACATTTCCTGCTTTACTTTGGTTAATTTTTTTTGTAATAGCTCATATGTGTTTTCTGGGGTTCTCACTTCCATGTGACATTGAATATCTCTAATATGTAATCCGATTTTTCGTAAAAATATAATGGTCTCAAGATGTACAAACTGATCAGCTGTATAATACCGATACTGATTCTCCTTATCTGTATATTTTGGCTTGAATAATCCTATCTCGTCGTAATACCTTAATGTTGACTGTGGGATGGAGAATAGCTTGGATACTTCTCCCACCTTAAACCTTTTCTTCATGGAGTTCTCCTTTCCACTCATACAATTATTTCTTCTTTTATTGAAAAGCGAATGCTCTCTGCATTATCATTATGGTTGAAAACCATTTAACTATTCAATCAATAAAACCATAAACTAAGGAGGTTATTCAGAAAAAGTCGGTGGGACGAAGTGTCAGGCAGCCCGCTTGAGAGTAGATGATGTATTCGTAAGAGGAAATTGGAGGTAATGAAGGCTTGACCATTGTTAGCTTTTCTGATCATCGCTTGGATTCTAAGTTGGTTTAAATTCTAACAACTTTTTATCAAAGCAATTAAAGAACTTTTAACAAAGAAGTGACAAATGCAAGTTACTATTTCGTCTTTTTTGTATTGGCACAATAGGTGACATCACATTATTTTTTAATAAACTATGAAACCGCTGAGTTTCCATGATATTGTAAGTAGGACTCTGGATATTGAAAGGATGATTGAAATGAAAGAAAGACAGCAAATGAATGATACACTCTTGAACAAAGAGAAAGCAGTCTCGTTTCTACAACTGGTCGCATCGGGGAAAGTCCAGGAAGCATTCGAGCGTCACGTTGGACCTGACTTTCGCCACCATAATCCGTATTTTCCAGGAGATGCAGATTCGCTTAAGTCAGCAATGGAAGAGAATGCAGCCGGAAACCCGGAGAAGATACTTGAAGTCAAACGTACCATCCAGGAAGGTGACACAGTTGCGGTGCATTCACATGTGAGACAGAATCCAGAGGATCTGGGAGGGGCTGTCATTCATATCTTCCGTTTCGAGGATGAGCGGATCGTTGAATTGTGGGATGTTGGGCAAGCCATTCCGGAGGATTCACCCAATGAGAATGGGGTTTTTTAATTTCTTTAAGTCGATTCCTATGGAGTCGACTTTTTTAATGATAGGCCAGAAAAACTTCTAGTGGCTTCATATTTGCTGCCACCCTTGCGCACTATATAAATACAACAAAAAGGGTGGTGAAAGAATGTCTAAACAGAAGAATAAGGATCTAAAGAATAATAAAGCGATGCCGAAGTCCGATGTGGAATTTGCTCAAGATGGACTTGAGAAGGTGGCCATTAAGGCGCAGGAAAGAAAGAATAAGTAAATAGTAATAAGAAATGAGAAGTTAGGCAACTTCTCATTTTTGGTCTTACGGAATCGTTCCGTTAAAAATATTATTGAATGCTACTATCATTGATTTCCAAATAACCGGCAGGACTGATAGCAAAATCTTTTACGTTGTTTCGAATCGCCGCCATGTTCTCAATCACACGAACCGGGATATAAACAGCGTCTTCCATTTCCAGCTCCTGAGACTTCGCGTAGAGCTCCAAACGTTTCTCCTGATCCATTTCAGAACGTGCCTGTTCGATCAATTGATCGACCTCATCATTACTATAGAAAAATGTATTTCCGGCAGGTCCATGGGAATTGCTGTGGAAGAGATTGTATTGATTATAATCCGCATCGCCTGTGGCATTTCTCCAACTGATGATGAACATTTCTGAATTTCCACTTGTGGCTTGCTCTACAAAGCTTCCATACTCCTGAATCTGTATTTCTAAGTCGATTCCAATTCCTTTGAGTTGGGATTGCATGACTTCAGCCAGGCTGATCCTTTCCTTACTGTCCATTGTAAGCAATGTGGTTTTGAAACCATCAGGGTACCCAGCCTCGGCCAGTAACCTCTTGGCTTCGTTTACATTATACTCATATGATTTCATACCCGGATGATAGCCAAACACTTTAGAGCCTAATAAGGAGTTTGCTTTTTTTCCTATATTATTAAATACACCTTTCATGATGGAATCCATTTCAACCGCATGGGAAATGGCTTTCCGGACACGGACATCATTGAAGGGCTCCTTCTGTACGTTAAACCCTACATACTCGGTACCAAAGCCTTCACTTCGGTAGACTTCAACATTATTGGATGCCTTCACTGAATCCATCATCGTGACAGATAGAGGTTCTGCAATATGGGCTTCGCCCGTTTCAAGCATGGAGATTCTCGTTGTCTCTTCAGGTACGACTTTGAAAACCACTTGGTTTATAGTTGGTTGATCTCCCCAATACTTGTCGTTTCTATTAAACACAATCTCTTTTCCTGTTTCCCAGGACTTGAACACAAATGGACCTGTGCCGACCGGCTCTTGGATAATGTCTTTGCCGTATTTTTCAATGGTCTTTGGACTGATGATTCCGCCTTCATGGCTCGCCAGGATGGATAATAAGGGTGAAAAAGGCTCAGATAAAAGAAATTGAACGGTATGATCATCGACTACTTTTACTTCCCTGACCATTTTGAATACAACCGCACGAGGAGAAGCCACCTTTGGGTCTGTTAATCGATCGAACGTTTTCTTGACAGCCTCGGCATTAAATGGTGTCCCATCATGAAACGAGACATCATCTCTTAGCTTGAATTCCCACGTTGTTTCATCCAACTGCTCCCATTCCTTTGCAAGTAATGGCTTGATTTTGGCCTTTTTGTCTCTGCCGACAAGCCCCTCGTAAATTTTACCGTGTGTGACGCTTGCCGCATTGATGGTGGACATAAAATGATGATCAAGATTCTCCACATCGGATAGACGGGCAATGACCAACTTATTTTCTTTGTTGGAAGCCTGTCCATCAGCTTGGTCACCCGAATTTGCCCCCATATTGGTGGAGCAGCCGCTAATTGCTAACATCAGTACCATTATTCCTATCATGACAACCCTGCTCCTGAACCTATTTACCTTCGTCTTCATCTATTCATCCTCCCCTACGTATTTATTTAATTATAAGAATTTTCAGACATATAAAATTAAGATATCTTTACCGTTTTTTTTGTTTTGTTGACCTTTTTTATTGGGAGGATGTTTTGGTAAGGGAGGATGAGTTTATTCTTACGTTCCTCATGGCTAATGGAAAGTGGTCTCAAGCATCCGGAGGCACATTATATACAGGTGAAGCTTATGAGAATGGGGACCGATTAATACGTTTGTACAAAAAAACCGTCATTTTCTAGCCATTCAGCTACAAATATATCTTTATAATCAGAAATGCCTTGCGACTTGAGTTGTTTTTTTAACCAAACCTCATTAAAACCTAAATCAATTAGTTCATCCCATAAAACTACCCCATCGCGAATTAAAGTAACCGGAACATAAACAGATTTTAAAGGCATATTGAAGTCTTCTTGAGTTGTTTTTTGATACTTTGTCTTTTTTAATATGCTAATGGAGCCATTTGATTCTAAATAACAAAAAGCAACCTCCCGGATAGAAAAGGTTTCGCTTTGCCGAAGTAGGCTTTGCAACTGATTGATATTCATTCGGTTTTTTTTCAATTCTTCTCGATCAACTATTCCATTTTTAATAAGGGCAGACGGTTTTCCTTCAAAAATGCCACGAAACGCTAGATACTTTTGTCCAAGATATTCGACCAAGAAAAGTAAACCGCCCCATAATGCCATTGAGTATATAATATAAAAAACACCGATTTCATGGTCATATAATGCGTTACCAAGTAATTCTCCCAATACAATAGCTGCAATAAAAGTGAAGGGGGTAATTTGATTAATGATTTTCTTTCCAACAAACTTAACGATTATAAAAAGAAGGAAAAATCCAATGATTAGTTCAGTGGTAAGATATAGGACTTTCATAATATAAAAACTCCATTCAAGCAAATCATGATAGTGTTCTATTTCTAATCTTTTTATGTTTGACAATACTAGCTAAAAAGATTCTTGATTAATTCAAGAAATAGCGATTTTGAATAGTATTGGTATAAAATATGCATTTTCTATTTGAAACCTTTGTTTTGAAGGGTTTTCATTCATAGAAACGAATAAGGAATATATCCGTAAAAAAAAAGGAGCGTGTTACTATGAGTAATGTATTCCATAATAAGGAAGGAATAGCGGGTTTTCTAACGGCTAACAGAGAGGATTTTGAGCAAAAACTCTTATCTGAAGCTGTTAATGTTAGTAGCAAAATCAATGATATTCTAGAAAAAGGAAACATCGATTTATTAAAGAATGCAAAGATTTTAGCTCACTATATTGTTGAAAATAAAGAAGAAGAGCTGGTTGAATTTGCAAAAATAGAGGGTATTGCATGGGCGCAACATTCTCTCACACTTGCATTCAAACTGGAATGGGTACATGCAATTAGAAGAACTTTATGGTATTTCCTTTATCAATATGATAATCAAAATGAGGACAAAGAATTTCCTCGAAAGAAATTCTTTGATTTGGAAAAAAGAATAAATGACAGCGTTGATCAGTTCCTGAATAATTTCTTTATCAGTTATTCTGATTACAAAGACGAACTGCTATTGTCGCAGAAAAAACTGGTGGAAAATCTATCTGTCCCTATTATCCCGATCAATAGCTCAATTTCGGTATTGCCTTTAATTGGAATGATAGATACCTATCGTGTCCATACACTGGGAGAAAAAGTGTTGATGGGAATCAGTTCTATGAAAATTCAAACCCTTATTATAGACTTATCCGGTATTGCGGAAATGGAACCGGATGTCATTTTTCAATTTGAGAAGATCTTAAACGGAATAAATATGATGGGATGCAAACCAATCCTTACAGGCCTGCGGGTAGAGCTTGTCAGAAAAATAGTTGATACAGGAGTGGCATTTGACAGTCAAATAGAGACAAAGTGTACATTGCAGCAAACACTCAAAGAACATCTAGTGTTGGAATTAGGAGTTCAAAATTAATTTTAAAATTTTATTTATATAAAAAGAAACAAAAGAATGATTAATTGAATGGTGACTCTAATGATATAAACTAACAAAAGACTGTTATTCCAGAAAACGGGGAAAAGCTGAAGATCAATGACCTGATCTCCAGCTTTTTCATTGTTCAATAATCATGCAGTGTTACTTTCTAAAGCGACTATCCGCCACTTGATCCAGATCCAGTGGCAAAAAAGCATAATCTCCATCTTTCATAATTTCACGTTTTATAACGGGAACAGGTTGTTTGAAAAGCGGCCCATCCACTACTGTGGTATGGAACTCTCCACCTTCTCCGCATGGATCGATCCCTCGGGCTTCAAGTTCCTTTATGTATTCGTGGGTTAACGTTCGCCCTAAATCGTCCGGGCGCATACCCAGGGATAAATTAACCGTTACAACAATGGATACAAATCCCAGACTGATGAACTCTTCGACAGCTTCACGATGGTTCATTCCCCATAAAGGCATCCCGAGCTTTAGCCTTGCGTTCTTCGCCACTTTTTCATGCCAGCAGCCGTGTTCAGGCATATCCAGGTCTCCCGTCACTAACACTTCTGCCCCTTGATTCTTTGCTTTTTCTAAAAGGGTCATGAAGGCTTCTTCATAATTTGTCCAACTGGCAGCTGCTGTGAACACGGGCAATCCGATCGATTCTGCTTGTGCACGGATAAGCTCCGGAGGCATCCCGTGGGATCTGGAACGTTTTCCTTCTTCCTCCAGCATCACGATCAGGCCGATCGCCTCTCCATCCTTCGATGCTTTATATAGAGCTAAAACACTATCCTTTCCTCCGCTAAACGACGTGATGAATGAATGCCCGCGAGCACCATGTTTCCATTCCTTTGATTCTGTCATTCTTATCTTTCCTCCTAAATCGTTTTACATATTTTCTAACTGATTTCATCGTTTCTATCATTCTACCACGATGAGGCTATATAGATAACATCATACTAGTAGATGTCTAAGTCCATAAAGACAAGAGAGTCGCCTATTTGACGACTCTCTTACTCGTACCATTACGAGTATGGTCTCATTTTCTAGGAATCCGAATCTCATTAATCACCAGTGATATCACCACTAACCCACTCGACACGAAAAAGCTGATCCAGGTCGATTGTATTGAATTATAGCTTAGGAGGGACAGTAACCCGGTCCCTAAGCCTATCAATGAGCAATAAGGAAGGAGCATCGGGATCATTTTTTTATAAAAGATGACCACCAGCATGGTCGGAATGATGGCTGCATACACCTGGGCAAAAAAGAAGATAAGCTCCATCAGGCTCGGTGACAAGATCGAGCTGATGAGAAAGAGTGAAAGGGAAAGCACACCGGAGACCAAATAGGTCTTTTTCAATTGCTGGTCTTCACTCCAATCGAACTTGTGGTTCAGCATATTGCGGATGACCATGATTGAAGTGGCATGGAGCTCGGCCCCCACGGTGGAGGCAATGGCACTGAAGCAGCAGCCGATAAATAATAGAAGCAGGAACAATGAGTCGATTTTCTCCACCAGCTGACTCAATATGGAGTAAATGTTTTCAAAGCCCTGCCCATAAACCGCAATCAGTACAATCGCGGTGAAGGCAAGGGGAATGGTCGCCCATATGATCCCGGCCATCATAAAGGATGTTCGGACCTTGGATTTTTCAATGATATAGATCCGCTGCCAGCTCGCCCGGTCGATCAATACTTGTCCGAATCCAATCAGAAATGCGGTAAGAATGAACAAGGTGATTTCATTATGTTTCAGAAATAATAAGTAGGGATGATAAAGAAGCAATCCATCATAAACGGGAAAAATACCTTTTTGGATAAAAAAATAAACGGGAATCAGGATGATGGCTGCGAAAATAAACGAGATATGAATCCCTTCAAAGCGATGGATTTGCTTCATGCCTCCTATGGACAACAGGAAGCAGTATAAAAAGAATACGAGTAACCCTACATAGATAGGTGTTTTTAATAGAAAATGAAATAACACACCTGCCCCCAG
This sequence comes from Rossellomorea sp. ABR4_004, assembly GCF_056159585.1. Classification (NCBI taxonomy): domain Bacteria; kingdom Bacillati; phylum Bacillota; class Bacilli; order Caryophanales; family Bacillaceae; genus Rossellomorea; species Rossellomorea sp. ABR4_004. Next base: position 389,658 of record NZ_JBSWVM010000002.1, on the reverse strand, counting down.
TGCTTGTATGAGCAGGGAGTCCAGGCTTGTCAGGAGCAATACCCACATGACGAACCAGTATGACTGGCCATGGAGCCTTTCTTTCAATACATCCCCCAGAGTCTTGGAGTTTGGGAATCGTTCCCTGATATAGGGCGTGATCCACCCGAATAGAAAGAGAGCCGTGGCTCCCATCATGGCGTAGCCAATTCCACCAAGCAGTCCATATTTCACGAGTGTTTCAGGAGAGGACAAAATTGTATTGCCGGTCACCCATCTTGCCAGGAGCGAAACGACTCCATACGCTACTCCAAACGTGATCGTTCCTTGTATATACTCACGATACGTTCGTGCCTTCATTGCTTCATACCTTCTCTCTTATCCGATATTCCCTTGGAGTGTATCCTGTTTGCTTCTTGAATAATGAACTGAAATAGTGCTGGCTGCTAAATCCGCACGCTTCAGAAATAGAAGAAATGGACTTTTCTGTATCCTGCCGCAGTAATCGCTGTGCGGCCTGGACTCTGAAATCATTCAGGTATTCAGAGAAGCTGATCCCCATCTCTTCATGAAATTTTCTGCTCAGGTACGTACCGTTGATATGGATCTGGCTCGCCAATGAAGAAAGGGAAAGCTTATCGCTGTATTGTTCATGGATGATCGTTAACGCTTCCTGCACGATATGGGATTGGATGGATGCGTATTTATAGTGGTCGAGAACTTTGAATAATTCTTCCTCAATAATCGGTTTTGTCAAATAATCCTTTGCCCCGAGTCGCAGGGAGGCCTGTGCATAATCGAATGATTGGTAGGCCGTGACCATTATGATGTCGATATGGTCATATTTCTTCATTTCAATCCCGAGTTCGATCCCTGATTTACCGGGCAGTTGAATGTCGAGGAGCGTAAGACGAATCGGATGTTCCGTCAGGATCTTTAACGCCTGTGACGCATCCGCGGCTGTATGAATCGTCCAGTAAGGATATTTTTCGTGAATCATGTAGTTGAGCTGCTCCAGTTCAAGGGGCTCATCGTCAACGAGCAAAATATGCATGGGGCTTCCTCCTTCATCAAGTAATCGTGTCTTCTCTGGTCATATGAGGCCAGAAGATCTGGACACTCGTTCCTTTGGCTTCTTCATTCAGCTGAATGAGGATTTCTTCCTTCGGAAAGAGCATCTGTAATCGCTTCTGGATATTGTGTAATCCAATTCCACGGTCGTCCTTTTGAACATCTAGCGCTTCCAATGTGGTTGATGAGCTGTTCCATACTTCTAAGTACACTTTGTTCCTTTGCTCATTCAGGATGATGATCAGCTTACCTTGTCCGGGATGCTTTTCAAGTCCATGCTTAAAGGCGTTTTCAACAACGGTCTGCAGGAGGTAAGGGGGGACCAGGGAAGACTTGCAGCTCTCTTCCACGCTCCACACTACATCGAGCCGATCTCTGAATCTCAACCTTTGAATGTCGAGATAATATCGGGTGTATTGGATTTCCTCCTCCATGGTGATCAATGGGTCAGTCTGTTTGTATTTGAACTTAAAGTATTTGGAAAGCACCTCGATGGCAGAAATCAGTTCTTCCTTGCGATTCAAACGTGCCAGGCTCAGGATGACATTAAGTGTATTGAAAAAAAAGTGGGGCTGGATCTGTTGGTTCAGTTGGTTGTATTTAGCTTCCTGAAGTTCCTGTTTCAGAAGCAGTTCGTTCTTTTCTTTCTCCAGTTGATCCAGACGTTTTTCAAATAGAAAGAGAAACAATAAGCTAAAAGCCCCAATGATTGGGGCTAATACGGACAGCATGATATAAAATGAAAAGGATTCTTGTGTAATCATGTGAAGAACTCCTAAAGTGGTGAGTCATACTTTCTATTTTATAAGAAAACTAAGATTCTGAAAATATGTTTAGACATAATGGCACCTTGTGAAATGCTCCCCATGACCGGTCATGGGAGGCAGTTCTGCTTTACACAAATCCGTTGCCAGAGGGCAGCGGGTGTGAAACTTACATCCGGACGGCGGATTCAATGGGGAAGGGACATCCCCTTTTAAAAGGATTCTTTCTCTTTTCTTAGAAAAATCAGGTACGGGGATGGCTGAAAGCAATGCTTTGGTATAAGGGTGAGTAGGGTTGTCAAACAGCTCATGCTTTGTCCCGATCTCGACAACCTTCCCCAGATACATGACAATCACCCGATCTGATATATGACGTACAACACTTAAATCATGGGAAATAAAGAGGTACGTCAATTTCAATTCCTTCTGAAGTTTCTTTAACAGGTTCAAGATTTGTGCCTGAATGGATACATCCAGTGCCGATACGGCTTCATCACAGATGAGTACTTTCGGATTGACCGCCAATGCCCGTGCGATTCCGATCCTTTGTCGCTGGCCGCCGCTGAATTCGTGGGGGAGACGGTCGAGTGATGTAATCGGGAGGCCCACATAGTCCAATAATTCCTTCATTCGAGTTTCATGCTTGGAAGGGGGCAGTACTTTTTGTATGGTCATGGCTTCCTTCAGGATCTTTCTGACGGTTTGTCTCGGATTCAAGGAGGCAAACGGATCCTGGAAAATGACCTGGATATCGCCCCTCATATTTCTTAATCCCTTTTTGGATAGACTGTTCAATTGGATTCCTTTGTATTGGATGCTGCCTTCCGTCGGCTTATCCAGCTGTAAGATCGCACGGCCGGTTGTCGATTTACCGCAGCCGGACTCACCTACGATACTGAGGGTTTCCCCTTCATACAGCGTGAAGGTGATATCGTCCACGGCTTTCACCACTTGTTTCGGCTGGAACAACGACTCCCTTTTGATAGGGAAGTACTGTTTCAGGCCCTTCACTTCTAAAATAGGTTTTTTCTCTGTCATCAAAGCGGTCATGTCATCTGCACCTCTTTCTCGGCATTATATAGAAAACATCTGATTTGACTGCCATCCTTCGAGGAATTGAGCTGTGGCTCTTCCTTGTGACATCGTGCGGTCGCCAATGCGCAACGGGGAGAAAAACGGCAGCCTTTTGGCATGTCATAGGGGGAAGGGACACTTCCCGGCATCGTTTCCAGCTCTGCCTGGTCTTCATGCAATTTCGGTAATGAAGACAGCAGCCCATTTGTGTAGGGATGCTTCGGATTGGAGAATAATTGTTCCGTCGAACTATATTCCACCACCTGTCCGGCATACATAACCGCTACTTTGTCACATAGCTCGGCTACCACTCCTAAATCGTGTGTGATGAAGATGATTCCCATATTCAGCTTTTTCTGAAGGTCCTTCATCAGCTCAAGGATTTGTGCCTGGATCGTCACATCCAGTGCCGTAGTCGGCTCATCCGCAATCAGGACTTCGGGATTGCAGGCAAGTGCCATGGCGATCATGACACGTTGCCTCATTCCGCCGCTCAGCTGAAAAGGCTCTTGTTTCGCCCTTTGTTCAGGAGAAGGGATGCCTACTAATTCGAGCATTTCGACCGCTTTCTTCCATGCTTCCTTTTTCCCGAGCTTTTGGTGGATGCGAACAGCTTCTGCAATCTGCTCCCCGACCGGTATGACAGGATTCAATGACGTCATTGGCTCTTGGAATATCATAGAAATTTGGTTTCCGCGCACTTTTCTAAGCTCAGAATCGGACATTTTAAGGATGTCCTTTCCTTTCAATTCAATGGTGCCGTCCACTATCTTTCCGGGAGGGGAGGGGACAAGACGAAGAATCGAAAGGGAGGTCATGCTTTTTCCACAGCCTGATTCTCCTACGATCCCCAGCGTCTCGCCTTCGTGAAGGACAAAATCAATTCCATCCACGGCTTTCGTCACTCCTTTTTTCGACGTGAAATGGGTTTTTAAGTTTTTTACTTCCAAGACCACATTTTTACTCATTACAACCACTCCTAGTTAAGTTCAATTCGTTTGTTAAAGAATCGGTATAAAACGTCTACGAATAGATTGACGATCACGAAGACCAGGGATGCGACCAGTACTCCGCCTTGAACCATCGGTAGGTCACGTGTACGGATCGAGTCAACGATCATCCGGCCGAGACCGTTGATGGCAAAGACGGATTCGATTAATACCGTCCCTCCGAGCAGTGCCCCAAACTGAAGGCCGACTACGGTGATGACGGGAATCAATGCATTGCGCAGGGCATGCTTATAGATAATGGCAAAGCTTTTCAAACCCTTTGCCTGAGCAGTACGGATATAGTCCTGCCTTACGACCTCAAGCATGCTGGATCGGGTCATTCTGGCTACGATGGCAGCTCCTCCGACCCCGAGCGTAAAGGCCGGTAAAATGATGTGCAGCATGCTGTCCCATCCTGCTACAGGTAAAAGCTGAAGTTTGACAGAGAATAAGTAGATGGATAGCAGACCTAGGAAGAAGCTTGGAAGGGAAATCCCTAATAAAGCGACGATCATCACGGAAATATCGGTAGCAGAGTATGGTCTGACTGCCGATATGATCCCAGCGGTCATTCCAAGGACAATCGTAATGAGAATACTGTAAAAGGCAAGCTCAATCGTGATCGGTAAGCGGGTCATGATTTCCTGGATGACAGGCTGTTGGCTCTTCAGAGATTGTCCAAGGTCACCCTGGAAGACATTCATGATGTATTCTCCATATTGAACATACAAAGGGCGGTTCAAGCCGAGCTCTGTCCGTAGTTGGTTGATGGCTTCTTTCGATGCCCCTTCCCCTGCAAGTATGATAGCGGGGTCTCCGGGGACCATCTGCATGATGAGAAAGACAACCAGGGTCACACCGAATATGACGGGGATGATTTCTATTAATCTTCTGAAAATGTACAATATCATTTGCTATTCCTCCTTATTATGATTTCAGTCTCGGATCAAGTGCGTCCCGAAGTCCGTCCCCGAACAGGTTAAAGCCGAGTACGAGAATGGAAATCGCCAACCCCGGGAAGAGGGCGATGTAGGGAGCTGTGAATAAAAAGTCCCTTCCACTGGACAACATCGTACCCCATTCAGGTGAAGGAGGCTGTGCGCCCAAACCAAGGAAAGATAATCCCGCTGCTGAAAGGATGGCGGTGGCAAGCCGCAAGGATCCTTGAATGATGATGGGAGATAAAATGTTCGGCAGGATATGCCTGAAGATGATGATGAAATCATTGGCTCCAAGTGACCGGATGGCATCGATATATTCAAGCTTCTTCGTTTCGAGCGTCGATCCCCGGACAACCCTTGCAAATAAAGGGATGGAGAACACCCCGACGGCAATCATGACATTCACAAGGCTTGGTCCCAGGGCAGAGATGATCGCAAGAGCCAATAGGATCCCAGGGAAAGCAAGCATGACATCCAGGATTCTGCTGATAAAGGTATCGATCCATCCTCCGTAAAACCCTGAAATCAACCCCATGATGATGCCAAAGAAAGCACCGAAGCCGACTGCGGCAAAACCGACCCCCATTGAAAGGCGGGAGCCATAAAGGATCCTTGCAAGGATATCCCGTCCTTTATCATCAGTTCCCATCCAATGTTCTGTGCTCGGGGGCTGGAGTTTATTGTCCAGTTGAATGTCATAAGGATCATAAATAGCAAGTAAAGGAGCAAATGTGGCAATGAGAATATAGAAGAGAATGATTCCTCCACCAACCACTGCTGCCTTGTTTTTCGAAAAGGTGTCCCAGAAGGGTTTGACCCTTTTTTCAAAAACGCTCGGTTTTGAATCGAGTATGGGTGATTGAATTTCTTGAACTTTAAGTTCTGTCGACATGACGTTTCCTCCTCATTGAAATGATTTGTGTAATTCAAAGATAGAGGAAGAGGGGTGGAAAAGGAAGGTGATAAGTTTGAATTGTCAAAATAATTAAAAAGTTGGTAAAGATATTGAAAATCATTCACTGTTTTCTTTTTTATAATGCAGATAGGCACCATCAATACGGAAAAGGGAGAGTGGAGGAATTGAAAGAAAAGAAGAAGTATTTCAGGGGGATCGCAGGATTATTGATCGTGATGGTCATGCTCATCACCCAGGCGTGTTCAACAAGTAATGTAGAAAGTGAAACCGCAAGCAAACAAGGCGGTGAATCAGAAGGCGGAATACTGAAGGTCGTCCGATTATCCGATGCAACCAATTTGGACCCCCACTTCATCACAGATATTCCGTCCGCCAATGTACTTTATCAAAAGGTGTACGAGAGCCTTGTGACGTTTGATAAAGAAATGAACATTGTTCCGTCACTGGCGAAAAGCTGGGAGCAGCCGGACGATACGACGTGGGAATTCACATTAAATGAAGGAATCATGTTCCACGACGGTTCTGAATTTAACGCAGAGGCAGTCAAAGTAACGTTCGACCGCTTACTGGATCCTAACACCGGGTCTCCTCAAAAGGATAAACTCGGGATGATCAAAGAAATCAACGTATTGGATGAATATAAAGTGCAGTTCAAGCTAGATGCTCCTTATGCACCTCTCTTATCGATCCTTGCAAGTAACGAAGGAAGCATCATGAGCCCGAAAGCCGTGAAAGAAAATCCTGAAAGTCTTGCTAAACACCCGATCGGAACCGGGCCATTTGCTTTCGAATCCTGGAAATCAGGTCAGTCCATCACCCTTGAAAAAAATGAAGAGTATTGGGGAGAACAGCCGAATATTGATGGAATCGAGTTTCAGGTTGTACCAGAGGACGCTACGCGATTAGCGATGATTGAAACGGGTGAAGCTCATATCAGTGATCAAGTGCCCGTGACTGAAATCGAGCGCATCGAAAGCTCTGACACATTGAATCTGTATCGAACAGAAGGGTTAGCCGTAGAGTATGTCGGATTCAATACTCAGAAAGAGCCCTTTGATAATGTAAAGGTAAGACAGGCCATTTCCATGGCTATTGAAAGAGAAGCGATCATTAAAGGTGTCTATAACGGAGTGGGTACATTAGCGAATGCCGCCATGAGTCCACAAGTATTCGGTCATAGTGAAAACGTGAAACCATATGAGTATGACCCGAATTCTGCAAAGGAGCTTTTGAAAGAAGCTGGATTTGAGAAAGGTCTAGAACTGACACTGATTACAAGTGACCGTAAAGAACGGATCAATATGGCAGAAGTCATTCAGTCCCAACTGAAGGGAATCGGGATCAAAGTCAATATTCAAGTGCTTGAATATGGTGCGTATATTGAAGCCGTAGACACAGGAGAACAAGATATGTTTATCGGCGGTTGGGGGAATGCAACCGGTGATGGAGACTACAACCAATACAACTTGTTCCACTCTGCTTCCCACGGTTCACCAGGAAACCATTTCTATTACACCAATGAAAAAGTCGATGATCTCATCGAGCAGGCAAGAAAAGAAGTGGACCCTGAAGTCAGAAAGACATTATATGAAGAAGCGATGACCATTGAAATGGAAGAAGCGGTATACATTCCAATTCGAAACTACGAGCATTTAGCAGTGTACAACAATGAAGTGAAGGATTTCTGGTTGAGTGCTGCCAACTACTTAATGGTGAATGACGCAACGATCGAATAGTAAAAGTTACGGATAGTGGATGAGCACCATCCGTAACCTACTAAACACTAAATCTTGGAGGCTGATTTGATGAAAACAGTATGGATGAAAAATGTGAGAATAGAAACGGGATTTGAGAAAGAGAATGAAGTCGTGACAGGAACCCTTACTGAATCTGCCCATGTCAAATTAGAAGGGGGAAAGATTACGGCCATCACGAAAGACGAAACTGAGATTGAAGCTGGAGCAGTTGTATTGGATGCCAAAGGGAAATTGATCCTGCCTTCCTTCCGTGAAATGCACATCCATATCGATAAAACCTATTACAGTGGTCCATGGAAGGCGTGCCGTCCGATCACAAAAGGTATTTTTACAAGAATAGAAGAAGAACAGGAGCTGCTGCCTAAGCAATTGCCTTACGCCCAGGAGAGAGCTGAAAAAATGATTGAGCTGCTGCTTCAAAATGGCCACACTCACATCCGGACGCATTGCAACATCGAACCGACTTCCGGTTTAAAGCACCTTGAAGTCACCGTTAAAGCATTAGAGAAGTATAAACATCAGCTCACTTATGACATTGTGGCGTTTCCTCAGCATGGACTCCTGCGCAGCCATTCAGTGGAACTGATGCGGGAAGCCATGAAAAATGGTGCCACCCTTGTTGGCGGAGTCGATCCGGCGACAGTGGACCGTCATATCGATCATTCGCTTTATACGACGTTTGATATTGCCACTGAGCATAATGCCGGTGTCGACATTCACCTTCATGACCCCGACACACTTGGCGCCTTTACCTTTGAACGTCTTGCAGATTTTACAAAGGAAGCTAACTTGAAAGGGCGTGTCACAATCAGTCATGCCATTGCACTTGGAGATCTTGAGGGGCAATCTCTTACAGACATGATGTCCATTCTGAAAGATCAAGAGATTGATATTACCACCACGATTCCGATTAACCGTCCAACCATTCCGGTTCCGACTCTGGATCAGTACGGTTTACAGGTATCCGTCGGTCATGACAGCTTAACCGATCACTGGTCACCTTTTGGAACCGGGGATACGATCGAGAAGCTGAATATCCTTGCTGAACGATTCAGACTGATCGATGAGTACTCCATCAACCGTACATGGAAATATGCATCCGGAGGTATCACGCCGTTGGATGACGCAGGAAAACGAGTGTGGCCTCAAGTGGGGGACGCAGCAGACTTTGTCCTGGTGGAAGCAAGCTGTTCAGCGGAAGCAGTGGCAAGAAGAGCAAAAATTGATTCTGTTTATAAGAACGGGGAAAAAGTGGTGCTGCCTCATTCTGAATCCGTACTGATTAATAAATAATAGATGGGAGACGTTTCAATGATCTGGCTGAAAAATGTGAAGCTTGAAGTAGGAAATATCGAAACTGAGGGAATGATCGAAACGAAAACAGAGACTTTTCATCTCGGGGTCAAGGAAGGGAAAATCGTCCAACAGCTGCCTCATACACAATCCATACCCGAGAATGCTGATGTAGTCTATGATGTGAAAGGTCACCTGGCCATTCCGACCTTTAAAGAAATGCATAATCATCTAGACAAAACCTATCTATCCCTTGGATGGAAAGCGACGAAGCCCGTTAAAAATCTGAAAGAAAGACTGCAGTTTGAAGCAGTGGAGCTGACAGAACTCGCACCAACGACCAAACAAAGAGCGAAACGGATGATCGAGGAGATCCTTTCAAATGGTTCAACGCATATCCGCACGCACGTAAACATTGATCCATACATTGGATTGAAGAACCTTGAGGGTGTCATCGAGGCATTGGACGAGTATAAACATGCTGTCACCGCAGATATCGTTGCCTTCCCGCAGCATGGATTATTAAGAGATTCCGTGCCGACATTGATGAGAGAAGCGATGCGAAATGGAGCCACCATGGTAGGGGGACTCGACCCTGCAGGGATCGATAACTCGATTGAAAAGTCACTCTATGAAACCATGAATATCGCGACAGAATTCAACGTGGATGTAGACATCCACCTACACGATAGCGGGCATGTAGGAACTTACACGATTGATAAGTGGATCGATATGGTGGAAGAGACGAACTGGCAAAACCGAACAGCCATCAGCCATGCCTTCTGTATCGGGGAGGTGCCGGTAGTGAAACAAATTGAATTGGCAGAGCGTTTGAGGGGAAATGGCGTTTCGATCATGTCGACCATTCCTTTGACAAAGTCCCTTCCGCCAATCCAGCTCCTGGATGATCATGGGGTGAAGGTCCATCTTGGGTGTGATGGATTCTATGACTCCTGGAGTCCGCTTGGGCACGGTGACGTGTTAGAGAAAGTGTATAAATACGGACAGGTGACAAGAAGAAGCGATGAAGTATCCTTAAGGGACAGTCTGAAGTGGATAACGGGCGGAACGACGGCATTGACGAAAACAGGTGAATACATGTGGCCGAAAGTGGAAGATGATGCAAGCTTTATATTTGTTGACGCCGCTTCATCAGCAGAGGTCGTTGCCAGAAGACCGAAACGACTGGCCGTGATGAACAAAGGGAAAGTGGTATATGGGTCTCTCTGGAGTACCCATGAGCTGGTGAAATGAAAGATAAGGTAAATGGAAAGCCCGTGTATCTCTACATGGGCCTCCTTTTTTGTGTGATCTGCTGGGGAAGTAATTTTATTTTCGGTGCGATATTAGTGCAATATTTCAAGCCGATGGAAATCGCTTTTCTACGGCTTATTTTTATTACTCTGTTCCTGCTAATAGTGTTCTTCAAGCCAATTAGACAACTTTCTTCGTTGAAATCCATGATCGTCCCCCTGTTCTTCATCGGTTTCATTGGCGTGACCTTGAATCACTGGAGCTTCTATGCCAGCTTGACCACGGCATCACCCGTAACGGCTGCCTTGATCCTGGCTACGGCTCCCATTTGTACATCCCTTATCAATTCGGCTGTATTTAAGGAACGCAAAAGCCCGTTTTTCTGGATGTGGAGCCTTCTCAGCTTTTTCGGCGTGCTTCTGGTCATCATGAAGAAGGGGACCCTCGTGATCGGTATGGGAGAAGGCTATATCTTCCTCACGATGCTTACATTTTCAGTGTTCATGATTCTTGTGGAACGATATGCAAGGCATCTTTCTTCTATTCTATTAACCTTTTATTCGACCATGGTGGGGTTCATCTTGATGACCGTGTTTTTGCCATTCTCCGACGTTTTTTTTCTGAGGTCCGTCCCCTTCAGTATATGGATGCTGCTTATTTTCACAGCGATCATCATGCATGGGATATGCCCGCTGATTTGGAATCACTGCATACAAGAAGTCGGCTCTACGAATACATCCCTGCTCCTGAATATAGAACCGTTTGTGGCAATGGTCGTCGGGTACATTGTCTTGAAAGAATCGGTAAGCCCTATGCAAATGATCGGGGCAATCACTATACTATTAAGCGTCACAATGGCTCTCCATTCCAATCGAATGGGACAGGGGGACAGGCACCTTGTCCCGACAAACTCAAAAACACTATGATAATTCCTACGGGACGAGGTGGCGGTCGCCTTGTCCTCCAAATTTCTACAACTATTTCCCCGGAAATTGATAAAAAATTATAGAATTCTACAAAGAGTGTTATGCTGATTCATCCATATTCTTCATTTTCAATAAATAGTCAACATTAAACTTCTAAAGGCGCTAAAACTTCTGTAGAATGATACGTAAATTGAGAGGGGGATGAATGATGGAACATACATATGGCTTAAACCCAGCATTACTTTCAGATTTGAAATCAATGAAAGAAACCTTTTGGTCAAACTCTTCACTAATATCCTGCTCTAATTCTAATACAAACCCTGTAGACGGGAGTGATATCTATGAAGCCGAAAAGAGGCTTCTCCGGTTTGCCGCATACATAAGACACGTATTTCCCGAGACAGAAGAGAAGGACGGGATTATTGAATCCCCTACCCAAAGGCTTCCGGGTATGCAGCTGGCACTACAGGAGTTTTATCACTCCACTATACCTGGAAAGCTACTTTTGAAATGTGATAATGAGCTGCCCATTGCAGGATCCATTAAAGCAAGGGGAGGCATCTACGAAGTACTGAAACTTGCAGAAACACTTTTGCTTGACCACGAAATGATTCAATTGACGGATGACTATTCCGTGTTAGCCGATCACTCGATTAAGGAATTCTTTTCACAGTACTCCATTGCGGTAGGTTCGACGGGAAACTTAGCCTTAAGTATCGGGACTATTGGCGCGGCTCTTGGTTTCAATGTGACGGTTCATATGTCGCGTGAAGCGAAAGAGTGGAAAAAGGAGCTTCTCAGAGAAAAAGGAGTAATGGTGATCGAGCATCAGAATGATTTCTCCTATGCCGTTGAAGAGGGGCGAAAGCAATGTGTGAAGGACTCGAATTGTTTTTTCATTGATGATGAAAATTCGAAGGATCTTTTCATGGGTTATTCAGTCGCTGCACTGCGCTTGCGAAAGCAGTTTGAAGAAAAGGGGATTGCGGTCGATAAGGATCATCCATTAATCGTGTATTTGCCATGCGGTGTTGGAGGCGGTCCCGGAGGAGTGACGTACGGATTGAAGCATGTATTTGGCGATCATGTTCATTGCTACTTTGCTGAACCAACCAATTCTCCATGTATGCTTCTTGGGCTTTCGACTGGCAAGCATGAAAACATTTCTGTCCGGGATATAGGATTAAGCAATCGGACAGAAGCCGATGGACTGGCAGTGGGGCGCCCTTCAGCATTAGCTGGAAGGATGGTGCAGGAACTGGTGAACGGCGTGTATACTGTGAACGATGAGAACCTATTTAGAATGCTGGCTCTTTTACAGAAATCAGAATCCATTTCCTTAGAGCCTTCCGCGCTTGCGGGGATGCTGGGGCCAACTTCCCCGCAGATACGAAAGCATCTTGAAACACTTTCGTTAACCAGTAATCAATTAAATCAAGCGACTCATCTAGTGTGGGCGACAGGCGGGGACTTGGTGCCTGCAGCAATTATGGAAAGCTATGTTGTTAAGGGGAGGGGATTCCTATAATGCAGAGGGACGGACCTCTAAATATTAATCCATTCCATATGGAAAGGTCCCCTGATTCACAGTTCTCTAAGGGAAAAGAGCCAGGGACCCTGTGAGATTTGGAGAGACGGACCTCTGCATGCCCTGTCAGAAGAATCACCCCGGTGGGATTTTATTAAGGTTTAGAGAACGACCTTGTCTAATATAGGTGACAATGATCAGTACAACGGGGAAAACCAATCCATAGAGTAAGACGTAGATCTGCATGGTTTCGGTAAATTCAATCATAAATGAGATATTTGGGAATAAATCGATGGATAATACATACATGAGTAAACCGAATGGAAGTGTAAGAACTTTGTAATCATGCAATTCAAATGTTTGAGCGAGACCAAGTGACACGGTATAGGTTAAGATCGTCAATTTCATGAAAACAGTTGTAAACCAAAGGAACGCCATCATCGCTTCCACTCGTTGAATAAAACCGCCTAAGTTGATTTGCTTGGCTAAATCATAGCTTGAATAGACGCTATCGGTTGTTTCTCCAACCCCTATGACAAGGATAGAAAGGGTGGAAATCAGGATCAGACTTCCCCCGCCAATGAATGTGCCTGTTAAAAAGCCTTTTCTGATCTTTTGAGTATTGACATAGGGGATGATCATTAAGAACACAATCAATTCTAAGAACGGAAACGTGAGAAAAGAAATACTTGCATTCATTACAGGTTTAAGACCAAATTCCAGAACGGGTTGAGCATACTTGAAATCGATCTGGGGAGCAACGGCGAATACTAATATCAAGAATAGCAAAAGGATCCATGGTAAAAATAATTCGGCTGTACGGGAAATGGTCTCCAGTCCTTGTCTGACAGCGAAGATGACCACCACTAAAAAGGTAAGAAGAATGACTTCGATCGGCGTTTCAACCATCATCACCGATACCATGAAGTCACCGATATCCCGAAGAACAAACAAACATAATAAAAAAACAAAGGTAAAGAAATATAGAAGCGACATCATTTTTCCCAACCACTTGCCGAGTAGTGCTTCAAGGATCTGAGAAAAATTCTTTCCAGGGAACTTGGATGCCAAGGTGGAATATAAAAAAATGGCAGCTGCACCACTTCCTAATCCAATAAATCCAGATATCCAGGCGTCTTGCTTTGCACCGGATGTGAGGATGGAGGGGATGATTAAGATGGTGCTGCCAACCGTATAGAACAGGACTAATACTGTAAATTGCCTGAGGCTTATCTTTCCTTTCTCTAACATGTTCGATCCCCCTTTCTTTATTCGAATAGTTTATAAAAAGAGTCTGTGATTGGTTTGAGGATATAGTCAATCGCTTTTAATGGAGTAGCGATGGGACCGATAAAGATTTGATAAATCAACAATCCTGTTCCAATAGCCATAAGAATGAAAAATGTCCATAATGCTCTAAAATGGTGATGTTTCCATAGAGAGATTCCATCTATATAGACGAAAACAAGTAATACGACACATATTCCAAGTATCTTCCACATGATTACTTACTCCCTTATTTGATTCACAATCGAGTGATTTCGTTTCCCGGTTTGCCGGATTTGTGCTTTTACCTTAATGGTTACCGGTAATTCAGTAAAATGATCATCCCATTCCTTCTTATTTTCCTGCCAAAACTCAGGGTTCTTCCGGTGGATCACTTCACCAAACCCGAATATATCGCTCTGGTAGTTTTCTTTCGCCGTCTTGACCGATTGCTGCATCTTATCCTTGATATCTCTTTCCACTTGATTTTCCAATTCTTTAATCGTTTTTGCTTTCTTAAAATCCATTTCACACTGAACCTCTCCAACATTTCCGGTTGTCTTTAGATTGACTTCAATGGAAGGCTTCCCCTTAGAGAATTTACTGGAAATTTCTGCCTTCGTTTTCAGAATTTCGATGGATACTTCCCCTTCTTCACTACATGGGACATTCACAACGGTGCTTTTGACATTTCCGACGATATAGTTGTATCCTTTACTTTCCGATTCGTTAAGCCATCCTTGAAGTTTGTCCTCCTTAAAGATAGCTAAATCGGTATATTGCAAACGGACAGGAGGATCAGCTGATTCGAGGTTTGATGAATATTCTCCAATATCGGGGTCACCAAGAATCTGTACTCCTGTGATAACGGCTTGCTTGCCGGGACTCATGAAATCATCAAATAATTTCCCGATTGTTTGAGCGACCGTCGGAGCCCAAACTTTTGATGATGTTTCTAACTTATGGAACAGGTTTTGAGCTGTGATTTTTTCTACGGGTACTAGCATTTTCAGTACTTGATGAGCTTCATGACCTTTTGCAATCACGACGTAAAAATCAGGGCGAAACTCCTGATCTCGTGCAAGCAAATCCATTGATGTTGCAATACCTTCCTTCGCCAATTCCTCACCGATGACTAGTATTCTCAGATGTGGAAAAAACGTTTTAAGAGGAACGGTCTTGGTCATTTTTCTAAGTGCTTCAAATACAGTATCTGCAGTTTCTTGATAAATGACGACGGGAGCTTTGCCCTCTCCTGAATGCTTACTAGAAATTTCACTTGGGTTCACCAATTGAACGGATACAAGAACCTTATCTCCTGCTTTATCAATCCCTAATGCCACTGCAATCCCAATTTCATCAAGCTCTCTGCTATTCCAACAACCACTTAGGAATAGAGAGGATATAGTCAATATAATAAGTAGTTTCCACTTCATTAACTTCACCTTTCCTTGTTGCCATTTCATTCAGGAGTTTTTCCCTGACGTACAATGTTTTTCTGACTAATCAAGCGTGGTCGTGTCACTATATATTTTCGAGGCAGTCTTAACAGTGTATCTTTCTGATCCTGCTTGATAAATGGTGCTATAGGGGACATGTAAGGAACCCCAAAGGAACGTAAACTGCATAAGTGGATGGACACGACAAACAATCCTAAAGCCATTCCGTATAAGCCGAGAGTGGCTGTCACTATCATAAATAGGAATCTCAAAATCCGGATGGAAATAGCGAGATTATAAGAAGGTATGATAAAGTTCGAGATGGCGGTGAACGATACGACGATTACCATGGCAGGTGAGACAAATCCTGCTTCAACCGCGGCTTGGCCGATCACCAGAGCACCAACAATCGAAACGGTTTGACCAATGGTCTTCGGCAGCCGGATTCCAGCTTCCCTTAAAATTTCTAACGTGATTTCCATTAAGATGGCTTCGAATAATGCTGGGAAAGGAACACCCTGTCGTTGGGCAGCTAAACTAATCAGCAGGTTTGTAGGCAGCATTTCTTGATGATAGGTACTTAAAGCAATATAGAGGGACGGACCAAGGAGAGAAACAAATAAGCTGAACACCCTCAATATTCGGATGAGGCTTGCGATATCCCATCTTTGATAGAAATCTTCTGCTGAATGGAAAAATTGAACGAATAGGGCGGGAACCAATAATACAAAGGGGGTTCCATCCACTAATATGGCGATTCTCCCTTCCAAAAGCCCCGCAGCTATTACGTCTGGTCTTTCCGTATTATAAATAGTGGGAAACGGGGAGTAGGATTGATCCTCTATTAATTCTTCAATGTAATTCCCTTCCAATATGCCATCAATGTCAATACGGTCAATCCGTTGCAGCACCTCTTTGACAATACTTTCATCTGCCACCCCATTGATATATAGAATGGAGACATCGGTT
This sequence comes from Rossellomorea sp. ABR4_004, assembly GCF_056159585.1. Taxonomy (NCBI): domain Bacteria; kingdom Bacillati; phylum Bacillota; class Bacilli; order Caryophanales; family Bacillaceae; genus Rossellomorea; species Rossellomorea sp. ABR4_004. The sequence goes on along the minus strand of NZ_JBSWVM010000002.1, from coordinate 373,492 downwards.
TGAGTTGAGCGACCTACTTTCCTCGCGATACTACAAAGTTTGGGATCCTTTATTTTCCTTCTAATAAGAGCGGTATTGGTTTGCAGTGTTTCAGTGAAAGCTTCCTTGGGACCTCTTACTACCTGCTCGGCTGACGATTCAGAAACGTCTCTCACCTTTTGGCTGGATGTTTTCAGAACAAAGCCTTTCGCGATGCCATCAATCAGAATAGGAGTATCTCCCGACAAAATTGATTGAATGAGTGGATCAAAACATTCCACCTCTTGTGTATCCCCAGGTATTGAAGAGCTTGAAATATCCCCGTCTAAATCCAGCTCAATGAGAGCAAGTTTGAACTCTTCTATCATTGTGTGATCAGCCATCCCATCTAAATAGACTAAGCTGGCACACTGATTTTCCACGTCATCGATCAAACATTCACTAAACCGCAAATCTGAAGTTTGGCCAAACACCTTTTTTATATCCCTGATATTTTCAGATAAGTCGCTAGATAGTGGTTTAACAGGTGTTGTTGATTCGCCTAGCTCATCAATGGACCCTCGTGATGTCTCTTGGTTCTTCCTTCTACCGTGCATCATGACCGCTCCTAATGAATCATTTCTAGTAGCTTTCCTCGACTGAAGGAGAATATTCATTTTCAGAGAATGATTGGTAATTGTTTTCTTTCAAGAAATTCTGCTATTATTACAGAAATTAGAAGAGAGTAGGGAGCAAGTGAGGCATGCTAAACCAGACCATGAAGAAAACCGATTATCACTGAATCATGTTCTCAGAAGAAATAGGAGGAAATACAAAAAAGACTGCTGGACAAAATTGATTCGTCCAGCAGTCTGCATGTTTATATTGATTTGAGTGCATATTTATGATAAATTAGAACAGAAACACTTAAATTGAGTAAATTAAAACATATTACCTCAATAATAATTATATAACATAATTTACTCTTTCGTCAACCCTCAATTTTTTACGAAAAGGAGTGCTTGGATGAATCTTGAAATTCGGCAGGAGCAGAAACGTGTGGACCGTGTCATTGAGACAATTGTGGAGCAAATCCGACGCCTGGAGGATGAAACAGGACGGCGCCAGGATGACGTGGTGGAGATACGCAAACACTTCTGGGATGAGGTCAAGGTGAATACGGATACGTTCGATGACTTTCTGGAAACCGTCCTCAGTTTGAGGCAGCAGGCACAAGTGTTGACCGTCAGTCAAAGCACTCACAGGCAGGCAGTAAAAAAATTATCTGCTCTACAACGCATGAAGGGCAAGCCTTATTTTGGACGCATTGATTTTACCGAAGAAGGAGAGACGGCACCTGAAAAGGTCTATATCGGCATTTCCACCCTCACGGATGAAAGTGGTGATGACTTCCTGATCTATGATTGGCGTGCTCCGATTTCAAGCGTTTACTATGATTATCCGCCAGGTCCCGCAGAATACACCACACCCGGTGGGACAATCGGAGGGACGTTGGAGAAAAAATGGCAGTATCTTATCCGGGACGGCGTCATCGACTCCATGTTCGATACCAGCCTGACGATTGGGGATGAAATTTTACAGGAGGTGCTTGGGAAACGGACCGATACCCATATGAACAGCATTGTGGCGACCATCCAGCAGAAGCAGAATCAAATCATCAGGCACGATCACGGCCGGCTCCTCATTGTTCAAGGTGCAGCGGGCAGCGGGAAAACATCTGCCGCCCTTCAGCGGATTGCGTATTTACTATATAAATATCGTGGCAGTCTCAAGGCTGATCAAATCATTCTGTTCTCCCCGAACGCCATGTTCAACAGCTATGTATCGAACGTATTACCTGAGCTTGGTGAAGAGAATATGGAGCAGGTGACCTTTCAAGAATATTTGGATCATCGATTGAGTGCGGAGTTCGAGCTGGAGGGACCATACAGTCAATTGGAATATGTCCTGACTGAAACGGGTGCCCCGTTGTACCGGACCAGGACGGCGAGTATCTCCTTCAAGGCATCGACGGATTTCTTTGACATCATTAAATTTTACAGAATATCGCTGGAGGAATCAGGGATGCGATTCAAAGGAATTAAGTTTCGTGGCAAGCCGATCGTCACAGCCAGACAAATAAAGGAACGATTTTATACCAGTGATACGTCACTGCGATTTCATAACAGGCTGGAAAAATTGACCGAGTGGATCAATAAACAGATCGATGAAGCAGAGAAGCTTGAACGTAGCAAGCCTTGGGTCGAAGAAGAAATAGAACTGATGAGCAATGAGGACTATCACAAAGCGCATCAGCACCTGCAGAAGAAAAATCCTTCGAATGATTATGAGATTGAGTATGAGGCGCTGGCCCGATTGATCGTTCGCAGGAAATTCAAGGGACTGCGAAAAGTTATCGGGAGATTTCAATATGTGGACGTGAAGGGAATGTATCATCAGCTCTTTGCAGATCCGGCAAACATTTCTGCATTATGGGCTGGGGAGATCCCTGAAGAGTGGGAGGATATTTGCCGTTCTACAGTGAGCATGCTCGAGGAAGGGGAACTGTCCTACGAGGATGCGACTCCTTTTTTATTGTTAAAAGAGCTGATTCTCGGCTTTCAGACCAATACGTCGATTAAGCATGTGCTCATCGACGAAGCTCAGGACTACTCACCTTTTCAATTCGAGTTCATCAAGCGTCTGTTTCCATCGGCTAAAATGACCGTCCTCGGGGACTTTAATCAGGCGATCTTTGCCCATGCCCGTAAGCACGTGGATTTCAGCACACTGACAGGACTCTACGGACAGGAAGAAACCAACGTGATCAACCTGAATCAGAGCTACCGTTCCACCAAACCGATCATCGAGTTCACACGCCGGCTTGTGCCTGGTGGCGAGCAGATATCGCCATTTGACCGGGACGGAGAAAAACCGGTGCTCACCAAGGTCGTAGATCAGGAGGAACTTCACCGCCGAATTGTAGCGAAAATAGAAGAATGCCAGGACCGGGACTATCATTCTATTGCCGTCATTTGTAAATCTGCGAGAGAAAGTGAAGCCGCATACGCCTCCTTAAGCGGTGTGGAAGGCATCAAGCTCATGAAAAGCGCTTCCCTTGAATACGAACAGGGTGTGATCGTCATCCCGGCATACCTAGCAAAAGGGATCGAATTTGACGCCGTCATCCTTTATGATGCATCCGCCCGATCATATGGTGACGAAAGCCTCAGCCGTTTATTCTACACAGCCTGCACAAGAGCCATGCATGAGCTGCAGCTATTCAGCGTAGGCGAACCGAGCCCATTCTTTGAACACATCGAAGCTGACCTATATAGTTACGAGCAGTCATAAATTGTCACTAAACTAAGGGACGGACCTTCAAAAAACAATAAAAATCCATTCATAGAAAGGATTTCTATTGAGAATGTAAGGTCCGTCCCTCCTTCTTGATCAACACGACAAACAAACTGGCGAGGATGCAGAATACTCCGGCGAGGAAGAATGCCCAGGTGTAGGAGTTGAAGAGTTGAAAGATCACCCCGCCGCCAAACGCAGCAACGGCGGCCCCGGCCTGGTGGGAAGCAAAGATCCAGCCATAGATGATCCCGCTTTTTGCAACCCCGAAGATTTGCCTCGAAATATTGATGGTAGGCGGAACGGTCGCGATCCAATCCAGTCCATAGAAGACGGAGAAGATGATGAGCAGCGTGACAGACCCTTCAGAAAGAGCAAAGGGAAGCAACACCAGGGAACCTCCTCTTAAGGCATAATACCAAAACAGCAGCCAGCGGTTATCGAAGCGGTCCGAGAGCCAGCCGGAAAGTGTAGTACCGACAAGGTCGAATATCCCCATGAAAGAAAGCAGTGATGCAGCCGTCACCAAGGGAATCCCGTAGCTTAGACAATAGGAAACAAAATGGGTACCGATCAAGCCACTGGTGGACAGTCCGCATATAAAGAAGCTACCGGCCAGTAACCAGAACTCCTTGGCTTTCACGGCGAGAAATAATCCGTTGAACGCCATTGTAATGGGATTATTAGTTGATTTTTCCTCTTCCTCCTGAATCCCTTCTTCATTTCCGTAGGGCTCGATGCCGATATCTTTAGGGGAGCTTTTCATAAAGAAGGCGATGATGAGTAACATGATGATACTTAGAATGATGATGAGGCTGATAGCCCCTCTCCATGAGTAACGGTCTATGATGATGGCTAAAACCGGAAGCAGGATCAACTGACCTGTTGCGGTACTTGCTGTTAATATTCCAACCGCAAGCCCTCGCCGTTTCACAAACCACCGATTGGCCACATAAGGACTCAGCACCGTTAGAAAAAGAGACGAACCTAACCCGATGATGATGCCCCAGATGAGAATAAGCTGCCATGGCTGACTCATGACCAGCGTGAGGAGAGTTCCCGCCAATAAAGTAGCCATCGATCCGATCATGATTTTCTTTAATCCGAGCACTTCAATGAGGGCCGCCATAAAAGGACCGGATATTCCGTACAAAAACAGGCCCACTGCGAACGCAAGGGAAATGATAGACCGGTCCCATCCGAACTCGACCTCAAACGGTTCAATAAACACGCCGGATGAAGACCGGACAATGCCTGCCACGATAATCGAAAAGAAAGAAATGGTTAAAATTATCCAACTGTAATGTAGACGTTTCATATAAATCACCTAATCTCATTATATATAGTTCACTGAAAATAAGTTGAACTATTTTTATATAAGTGAATGAGGTAGGGAATCGTTTGGAAATAATTGAAAATTAAGAATCGGAGGCGTCTGGGTGAAAGAATAAACCGGGGATGTCATGCCAAAAGGGAGTGGTAATGTGGGGGAATTGAAACGAAATTTGAATTTGTGTGAATTCAATTGAAAATAAGGGCTGGCCGAAAAGTCGTATTAACGACTTTTCGGCCAGCCCTTTATCTGTGAATTTCCAATGATTCCGTCCCAATCACAGAAACCTTAAAAATTTTTATCCTTCTCTGATTTTCGTTTAAAAAAGAAGATCGTCGCTACAATAAGGACTAAGATAATGGCCATCGGAATGATAACAAATAACGCAACTCCAGATTCTCCAAAGATGGGAATTCCTCCTCTCAGATGCTTGATCATAGCTTCTCTTTTCCCTTTTATTATTTCGGTAAAACTTTAGGGAGCACACTGGAATACATCGAGGGACGGACCTTGATCGAATAGAAAGAATACTAGAAAAGATGCTCTATTATTAATCAGGTTTTACTATATTTATTGAAAAATGAAACTTTTTCCAATAGTTTGCGTATAGAAAAATAAAATGGGTTTTTATCCCTTTATAGGCAAGCGGATGAGCATGTTAAGTTGGAAGGAGCGGAAGAATGAAAATAATAAAGACACTACTCATACCCTTTACATCTTTGTTATTCATAAGCTGTTCAAATGATCAACCGGTGCATCAGAAGGAACAGGAATCTCCGATTACATTCACACAAGATGAACAAGAGTTCGAGATTATTTACATGTATGATGAAATGAAGGAGTACATTAGCCGCGTACGTGAGAAATCTGGAAGTAGTAATGAAACAGTGTACATTGAAAAGGTTTTTGAACCATTCAAAGAGTTGTCCGATATGGAAGGTTTCAGCTTAGCTTACCCTTTTGAGCCCACGTATGAATTGGACAAGTTAGAGGAATCGATCGCTGCCCTGATTCAGGATAAAGATTCCACCGATCAGATCATCAAAGAATCCTTAATCAATTCGGCAGAGCAGCTTCCGGGAGAAAATAAGAAAATTATTGTCTTACCGGCAAATCCTGAAAATACGCTCACTGTGGAAGAGATGGGCGGTGTCGAAGGGGTCGTCCTGGCGGAGGATGTGATTGTGTTGAAGCTTTCGGCATCATTCGATAAAGACATATTGAAGTATACGGTTGCCCACGAATACAACCATGCCATTGAGGGAGAAAGCAATGATGGCATGAGGCACACTATATTGGGTGCGGTTGTGATGGAAGGGAAAGCAGATGTGTTTGCAAGTACCCTCTATCCACAAATCGATGTCCCCTGGAAAGAACCGATGAATGCAGAAACAAAAGAAAAAGTAGTGAAAGAATTAATGGATCTCTCTGATTCAAGTGATCCAAGACTTTACTTAGGTCTCAGAAGCGGCAATCCTTCAAAAGGTATCCCTCAATGGGCCAACTATAAAATCGGATTTGAAATTGTACAAAGCTATTTGAAAAATCATCCTGAAGTTTCGATTGGAAAGTGGACGAGCATGCATGAGCAGGAAATCATTGCAGGAAGTGATTATGTGGGAATTACAGCGCACGAAGAGTAACCAGAATGTACAAATAATGGAGGAAAAACAATGGACAATACCGACAAAAGAAACCGTTTAGATGAAGCTCCTTTTCAGTATCGGATCAATAAAGATCAAACTGTCTTTATCGAATATGAAGGAAAACGGGTGAAAATTTTAAAAGGGAAGGAAGCGGAAAAGTTTATTAAAAATGTGAATGCGGCTGAAAATGACAAAACCGTCCAACTGATCATGGCGAAGATAACAGGTAATTTTAAAAGGGGGAATGAACGGAAAAAGAGGTGAGTGTGAAGTTCTCATTAAAGGCGGAGGAGGCATCAGTATCCATCTTGAACAGCGTACACGTTACATCTATTTGGAGGAGTTAAAGATGAATCCCTATTGTAAATCAGCATTACATCAAATTCAGATTTGTATCAAAACCCTGGTGAAAATGATCAACCAATTGGAAGAGAAAGACCTACAAATAAGACCTGCTCCAGACAAGCATTCCGTCGGAGAACTTTTAGAGCATATTGCGCTCATTTGTGAAGCGGATTGGCGCATCTCCAATGAAGCTTCTCAAGAGGATATGGAAGCTTATTATTTATCGGTTTCATATCAAGACTTAACATCGATACGAGAAAGATTACTTGAACATTTCGAATCACTTTGTTCTAATTATCAAAACTTATCAGAAAAAGCTCTTCTCAAGGAAACAATCTCCCATTGGGGAGTGACGTATACAAGATATGAATGGCTGTTAGAAATAGTCGCTCATATGTATCATCATAGAGGACAACTACACTCCATGCTGGTGCATTGTGGCAAGGATCCAGGGCTTTTATTGTTTGAATAGAGAGAGGGACTTAAAAACTAACACCTCCTAATTGATAAATAATGACATCAATGTGGGCTTTTTTCATAAAATATTTCTGAGGTGAAAAAAATGCCAAGAGTTAAATACACAGATGCAGATGTTGCTTTGATGGCAAGGATGATGCGAGCGGAAGCCGAGGGTGAAGGGAAACAAGGTATGTTATACGTCGGAAACGTCATCGTGAATCGTGCGAAAGCGGATTGTTTAGACTTTAAAAAGGTGAGAAGTATCCGACAAGTCATATTTCAAGTACAGGGAGGAAATTATTCTTTTGAAGCCGTTCAAAAAGGGAACCTCTTTTATAACAGGGCGAGGTCAGTTGAAAAAAAATTAGCCAAAAAGAATTTGGATTTTTGGGCCCAGCACCCGGCGAAATATGCTCTTTGGTATTTCAACCCCTATGCCCCATGTCCTCCAACCTGGTACGATCAACCTTTTTCCGGTCAATTTAAAAATCATTGTTATTATGAACCGGCAGCGGGATCATGTGCAAGTGTTTATACGGGTGGGTAACTATACTTTTTTCCATCTGGTAAATTTTGAAGGGAGCTTCCTGGTTAGCAGGTGTTCCCCTTTTTTAGTTGAGATATTATGGTAAAATCAGGTTATGAATTCAATTAAGAAAGGAGCATCCCATGAACTTTTATGTTGCATCAAGCTTTCATAACATTAAACAAGTACGTGACGTCAGTGAACGATTGAAAAGAAAAGGGTATATCCATACATATGACTGGACTCAGAATAGCAAGGCTTCCACCGTTGAGGAGCTGAAAAAGATTGGTGAAAAGGAGAAACAGGCTATCATCGAATCCGATGTGATCCTCGTGTTATTGCCGGGGGGAAAAGGAAGTCATGTTGAACTTGGGATAGCGCTTGGCCTCAATAAACGAGTCATTTTATATTCCCCTCATAACGAAATAAGTGACTTTGCTTTGACAACGACATTCTATCATTTGCCAGAGGTTGAAGTATGTACCGGAACCGTTGAGGAGTTAGTGGACTATGTGACTGCAGGAAACGTTCTATGAAAATAGTAAATCAAGAAGAGCACATCCATTATACTTCTCCTTCAAGGCAGGAAGTGGACGACTTTATCAGGGAGCATAACATCCATTCCTAAGCCATCGAAGAAACAGAGGACGCCACCACCCTATTACTTCAAACATTGCATAGGCGACCGATTCTATTAAAAACAGGGAGAACATGATGGAAATCCAATTTGATATAAAAGAACTCCTGACTACCACTCAATCAAATGACAGAACCATCTTAGGAATAGACGGCTTAAGCCGTTCCGGAAAAACAACGTTCGTGGAGCAATTGAGGGAAATCCTGAAAAAAGAAAAGATAGATCACCATATCTTTCATATCGATGACCACATCGTTGAACGCAATCAGCGATATCATACTGGATTTGAAGAGTGGTATGAATATTTTCACCTGCAATGGGACGTTCGTTGGTTAAGAGAAAATTTTTTTCGAAAGCTGAATGAGGACAATGAAATCAGCCTTCCGTTTTATGATCCACATACGGATACCCACGACTATAGAACGATTACCATGCCTCAGTCCGGTCTTATCATTGTGGAAGGTGTTTTCCTCCAGAGAAAGGAATGGGCAGACTTCTATCATCACCTTATCTTTTTGGATTGTCCCCGGGAAAAGAGATTTATGCGGGAAGCAGAGACTGCTAAACAGAAGCGGGACAAGTTTGAGAATAGGTATTGGAAGGCGGAAGAATATTATATGAATACCTTTCATCCAAGGGAAGGTGCGGATATTGTTTTGAAGACTTGAAGATTAGTTACTTATATCACTTACAGTTGTTATTCATACACCTTTTATTACTGGACTCAATAGGGTCCAATTTTTTATTTTAGAAAACCATATTTGTCTTAGCTTCGTCTATTCATGTGGGAGGGAAGACAGTGGAGGAAATATCAGAAATGAAAATTCATTCAATAGATAGAGTGACGATCGAGGAAATGGTAGATCGGTATGGAGAGGATGTGTGGAAGCTGGTATTCTCATATGTCCGACAAGAACAGACTGCCGATGATCTCACTCAGGAAATTTTTATTAAGCTTTATAAAAAGATGGATACATTTGCCGGACATTCAACTTTGCGTACGTGGATATGGAGGGTGGCCATCAATCATTGTAAGGATTATTTAAACAGCTGGTATAAGCGAAAAGTGTTCCCGGAAGAAGATGGGCATTTTCAAATGTTGAGTTCCGGCAGCTCGGTCGAAGGGGCCGTCATTCAAAAGGATGAAGACCGTCAACTGGAAGAGGTCGTTTTGGAGCTTCCTCTTAAGTACCGGGAAATCATTTATTTATTTTACTACGAAGAATGCTCGATTAAAGAAGTCTCTTTCCTTCTCGGTGTTAAGGAAAATACGGTGAAAACAAGATTAAGGAAAGCGAAGCAATTGATGAAGGAAAGGCTGGTGATCGAATGATGGAGGAGCGTTTAAAAAGACTCCGGAAAGCGATGGATGGTGGTACGTTTCAGCGAATGCCTTTTACCAAAGACAAGAACCAAATGATTAAAAGAGGAATCGAGAATTCAAGGGGGAACGACCAGGATATTCTGTTACACATCCTTCAATTGCTAGTGAAGGAGAAGACGGGGCACGAACTGCTTATACAACTTCGTGCCAGGGGAATCAAAAAATATGAAGAGAGACAAGGCTTTCTATATTCCAATCTTCACAAATTGGAGCAGGACAGGATACTGGAATCTTCTTGGGAAGAAGGGACAAAGTTATACAGAATTTCAAATCGGGGCAGAAAGCTTCTTCAACAAATTGAAGAAGGAAACCATAGAAACATGCATTCCTTCAAAGCATTGCCTGAGGGGGGAATAGCCGATGAGTGAAAAGCATATGGAATATTTGGATAAAGTCATTCAGCATGTACGCTACAAAGAAGCGAAACGCTTTGTAGCGGAGGAACTCCGTTACCATCTGGAGCAGGAAATGAAGTTGTTGAAGAAGTCGGGTATGAACGAAAAGGATGCGGAAGAAAAAGCGATTCAGCATATGGGGAGTGCAGAACGTCTCGGTCGGGAAATGAATAAACTTCACCGCCCTAAGGTGGATTGGGTCATGATTGGACTGGTTCTGTTGCTCTCGTTGATAGGAATTCTCCCCACTTTGCACATAAGCGAAGAATTTTATAATGATAATGGTTATTTAGTCAGGAAAATAGTCTATCTTATAATCGGGATTGTCCTTAGTCTTTCGCTGATGATGTTTGATTATAGAAAGCTTCGTGCAATGAAGTGGTGGATTTATGGATTAACTACTTTGCTTCTAATTTCAATAACTGTTTTGCCAAATACCTACCTCAATGGTGAAGCCCAATTCCGAGTCTCAAGCTTTAGCATTGATAGTACAACGGTTTTAACAGCACTTGTAATTTCATGGATGGTTTACCTGGGATCTGCCAAGGCAGGGTTTTGGAGGTCTCTTCCTCTTTTTGCAGTCAGTCTTTGCACATTGATGATAATTCCGAGCACTACTGCCGTTTTCGTGTTCACTTTAACGGTTACAGTCTTGCTTTGGTTTCGTTTTAAAAGAAATAGAAAGCATATTTTATGGGGATACATTGGAATGGCCATTGGGAGTGTGGTATTGATAAGCACCATGGTACCTCTAGTACAGCCTTATCAGTTGGAAAGATTATATGCCTTTGTCAATCCGGGAGAATATAAAAATACGAGTGGTTACATGTACTTTCGAAACCATGAACTCCTGACAAGAGGAGGATGGTTTGGTGAAACTGGAGGAAACGAGGTTATCAATGAACCGCACACCAACTTTGCCTTTACAACCATCACCTACCATTATGGCTGGATAGCAGGCGGTGTTTTAATCTTAACTGGACTCTTCATCATATACAGGATGATCCGTCATATCAAAAGGATCAATGATCTCCTTGGACAATTGATCATCATATGCGGTGTGACGTTATTCTCAACTCAATTTCTCTATAATATCGGAATGATCTTAGGGGTCCTGCCTCTTACCGGGATGTCTCTTCCAATCGTAAGCTACGGATTGAATCCGACCTTACAGACGTCGATAGTAGTGGGGCTATTCCTTAGTGTTTATAGAAGAAAGAATCTCCTGACTTCCAGGGAAGTCGTTACCTTTAATATGAAGCAGTAAGAAAATAAAGTCTTACAATAAATAAGTTTAATGGAATAATATGCTAAAATGGAATTGTGTAAAAAAGGGGGAAGTTATCATAGACAAAATCTATATGCTACATGGTTTTATGGGAACAGCACAAACCCATTTTACAAATCAAATATCCAGTTTAGGTGATCGATACGAACTGATTCTATTAGATTTACCCGGACACGGAAACTCAAGATTGGAAGCAACGGATCACTATTTTGAACATACTCTCGACTTCCTAACCACTCAGCTAAGAGAAAAGGGAGCTGGGTATATAATCGGTTTATCGCTTGGAGCATCATTAGCCATGCATATGGCCTTAAGAGAGCCGGATTTAGTAAACGGAAAGTCCTGACCGGTTATTCACCCTTTATTCCTGCTGAATTGAAAGAGGTCATGGAAAAACAAAATGAGTATTTTCTGAATATTGAACAAAATGATAAAGAGACTGCTCAGCATTTTAACAACCTTCACGGTCATAAGTGGAAAAATACGATCAAAAAAGTACTTCATACAATGACATTTCATTATCCGGCAGTCACCAGGGAGGACTTACAATGCATTAAAGTACCGGTTCTAATGCTCAATGGCAGCCATGATGCGCACGAAGTAGAGGCTGTTACCTATGTTAAAAAATCCAACCCTGACATTGAAGTCGGACTGATTCCAAATGCAGGACATACGGCAAATATCGATCAGCCCGACATTTTTCATCATTTGGTAGATGAGTTTTTTGAAAGAATCAAGGACGATTGGATGAACAAATCTACACTTAGTATGAAGTAAATCATTTTGCCATTACTTAAAGCTTTATCAATTATAGAATGGGGGAAATTCTATTGAGTTCAGGAGATCAACATACACAAACGATTTATTCACCACCCAAACACATCATCTCAGCAGCAACGATCGTACAGAATGAAAAAGGAGAAATCCTGTTAATCAAAGGTCCACGCAGAGGATGGGAAATGCCGGGGGGACAAGTGGAAGAAGGCGAGTCCCTGAAGGAAGCGGCCATCCGGGAAACGAAGGAAGAAAGTGGGATTGATGTTGAAATAGTCAAATTTTGTGGGGTGTTTCAGAATGTAAGCCGTTCGATCTGTAACACACTGTTTTTGGCAAGGGCGGTCGGAGGGAAACCGACCACATCCTCGGAAAGTCTGGAGGTCGGGTTCTTTCCGGTTGAGGAAGCCTTGAGTATGGTCAAGTGGAAGAACTTCAGGGAAAGAGTCGAATACTGTTTGGATGAAACGAAACACCCGTTTTATATCGATTTTTGATACGGCGATGTATCGCAAAAAGGGATAAATTCAATGTGCCTTCATACTTTGTATAAGAGGTGATGAATGATGTGGTGGTTTGCGATCCTCATAGCGGGATCTTTACTATTTGCTTTACTCATCGATATCAGGCGAAAGAAAAGGGGAAACGACCGACATGTACAGGGGGATCACCCTTCTGCTAAACCTGGTGAAGATCGGAATTACACCATGGGAGGGGGCCGTGACTCCGGTGGCGGCTCTGGGCATTGACCTGAAGAGCTTAGAAGTATTTGAAACTACGGCAGCTTTTCAAAAACCATAGATTGTCTATTGAAAAAAATGCCATTATACTTCTAATTGAGAGATGTAGACGAAAGGGGACTTCAATCAGACATGTGGACAATCTTGTAATGATGAACGAGATCAATAGACTATGAACCTATCATTCTGACGGGAGAAGTGTGTCTATTTGACCATCATGTACAAGGAGCACCTGGTGTGATTGAATACCCGACACGCTGAGTGGATACTTGTGTATCCGCTTTTTTTGTGCAGGGATATATACATCTCTTAATGACATCTATTCGCTTCCTGTAAAAATTGGAGGAAAATGCAATGACCAATCTAAAAGGTAAAGTGGCAATGGTGACAGGGACAAGCCGCTCAAAAGGAATAGGGGCAGCGGTTTGCCGTTCGCTTGCCGGTGCAGGGGCAGATATCTTTTTTACCCATTGGACCGTGTTTGATGAGGAGAGTGGAAATGGAGTAGAGAATGAATTTCCGGAAACCTTATGTAAAGAATTAAAACAAATGGGCGTACGTGCCTTTCATATGGCGGCTGACCTGAGTGAAGACGGATCGGACCGTCGAATAATGAATCAGGTGGAAGAAACAGTGGGTACTCCAAGTATTCTAGTAAACAATGCCACATTCGAATCACCGGCCAATTTCCGGACTTTGAATAAAGACCTTCTGGATAAACATTATCAAGTGAACAATAGCGGGACCCTCATGCTGACGATGGAGTTTGCGAAGAGATATGAAATAGCCTTTCCTGAAAGAAAAGACGGGCGGATCATCAACATGGTGTCAAAGGGTCCAGATCCCAATAATCTGGCCTATATCGCATCAAAGGGCATGTTGATTGCCATCACGGAGCCATTATCCGTCGGCCTCGCGCCAATTGGCATCACCGTCAATTCCATTGATCCGGGTCCTACCGATTCAGGGTGGATCAGTGACGAATTAAGGGAACACTTACTTCCAATGTTTCCAATGGGACGCCTAGGTGAACCCGAAGATGCAGCGAAGTTGATCCGATTTTTAGCCAGTGATGACTCCGGATGGATAACCGGGCAGCTAATAAAATCTGAGGGTGGTTTTTTAGGTAAGTAAATAAGAGTGACGGACCTCCAGCTAAGCGGAGGTCCGTCACTCTTTCCCTAAGGAAATTATTTTGGGATTTTATCTTGAATGAATTTCTGGTCGATAAAGGGCATGATCGGAATGATTTCACTTATTCCCTTTTCAGATATGGCGTCTAAGGCAAGTTCATTCAGGTACTCTTTCTTCAGGAAAGGGGCGATTGCGACAATGGATTTAAGTCCGTTATGCTTATACCCTTCTTTCACACAATGAATGAGCATTTCCTCGCTAATAAAGGGTGCCATGGAAGGTAAACCTTTCAGCCCATTTGATTCAAGTTCCAATTTGGCACATGAATCTATGATATCCTGGCTGATGAAAGGTGCCAAGGAGGTCAGGGCTCCCAACCCATAAGACTCACATTCCCTCTTTGCACATTCGTCAATGATATCCTGGCTGATATACGTTGCTATTGACGATAATCCCTCCAGGCGCCTTGATTCAAATTCTTTTAAAGCCAATGCATCAATCGAAGCTTGATTAATGTAAGGTGCTATTAAAGAGAGTTCTTCTGGAGATAATTCTCCCTGCACGTTTTGATAGACCATGTCAGCCTGGTCTAATGTAAGAATGGGTGCCGCGTTTATGAATTCTTCCTTTTGGATGGGCTTGGAATCAGCAAGTGTCTCGTTCTCAACCAGTTCTTTGACTAACCGTGTGCCTTTCGTATGTGATAAAATATCGTCGATGCTGACTTGAAATATCTTTGCAAGCTCAGGTAGTTTAGAGATATCGGGCATTGTCTGCCCCCGTTCCCAGTTACTTATCGCTTGGAAACTGGTCCCTAACAGATCTGCAAGCGCCATCTGTGTAATGTTTTTTTCCTTCCTTAACTGCGCGATTTGTTTCCCAACTTTTTTCATATCGAACAAAACAATCACCTCATTTAATAGTATAAATTAAGTGTAGCTTTCATTAAGGAGAAAACCTATCAAGCATTGCTTGAGTTCCCAAAAAAAACGGATTCAAGTATGAGTTGAAAGGGATGTGGCACGTGAAACATAGGGACGGACCTTCAGCTTAGCGGAGGTCCGTCCCTATGTTAGGAAGGATTCTCAATCAACCCGACTAACTCCCTTACGATTGAACCTGATTTTGCATTTTCGGGATACACAGCATAAAATGGCCGGTAAATCACATAAGGATCAATTGGAACAAGCTTTCCTTGAAAGACTTCATCTTTGACTATTGAGGTTGATAGAAATGCAATCCCGAGCCCTCTTACTGCGAGCTGCTTGATTAAGTAATGACTGCTTGCTTCAAGGATTTCTGTGGGCACGATTCGTTCAGATCTCAGAAAATCGTCGGCATATTCCCTTGTTCCTGATCCGATTTCCCTGAGGATGAGGGGAGAAGTGTGCAGATTCATGCGGATGCTGGCGAAGAAACGCAGTTCGTCCCTGCTGATCACTTCCAATTGAAAGGGCTCCAGTCCACGCGTTCCCTCCACAAGGGCGAGATCAAGATCATGGTGATTCAGTGCCTCCACAATGGTTTCATGATTGTGTATCATCAGTTGAAGGCGGACGTGTGGATAAAGAACCTTTATTTTCTTGACAAAGTCGGGAAGAAGTACGTCACTGACGGTGTGAGTGGCTCCGATCCTTAATAGAATTTCCTCAGTCTTTTGTGTGACCTGTTCCATCTCCCTCAACAGCTCCAACATCTTCTTACCTTGTTCAAACACTTCAAGCCCTGCAGGTGTTAATTGAAAAGCCTGATTGGTAGAGGAACGGTAGATGAGTTCAACTCCTAATGAATGTTCCAATTTCTTGATGTGGACACTGACGGTCGGTTGGGACATATTCAGGAAATCGCTTGTTTTCGTAAAATGTTGAAGCTGAGCGAGAGTGACAAAAGTTCGAATCCAGTCCAATTGCATACAGTCCCTCCATTACAAAACGTAATCGTCTACATTATTATTATTCATTTCTATTATAGCTTAAGGAAATGTATAATGTTAGACGAAGGAAGTGACCAACAATATGGAATGGTTTTTATTTATCATAGGTGGTGCAGTCATCGGTATCCTATCAGGTTTCTTTGGTATTGGAGGCGGGATCGTCCTGACGCCAACCTTACTTGTCCTTGGCTATGAACCGAGCCAGGCGATCGTTCTTTCCTTAATGCTGACATTGGGATCGACTGTGACAGGGACGATGTCACACATTCGCTTAAAAAATGTAAATGTGAAATTAGCGGTTCTCCTCGGGGGATTCGGAGTGATAGGGTCAGTCATCACCGTGCCATTTGTAAAATGGCTAGATTCAATCAATGGAGCTTCTACGGTCATCTCCATTGTCTATATTGGGATATTAAGCTGGTTTTCTTATCAGTTTTTAAGCAAACGACAAAAGGATGCGAAGTCAAAGGGAGGATCTGCGGCTCCCTTGATCGGCCTGTTCACTGGTGTCATCTCGTCTCTTATGGGAGTCAGCGGTGGATTTGTCATGACACCGCTCCTCTCGAAATGGCTGAAGCTTGATCTTACCAAAGCAATCGGAACCAGCATATCGGCAGCTTCCATCATCGTGTTGTCGGGAATCGGCTCGTACCTGTATGCGGGGGAAGCACTCGATTTTCGTCATGGAATCATGCTTATTATCGGAGCCTTGATCGGAACCCCGATTGGCTCCATCCAGTTGAAGCGATTTTCAGGTGTGTCTGTTAAAAAGATGCTGGCTGTTTTGTATATGGTGGTCGCGGTCAGCGTGATTTTCAAGATGTTATCCTATTCCTCTTTCTCACTCGGACTGATCTTGGCATCCGTGCTCGTTTTCTTTGGAATGCTGATTTATTCACAGCAGCGAACTAAGAGAGCAGTGAATCAGTGATGTGATTGAAAGCTGAAAGTCGCTTGAGCAAGTGGTTGAAGCATGTTCGTAGGTTTGACGTTGAGATGCATATCGAAGTAGAGAGGTCGTTCGCATGGCGAGTGATCTCTCTATTTTTTTGTGCGGTTAATGATGTGTTTTGCAATTTATATAAATTTGCTGATTTTTTTCAGAAACGGCTGGATTAGCTTCTCTATACAAATGAATTGATAGAAAGACAGGGAACTTATTGCCACAAGGGGTATCAGTGTCGGCGAAAACCACTGAGTCAATCGCTTCATTTTCAAAAGTCCTGCAGGATTAAGTGAAAATGTTCTAGAAACTAGTCTAAATAGGGGAATGGAAGTCGAAAGGGGGAAAGTATCTGTATTCAGGGAACAGAAGTCTCTGGTTATTTTTCTGAAATTTCATTCTATTTGTCATTCTGTACAAATCGCAAGTTCTTTTGTAGACATTGTGTCTAATGATAAACAAGCCTTTTCAAAATAAACTTAAAATAAGCTAATAAAAAACGAAATAAAGGATGATTCTATGTCAATCAATCGAGAAAGATTAAAGCGTCATCTAGAGGAGTTAGCAGAAATCGGGAAAATCGGGGAGACAGGCGTTTGCCGGTTGGCCCATTCCAAGGAGGATCGCCAGGCGGTGGAAGTAGTGAAAGGCTGGATGGAAGAGGCGGGTTTAACGACAAAGATTGACGGCTTCGGGAATTTGATTGGAAGAATAGAAGGTGCCGACAAGGATAAGCCGATTCTTATGCTGGGCTCCCATATTGATTCTCAGCCATATGGAGGGAGATTCGATGGGACAGCCGGGGCACTGGGAGCGGTCGAAGTGGTTCACACAATGAAAGACAATGGAATCGTCCCGGACCGGACTATTGAAGTGATTTGTTTTTCCGATGAAGAGGGCTGCCGGTTTAACAAAGGAGTATTTGGAGTGCGGGCTATAGCCGGGATGCTGGAGGAAGGTGAACTGGACCGCAAAGACAAAGAGGGCGTTACAAGAAGAGAGGCGTTGAAGGAATTTGGGGTAGAGCCGGATGTAACTGCAAGTCCTGTATATCAAAAAGGTGATATCGCAGCGTTTCTGGAGTTACATATTGAACAGGGTCCGGTCCTTGAAGAAAAGGGGAAACCTGTCGGGATTGTATCAGGGATCTCCGGACCGATCTGGCTGACGGTCACACTCGAAGGATTCGCTGGTCATGCAGGTTCAGTGCCGATGACGATGAGGCAGGATGCACTTGTCGGAGCTTCGGAGATCATTCGGAAATTCGATGAACTGGTTAAAAAAGAAGGAACCGAAACAACGGTCGGAACGGTTGGCAGCATGCAAGTGTTCCCGAACTCAAGGAATATCATCGCCGAAAAGGTGGAGTTCACCATAGACCTTCGAGATATTGACGTTGAAGCACGCACGAAACTTGAGGAAAAACTTTATGGAATCATCGAAAAGGCTGCTTCCGATAACAACCTGAAATACGAGATCAAAGAAGATACCCGGAGCGAGCCGAGATATTGTGCAGACTGGATCAAGAATATCATGAGCGAGGAAGATGAAAAGCTTGGACTGAATACACCGACCTTAATGAGCGGCCCTTTCCATGATGCCTTGTTCATGTCCTATATCAGTGATTACGGGATGATCTTCGTCCGCTGTGAAAAAGGCATCAGTCACAATCCACTGGAGTTTGCGGAGATGGATGATATTGAAAAAGGGGTGGAGCTTCTTTATGCAACGGCATTGAGGATTTCTCAAGGAGATGGGGACAGGCACCTTGCCCCAAAAGGCGGCTCAGCTGTTCATGAAAAGTAAGAGAATTCCGGGACGAGGGCCCTGTCCCTCTGTCCCGTGTGGGAGGTGATCGTTTGAGAGCGACGATGCTCTTCATAAACGGAGAAGTGGTTACTGTGAATTCTGAATTTTCCGTAAAAGAAGCGGTTGCCATTCAGGATAATAAAATACTCGCAGTCGGCATGAATGAAGAAATTTTACGATATGCAGGTGAAGGAACAAAGATTGTGAACTTGGAGGGAAGAAGTCTCCTGCCAGGCTTTATTGACGCCCATGCTCACCTCGAACTTTACGGAACCAATAAGCTGGGGGTGAACGTGAAGGAGGCAGGGAGTATAGTAGAACTCCTCGGGAAGTTGAAGGAGAAAGCACAATTGACTCCAAAGGGGGAATGGGTACGGGGCT
The DNA here is from genome assembly GCF_056159585.1 of Rossellomorea sp. ABR4_004. Classification (NCBI taxonomy): domain Bacteria; kingdom Bacillati; phylum Bacillota; class Bacilli; order Caryophanales; family Bacillaceae; genus Rossellomorea; species Rossellomorea sp. ABR4_004. The sequence continues at coordinate 354,450 of NZ_JBSWVM010000002.1, read as the reverse complement.
GGGGATATAACCAAAACACCCTTTTAGAGGGAAGGCATATAACTCGGTGGGATCTTGATGAGGTTTCCACCGAACTCCCGATCATTGTGGTTCGGACATGCGGGCACATATCCTGCGTGAATTCGAAAGCGCTGGAGCTTGCAGGTATTAATCCTGAAACAGAAGACCCGAATGGAGGGAAATACGGCAGGGAAAATGGCGAATTAACCGGACTGCTGGTAGAAGCCGCACATATGAACATGTTTCTTACAGCCAATTATTCTGAGGAGGAAGTGGAGCAGGGATTGGCCATCGCTTCCCAGGATTATTTGGAAAAAGGAATTACGAGTGTCCATGATGCCGGGGGATATGGGCCAGAACATATTCGATTCCTACAAAAAGCAGTAGGAGCAAAGAGAGTAAGGCAGAGGGTCTACGCACTATACGGCTCGCTGCATGATTCGGTACAAATGGTGGAGAAAGGTCTGGAAAGCGGAATCGGGACAGGCCTTGGGGATGAGTGGATGAAAATCGGGCCTGCCAAAGTGTTCATCGATGGAAGCAGCAGTGGGCCAACTGCTAAAACAAGGGAACCATACTCGAGCAATCCCGATGACTCAGGCATTTTATATTTGAACCAGGAAGAAATAAATGAGTGCCTCGGAAAAGCGCATGAATCGGGATGGCAAATCACCGCGCATGCCATCGGGGACAAAGCGGTTGAAATGATGATCGAAGCCACCCGGACAGCTCTTGAATGTCACCCCCGTGAAAATCATCGTCACCGCATTGAACATTCCGGCATGACCCCGCCGGACCTCATTCAACAGTTAAAAGAGTTGGAGATTGTTCCGATACCCAATCCAGCCTTCATCTATGAATTTGGTGACGGATACTTGAAAGATTATGGAGAAAGGGTCGACGTCATGTTCCCCTTAAGGAGTTTTTCAGAAGCACAGATTCCTTTTGTCATCGGCTCTGACAGTCCCATCACCATCGTGGATCCGCTCCACGGGATATACTCGGCTGTCACTCGCATGAGTAAATCCGGTGAAGTGGTAGGTGCCCGGCAACGAATCAGTATAGAGGAAGCAATTAAGGCCTATACATGGAACGGTGCATATGCGAGCTTTGAAGAGTCCATTAAAGGCAGCATTGAAGCCGGAAAGCTTGCCGATCTGGTGGTGTTGAATGAATCGATTTTACACTGTGAACCTGAAAGATTACGAGAGCTAAAAGTAGAGTTAACGATCCTTGATGGGAAAGTGGAATATGCAGCAAAAAAGGAGGGTGTCATATGAGTAAAAGCAAGTTTACGAAAATCTATTGCTTGTCTCTGATTTTACCGTTTCTTCTATTGATTTTCCCTTTGTTTTCAATTGGAAACAGGGCAACTCCGATCATCATGGGGATGCCGTTTTCGATATTCTGGGTGATTTTATGGATTATCATTACCTTTTTAATCGTTCTTATTCTCTATCGAATCGATCCAGACAAAGAGGAGGTCCATTAATGGCAGATTGGCAGATTGCAATGATCATGATGATCGGCTACCTTGTGATTGCACTTGTAGTTGGTGTGATGGCAGGAAGAGGTCATGATAAACATTCATTAGATGAGTTTACCGTAGCAGGTGGAGGTCTCGGCCTGGTTGTAATGTGGTTCCTGATGGGAGGGGCTGTGTTCAGTGCCTTTTCATTTCTCGGCGCTCCCGGGTGGGCGTATTCCAAAGGAGCCCCCGCACTTTATATTTTAACTTATACCGCTTTTGCGATTCTCCCATGGTACATCATCGGTCCGAAAATCGGAAAAATCGGTCGTAAATTCAATATTTACACGGTTTCCGGCTTTATGAAAAAACGTTACGGAGGCAAGACGCTGCCCATCTTAATCGGGGTCATTGCGTTACTCGCTTCCATTCAATACCTAGCCACGCAGATGAAAGGGATGGCCTACATCTTCAATATCATGACTGAAGGACGTATTCCTCTTTGGCTCGGAGCCCTGCTCGCGTATGGAATCGTAGTTGTCTATGTTGCAACTGGTGGGTTGCGGGCAGCGGCATGGTCTGACGTGTTCCAGGGGATCTTAATGATCGTCATCTCTTGGGTAGTCGGTCTTGCGATAGTGAATAAGCTCCACGATAGCGTGGGCGGGATGTTTACCAATCTCGTCCAGGACAACCCTGCCTTTTTTGAAATCGGGAATGAAGGGTCGGCCATGTCAGGGACAGCGTATACGACCACGATTCTCGTCTCTCTCATAGGGTTTTTAATGTGGCCACACCTTTTTTCAAAGTCATATGCATCCAATGCACGTACGATAAAGAAAACCGTATTGGTGTATCCGATCTTTGCCCTGTTCCTGATCCCGCTCTTATTTGTTGGCTTTTCTGCAGTGAATGTAGTCAATCCGGCTGACATAGGAGCACCGGATGAAATTCTTCCTTATCTGATCACCACCGTCCTTAGCCTTCCAGGCTGGGTTTACGGACTTGTAGGTGCAGGAGCGTTAGCGGCAGCCATGTCTACGGCAGATGCCATCACCCACAGTGCCTCACTGGAATTTACGGACGGGGTCATTAAGAATGTAAAAACGGACCTTTCTGATAAAACCACATTGCTTCTGATGAGAATCGGTGTGTTTGTGGTCGGGGGCCTTGCTTACTTTATCACCGTATTCGGTGGGCAGGGACTCATCGCCTTATTGCTCGGAGCCTATGGTTCCATCGTTCAATTCGCACCAGGCGTATACGGAGCACTCTATTCGAAAAGGGTGACGGGGCCGGCCGTCATCACGGGACTCGTCGTCGGTACGTTTGTCAACTACTATTACCAGCTAGTCGCAGAAACCACGCCATTTGAAATCCATGCTGGTATTCTTGGATTGATCTGCAACATCGTCATCGTGGTTACAGTCAGTGCTTTAACTCAGCAGAAGAACGTTAAGATTGCAGAAGAATATCGTCATATTGGTTAACGTAAAAACAGGGACGGACCTCAAATAGGTCCGTCCCTGTTTTCACTGTCCATACATAAATTTCCCCAGTTTTCACAAAATAAGCAGGCGGATTTTAACCGATAAAGGGGTTGTTTCAGCTTGATAGTAGTATGGGGACTCATTCTCTTTTTAGTAGTCGCTCTGTTGATCGTGCCAAAGAGATTAACCATTAGGGAAAATCTCATCATGTTTCCATTCGTTGGATATTTTGCTGCAGTGGCACATATTCTGGTAGGACTGAAGCTGGATTATGTGGATTTTGGACCAACCAAAAGTGTGGAAATTTCCGATTTTGCACTGGTTGCTCTTGCTCCCTCATTCATTGCACTTTTATTCTTGAATTTTATGAAACCGGATAAGCCCTTGTTTTATGTAATGATCTGGACCGTTTTCTCATTTTTATTAGAAGTATTACTAAGTTTTAACGGCTATATGGAACATTTAGAGTGGAAAATATGGTACTCAATCCCCGTTTATATAGTGGCATTCCTAACGCTGCATTGGTTTTTTCAACATGTAGTCCGAAATGGTTCTAAGAGTCCATAATGATAAAGTAAATTACTAATGAATAAAAGAGGATAGATTGGGATGCTTTTTCTGTATAGCATACATTCTTCTCTCTTTTTTTATGAAAACATGCAATCTTTCAAGGACCAACCGATCATTCTTTTGGGAAAATATAGGAATGAAAATGGTTCGTGTACACCATTTGTTTAACTTTTTCTTTCTTTTTGTGCAAGGACATAGTACATTACTCTTATAAGCATATGAATAAGTCATTTAGGGTATAGACCAATTGAGATAGTCTTATCCCCTTAGGATCATGGCTTATGAACTGATCACAATATCTTGTCTTATAGAAAGTAGGTCGAATATGCACGTATCGGAAAAATTTTATGAATTTATGATTGAACGTACATGGCAGCTGACAGAGAATTGGTATAAGTCACTTGATAAAAATGATCTGTCAGGTGTGTATGCGTCAACAGATCCTCAGGTCATCCAAACGTTGAAGCGTCAAAATCACGAATTCCATGAACGGTTTTGTATCCTTTTTAAGGATGTAGGACAGGATGCATTATGTAATTTCTCCGAATGGATCGAGGAAATTGCAAAAGATGAAGAGCACTTAAAAACCCCCACTCACTATATATTGAGAGAGTTTTTTAGAACCCAGGATCAATACTTGGAGATTTTACAGGAATTTAACCGCCAGCATGGAAGTGAGTTTCCACCGGAGAGAATCGAGTCATTCAGAGAGTTGATTATTAAAACCTTTGGTCTTGTCATTTCCAAGTTTGCCGAAGAAAACTACGAATATGCCCAGAGGCGTCTGAAGGCACAGCAGGAAATGATCAGGGAATTGAGTTCACCGGTCATTTTGATTGATAAGAAAACAGGGGTGCTGCCTCTTGTCGGTGATATCGATACAGGAAGGGCGAGGTATATTCTCGAGAATACTCTGGCCGAATGCGTCGATAAAAATGTTGAGCACTTATTCATTGATTTATCCGGTGTCATCATGGTGGATACGATGGTTGCCCATCAATTATTCCAGATCATCGAAAGCTTGAATTTGATTGGTGTGAAGAGTTCGATTTCAGGCATTCGTCCGGAAATCGCCCAAACAGCCATTCAACTTGGTATATCATTTGAAAATATTTCTGTCACTTCGACTCTTGAACGAGCATTGAGTCAGCAACGGTAGAAAGAAGGCATTCAACGAGCGGTTACACTGTAATCGCTCGTTTCTTTTTGTTGTATGGAAATGATTTGTTTGAAACCAATCTATATAGGGAATACCCCCCATTATAGAGTGAATTTGGTATAGAATGCCCTTGAGGAAATTCACGATAGAAGGAGGGGCAACATGCAATTCGTCAAAATGATCCGATTCGACCAAAATGGATTTACCTGCGGTCCACCTCAATCCGATTCTATCTTTAAAGGGAGAGAGCCGATTTTTATCAATCGGGAGATCAACAATCTTTTTCATACAGGTCAATCGATTTACACGTCCGAAATGATCCTGCCGGGATACACAGATAGGCAATGGTCCGGATGTTCTTGTTATTTGGAGGAGTTCACTCAGGTGGCTGCTGAAACTCGTCATATAGGCTTCCTTCCCAGGGAAAGCGTGATATGGGTGAGAAATAAGAGCCACCTCGGGGACGGGATTCCCTACTTCCATCGCTTCGTTCATCCATTGGTGGAAGAAGGGGCAGTTGATGATGAGCTGAACATTTGTACATGGGTGAAAATGACCGTAGAAGATGCTTTGGAACGAACGTATCTTTGGAAAAAAGAGTATGGCTCACTCCCTGACTGGATCACGGAATGCTTTTTAATGGAGGAGCAAGTGAAACGTCTGGTCTATCCTTCTACTAATGAAAAGACCATGGAATTTTGGTTGAGTAAAAATTAAACATATTGAAAGTCATGAATGTCCCGTCTTTTTGTTATAATACATAGTAATTGATCTTACAATAATGAGGTTGAAGTGTAACGCTTTTCGTTCACTTTCTATGTAAAAGGGGAATTCACTTGAAATTTGAAGAGATTAATCCAGAATTAGTGGCATTATGTCGGACGGCAGATCTATTTCTTATGGCAGAATCTGTGATCGGAGACCGATTAAGAGGATTGGATACCTTGTCGTTAAAGGGAATCGAGCGAAAAAAGGCCCTACCCCGAGACGTGGTCAACCTGTTGATCATCTATTTCTTCTCAGAGGTCAAAGGCACGGTCTATCACAGGAACGCACTTTCTAAGTTATATAATCATTGGGTCTCTAACGAAGTATTTACCTTCTCCAAGGCAAAAAAGATGATCGAGCTGGACATGAATGAGCAGCTTGGTGAAATTGACCGTTTATAGATAGTTGAAAGGTCTGGATCTATTGGGATTCAGGCCTTTTTTGATGATTACTATCTGGATGATGAACGAGCTCAAACTATATCCCTGCTGTTCCGTCATATGGGAATGGGTCTTCTAGTTTTTTTGCCCCAAATACATACCCTTAATATGGTAAAATAGAATTGCATGTTTTATTTTTCGAATATTTCGTTTTTGGAGGAGGGGAATACATATATGGTCACACCGCAAACAGCTCCCTTTTTGGTCAGCGGGATGAGGGAAAAGGACCTGGAATCGGTCATGGATTGGTTTGTGCAGCGTAAACAATCGTTCTATGCCCTTGGACGGATGTATGTAAGTAAGCAAGAGGATCTGGAAAAGTTATTTTATCGTTCGATCATCGTGGTACATAATGAATTACACCGTTTGAAAAAAGAAACTTCATTTGAATCCTGGGCTGTTTCTCACTTTATACATAATGGCCGGGATCTCTCTAACAATAAGAGTTTCCGGGATTCAGAGGATCAGAAAGCTGATCAAACGCTCTTTCATGCCTTATATCAATTAGAGAATCAGCAGAAAGAGGCGATTGCTTTAACGTATTTCAACGAATGCTCTTTTGCAGAAGTTGGACGCATTCTTGATATTTCAGTAGAGAAGGTTAAATCCTGGGTATTTTCAGGTATACGAAAGCTTAGGGAAGAGTTGGGTCACGGTTCTTTCGAGGGCTGCCGGGAATTTCATGGGGGTTATCTTGAGTACTTAGGTAGAACGATGAACAGGCCTGAAAAGGTTGAGTTTGAGATGCATATTTACCATTGTCAGGGCTGTCAGGAGGATTTGGCCTCTTTTCAGGAAGTGGTTCTGACCTTGGCAGGAATGACAGATGCCATAGAGGTCCCTGTTGGATTCATAGAGAGAGTCAAGGGCAAGGTGGAGGAAAGAGAAGCGCGCAGGCAAAGGAAGAAAAAGAAACGGAAATCGGTCTGGCTTGCCTTCGCAGGTATCTTCGCGATGGTCGTTTCAATCGGATTCGTGACAGGTGGATTCTCCAGTCTCTACTATGCATGGACGGAGGAGGATGAACAATTGCGTACCATCCTCCAGCATGACCTGGGGGAACGGCTGAATCTCGAGTCGGAAAGCAATGGGGTGAAGATCACCATCAAGAGTGTCGTCGCCGATGATGTACAGACTCTTGTCTTTTATGAAATAGAGGATACCGAGAAAGACAATCGATATATGATGAATGCTCATGAAGGCGTCCATATCGAGAATGAATATGACGTCATGAGGCGTGATGTGCAAAACATGTTCTACTCTCCTCTTGTCGATCAGGACGAAATACAAAATGAAGAGAAAAATGTGTATAAGGGCACCTTGAGTCTCCTGCCGGTTTCGATGGACAGCGGAACCATTAAATTGAATGTAGCAAGGCTCATGCAAATAGTTCAGGACCCACAAAAGGAAGGGGGTTACCGAGGGGAGATGACATTTGCTGAAGGGGACTGGAGCTTTGACATTCCGTTTACAAAGCAGTCATCCCGAGTGCATAAGCTTGATAAGGAAATCGACATTGACGGGATTCCGGTCCGCTTGGATAAGTTGACGATCGCTCCGACCACGACGCTCCTCCAGTACAGCTTTCAGAATCAAGGTGGGGACAGAAGGATTGATGTCATTACCTTTGATTCCCTGGGAACGGATAAGAAGAATGTAAAGGCAGACCTCTTTGGAGGAAATATGTACGTGGAATCCTTTGAGCAGGAGGGATGGAGTGCCTTTACATCAAGCTTTGACACCTTATATTTTGAAGATCCAAAAGAAGTTGACATACTGTTTGATTCCATTCATCTATCCGTAGACGATCGGAAAACGATCCCACTTGATAATGTCAAAAACTTGCCCCAGGCATTTGAGTATCAAGGGAATACCATTTCCATAGATGAAATCCAGGCCGGAAATCCTGCGAAGGTGGTTCTGACGCATGATGTATCGAAGGATCGTGCCTATGAAAGAGTGCACTACGGGTTCTCCAACGATTATTTGATGAATGAAAATACGTCAATTGGAGTAAGTGATGGCGATGGGGTATTGATGGACAAAAACGGCAAGATCCATGAAATCGATGTATATGAGTATGATAAATTGGATCAACCCCGCTACTTCGAGACGGAACAAACCATTGAATTTTATAACGATTCGTCCAGGGAAGATGTAAACTTGACCAAGCTTGAAATCGAAGGCTACAGCACAACGAAATATGTGGATGACCGGGTGAAGGTGAAGTTGGATTAGGAATATAGAAGAGGGACGGACCTCCTGCTCTAATAGCAGGAGGTCCGTCCCTCTTAAGTGAGAATAACTTCCCCCGCCAGAGAAACAATAGGTTTGTCGTGACAAGGGTGACAAAGTTAGTTTTCATCGTTGTTGAAACCGTCACCATCGGGAGCCTATGATGAATATAAGAGAAATTATTATTCAATCATGAAAGGATGAGAGAAGTGGCTCAATCAAATATGAAAGTCGCGGTACAAAAGTTTGGTAACTTCCTCAGTTCAATGGTTCTGCCGAATATTGGCGCATTTATCGCTTGGGGTTTAATTACAGCGTTGTTCATACCAACTGGGTTCTTTCCAAATGAAAGCCTTGCCAAACTGGTAGGGCCGATGGTTACGTACCTGTTACCGCTCTTAATCGGGTATACAGGAGGTAAGCTCGTACACGACCAGCGCGGTGGGGTCGTGGGTGCAATCGCGACAATGGGTGTCATTGTCGGTGCACCGGATACACCGATGTTTCTGGGTGCCATGGTCATGGGGCCATTGGGTGCGTACGTCATCAAGAAGTTTGACCAGATGATCGAAGGGAAAATCAGAGCTGGATTTGAAATGCTCGTCAATAACTTCTCCGCAGGTATTCTTGGCGGAATCCTTGCCATTCTGGCATTCCTTGGTGTAGGACCTGCGGTGGATGCATTCACGAATCTACTGGTTGCAGGTGTTGATTGGCTGGTAGCTGCAGGATTACTGCCATTGACAAGTATCTTGATCGAACCTGCAAAAATTCTATTCTTAAATAATGCCATCAACCACGGTGTACTATCACCGATCGGGTTGGAGCAAGTTCAACAGGGTGGTAAATCGATCCTGTTCCTATTAGAAGCAAATCCGGGACCGGGTCTTGGAATTCTGTTGGCGTTCATGTTCTTTGGAAAAGGAACAGCAAAGCAATCGGCATCTGGAGCAGGAATCATTCACTTTTTCGGTGGGATTCATGAGATTTACTTCCCGTACGTATTAATGAAACCGATGCTGTTCGTTTCTGTCATCCTTGGGGGGATGAGCGGAGTGTTCACCCTTGTTTTATTAGGTGGAGGATTGGTATCCCCGGCATCACCTGGCAGTATCCTTGCGATTACCGCGGTTACTCCTCCAGAAGGAATGGCGTATCTCGCAAACTTTGCAGCCGTCTTTGTGGCAGCAGCGGTTTCCTTCATCGTGTCTGCCATCGTCTTGAAATCAAGCAAGACCGCAGATGAAGACATCGAAGGCGCAACGAAGAAAATGCAGGAAATGAAAGGGAAGAAGAGTTCTGTAGCAGGCCAAGTGAGCCAAGGAACAATGCCTAAAGAAGTCAACAAGATTGTCTTTGCCTGTGATGCAGGCATGGGCTCAAGTGCCATGGGGGCTTCATTGCTTCGTAAGAAAGTGAAGGCGGCAAGTCTGGATGTCAGCGTGACGAACACGTCCATCAGTAACCTTCCATCAGACGCTCAAGTCGTCATCACACAGGAAGAACTGACACCTCGGGCGAAAAATAAGCTTCCGAACGCCTATCACATTTCCGTGGATAATTTCCTATCCAGTCCTGAGTACGACAAGCTGATTGCTAGTCTTCAGGACGGGATCACAGGTGAGCAGGCAGAGGTGGTGGAGGATGCAGAGGAAGAAGCTGTAAAAGCTGAACCGAATGCAGACCACGATGATGACCTTCTCCTTGAAGAAAACATCTTCATGAATCAGGAATTTGCCACAAAAGAAGAAGCGATCCGGTTCGCAGGTGAAGCCCTCGTCAAAGCAGGATACGTGGAAGAGAGCTATGTAGATGCTATGATTGACAGAGAAGGAATCACATCTACGTATATGGGTAATAATGTAGCCATTCCACACGGTACGGAAGATGCGAAGAAAGCCGTCATCAAGTCCGGATTTACGGTCGTTCAAGTTCCGAACGGCGTCGACTTCAACGGTGAGCAGGCAAAGATGATATTCGGTATCGCAGGTAAGGACGGCACACATCTGGAAATCCTATCAGGCATCGCGGTTGTCTGCTCCGAGCAGGAAAACGTCGACAAGATGGTTCAGGCCAAGTCAGCCAAAGAACTGAAAGACATCATTAACAGCAACTAGAAAAATTCATTCAGAAAGGCGGGGTCCCTGCCTTTCTGTTCTCATTTGTATCGATAAAAGCTAATTCAGGGAAAGAGGGGAAAGCATGTTTATTACATCAAGGGAAAAATCCATCATCGAATTGATCGTAAAAACATCGGGGAAACATACCGTGTACTCTCTTTCAGCATTTCTGAATGTGAGCGGGAGAACCGTTCAGCGCAACCTGAAATCCATCGAAAGCATATTAAAACAATATCATTTAGAGCTGAAGCGGACGGCCAATGAAGGTCTGTTCATCGACGGGAAGAATGAACACATCTATCGCTTGATCCAGAATCTAGCGGAAGTGAATCCGACCGATGAAACACCAGAAGAGCGAAAGCTGAATTTACTGATCATCCTTCTACATGAAGGGCCTTCCTTTAAAAAACAGGTACTTGCACAGCAGTTGGGGATCAGCGTCACGACCCTTACTTCGTATCTCGATGAGCTCGCCGATTGGCTGCAAAAATACGGCATCACCCTGACAAGGAAACGAGGGGTGGGGGTGGAGCTTTTCGCAGATGAAGCCGACAAACGTCATGCACTGGCAAGTTTCTTCCTTGTCTATTTTTATGAAGACATCATTGAGACCCTGTACGGGATGCAACAGGGAAATCACCTGGATGAGCCGGTGCTGGGGTATTTCCAACCAGGCTATTTACTCGCTGTCGACGGGGTGGTGAACCACCACTTGGCAGAGGGGCTGATCACCTTGACGGACAGTGATTATATCGGTCTCGTTGTGTATACTTGCCTGACGATCCAGCGAATAGAAAAGGGCTTCCATTTACAGGAATATGAGCAAGCGGAAGATCATGATTCTACTGAGTATCAGCTGATGGACACGATAGGCAGGGAACTGAAAGAAACACTTTCAGTTCCGATGACGGATCGGGATGTTCAATTTTTATCGGTTATTTTAAAAGGATCCAAAGTTCAGGATCCCGACGTCGTTTACTATGACAGCATCCTCCTCGGGCATCTTATCAAGAATGTCATCAAGGATGTATCGGCAGACCTCCATGTGGATCTGTCTGATGACTTTTCCCTTTTCCAGGGCCTGCTTGCCCATATGGGACCGTCCATCTTCCGCCTGCAGCAGGAGCTGGATCTTTTTAATCCATTGACGGATGAAATCAAGAAGAAGTATCCCGTGTTATTTTTAGCGGTGAAAAAGAGCCTTGAAACGGAATTCAAGGATATCGCTTTTCCCGATGATGAGGTGGCGTTCATCGTCCTGCATTTCGGATCGGCCATGCTGATGAATGAAGAGAAGGTCAGTATTCATGCCGTTGTTGTCTGTCCGACGGGGATCGGCACGTCCAAGATGCTCGCCAGCCGTATTCAGCGGGAGTTGACGATGATCAATAAGGTGGAAATCCTGTCGATCAAGGATTTTCAGACGGCGAACCTTGATGACTATGATATCGTCATTTCCACGGTCAGGCTTCCCTTTACGGAAGTGGAGTATATTTTGGTAAGCCCGTTATTGAGCGAAAAGGACATCGGCTTCATCCAAAGCTATCTGCAGAAAAACGTAGAAAAGCTGACCAGAAAGAAATACTTGAAGGCAGCGCCGCGATCAGGCGAGAAAACGGAAGTCAGGATGCTCCTTAAAGAAATTAAGGATGTCCATTCCAGCATGGAAGCCATACTCTCCAATTTCCGGGTGTACCGGAAGCAGTCGGCGGGAAGTCATCTCAGTATCCTGAATGAAATGGTGGAACAAGCGGAACGGGACGAACTTCTTCATCAGCCGCATGTAGTCGTGCATCAGCTGATGGAAAGGGAGAAAAAAGGAGGACTCGGGATCCCAAAAACGAATATGGGTCTCTTCCATTGCCGGGACCATAACGTGAAGAAGCTGATCTTCCAGGTAGCCCATCTGGATGAACCGTGCATGATCAAGGGAATGGACGGCGTGGAAATGGAGATGAAAAGTCTCCTCCTCATGCTTGCCCCTGAAGAGTTGAGCAGGCGGGAACAGGAAATCCTCAGCCTGATCAGTACAAGCTTAATCGAAGATCAGATAAGCATGATGATTTATTCGTCCACGAACGAAGCGATCATCCTGAAGAAATTAGAAGATATATTTCTGGACTACTTACAAACTAATTTGATAAAGGAATGATGACGTTGAAACAAACCGTACATTTTGGAGCAGGAAACATAGGCAGAGGGTTTATCGGAGCATTGTTTTCCCAATCAGGTTACCACGTGACCTTTGTGGACATCGCCGAGCAGGTGATCAACAAGCTGAATGAAGAAGGTCGCTACCAGGTGAAGCTTGCAACGGAAACGATGGAAACGGAAACGATCGAGAATGTGTCCGGACTCAATAACCTTCATCAAGAAGGGGAAGTGATCGACACGATCGGCCAGTCCACCTACCTGACGACGGCGATCGGGCCGAATATCCTTCCGAGAATCGCACCCCTGATTGCAAAAGGCATTGCTAAGCGTATGGCGTCTACAGATGAGCCGTTATATGTGATCGCGTGTGAAAATCAGATCGGTGCTACGGATATTTTGAAAAAACATATTTTAGAAAATCTTGATGAAGTAACGGTAGCAAAGCTTGAAGGCAAAGTCTATTTCTTCAATTCAGCCGTCGACCGCATTGTGCCGATGCAGGATCAAGGCTCATTGGATGTTCTCGTTGAACCATATTATGAGTGGGTTGTCGAAACTACGGAAACAATTCCACCGGTCGAAGGAATGACGATTGTAGACGACCTCGCACCATTCATCGAGCGTAAACTGTTCACGGTTAATACAGGGCATGCAGTCATTGCTTACCTTGGTTACCTGAAAGGAAAATCAACGATTGATCAAACATTGGCCGATGATGCCATTGCCGATCAGGTCAAGGAGACATTGAAAGAAACCGGTGCTTATCTAGTAAAACAATACGGACTTGATGAAAGCGAGCATCTTGCTTATATTGAAAAGAACATAGAGCGCTTCAAAAATGCCTATCTGAATGATGATGTGACCCGTGTGGGACGCGCACCGATCCGCAAGCTTGGTCCTGATGACCGTTTGATCCGTCCTACAACAGAAGCTCAAAAAGCGGGGCTCCCTTATTCTTATCTAGCCAAGGCGATTGCCGCAGCGCTATTGTTTGACAATCCCGAGGATGAACAAGCGATGGAAATTCAAGATATGATCAAAGAGCACGGTCCGGCTCATGTGTTGAAAGAAGTGAGCGGACTGGATGAAGATAGTGAGATTACGAAGGAAGTATTGGTGCAGTATGAAGGGTTGAAGAAATAAAATGTATGGGGCTGTCGAAATCGATTCGGCAGTCTTTTTTCTGAGTTTGACGCATAAATGCGCATATAATCGATCCGTGTCTTTTCTGTGACGCCCCCGCAACCACGCCAATCCTTCAATCAACCTCACTCCCATCATCTCCCTTATTTTTTATCAAAAAAAAGATAGATTTCCCCTCATACCGGGTGTAAAATATATGAAAATACACATGCAGGAGGAAACAGCCAAATACAATCTACAGTTATGCCTATTGTTGCGATCGTTTTTCCAGATTGGAAGAATATAAGAATGCTTCCACTAACATAAAAATTCAGAATGTTAAAAATACGATAAGAGGTTGATGAAAGTTGACAATGGATACTAATGAAATAGCTGTAAAGGAACAAACGATTTTTCACCATACAGGAAATAAGATCAAGACAGAAGACCGGGATATTCAGATTATCGCGAAAATGGAGGAGCCACTGATCGTCGTTCTTGGCAATGTGTTGAGTCATGAAGAATGTGATGAACTCATCCAGCTTTCAAAGGATCGTGTGCAGCGTTCGAAGATAGGGAATACCCGTACTGTCGATGAACTTAGAACGAGCAGCAGCGTATTCCTTCAAGAAGGCGAACATGACGTTGTGACTAGAGTGGAAAAGAGAGTCTCTCAAATTATGAATATACCTGTGGAGCACGGGGAAGGTCTTCAAATCCTTAACTATAAACCGGGTCAGGAATACAAGGCACACTTCGATTTCTTCTCGGCGTCATCGCGGCCGGTGAAGAATCCGAGAATCAGCACCCTTGTCATGTACTTGAATGACGTAGAGGAAGGCGGAGAAACGTACTTTCCGAAATTGAATTTCTCTGTTTCTCCGCAAAAGGGGATGGCGGTCTACTTCGAATATTTCTATGATAATCAGGAGCTGAACGACTTGACCCTTCATGGCGGGGCACCCGTTGTCATCGGAGACAAATGGGCTGCGACTCAGTGGATGAGAAGAAAGATATTTAAATAAAGGAAAAGAGGAGCATCCCCGATGCCCCTCTTTTTTTAGCTTGCTGATTTAATGGGTTTGATGATTCGGGAGTTCATTTTTTTCACGTTCAGCGTGTGGGTGATCATGCCCGTGATGATCAGAAGGATGCCGATCAGGGCGGATCCTGATGGGAATGGAACGGACAGGATCGCCGCTTCTCCCATGATGACAAACAGGATCTGAGTGGATTGGGTCGCTTCCACCGCCGCAAGCTTGCCAGGATGATGGCGGGACTGATTTGTCGCAATGAAGAAAAGGGATGTCGCAATCACTCCTGAGCAGATGGCGACAATAAAAGATTGTGTCATTTGCGACGTGCTGGGTGCCCCCACCTTGAAATACGCATAGCACGAAAGGATGACCCAGAAGGGAGTGCTTGCAATCGTCATCCCCAGTACACGTTGGAAGGTATCAAGCTTTCCGCCGCACACCTCCATCATCTTCCGGTTCCCAAGTGGATAAGCAAAGGCTGCGATGATTACAGGTAAGACACCTACCACCATTTCTGAAGGTGACAATCCACCGGCATTTTCCTGCTGGATGAAAAGGACTCCCACTAAAATGATAGAGGAGATTGCCAGTGCTCTTTTTTGAATGGATTGCCTGCGCTTCACCGGTCCCGAAGTATAAAACAGGGGAGCAAGCAAGATGCCCGCGACGATGGTAAACTGCCACGTGCCCGCCACGAGCCAGCCCGGTCCGTACGCAGCCGCATAGGTGATAGGGCCATAAAAGAGCACAAACCCGACAAAACTCCATGTCAGCCACTCAAATGGTCGCTTCCTTATTTCAATCCATACTTGATTTACATTCTTCCTTAAACCTACAATAAGGAATAGGAAAGGGAGCATGAACAGGAATCGCAAGGATGAACTCCACATCCAGCTTCCACCCGCTAGCTCCATTGAACGGTTCAGAATAAAGGTGACGGCAAAGAACATAGATGAAATGACACCGAGAGCAAGCTCTTTGATGATGAACACTCCTTTCTGATTCATATACTATAGTTTATTTTATATATATTATAATATACTTACATATGTTGTCTATAGAAAGAGGTAGGAATATGAACAATGACGGTTTGACTTGGCAGGATCCGGAAAAATTGGCACAACACGTCGGGATGACACTGAGACGTATACGACATGAGCGCGGGCTCAATCTGCAGGAGCTCGCCGCATTGACCGATGTCAGTACATTGACTTTGGGCAAGATTGAAAGGGGAGAGGCGAATCCGTCTTTGACGATCATCTGGAAAATAGCGAATGGTTTAGCTATCCCGATATCCGCTCTCCTCGTGGAAAAACAGGAAGTCCAGATTTCCCGGAGAAATGAAGGGAGCAAAGTGATCAGTGCCAATGAGTCCTTGACCTTGGAACCGATGTTTACTTCCTCTGGCTATGGCTCATTGGAAACCCACAGGGCCTTCCTGAAACCTGACAGTGAGTACAGTGCCGATGCCCACCAGCCCGGGGTGATTGAATTTGTCACCGTCATGGAAGGAAGAGTGCGGGTGAAGGTGCAGGATGACGAATTCGAGCTAGGTCAGTATGACTCGATCAAGTTCCATGGTGATAAAGGTCACAGCTACATCAATATGGAATCAACGGAAGCAGTCCTGCATTTTGTGATGATATACACGGGACGGACAGATTGAAGCTTATCGATGAGGATAAGCTTCTTTTTTTTGTAAATAGCCTAACGATGGATGTTGAAAATGGTTAATTCGTTCTTTTTTGGCTTTGGTACCTTTTTTTATTCAGACTTCTTGCATGTTGACTACATCCGATTTACTTAATTGCGTCGAAATCGGACATGATTGCGTCATTTTTCGAGGTGATTGCGTCATTATTAAGTATAATTGCTTCGATTCGAAGATTATTGCGTCGATCTCCAAAGGTTATGCGAATTTTTGAAATAAATGGAAAAACACTCTACAATGCACACCTCCCTCTTTTCACAAACTTAACCGAAAAACCAATTGACAACTATTTCAAGAGAATGATATAGTAATTCCAATAAAATAATAAATCACTCTCTGATAATAGAGGCGCGAGTATGATGAGTACCTTCTTTGAGAATAATGGATTCTGAGAAAAGAAGGGAAAGGCAGATCGCCGAAGCAGAAAATAGCCAATTCTATTTTTTGTTGGGCCAGCATTGAAGAAATGCTGGACTGTCACAATGAAGAAGTTGTGGAGCACTATTGAAGAGATGTTAATACATAGTCTTCATCATGTTTCCAAAACTTTTGATGATAAACCGTATGAGCATCGCTTCATGCGGTTTTTTTGTGTTTTTTTAGAGAGAGTCAAAAGGAGTATAGGATATGAGTACAGTTGATGTGAATGTTCGTGGAGATCTTGAAATCGGGGGAATGAGCACGGGTGAGTTGGTGGAGACCTATGGGACGCCTTTAATGGTCTACGATGAAGGGATGATCCGTGAAAATGCCCAACTTTTCCGGAATGCTTTCAAAGAGAGCGGATTGCAGTTCCAGGTGGCATATGCGAGTAAAGCGTTCCTATGTAAAGAGATGGTACGCCTGGCAGAGCAGGAGGAGCTTTCCCTGGATGTTGTGTCTGGAGGGGAATTGTATACGGCCCTTGAGGCAGGATTTCCAGCGGAGCGTATTCATTTTCATGGGAACAATAAGTCGGAAGAAGAGCTCCTCATGGCACTTGAGGCTGAAATCGGCTGCTTTGTCGTCGATAGTTTTCTGGAGCTTGAACTGCTGCATGACCTGGCCAAGGAGCGTGAGCAAAAGGTTCAGATCCTGATCAGGGTCACGCCAGGTGTGGAAGCACACACACATGAGTACATCACGACGGGACAGGAGGATTCGAAATTCGGATTCAGCATATCTAACGGGCAGGCAAGTACGGCGATTCAACTGGCTATCCGCAAGCCATACTTCTCAATGCTTGGTCTCCATTCCCATATCGGATCCCAGATTTTTGAACGGGAAGGGTTTGATCAGGCGATTCAAGTACTGGCTGATTTCCTGCAAAAAATCCGAATCGAGTTTGATGTGACGATGCCGGTGCTGAATATTGGCGGAGGATTCGGTGTCCGGTACACAGAAGAAGACCAGCCCCTGCCGATACCAACTTATGTGAAATCTATTACCGATAGTGTGAAGACCTATTTTGAAAAGAATGAATATCCGCTCCCTGAAGTATGGGTGGAGCCGGGCCGAAGCATGGTGGCAGAAGCGGGGACGACGCTGTACAAAGTGGGATCAAAGAAAATCATTCCTGATGTGCGTACGTATGTCGCGATTGACGGAGGGATGACAGATAATATCCGTCCGGCTTTGTATCAGGCAAAATACCATGCGGTCCTGGCCAACCGCCCACAAGAGGAGTGCACTGAGCTTGTGAGCATCGCAGGGAAATGCTGCGAATCCGGTGATATGCTGATCTGGGATCTGATGCTTCCTCCGACGAATTACGGTGATATACTTGCTGTCTTCAGTACAGGAGCCTACGGGTATTCGATGGCGAGTAATTATAACCGGATCCCCCGCCCGGCCGTTGTGTTTGTACATGATGGGGAATCACGGGTCGTGATCGAACGTGAATCGTATGCAGATTTAGTTCGCAATGATCGATAAAGGGGTAGTTCTCCCTTTCTGCAATGGTATGGGTACTAGTTCCTGCCCTGAAAGTCCATAACTTAACAACATCTGTATATCAAGAGAAGGCTGCGTCTAATAAGACACAGCCTTCTTTTGATTGCTATTCATATATTCTCTTCCAAAAGTTTTATAAGTAATGGATGAACTTACCTCGCGGGATACAAGGATAGGTCCTCTGTCCCGGTCAGAAGATCCAGGTTCGAATCACACAGAAGCTATTGAAGCATGCAGCCTTCTTTGTATCGTCAATCCTCCTCTTTTGAGAGCTGCATCAGAAGTTGATGAACCTCATTCGGCGTCATCATACTCGAATCCTCTCCATCCTCTTCTTTTAAAATATTGATTTCATGATTGAGCTGTTCCATCTTGCGGTCAAGTAAAGCCGCCTGTGTAGCGGCTTCCTTTAACCCATCCTGGATATGGGCGGGGATCTGCTTGTTATATTTGTAGTAAATTTTATGCTCGAGGCTTGCCCAGAAATCCATGGCGATTGTGCGGATCTGGATCTCCACATACACGACTTCCACGCGATCTGTCAGAAAAATAGGAATCTGCACGATGAGGTGAAGGCTTTGATACCCATTGGGCTTCGGATTCTTGATATAGTCCTTCACTTCTACCACCGTGATGTCATGCTGGGATTGAATCAAGTCCGACACCTTATAGATATCCTCGATGAACGAGCAGGTGATGCGTACGCCTGCAATATCCCGGATTTGTTCTTTCATCTGATCAAAGGAAGGTTTCATGTCCTTCTTGGACATCTTCTTCAGGATACTTTCGGGGGACTTAAGTCGGGTCGAAATGTGTTCGATCGGATTGTATTCATGGATGACCTGGAATTCTTCCCTTAAGATATTGATCTTTGTCCGGACCTCTTCAAGGGCGAATTTATAGGAAAGCATGAAGCGATTCAGGTTCGTTCTCAGTTCTTTCAGGTTAATCTCATTCACGTTGTCTGCTCCCTTAGAGTGTAATGGTACCAGTATACCCAATTTGACCCCTCGACATCTAGTATGAAAACGTGACAAATATGTATCTATTTTCATAAATAAGTTGAATAGAATCCAGTGTTCACATGGAGACTAGTTCTCTACTCCCGAAAAATAACCCCAATTGAGAAATGGCTGTGCTGAGACTTACAATTTAATTAACCACAGACATACAAAATGACTCCTAGAGAAACAAGCTTGCATCCCCGTATTAGCATAAGACTCTGTAAATAAGGAGGTGAACACTGACGAATCTTAACTCTGGTAGTCTACTTAAATATTTTTAGGACTACATACCTTCTTTATTTTTCCCTCAGCAAGAATCTACTCATAAGAATCAATCAACTGACGAAATGAATAGAATAGGAGAATGTTCATGAAAAAGCTTAACGTGAAACCACTTCTTGTTGGTTCAATTGCTGCGACGATGATTTCAGGGTCGATGTTCCAGGTGGATGCACTCGGTATCTCTTCCAATGGGAAGGAACTCGAGGAGTCTAATGTTGATAAGAATGAAGCCATCAAAGGGGAACATACCATCACCCTCATCACTGGTGATGTGGTAAAGGTGTCGACCCTCCAAAATGGCAAACAAATCATTAATGTGGAGCCTGCTGATAAGAATGGCGAAGGTGTCCGGGTCATGACCATCAAAGACGAAACTTTCGTATTCCCGAACTCTGCCATGCCTTTTATGGCCGCTGGAAAAATGGATGAAGACTTATTCAATATTACAAAATTGATCGAGTATAGGTATGATGACAAGAATCAAGCGTCTGTACCTGTCATCGTAGAATACAAAGAAACCAAGTCTAAGACTTTCTCAGCAGCTCCCGCCCCAAAAGGATCGAAGAAAGTGAGAGACTTGGAAAGCATTAATGGAGCGGCCCTTTCTGCAGAGAAGAAGCAGGCAGAATCGTTCTGGAAAGACGTCACTGTTCAAAGCGAAAAGAAAGATTCGGAAAAAACACCCCAATTTGAATACGGCGTAGATAAAATCTGGCTGGATGGCCGTGTAGAAGCAGCCCTTGATCAAAGTGTACCGCAAATTGAAGCGGATTCCGCTTGGGAACAAGGTTTTACAGGAGAGGGAGTCAAGGTTGCCGTACTTGATACAGGAATCGACTCGGAGCATCCGGATATAGCAGGGCAGATAGATGATGCTGTAAGCTTCGTACCTGGTGAAGAAGTGAAGGACGTCAATGGTCACGGAACCCATGTTGCCTCTACCGTTCTTGGGACAGGTGCAGGTGATGGTAAACATAAAGGTGTCGCACCTGATGCCCGCTTACTGGTAGGGAAAGTTTTAAGTGATCAAGGATTTGGGCAGGATTCCTGGATTATCGACGGAATGGAATGGGCTTCAGAAAATGCGAAAATCGTCAATATGAGCCTTGGAAGCGATATGCCGAGTGATGGAACAGATCCAATGGCAGAAGCAGTGAATCGATTGACAGATGAGAATGGAACCTTATTTGTCATTGCTGCGGGTAACAGAGGCGGGGAAGGTACAATCGGTTCACCAGGTACAGCAGATTCAGCCTTGACGGTTGGAGCAGTGGATAAAGAGGATGAACTGGCGTATTTCTCTTCCAAAGGTCCGCGCTATGGGGATATGGGACTTAAACCGGATCTTTCAGCTCCAGGTGTGGGAATCGTGGCGGCACGTTCTCAATACTCCAGTGGGACCGGAGATTACAAAAGTTTAAATGGTACATCAATGGCGACTCCACATGTTGCCGGTGCAGCTGCCATATTAGCAGAAAAATACCCTGAATGGGATGGAAAGACATTAAAACAAGCTCTGATGAATACGACAAAGAAGCTTGATGGTTACCAGCCTTATCATGTAGGAACAGGACGGGTGGACGTAGCTGCTGCCCTGGATTCACAGGTTAGGGCAACAGGTTCGGTCTCATTCGGATTCTTTAAGTGGCCTCATGATCAAGCAGCTCCAGTAGAAAAGGTAGTGACCTATACAAATGATAGCGAGGAAGAGATCACTCTTGAACTCGAATCGACTTTTGCAAATGCGGAGGGAGAAGAGGCACCAAGCGGTATGCTGACAGTCTCTGATCAAACCGTTACGGTTCCAGCAGGGGGAACGGTGGACGTAAACGTTACACTCGATTCAACGCATGGTGAAACTGGCTCCCGTTACCAAGGATTCCTGACAGCCAAAAAGGATGGAACAGAACTTGTACGCACCACGATGGCAATGGTCAAGGAAGAGGAGAGATATCCTCTTACATTGAATGCAACCGATCGTGACGGATCGAAAGGACAGGCTTATGTCGTGCTGTTCAGTGAAAAGATGCAGCCTGAAGTATTTGGAGTAGATGGAACACTCGAGCTTCGACTGCCGCCAGGCACTTATTCCGCTATGTCACTCATGGATGTCGATGTAGATACGGATCACGCCGGAGTAGCCCTTGTTGGAAATCCGGAAGTGAAGCTGAACGGTCCTAAAACCGTCGAGCTTGATGCACGAAAAGCGAAGGAAATCAAAGTTGAGGTACCGAAGAAAGCAGAAGCGAACTATCGTCGTATGGAGTATCACCAAACCATTGGTGAGATGCCAATGACAAGTTTATACTTAATGCCGGTGTGGATCGATAAACTATATGCCGTACCGACCAAGGAAGTGAAAAGTGGCTATTTTGAGCAACTGACACGCTGGCGCCTGACAAAGCCACTACTGACGATCGATTTTAAAGGAAAAGAATTGGATGATATCCCATTGGCAGGAAGCACCTTATTGGATGGAAAATATAATCTGTCCACCGTCTATGCTGGAAAAGGAAGCTCAACTGACTTTGATCGCCTGAAAGCGAAAGGAAAAGCTGTCGTAGTCGATCGAAATGCAGAGTTGAGTGTGTCACAGCAGGCGACCAATGCTGCAGCTGCAGGTGCAAAGTTGCTGATTGTTGTGAACAACGAAGATAAAGAATTCAGCGTATATGCAGGAACTCCGGAATATACGGACAATCCACTGGCTGTTGCCGCCATCAGTAAAAAAGAAGGGGATAAGCTTGTAAAAGCGGTCCGTTCAGGGAATATAAAGTTAAAGGTGGAAGGAAACACAGATTCTCCATTCGTGTATGACCTAATGGATGTCCATGAAGGATCCATCCCTAAGGACTTAACTTATGCACCAAAGGGCAAGGATTTAGCGAAAATCGATACCCGCTACAATTCACATGTAGAAACCGATGGGGGAGAATTCCGTTATGACCTTCGTCCACATACAATGGGTGCGGTAGGTTTCCTTCAAAGGCTTTCAATGCCGAGTGCCCGTACTGAATATGTATCGGCTGTAGAAGGTACAGGCTGGTATCACCAGGCAAACGTACTTGATGCAACGTGGGAGATCCGTCAACCACTCGTTACGTATACAAAAGGACAAAAAATTACAGAAAACTGGTTCTCACCGGTCGTCCGACCAAGTCTTGGACAAGGCTACTGGGGTCCTAGAAGACAAGGGGATTCTCTCCAAATCAATGTCCCTGCATGGGCTGACGCAGGTAAAGGGAACACTGGTGGTACGGATTATAATTTATCTGTTCAAAACCAGACCTCACAATTATACAAAGGGGACACGCTCCTGAAAGAAAGCAAAGGGCAGGCGCTGAATGCTTTCGGAATCTTACCGAAGGAACGCACCCAATTCAGGTTCGTCACAGATGCGAAACGTGATGAAAATCGCTGGAATACATCCACCCGGACCCATTCGGAGTGGACATTCTGGACAGAAGAAACAGATGAATGGCAATATGACCTGCCATTCCTGACTCTGGATTACAAAGTGGATACAGATGTGAATGGGGATGCATTAGCCAATCGCCCGACGAACTTGGAGTTATCCGTCGGCAAGGTGGAAAATGGTGTAGGATACGGAAATGTGGAAGGAGCAACTTTAGAAGTGTCCTTCAACGAAGGAAAGTCATGGAAAAAAGTAAAGCTGAACCAGGATGGCGATACGTTTAAAGTGACCATTCAGAATCCTAAGAAGGCAACGAATGTTTCATTGAAAGCAAGTGCTTGGGATGATGAGGGGAATAAGATCACGCAAGAAATTATTAAGGCTTATGGATTGAGATAATTAAGAAGGAAAGATGCCTCGATATAGTGGAGGCATCTTTTTTTATGTTGCAATAGGAGAGGGACAGTCAATGAAAAAGCAACCGTCAGTGAGGTCATTGAAACTTTTTGAGTATATATACGTATAGTATAATGATAGATCTTGATGTAATTCGTAACAGGGGGTGTCACTTTGAAAATAAGTACCTTTAGAAGCATGACAGAATCAGGTTTGAATAAAAAAGTGAATGACTTCTTAGAAGATCAGACCATTGAAATAATCGATGTTAAATTTTCAATGACCATATTTGATTACGGAGTGATGATACTGTACAAAAAGATGGAGCAATAAATGAACAGTGAATTAGAAAGTATTTTCTTCCTGCCCATTTGGATTGGAGCCTGGATTCAGGAAAGAGTTGGACAAGGAGTAAAAGGGGTCATCAGTTACGTGGCAATCTACTTCATTGTTACGTCATTCCTATTCATCATTACGAATGGAATAGAAGTTTGGTTCATCAATCAGATGTTTTCCTTTTTCAATACATATCTTTTGTTAGGAATGCTATATGTGTTTTTTATTTACTGGAAGAGATCAAAGTAGAAATCCTAGCTGAAGAGTGAACTATCTTTATCTGATTCAATAGAGGGACGGACCTTCATTTGCAAAAATGAAGGTCCGTCCCTCTATTATATTAAGATAGAGCATCCTGTACATACTTCTTCGTCGCAGCCTGATAAAATCCTGCCTGAACTGTCAGTACGGATACGATCAGGACATTCAGGACAATGTTGAGGTTCTCTTCCTTGATCCCGTCAAAGGTCGATAACAGGGTCTTGCATTCTTCCTTGATGAATCCATCGATATGCTCGTTAACCGAACCATCCACCTTCTTTATGGAAGGAAGGGTTTGATGGTGGATCTGGTCAAAGACCGTCGCATAGGCAAGATAAAGATCCGTGGGATTGACGATGTCATCCGTTCGGTCTTCTATGTTGTTGAACACCAGGGTCAAGATCTTCCGGATGGATTCAAAATCCAGGGTAGCTTTGAGGTCTTCGACGATGAATAGCATGGCGGCTTGTTCGATGGTATATTTTTTGCCGAGCTGCGGGGAACCGATCAACCCTTTCACATCCCGCTTCACCCAGTTCTGAACAGTGCTTTGGGGGAAGTTGGTGAATTCGATCAGATTACCCAGGGAGACGATCTCATTGAGTGAAAAACCGGTTTCTCCCTTGGCCGGCTTTAGGAGTTTTTGAATGATGGGAGGAAGGTCTTTTTCTTTATGTAAATCCGTCCACGAATCCTGAAGCACCTCAATCGGGGATCTGCTGGTTATGCCGCTCAGAGAAAGAAGCAGGTCGGCCATATTTTTACGTGTCAGTATAAACGTTTTCATCGTGATTACCCCGTCTCTTTTACAATATCTTCTTTTATACTACTGGTTCGGTCGGGTCTCGTCAATTTCACCTTTTACTTGTATTTTTCCTGAAAAGGACGTATAATAAATTCAGATACAGGTTCATATGAACTTGAAATAGGAGTGAGGAGACAAGATGGGGAAACGTATATTTTATTTCCTTTTAACAAACGTTTTAGTATTACTGACGATTAGTATCATTTTTTCCGTTACGGGAGCAGGGAGCTACATCACTGCCTCAGGCGGAATTGATTTCGGGGCATTATTGATATTCAGTGCGATCATCGGTTTTTCCGGATCATTCATTTCATTGGCCATGTCACGTTGGATGGCGAAGAGAATGATGGGCGTCCAAGTGTTGGATCCGAATGGAGCCTTATCTTCTGATGAACGGGCAGTTGTAGAGAAAGTTCATCGTTTATCAAGAGCGGCTGGCTTAGTTCACATGCCTGAAGTGGGAATCTACCATTCTCCTGAAGTGAATGCCTTCGCGACGGGTCCTTCGAAGAAACGATCACTGGTTGCCGTTTCGACAGGATTACTCCGTGAGATGGATGATGACGCGGTTGAAGGTGTCATTGCCCATGAGGTGGCCCACGTTGCGAACGGGGATATGGTGACGATGACCTTGCTGCAAGGTGTGGTCAATACATTTGTTGTCTTCCTGGCACGAATCGCCGCATGGATTGCGTCACGATTTGCAAGGGAAGAGATGGCACCAATCGTGCATTTCATTGCTGTGATTGTATTCCAGATCGTATTCTCTATCTTGGGAAGTTTAGTCGTCTTCGCTTATTCCCGTCACCGTGAGTATCACGCTGACCGTGGTGGAGCGGACCTTGCCGGTAAGGATAAAATGGTCCACGCCCTGCAAATGTTAAAAGCATACTCAAGTCGTATGAAAGGTGAAGATGACACAGCCATCTCCACATTAAAAATCAACGGCAGACGAAAATCAGCCATCTTCTCGACTCACCCTGATCTGGATGATCGGATCAGTCGGTTAGAAGCGAAGTAAGTGGGACTGGGACAGTTTAGAAGTCCCGTTTCGTTATAAATGAAAAAAATGTCGATTCCATTAGTGGAGTCGGCATTTTTTTGTTGTGTGAAATGTAGGGAGTGCGTATTCTGTTCACTGTGAATATCTATAAATTTCCATCTCTGGACAGGGGCTGATGTTTTTTTGTCCGGCCGTGACCATTTGGACAAGCTGTGAATATTTTACTAGTAGAAGGGGTGATAGATTAAATGGTGAAAGCTAGTGATTATTTGATAGCTTTAGATGATGGTCATGGGATCGGGACAGCCGGGAAACGTACACCTTATATCCAGTCGCTTGGCAGACAGATCCGTGAAAATGAATTTAATGAGAGAGTGACTTTCTTTTTGAAAGTTGAGTTAGAGAGGTGTGGATTCAGGACTATACTGACCGCTCCGACCGATGAGGATACACCATTAAAGTCACGTACAGACTTAGCCAATTCTTTGAGGGCCAACGCCTTGGTTTCCAACCACTTTAATGCCTTTGATGGAACGTTCGATGGTGCAGGAAAAGATGCTGAAGGGCATTCCCTTCATATATATTTCAATGATGTACAGGATAGAAGGCTCGCTGAAAGCATTGCGAAGTACTTGAAACAGGGTACCGGGCAGGTATATCGCGGGATCATCGAGCAGAATCTTCATATGACAAGGGAGTTCAATGGGCCTGGGGTGCTTGTGGAGAACGGATTTATGGACAATGAGAGAGAAGCCTTGCTCATGATCAATGAAAAATTTCAAAGGGAATCGGCAAGAGAGCAGGCTCGTGGGATATGTGATTTTTTCGGCGTTCCTTACGTGGCTGCAGGAAACGTTATGATACCTCCTGAAGCTGGGACAAGCAAGGGTGCTATCGGGAAACGGGTGGAGAGCATATATAGAGGTGCTGAAGGCCTGGACTTTTACAGTAAGCCGACCTTCCGGGATACCTACCGTGCAGGCACTCTGAAGTACGGATATGGGTTTCCAGAGATTATACGGAAGCTTAAGGTGGAAGGTGCTTATATGTATGAGGTCAAAAACTCAAGGGGACATGTGTATTATGTAACAGCAGCCCAGAAGTTTGTGAAGGTGGAAGGAATCGGTCAATCTACCGGGGGATCACTGCCGCCTTCATCTGGACCTGTCGCCATCGGGGAAATCACAATCGTGGGGGTGGCGAATGCCGCCATCATACAGGACCGCCCTGACCGTCTCATATCAAAGGACTTGGGTGCCATCGCAAAGGGCAGGACGATTCCCGTCACAGGCTCCCTTAAAGGGAAAAATAGCGGATCGGGATACTGGGAAGTCATCTACAACGGCAGAAGAGCTTATATTACCGGA
Source organism: Rossellomorea sp. ABR4_004 (assembly GCF_056159585.1). Taxonomy (NCBI): domain Bacteria; kingdom Bacillati; phylum Bacillota; class Bacilli; order Caryophanales; family Bacillaceae; genus Rossellomorea; species Rossellomorea sp. ABR4_004. Next base: position 327,375 of record NZ_JBSWVM010000002.1, on the reverse strand, counting down.
GAATTCGGACGTTATAAAGCGTATTAACATGTCAGCAATTTGGACGGGGGACAAGTTCACTGTCCCATTAACGATCCAGAAAAAGTGTGCCTTGATCCTTACATGTTGAAGAATATCAACATGTAAAGGATAAGGCATATTTTTTGTCTTGTCCCTAAGACCGTGACTGGAAGGCCAGTTTCAATCCGAGACTTATGTACACAATTCCGATTCCTTTCCCCAGCCAATTTTTTTTGTATTTTCTATTGAGGAAGAATGCTTCTCCAATGGCTGTGGATAGAAATACGAGAGAAGAAGTATACAGGATGCTCATCAGGACAAAGGTCAATCCGAGAATCAATAATTGCATATTGACAGGAAGGCCATCACTTTGTATAAACTGTGGTAAAAACGCCAGAAAGAAAAGGGCTGTCTTTGGGTTCAACAGTTCGATGACCAATGCCTGGCGAAAGGAAAGGTTGGTCATCCGCCGTTTCTCTATTGGCTTTACTGCCTTACTTGGATGATGGGTGAACGTCTTAATGCCCAAATATATTAAATAAGCTGCACCTACGTATTTCACCATTTCGAAAGCAAGGGCCGATGTCATCAAGATGGCGGATAGTCCCACCACCGCTGCAAGGGTATGAATCAAGTCGCCAGCCGCGATTCCCAGGGCAGTGAGGAGTCCACTTTTCTTTCCACCTTTCATTGTTTGGGAAATCGTTATAAAAACGGCGGGGCCCGGGATCAGAAACATCATGAATACAATCAGAATAAATGCCAGCATAGACTTCACATCCTTCTCTTTTATTCATCATCATAATCTATCTCTCTTTCATATTTTGTCACTCTATGCAATGTTCTCTTGTACATACGTTTTTTCCTCCTTTGCAGGGAGCGACAGAAAGATAACTGACAGGATAATGAGTGTTCCACCCAATAACTGATAGGCCCCGAATGATTCGTTAAGCCAGGTAATCGATAGAATGACCGCGACAAGGGGCTCGATGCTAGCGAGTATACTTGTTTCGGTAGGGGACAGGTAGTTTAGGCTTCCGATATACAGTAGAAATGATAGAGTTCCTATGGTAATTATGGAGACCATCATGATAAATGACTTTATTGATAATAGCTCAGTCATTTGGCCAATACTCAACCTTTCATTCGAGAGGAACAGGACTAATCCTCCAATTAACATACCCCATCCAACGATGTAGGTGGTCCCCCATTTTTTAATCAGCGATGTGGGGTGAAGGGTATAGAATGAAAATCCCAGCATCGTAAGGATTCCAAAGACGATCGCTTCTCTGGATAAAAGAACTTCTTCGACCGACCCGTTTGTCATCATAAAAAAAAGTCCAATCAACGCGGCCAGGACAGCCAGGAATTGAATCATGGACGGCAGCTTCTTACTTTGGAAAGCGACATAGATGGTGATCAAAACTGGTCCAAAGAACTGGAACAGCATGGCTGTCACCGCGTTACTTACATGGAGCGCTTCGATGAAAGCAAATTGAGCACCGAGCATACCGAGTACACCAAAGAGTATCAGGTTCAGCCAATCTTTCGGATGTTTCCAAATGGTGAATACGTTTCTGTTTTTGATGTAGAGGTAGCTTAAGATAAATGCGCCGGCTAATAAAAGCCGGATGACCAGGAAGTTGACAGGTGTCAGTCCTGAATAATGAAAAAGCCATTGAAGCATCGGTCCTGAAAGGCCCCAAAGAGTGGCCCCGCTTATTATCATGATTAATCCGATTGTTCGTTTTGATTTCATATTTATGTTCCTCCTTGCTGAATTAGAGTTGATATATTGATGAATATAGGAGTAGTATAAAATCAATCTGGTATGGTTAGTAGAGTCAGATTTAATAAACTATAGGAGGTCAGATGAAGTGATGGAGTTAACCCCAAAGCTTGATATCAATAAAAAGGAACCTTTATATGTGCAACTGTACGAATCGATTAAACATGAAATTACTTCAGGAACACTTTCAAAAGGGACGAGGCTCCCATCTAAACGTAAGCTGGCTCAACACTTGCAAATTAGCCAGAGCACTATAGAAACGGCTTATGAGCAACTTATCGCAGAAGGGTATATAGAGTCTCTTCCGCGAAAAGGTTTCTTTGTTTGTGAAATGGAACAAAGTCAGTATGACGTAGATGGAAGCCTGCCTTATGTAGAGGAGAAACCATATCGAAATATCCCCTATCACTACGATTTTGCTTATACAGGTGTTGATTCTGACTCCTTTCCATTTGCCCTTTACCGGAAACTGGCGAATGAAGTGGTGAGGGAGGATAATGACGGATTTCTCATGCTGGGGCATCCTCAAGGAGAATGGGATCTTCGTAAAGAAATCGTAAAGTATATGTACGAGTCGAGGGGAGTACGGTGTTCACCCAGTCAAATCATCATTGGGTCCGGTACGCAACAGTTACTCAGAATTGTGTTTCAATTGCTTCAGGAAAGTACGTATGCCGTGGAGGACCCGGGCTATCATCGTCAGCTCTTTACCTTTGAGAAGAGGGTGAATCAGGTGGAGATGATTCCTCTCGATCATGAGGGGATGATCCTGTCCCGGTTAGAGGAAAGTAAAGCGAATGTCGCCGTTCTTACTCCATCTCACCAATTTCCATCCGGAAGCATTTTGTCCATATCGAGAAGAATGCAGTTATTGAAGTGGGCTCAGGCAAAGGAAGACCGATATATCGTAGAAGACGATTATGACAGTGAATTTCGTTACACAGGTAAACCAATCCCTGCCTTGCAAGGTCTTGATACACATCAAAAAGTGATTTATATGAGTACCTTCTCGAAAGCGTTAATGCCTTCCTTGCGAGTAAGTTATATGGTTCTGCCCCTCCCTTTAATTGAGAAATACAAAAGAGAGTACTTTTTTTATACCCAGACCGTCTCAAGGATTGATCAGGAAATCCTCATTGCGTTCTTGAAGAAGGGCCACTGGGGAAAACATATTCAAAAGATGAGGGTGATCTATAAGAAAAAGAGAGATGCACTCGTCACGGCCATATCCACCTTTTTCCCTAAACAGGTTGAAATTATAGGAGAGGATTCCGGACTTCACCTCCTTCTTCGTCCCCATAATGGCTTAACGGAAACGGAACTCATTCAAACAGCAAGGGCTTATGGTGTAAATGTCTATCCAGTCTCTGTCTATGGAAGCAGTAATCATGCCACCGTGCTATTGGGATTTGCGAGTCTAACAGAGAAACAACTGGTAGAAGCTGTACAAATCCTGGTTAAGTCCTGGTTTTAGAGACGTAGGGACAGGTCCCTGTTGCATTCATCCTCCTTTTTTAATAAAGTATAAAGTTAGACACACGTTTTCAAGGAGGACCAGAAATTGACGAATATCAAACCAGAAACAATGGTTGTTACAATAGAAGATTTAGATCAAAAGGGTTCAGGGCAGGCTGTGGTCTGGCGGGAGAATGAGCTCGGCAATCCAAAGAAGCTAAGGTTGACGATTCCTCAGACCCTGCCTGGGGAAAAGGTGGAGGTGACGGTGGATCAGCCTGATCGCCGTAGACGAAAGGCAATGCCGGATGAAATCCTAGAGGCCCACTCTGAGAGAATCCCTGCACCTTGTCCGCACTTTGAACGCTGCGGTGGATGTGTGTGGCAGCATTGGGATTATGATGGTCAGTTAAAGCAGAAGACGGATCATGTGAAGCATGCCCTGGAAGAACAAGGCTTTAATCCTGACCTGGTAAGGGATACGATGGGGATGGATAATCCGTGGCGTTACCGCAATAAAATGGAATTTACGTTTTCTCCTGAAGGTGCCCTTGGACTGCATGAGCAAGGGAATTTCCGTAAGGTCATTTCACTCGAAACCTGCTTGATCGCAAGTGAAGAAATGGTGGAAGCGACGATGGAAGTCGCCGAATGGGTGAAGGACCATGGATTAAAAGGGTATAACAAAGACGAGCACGAAGGGTTACTTCGTCATCTAATGGTCCGTCAATCGTTTGTAACGGGTGAACTGATGCTTGGTCTGTTCGCGACTGAGGCGCCTGAAAATCATCAGGAGGCAGTGGACGACTTAGTTGCCCGCGTAGGTGAAAAATTCCCTCAAGTCAAAAGTTTATTATGGCTTGAAAATACGGCATGGGCCGATCGGACGCAAGCAGAAGAAATTCATCTATTAGCTGGTCGTGACTTTATTTATGATGAAATGGATGGATACCGTTTCCGTCTTTGGTTTGATACGTTTTTCCAGACGAATCCGACACAAGCTCAGAAGCTCGTAGACTTGGCAATTGAAATGGGACAACCGAAGAAAACAGAGAAGATGATCGACCTTTTCTGTGGAGTAGGGACATTTTCTCTTCCATTTGCAAGCAGAGTCGGTGAACTTGCAGGCATTGAAATCGTCGAAAGTTCTATAGAGTCAGCGAAACGAAATGCTGAAGATAACGGCATCTCAAACACGACATTCCTCGCTAAGGATGCTCGAAAAGGAATTGACCAAATGCTGGAGAGCTTCGGTCATCCGCAGCTATTGATGTTAGACCCTCCACGCTCTGGTGCTGGAGGAAAGGTCATGAGACGAATCGGACGTGCCAAACCTGAACGTATTGTGTACGTATCATGCAATCCGGATACATTCGCAACGGATATCAAGGAGCTGGAACCATTCGGATACACTCTGGATGCTGTTCAACCTGTTGATCTTTTCCCTCAAACGGTGCATGTGGAATGTGTCGCGACACTGACACTGAATTCATAAGCGGCATGTAGAGATTCTTGTCCGCATGAAAGAAAATACCCGACCCTATGAGGGTCAGGTGTTTTTTTGTTTAGGAATAAGAGGGACGGACCTCTCATTTGCCTCCCAACGCAAAATTCATTGCAGAATAGAGGTCCGTCCCTCATTTCACAGCCCTGGATTTTTTCGGAATGTTTGTCAGGTTCCATTTAGCTTCATCTCCGTTTGGGTCAGAGATGCTCACGATCGGGGCGACTTTGATCATCCCGGAGATGGTGTTTTCGTTGTACTCGAAATCGAAGTAGCCGATGTTCGGGGCGATGTCCTCCCCCCGGAACCCATAGATTTCCTGAACCTTGGATTTTTGGATGGCAGGGTTAAAGATGACCTCCAGCTTGTAGCGCGATTCCGGATTGACCCGTTCCACCTTGATCTGGAAATTCCCTTTTTCGTCCACCACCCCGGTACTTTCCGTGACGAATTCCTCACTTTCATCTCCCTGCCAGTTGATGACCCTTGCGTAGGATTCGAACTCACCGTAATCCTTGAGCCCGGCAAACATGATGCTATCCTCAGGAAGGTTGGATTGGCCTTCTACAATAAGCTCTTTTCCTTGCAACAGGACCGTTCCGGTTATATCGATCCTGACTCCGGACGGCGCGGCCTGCTTTTGAGGAAGTTCCGTGGCCATTTCAACCCGGCATCCGGTCAGGACAATCAGACTGACAGCCAGCATGTACCTCAGCCAATTCCTCAATGGAATTCCTCCTTTGAGCGGTTTTTGAACGTAAATGGATCTTCCGGTCGTGATGAGGCTACCGTCTTATTGGAAGGGGTCTCGCTTTTCCCGACAGGAAGCGTATCCTCAAGAAGAATCTCTTTTAAAAACCTGCTTATCTCATTGATGCAAAAAATCGAAACGGCAAAAAAAGCAAGTGGTGTCAGCACCAGCCATGTATGCAGAAAGACCATTTGAATATTGATACTCATCGTGGCCGCCCATTCATTTGTATAGGAAAAATATTCAGGTATGTGCTCCATGATCCCGAACTCCTCTGTTTTCAGACCTCCCAAACAAATATGGAGAACCCCAAGTTGAATGAGAAGGTACAGGGTCTGGGAGATTTGCTCGGAGAACATGACAAGGGCATGCCGGCTGAACTGTGGACGTAAATGTCGCTTGATGATATAGAATCTGCTTGCCCCGATTTGTTTGGATACAGTAACGAAATCATTTTTTAGATACTCCTTCATTTCTTCCCCGATATACATCCCAAGTGAGGGGATCACAATGATGGCGATCACCACTATTTCGATCATCAGAAATCGAAATGAATACATCGCCCCTGCCTCGAAGGCAAGCTGGAGAGGGGTAAGAAGAACAAAGGCAATGATCGCAAGTGGGATGAAGTTGAACGTATCCCCGACTCCCCTGATCATCTGTCTCGCCCAATCAGGAAGAAAAGCATACACAATACCGAACGCGAACCCGCCGACCATCCGAAGCAATGCAATGACTATTGCCGATAGCAGCGTATATTTCGCACCGGCAAGGAGTAAATAAAATAAATTCCGTCCAAGTTTATCACTGCCCAAAGGGGGCATTTCCTCCATTGTATATGGAGGATCCGCGATTACCCTTCCAGAATCATCCTTTAAATACGGCGGCCCAGGTTCGAGTAGCTCTGGATATATGGCCGGTATGACGAAGCTCGCTGAAAGCATGACAAGGAGAAAACCAACGGGCAGCCAGAACCGGAATGATTTCAGAATCCTCATGAACTGACCTCCTCTCCGGACAGCCATTTTTTAAGTGAAATAGACCCTAATGTGAACACGATGAAGAATGGTATGTAAATCATCAGCATCCCGATGAAAAAGGCACTTGGCGTATTTCTGGAAACATCAAGGAGCACATTCATAAATCCGTTGATATTAAAAAGAATTTCAATGATCAACAGGTTTGAAAGCATAAGCAGAAATATCGGTTTGATGTGGTAATAAAAATGAATCCACACATTTCGGAACAAGTGAACCCATACTGTATACGCTTTTGAGAAACCCTTCGAATAGGAGTATTCGACATATGGTTTTTCCTCTTCTTCCCGAAGCTGGAACAAAAAATGCTTCGTTAAAAAAGCAATCGGCATGATCGCAAGACAAATGATCGGGAGCAGATAGATTTTTTCATCCCCAAGGGTGTAGATGTCAAACAGCAAAATATCCGTCTTTTTGAAAAACCAGACAATGAAAAGTTGGATAAATACGATAATCAGGACATCCGGAAGGGAATCAAGTGAATCCAGCAAACGGAAGCAGATCTGATATATTTTCTTTGGCAGAAACATAAACAAGTAGCTAACAAGGGAAGACGTGACGGCAGCAAGAAAAAAGGCCAGGAGCAAGAGCGAGAACGAATAGCCGAATAGCTGAAAAAACAACGGATAAATCGGGTAGCTTTTGTAGTCCATTGGATCCCCGATTTTGATGATGATGGAGCCTGGTTGGAGCATTTCACGTCCCATCTCCTGCAAAGTTTGAAGATATTTTCCCAGCATGATGACCAATTCCGTATCATACGCAAGCAGAGAACCGGCCCCGCTGAAAAGGAATAATCCGATACAGGTGAGCAAGAATTGAATGGGAAGACCGATGACATTGAACTTTCTCAGTAAAAACACCCCCAAAGTCTTTTAGAAACATTATATCTTTATATTACAAAAATTTCAAAATAATTTTAATTTTTACAATAATGTTAATTTGCTGGATGTTATTCTTTGAATAGGAATTCATGCCGATGAAAACCCTATCAGTAGTAATACATAAGCAGGTACCATTTAGGACATTAGCCGAGAAGAACGTTATAATGAGGGGGACATAAAAGGGAACTTCAAAAAAATCATAGACAGTCTATGGTTTTTTGTTTTATTAATGAAAAGAAGGAGATGGCGATAATGGGAAATCAAGCAGGTTGGAATCTCGAGAACAGCTATACCACACTTCCAAGTTCTTTTTTTACTAGACAGGATCCGACTCCTGTTCAAGCACCAAAGCTGATCGTACTGAATGAACGAGTGGCTGAGTCGCTGGGGCTGGATGCGGAAAAACTTGGAGAAGAGGTAGAGGTCTTTGCCGGGAACCGAATCCCGGAAGGTGCTGAACCCCTTGCTCAAAGCTATGCCGGGCATCAGTTTGGCTATTTTAATATGCTGGGAGACGGTCGTGCGGTCCTGATCGGTGAACAGATCACCCCATCAGGTGAGCGTTTTGATATCCAGCTCAAAGGTGGAGGGAGAACCCCTTATTCCCGGGGCGGGGACGGTCGCGCAGGACTTGGACCAATGCTCAGGGAGCATATCATCAGTGAAGCCATGTATGGACTTGGGATTCCGACTACCCGAAGCTTGGCTGTAGTGACTACGGGTGAGACGATTTACCGGGAAACAGAACAGCAGGGTGCGATCCTGACCCGAGTGGCGGAAAGTCATCTTCGCGTCGGTACTTTTCAGTTTGCTTCCAAATTCGGAACGATAGAAGATCTCCGCGCACTGGCTGATTATGCGGTGGAGCGTCACTATCCGGAAGGTATGAATGAACCGAACCATTATCTTTACCTTCTAGAAGAAGTAATCAAGCGCCAGGCTGCACTCATTGCCAATTGGCAAATGGTCGGGTTCATTCATGGCGTGATGAACACAGATAACATGACGATCAGCGGAGAAACCATTGATTATGGACCATGCGCTTTTATGGATGTGTATGACCCCGCAACGGTATTCAGCTCCATTGATACCGGAGGGCGTTATGCCTATGGAAATCAGCCTCAAATTGCCGGTTGGAACCTTGCCCGATTTGCTGAAAGCCTGTTGCCGATTCTTCATGACGAACAAGAAGAATCACTGAAACTTGCACAGGCTGCTGTAATGGAATTTCCTAAGCTGTATGAAGCTCACTGGCTCGAAGGAATGAGAGGGAAACTCGGTATTTTCAACGAGGAAGAAGGGGACGAATCCCTTGCAAAAGACCTTCTCGGATTAATGGAAGAGAATCGTGCGGACTATACAAATACATTCCGTTCATTAACAAATGAAGAAGAAATCGATCTGTTTAAAAATCCGGAATTTGTTCAATGGAAAGAACGCTGGGAAGAAAGACTTAGCAGGCAGGAAGAACCGAAAGAATCAACTCATCAGTTAATGCGAAAGCACAATCCAGCTGTGATTCCCAGAAATCACCGTGTGGAGGAAGCGTTGGAAGCTACAGTGGAAAGCAATGATTACAAGGTTATGGAGCGTTTGCTTGAGGTTCTTAAAAATCCTTACCAGTTATCGACAGAACAGTGCGAGTACACGAAACTCCCGGATCCATCTGCTCGTCCTTATCGAACGTATTGCGGAACATGAAGAATGAACCTGTAACAGGAAGCCTATAAAGGTTTCCTGTTTTTTTATGAGTGTAAGAGGACTTTCGCACTGATAAGTCGAAACTATTCAATGATAGATGAGGAGAAAATGGAGATAAAGGAGTTTTTCTATTGAACCAAGCATTGCTCGTGATTGATGCCCAGCAGGAATTAATCGAAGGAAATGAAGGAGAACAAGCTGTTTTTCAAAAAGATACACTGATTGAAAACATTAATCGGGTCATCCAAAAGGCAACCGAAGCGGGCGCACATCTCGTCTTTATACGGGATAAGGATGTCGGAGGCGGGGAAGGTGACGGATTCCAGGTTCATAGGGAGATCCATGTTCCGGACAATGCCGCTGTGTATGATAAATTAGCAACCAATTCGTTTTATGGTACGCCATTACTAAGCTTTTTAAAAGACAATAAGGTTGAACATGTCGTAATTATGGGATGCCAAACGGAATATTGTATTGACACCGCTGTTCGGTATGCAACGGTTAATGGATTGGACGTTACCCTGGTAGCAGATGGTCACTCGACGAAGGATTCACCCGTGTTAAAGGCTGAACAAATCATCAAGCATCACAACAAGGCTTTGGACGGTCATTATAATGTAGATCATTTCTCCGACGTCAGACAATCTGATGAAGAGCTGTTTCAGCCAAAGCATGATTTTTATCGGGAGAAATACGGAATGTAGAATAGGAAAAGCTCATTTTGTCTGGCAGAAAGCAGATGGAATGGGCTTTTTTTGTTCCCGAATTGAAGTGTTTTCTCATTTGGATTCACCCCTGATATGCTATAGTAGTAGCATATCAGGGGCAGGTCCCGTCTTTCTTTCATAATGACAAAGGAGGAACAATGAGAATGTATGATTTAGTTCAGAAAGTACGAGAAGAAAATCCATTAGTACATAATATAACGAACGTAGTAGTCACGAATTTTACGGCCAATGGTTTACTGGCTATCGGGGCATCTCCGGTGATGGCCTATGCGAAAGAAGAAGTAGGGGATATGGCGAAGTTGGCAGGGGCCCTTGTCCTCAACATTGGAACCTTATCGACAGACATCATCGATAGCATGATCATCGCTGGAAAAGCGGCAAATGAAAAAGGGGTACCTGTTATTTTGGATCCGGTTGGAGCAGGGGCCACTTTATTCCGCACCGAGATGGCAAGGAAAATCCTACATGAAGTGAATGTCTCCATCTTAAGAGGGAATGCAGCCGAAGTGGCTCATGTTGCAGGAGAACAATGGTCCATTAAAGGTGTAGACGCCGGTTCAGATGGGGGAGACACGGTGGAATTAGCCCAGAAGGTGGCGGCGCAATTGGATTGTACTGTTGTCATAACCGGGAAAACAGATATCATCTCAAACCTGCAAGGGACTTATTCAGTAGCGAATGGTCATCCGATCTTAACGAAGGTCACCGGGACGGGCTGTTTATTATCTTCGGTTATCGGTGCGTTTGCAGCTATTGAGAAAGATTTATTAAAAGCTTCTGTAACGGCAGTCGCCATTTATGGAATAGCTGCAGAAAATGCAGCACGTGTCACTTCTGAAACGGGTCCGGGAAGTTTTCAAATTGAATTCATCGATCAACTTTCCTCCATTCGTGAAGAAGATGCTGCACTTGCAAAAGTAGAGAAAATCTAAAGGGGAGGGGTGCTACTATCATGACGATCTATAAGGCATTGACGATAGCAGGTTCAGATAGTGGAGGAGGAGCCGGCATTCAAGCCGATATAAAAACTTTTCAGGAGCTTGGTTCCTATGGGATGTCGGTCATCACTGCCGTAACCGCTCAAAACACATTAGGCGTTCAAGGCGTGTATCCGGTTTCCATGGAAGGAATCGTTCAGCAATTGGATGCGATTGGCCAAGACCTTGGACCCCATGCGGCAAAAACGGGCATGCTGCATTCAGGAGAAGTCATTGAGGCGGTAAGTGAACGGATCCATCATTATGGATGGGAGAATCTTGTGGTGGATCCTGTCATGATCGCAAAAGGCGGAGCCAAACTTTTACAAGATGAAGCCATTCGGGCATTAAAGGAACAATTAATACCGCTTTCTGCTGTCATTACTCCCAATTTACCTGAAGCAGAAGTCATCACCGGGATAAAGATTGAAACAATGGACGATCGAAAAGATGCCTCTAAGATGCTGATTGAAATGGGTGCCAAATCAGTCGTCATAAAAGGTGGACATGCCGATGGCGAGCAGGTGATCGACCTCTTTTATGATGGGGTCACATTCGAGGAAATGGTTTCTCCAAGAATGGATACGTCTCATACCCATGGTACAGGATGCACCTTTTCGGCTGCGATTACTGCTCAATTGGCTAAAGGAATGGATATCCGGGAAGCGGTCAAGACGGCTAAAGCGTTTATCCGGGCAGCCATTGAAAACCCGCTCGGTATTGGAAATGGTCATGGTCCGACGAATCATTGGGCTTACAATAAGAAGACATTTGGTGAATGTAAATGATGGATAAACGAGAACAATTAGAGGATTTTCTTACTCTTTATTTTATTATGGGGAGTACAAACTGCTTGAAAGATCCGGTCCGTGTGTTAGAACAGGCAATTGAAGGAGGGATAACCCTCTTTCAATTCCGGGAAAAAGGCTTGGGTGCCTTAGAAGGACAGGAAAAGATGAAACTTGCTGAAAAACTGCAGAAGGTGTGTAAGGTCGCCGGGATCCCTTTTATCATCAATGACGATGTGGAATTGGCTTTAGCCATTGAGGCTGACGGGGTTCATATCGGTCAGGAAGATGAAAGGGCAAGTATAGTACGGGAAAAAATCGGTCATAAATGGCTTGGGGTTTCCACTCATACACTTGCGGAAGCGCAGCAGGCGATTGCCGATGGGGCGGATTACTTAGGTCTTGGTCCCATCTATCCCACCCTTTCAAAAGACGATACAGTCAAAATTCACGGATTGGACATCATCAAAAGTTTTCGAATAAACGATATTCCTATCCCGATTGTGGGGATTGGAGGCATCAGTTCAATGAATGCCAAAGAAGTCATTGATGCTGGTGCGGACGGAATATCGGTGATCTCAGCTATTTCAGGTGCCGAAAACATCACCGAAGCGGCGAGAGAATTGAAGAGAGCCGTTCGTCCCACCCGATAAATAGGAAACCAGGCCTGCCCCAACGCGTTAGTTCAATGAACGTGTTGGGGCAGGCCTTATTTGACATTCAAAAAAATACCAATTAAAATATGAATAGATTCATAAATGAACTTGTTCACTTTTTTGAGAGGAGCAACAACATGGCAGGATTACGTGAAGATAAAAAACGGCAAACACAGCAGAACATAATGGAAGCGGCGAAACATATTTTTTCTGAGAAGGGATACCAACAAGCTTCGATGGTTGAAATTGCAAAAGATGCAGGAGTAGGAACCGGGACCATTTATAATTATTTTCCTTCTAAGGGATCATTGCTGCTCCGCATTTTTTCAGAAGAAGCCGAGGGGATGAAGGGAGCCCTCGATGATCCATACGAGGATGAAGGTGATTTAGTACAGAGTGTGATTGGAGCCATGCACGGGTTTGCGGAGTTATTCCAGCACTATCCGAAAGCGTTTTGGCGTGAACTGTTTCACGTGATGACGGAGGAAGTGGAGGAAAGTATTCGACTGAGGCAGGGGTTATTCGGCATCGATGAAGAGATGATGAAATGGATCATGTTTATGATCGAAAGCCATTCTGGTTGTTTTCTCGTCAAGGTTGACCCACAGGAAGCGGCCTATGCCATCTATAGTGCAGCCATGTCGGATACGATGTTTTACATGTATAACGAATCCATGAGTCACGTAGAGTACAAAGAACAACTATCGAGGCATATACGATTTTTATTTGAAGGGAAGATAAAATCGGGAAAGAAGGAATGAAGATGAGCATCTTGAGTATCAATGGAGTTCATAAAACCTATCAGAGCGGCCAAACGACCTTTCAAGCCCTCACGGATATTCACATGCAAGTGGAGAAAGGGGAAATCGTCGTCATTCTCGGTCCTTCCGGTTCGGGGAAGTCCACCTTGTTAAATGCCATAGGCGGAATTGATGGAATTGATTCCGGGAGTATTAAGATCAATGAGAAGGATATCACCAAGTTAAATGATCGTCATCTCGTGGATTATAGAAGGGAAGACGTTGGATTTGTTTTTCAAATGTATAATCTGATCCCTAATTTAACGGTCTATGAAAATATCGAATTGACGGCGAATATCAGTCGGGAAGCATTGTCTATTCCAGAGGTGATTGATGCCGTAGGATTGTCGGGGATGGAGGATCGCTTTCCACGGGAATTAAGCGGCGGACAGCAGCAGCGTGTATCGATTGCCCGTGCCGTCGTGAAAGCTCCGAAACTATTATTATGTGACGAACCGACGGGGGCTTTGGATTCCGGTACATCGAAAGAAATTTTGCAGCTGATAGAGAAGGTGAATAAAGAGTTTAACACGACAGTCCTCATCATTACACATAATCAGGCGATTAAAAGCATGGCGGACCGGGTCATCACACTTAAGGATGGAAAAATTGAAACAAACTTTGTCAATGAACATCAAACCTCTGCTGAAGGGGTTGAGTGGTGATGCCTCTTCGGAAAAAACGCTTTAGGACCATTATGGAAAAAAAGGCGCAGTTTTTCTCTGCGTGGTTTCTGATTGTGATCAGCTCCATTGTGTTTTACTCGTTTACCGCAGCTGGAGCGAATCTCATTGATCATTTACAGATGTTTTTTAAGGAGAATAAGGTTGAAGATGCTCAATTCATTACACAAGAGCCTTTGAAAGATATCAATGGGATTGAAAAACAGAATGGGGCAGAAATTGAGGAGAGGTATGTAGCGGATATTCCATACAGTAAAGATACGACACTCAGGGTGTTGGATGCCACAGACGATGTTAATCTCCATTCTGTCGTTGAAGGTGAAAACCTGTCCTCGGAGCGGGATATCTTAGTGGATAAAGGTTTTGCCAACGCACATGACATTTCAATTGGAAACGAGGTTGAACTGGGAGGGGAAACGTTCCGAGTTGCAGGATATGTGGCGATCCCGGATTATATCTATCCCTTAAAGGAGGAAGCTGGCTTTCTGAAAAATCCTGATGCATTCGGTGTCGCGGTCGTAAAACAATCTGTTTTACAAAAATGGGAAGACCATCAGATTTACTATAGTGTCCGCTTTTCAGATGCCTCCCCGGAAGAACTGAAGAAGCAAATCAATCAAACGAATCAGATCATTAAATGGACAGATAAAAAAGATAATAATCGCATTTCCTTCATCAAAGGGGATATTGCCGGTGTCAAAAAGATGGGACAATTTCTTCCGGTAGGCATTTTGTTCATTAGTATGGTGATCATTCTCATATTATTGTGGCGTTTAATGAAAAAAGAATATGTTCAAATCGGTACATTGTATGCCCTTGGCTACAGGAAAAGGGAAATTATCCGGCATTATCTCTCCTATGCAGGGATTCTTGCCATATCAGGAAGTGTCGTGGGTACGATCCTTGGCTGGGTATGCTTGCATCCATTGCTATCAACTTTTGCAGCTTATTATAATCTGCCTGTATTAGAAGTGAAACCACATATGGGTTATTTGTTTACTAGCTTATTGTTACCACTTATTCTGTTCATCCCGTTAACCTATTATTTGGTTCAACGTGTCTTGAAGATCCCACCCGTAAGTTTAATAAAAGGTGGGGAACGAAAGGTGAAAGTAAGCAGAATGGAGCGGTTATTTAAACTGAAGAAGCTGCCGTTCGGCCGGAAGTTCGTGCTCCGGGAAATCATGCGAAACCTTCCAAGAGCCCTCTTCTTGATCATCGGTGTCATGTTTGCCTCGTTATTATTGTTGTTCGGCTTCGTCACGAAGAACTCTATGGAGTACCTGGTGACCGATAATTTTCAACAAGTGTACGACTATGAGTATAGCTATCTATTTAAAGCTCCCCAGACCGCCGAGCCCGAATCGGGACAGATCGGAGCTGTGGCGCCATTTATCACAGATAAGGAGAGCGTGACGATCACTGGGCTTAAGCCGGATAATACGGCCATTAGGTTAGTGGGCTCCAATGGGGAAAAGCTCACATTCAATTCAGTCATCATGAATAAATCCCTCTCAGATAAATTAGGGATTCAAGAAGGAGACTCCATTCATGTGACAAATGAATGGACGGACAAATCCTTTACCCTCACCATTGACCACATAGCAGAATCGTATCTCGGAAGTATGATCTATATGCCACTGGATGAATTCAACCAATTAAATGACTATCCTTCAGGGAGTTATACGGAGATTTATTCAAACAAAGAACTCACGATACCACAAGAAAAACTCGTGTCGACAACCGAATCATCAGACACGGTCGACGGATTCAAGGAAATGATCAAGCCGTTGAACTATAGTGTGGGAGCGATTGCCATTGTTGCTGCCATCATTGCGGTCATCATCATCTATATACTGATTTCATTATTAATTGAGGAAAATTCATTCAAAATTTCACTCATGAAAGTCATCGGTTATCGGGAGAAATCAATCATGAACATGATGATCGGCTACAATATTTGGTTTATCATCCTTGGATTTGTCATAGGTATACCCGTGACACTCCTATCAATTTCAGCCTTTATGAATTCGATCACATCTGAGATGAATGTGACGATTCCCGTCAAGCTGGATTGGATGAGTGTCCTCATCAGTTTTATCATCATCATCGCATCATATTATGTATCCCTATGGCTGAATCATCGGAAGTTGAAAGGGATTTCTATGAAGGAAGCGATTAACCGGAGTACGGAATAGAAACGGTAGTTTGACGTTAAACGGATAAAAGGGTACGAGGCATTAAGAATGCCACGTACCCTTTTATCGTTATCGTTCGATTCCCTGACAAACAGGACAAAAGTAAAGCCTTCTTGAAGCAGCCACCGTCTTCTCGATTTCACTTCCACACTTGAAGCAAGCGGCTCCTTCCCTGTTAAAGACCCAGTGACGATAGCGGGAACGCTTCACTCCTTGGCCTTTCAGTTTCTGTGCAAGGTCGAGATCATTGGTGATCCCACCAGTCTTATACGATTGACTCACTAAATCCTTGATGCTATGTGCCGCTTTCTTCAATTGCTTAACTGTGCAGTCGACTGGCCTGAAGGAAGGATGTATACCAGCGACAAACATGATTTCAGATCTCAAATAATTTCCGATTCCTGCTACGAAACCTTGATCCAGCAATAGAATCGACCATTTGCGGTTACGGAATCGTTTGTCCTTCATCCGTTCCATCAGCTCATCTACTGATACCTCTTCGCTTAAAAGATCGGGTCCCACTTTTGAGACGAATGGGTGCCCGGGCACTTCTTCGTCACGAAGAACCTCTATATCGGATGCACTATAGAGAAGTGCCGATTTATTCTCATTATGTATGGCCAATCGGAGCTGGCGATTTGTTTTCGGGTAGTTATATGTGTTTCTGATATACCACTTCCCGTAAAGCTGATTGTGGGAGTAGATGGTATATCCATTGTTAAAGCGGATGAGCATGGCTTTTCCTTTCGTATCGACTCTTGACACCTTTGCCCCCTTTAGAAAATCCCCGTAGTCTTCTAAATGAGGGAAGGCAAAATAAATATCTTCGACGGTTTTATTTTTTAGAGCACGTTCAACGGAATCTGCGGCTCTTCTGATTTCCGGACCTTCTGGCATGATCTATACTCCTTTTTAGTATAGATGTTCCCCGTCTTACTCCGATATAATCTTTCAAACTGTTTCTACTTTGGAAAAAGATTAAAAGCCCAAGCATCATCACTTGGGCTTTCGATTTTTTGAAGAATGAGTCACACCAATTATTTAATCGAAAATGTCTCTTTCATCAACAGATCCTCTGGTGATTCCCCGATTTGATCTTGATGGAAGTAATCTCTGATGACTCCATCCTTTAAATAGTTGACAATTGAGACCATTGTCATACCTTGATCTAAAGCGAGGTAGGCGTTTGTCACTTCACCCGTTTCCACATTAACTGAGTCAAGGAAGCCGTATTTCCCGTACATATCGAAACGTTTCAACGCTTTGATATTTTTGAATGCTTCCATCGGTGCGTATTCAAGTGCAAGGAATGTTGCATGCGGTGTGACAGTGCCATCTGACTTATAACCGTCCATTCCTAGAGGTGTAGCGGCAAATTCTGAATAATTATCCGGTGTGGCTGCTGGTGACATGCCCCAGGCAGCATACCCTTGCTCTTTAGCATATTGAATCTGGATGTCTACATGACGCTTATTGTTCAAGCCGAGTGCGTTCTTCCCAAGTTCTTTCTCCTTCAGTACAAGCTGTGGCATCAATGCTTCAAACATGCTTCCTCCCCAGCTTGGTACATATTTAGTGCCCTTGTAACTGTAATGTCCTTCAAAAACATCTACACCGTCATATGTTTCTGTATATCCTTCAGGAATTTGAGCCTGCCAATCCCAGCTTTCAGGCATGGTACGGAACATTCTCCACCAATGTTCTTCCGGTACGTCCTCTTTTCCGATCGCGATGTAGCTTGCCACGCGGGGTTCCGTATAAAAGGCACCGTAATGGTGAGAAGTATAGCTCTCGGTTGCTACATCATATCCGCCTCGCATTTGTCCTACTTCCGGTGTGTAAAGAGTGGAATAATCCATGTCCTCTACTAATGCGTGGGCCTCTTCATAGAGTTCCGGATACGCTTGTCCCACTACAATGAGACCTGCAGACAGCCATCCATTATCTACAGTTGAGATGAATTGACCCCAATCCGTCATAAGCGTTGCATCTTCTGTAAAGTACCAGTTGTAAAATAACCCGTTCCATTTTTCCATATCTTTTAATGAATTCAACGTCTTTCCGATGTTAGTCACGGCTTCTTCACGTGAGATCAAGCCGACTTCCTCAGCTGAAATCGTACTCATCATATACATGGCAATGTTCGTAGGAGAGGTGAATTTCTGGGCATTGATCTCCCCGTTATCCATACGGACGGCATCATACGTGAGTCCCGTTTTTTCATCTGTAAAATCCTCGAAGTATCGATAGGTATTCTTTGAAATCGCTTTCAATTGTTTGGATAAAGCGATCTCTTTTCCTTTGTTTGAGTGCTTTGCAGAAGCCGCTGCAGGGAGCGTGGCGCTGACGATAAGCAATAAAGCTAACAGCAACGAAAAATATTTCTTCACATTTGACACTTCCTTTCCATTTGGTGAAACGTTTCGATTAAAAGTATACAAGAGTGAGCAGTAGACGTATATCACTCAATAGTAGCAATTATCTGAAAATAACACATAGGTATATAACCTCTTTCTTGAGTCTTTTATACTAGTATCCATCGGCAGATAAACGCTAGATACAGACTCGTTCCCAAATCTAAGGTGCTGCAGTGTTATTGATTTCTATTAAAAAAAGGATATTTTCCCATTATGTAGAAAGTCATAAATACATAGTCAATAGGGGTGAGCAGGATGCAGGGGTTTGATTATAAAAACTACGACGGTTTAGGGCTCGCAGAATTAGTGAAGAAAAAAGAAGTTCATCCTAAAGAATTGGTTGAAGAAGCCATTAAAATAACAGAAGCCCACAACCCGAAGTTGAACGCAGTGATTCATAAAATGTATGAACAGGCGAGGGAGGTTGCAGACAAAGAGCTTACTGGAGCATTCGCCGGTGTACCGGTGCTATTGAAAAATATCACTCAGGAAATAGAAGGGGAGCCTATGACAGCAGGTTCAAGATCGCTTCGAACCTACCGCGCGAAGACAGATTCAGAGTACACCAGGAGATTGCGGGAAGCAGGCGTGGTTATTCTGGGGCAAACGAATGTGCCTGAATTTGCTCTAGTGGCTGTTACAGAGCCTTCACATCACGGTGCGACAAGAAATCCTTGGAACTTGGATTATACGCCTGGAGGTTCGAGTGGCGGTTCAGCTGCTGCGGTAGCATCCGGCATTGTTCCGATCGCGGGGGCAAACGATGGTGGGGGATCAATCAGAATCCCGGCTGCTTATTGCGGGTTATTTGGTTTGAAACCAACCAGAGGAAGAACACCAGTTGGTCCAACCTACGGAAGAACTTGGCAAGGGGCCTCTGTTGAGCATGTTTTAACCCGATCGGTCAGGGATAGTGCTGCCATGCTGGATGAATTAACAACATATGAAAAGTCTGCTGCTTTCTATGCCCCCCCGTTTGAAGGGAGCTACATGGAAGCATCGAAAACTCCGATAGGCAAGAAATTAAGGATTGCCTATTCCACAGCTTCTCCCATAGGTACTGAAGTTCATCCCGAGTGTGAAAAGGCTGTTGCGAAAGCTGCTAAATTACTAGAGTCCATGGGCCACTATGTGGAAGAAAGAGAGGTGCCGGTGGAAGGACATAAGATTGCGAGAAGTTTTTTAACCATGTATTTTGGTGAAACCGCTGCATTGTTAACTTCATTAGAAGAAGTGCTTGGACGAAAAGCTACTTACGCTGATGTGGAACCCTCTACCTGGCTCCTGGGTTTGATTGGAAAGGCCACCCCTGCAGATGAATTCATCCTGAGTATTAGGGAGTGGGATAAAGCAACTTATCAAATGGAAACATTTCATGAAACGTATGATTTCTACCTTACTCCTACAACGGCTTTCCCCCCAGCCAAAATAGGAGAATTGGAACCAACCCACTCAGAGAAATTCTTGATCAGTTCAATAGGGAAATTGGGACTCAGGGGACTGTTAAAAAAGATAGGAATCGTTGATCAATTAGCACAGAAGAATCTGATGCGTACCCCTTTTACACAGTTGGCCAATTTAACAGGACAGCCGGCCATGTCACTCCCCATACATCAAACTTCTGAAGGACTGCCGGTCGGAGTCCAGGTGATGGCAGCGAAAGGCAGAGAGGATTTGCTGTTGCAATTGGCTGGAGAGATTGAGAAGTCTGATTATTGGTTGCAAATAGAGAAAAATCCTATGTTTTAAAAAGAGGAGGGGCGCGGGGACAGGTTCCTTGTCCCAACTCCCTTTTTATGACTGGGACAGTTAACCTGTCCCCCTGTCCCACCCCCTCTGACTTTCCTCCTATTCAATCATCCCGACAATCCTCTCACAAATCTCATGGGTTACCAGTGAATCCTCAATCGATGGGTCAGGGGCTGTACCATTTTCCACACAGTCTATGAAATGATCCACTAAATCATAAAACCCGCGCTTATATAAAGTAGGCTCCCAATCTCCAAATGAAGAAAAGCTGACCTCTTTATTATGATAATGAGTCGTTTCAACGAGACTGTTGACGACATATTTATGATGGCCTGCCGAGTACTCGATGATTTCTTCCGTCACACCGCCGTCCCGGTTCATGATTCCGACTGAGGTGCACTCCTTGCCGATGAGCTGGACGACTAAGTGGTGGAGCATGTCATCTTTTTTTAGAGACTGAACCTTTACATCCTGGACTTCTGTATCCATTAAGAATCGCAGAGTATCCACAACATGGATAAAATCTTCTACGACGAACCTTCTGGCGAAATCAGGTAAAGCATATCTGTTTTTTTGCATAAGAAGAAAGCTCGGTTTTCCATGTTCTTTAAGGTCTCTTACTTTTGGTATGAATCGTCTGTTGAAGCCAACCATAGCGATTTTTCCACTCTCTTTTGCGAGCTGGACGATTCTTTCGGTTTCGTGAATGTTCAAGGAAATCGGCTTATCTATGTATACGTTGATCCCATTCTTTAGTAGTTTTTCCGTTATTTCAAAGTGGGCTTCGGTAGCCGTACTTACAAATGCTGCGTCAATATTGGTAGCAATCAGTTCTTCAACACTCTGAACCTTTTCCTGGATTCGATATTTAGTTGCAAGAGCATTTAGAGTTTCGGCATTCCTTGTGCAAAGCACGAGTTCGATTCCTTCTTTTTCAGTAAGAACTGGCAGGTAGGCTTTCTTGGCGATATCTCCTAATCCGATAAGTCCGATTTTCATGTTTTTCACCCCGTTGTTTTTTTGTTTAACGTTCTTTCATTATATTATTCTCAATTTATATATCAAATCTAAGGCTGTACAAGATGCCCATTATGTTGGGGTGATTCCACTAAAACACGAACATTAAAATTAAAACTTATAATAAAATTCGTATTTTTGTTGATTATCATAGAGAGGTTTGTTATATTATCCATGTACTAATTACATATAGTTACTCGTATATCCTCGGTAATATGGTCTGAGTGTTTCTACCTGGTTCCCATTATAAGAACTGGACTACGAGTTGAAGTATTCGGTTTTACGGTTTTTTGCCGTTGCCATTTTGTGATGGGCATTCCCATCATTCACGTATACTTTAACTTCGAAGGTCTGGAAAGTAGAAACCACTCTACATGTTCTAGATCTTTTTCTTTTGGGCAGAACAACGAGATATCACCATCAAGAAAAAACGAAAAAGGAGAGATTGTGATGAAAAAGAAACTGGCTTTATTTGTATCATTATCCGCACTCGCATTATCCTTATTTACTGGATGCAGTTCCACTTCACAGACTGCAGCTAAGGAAGAAGAGGCAGAGAGACCCATTATGATTCAAGGTCCAATGCCGATTGAAGCTGAAAAGTTTGCAGGGAAATTAGAAAATGTGAAAGAAGAAAAATCGGGATCATTTGTTTTTTACATAGGAACGCTTGATGATTATCCTGTCATCGTTGCCAAAACCGGTAAAGGGATGGAAAACACGGCAGCGGCTACTGCGGTAGCCATTGAGAAATACGATCCGATCGCTATCATCAACCAAGGAACATCAGGTGGACATGACCCTGAACTACATGTATTTGATATCGTATTAGGAGAAAGAACCGTTAACCTGGGTTCATTGAAAACAGCTGACAAAGCTGATAACGAAGGAATTTATCCAACCGTCTGGAAGCCGATGGACTTAATGGCTTCTGAAGGCAGTGCAGGTGAAGACCCAAATGCTGAGAAAATCCGATACTACGATGGAGACGAGGACTTACTCCAAGCTGCCAAAGCAGTAAAGGATACCTACACCGATGGAAAGATCGTCGAAGGTACCATCGGTTCTGCCGACGTGTGGAATAATGAAGTGGACCGCATTCAATGGTTCCATGAGAAATACGGTACTTCTGTAGAGGAAATGGAAGGGGCTGCAGCAGCACAGATTGCAGGTGCTTATGATGTAGCGTTCCTGGGAATCCGTGTACTGTCCAATAACAAGACAAATGGTGGAGCATACAACCCTGAAACTGCATCTTCGAACCAGGAGTATGTCTATGAAGTGGTGAAAGAGTATATTTCCATGATGGAAACTAAATAAGCTGAGGGCCTGACCCCGGTGCATGAATGCGATGGCATGCCGGGGGTCAGGTCTTTTTTTATGTTACAATGGTCTAATGCAACACAACATTTTTATCATCACACGGAGTTGATCATAATAGAAACGAAAAAATATATCTATCATTATTCTTGGGAACCGAACGAAGAATCCTTATGCGCCTTGGAAAGAAGAGTGTTATTCGGAAAAAGTTCTGAATCTAGCATTCTGGAAAGTTCAGTGAAAATAGACCCCAGCAGAAGTCCATTTATTCGAGAGAGACTCGAGATTATCTGCGAGGGGAATGAGTTTGAAGAATTACTTGAAGAAATAGAAGAGTTAGAAGCACTTGATGGGTTCAAGGTCGTTTTTGTTCAAAATCTTGATACCGATAGAGTAGGCTTCAAACAGCTTCGCAAGATCGAAAAAGAAGTAGGATTGCATCTAAAGGGTGAAGCGGAGTTAGTCGATCCGGACATTTGGTTCGGGGTGATGAAGACCAATGATCGCTGGGTGTTTGGCAAATATGTGAGAAATGAAGCGGTTTGGCTGCACCATGTGAAAAAGCCGCACAGCTATTCGACTGCACTCAGTACTCGTGTGGCAAGAGCTGTCGTGAATATCGCAGCACCTAATCCTGAAGGAATCAAAATGATCGATCCGTGCTGCGGGATAGGGACGGTCCTTGTCGAGGCACTATCCATGGGAATCAATATCGTCGGAAGTGACCGCAATCCATTGATCCTCGATGGAGTGAAAGAGAATATCGCTCATTTTGGATACAAAGGGGATGTCTCTTTAAAGGATATTAACGACGTAACGGACAACTATGATGCAGCTGTGATCGATCTACCCTACAATCTTTGTTCAGTTATTACAGATGACGAGCAGCTTGAAATGCTCCGCAGTGCGAGACGATTTGCAGCGAAGGTCGTGATTGTTACCTTGGAAGATGTGGATGCGAATATTGAAAAAGCCGGCTTCGAGATTGTGGATCGTTGTGAAGTGAGTAAAGGAAGATTTGTCCGGCAGATCCTGGTCTGCAAATGATAGAGAATTGAGAGAGTGTGGAGGGTTTTTTCCATGCTCTTTTTTTATGGGAACCTCAGGTACTTTGAAGTACCTATCCCACAAAAAAGTACCTACTTCTCAAGCTCTCTTCCATCGTTCATACTATGTCCAGGTTCTTCTCGTGAGGACCATTCATTTTATGAAAAAGGAGAGTGTAGGTATGAGCGTCCAATCTATCACTTTAAATAATAAAGTAATAATGCCGGAACTGGGATATGGGGTTTTCCGTGTGGATGACGGCCCGAAGCTTGCATCGGCAGTACAGACAGCGATCAAAATGGGGTATCGCAGTATCGATACAGCAGCGATTTATGGAAATGAAGAGAGTGTCGGGAAAGGCATCAATAAAGCGATTGAAGCTGGACTTGTTACCCGGGAGGAACTGTTTGTCACTTCAAAAGTTTGGAATGACGGCCTTTCCTACGATGAAACGATCGCGGCTTATGAAGAAAGCATAAAGAAAATGGGGCTCGACTATCTGGATCTTTATCTGATTCACTGGCCAGGTAAAGAGAAGTATATGGAGTCCTGGAAAGCTCTTGAATCCCTTTATAAGGAGGGGCGGATCAAAGCAATCGGTGTGAGTAACTTCCAAATTCATCACTTGGAACAATTACTACAGGTTGCAGAAATCACGCCGGTTATTAACCAGATTGAATTCCATCCTAAGCTGATTCAAACCGAAGTAAGAGATTTCTGCAGGAAACACAATATTCAAGTCGAAGCGTGGTCTCCGCTTATGAATGCAGAGCTATTAAGCAATGAAATCATTAAAGGGATTGCTCAGGCCCATGGTAAATCACCTGCTCAAGTGATACTGCGCTGGGATCTCCAACACGGAGTCCTCACAATTCCAAAGTCTATGACGGAGTCCAGAATTCAAGAAAACATTTCTATATATGATTTTGAATTAACTTCTGAACAAATGAATCAACTAGATGCATTAAATGAAGATTTCCGCAGTGGCCCGGATCCTGATGAGTTCGATTTTTAATGAGTGAATAGTACAAAGGAGGATGACCTGAAGAAAAACTTTGGGCCATCCTCTTTATTTAATCTGTAGCTGATACAAGAGTATTGAAGAACTTTTTTTATAAACCTCTCTAAAAAATCCCCCAAACAAGAATATTTTTCTAATCACAAAAAATAATATAACCAATTGGAAACGTGAAAAAATTATTGTGAATCCAGCAATATCAACGGTTTGAGCAATTGTGCGATCATGACAAATTCTCCCTTATGACATTTGTCATACCCAGCATATGACACCTACTACTAACGCGATGATATCGCTTATCCTATAATGAATCCAACGCCTTAAATGAAGGGAATTATGACATGACTAATATAAAAACGTTGAAAAAAGAAGTTGCTCCTTATGAAAAGTCAACAACAAAGGAAAGTGTATGGCAAATCATCAACACACTGGGGCCATTCTTTCTATTATGGTTTCTTGCGTATCAAAGCCTTTCGGTATCGTACTGGCTGGCACTCGTTCCAATCGTGATCGCTGCAGGATTCTTAACACGAATCTTCATTATCTTTCATGATTGTACCCATTTCTCTTTCTTTAAAAGCCGTCGTGTAAACCGAATCGTCGGAACAGTTATGGGTGTGTTAACGCTATTCCCGTTCGATCAGTGGGGACATGATCACGCCGTCCATCACGCGACAAGTGGAAATCTGGATAAGCGTGGAACAGGTGACATCTGGACACTGACGATTGATGAATATTTAGCAGCACCTCTTAAGATTCGTTTAGCGTATCGCTTTTATCGCAATCCGTTCGTTATGTTTGTGTTAGGACCGATTTATGTATTCCTTCTGAAAAATAGATTTAACCGTAAAAATGCACGTAAGAAAGAACGTAACAACACGTATTTAGTGAACGTGATCATCGTGGCCCTTATCTCACTACTATGCGTAACACTGGGCTGGCAGGAATTCCTCCTTGTACAAGGATCTATCTTTATGGTTTCAGGATCGATCGGTATTTGGTTGTTCTACGTTCAGCATACGTTTGAAGATTCGTATTTTGAAGAGGACAAAGAATGGCAATATGTGTTGGCGGCTGTTGAAGGAAGCTCCTTCTATAAGCTTCCAAAAATCATGCAGTTCCTGACAGGTAACATCGGTTATCACCATATTCACCATCTAAGTCCAAGAGTGCCGAACTACAAACTCGAAGAAGCACATAAAAACTCAGAGCCATTACAGAAAGTGCCAACAATCTCACTTCTGACAAGCTTAAAATCATTACGATTCAAGCTTTGGGATGAAGAAAACAAAACGTTTGTAAGTTTTAGAGGCATTAAGTCCCTGGATAAGTCAAAATCAAGAATTTCAACTGAAGCCAAACCTGAATTATAATCCTGACCGACTCTCCTTATGATCGCTTCATATAAGGGGAGTCTTTACATGATAAGGCCTTTAAAAGGAGTGAACCTACATGATTCGAATCGTCATTGCAGAGGATCAGGAATTATTACGAGGAACCCTGTCCTCCATCCTCAACCTGGAAGAAGACATGGAAGTAGTCGGCCAGGCAAAGGATGGGCAAGAAGCACTCGCCCTTGTCCACGAATTACTACCGGACCTCTTTATCATGGATATTGAAATGCTTGAGAGGGACGGACCTCTGGAAGCTGTGAAGACAGTGGGATGTCATCTGCTTGTATTAACGACATTTCCGAAAGAGGGATATTTAGAGCGAGCTCACCAATTCGGTGCAGGCGGGTACTTACTAAAGGACAGTCCAAGTGAAGAGCTGACTTCCTCGATTCACAGCATAGTGGAGGGGAAGCGGGTTTATTCTTCGAAGTTAACCGAAGAGGATGAGGAGTCTCAGGAGTCTGGTTCATTCCACATTCCCCACCCACCAGGCCCGGTGAAGAACTATTTTACAATGATTATGGATAAGATGAAGTCACCAGCAGGGTGAAAACCTGATAAAGGGCCTGACCCCCACTTGCGTTAACAATTAACGCGGTGGAGGTCAGGCCCTTTAAAGTTTTACCATTCCTTCGGTTCATAATCCAAATCCTGAAACAATCGCGTCTTCTCTTTCTTAGAAAGGTCGCGCCATTGTCCCACAGGCAGATTCCCCAGTTGAATATTCATGATGCGTGTGCGCTGCAGTCTGTAGACCTCATATCCAAGGACCTCACACATACGGCGGATCTGTCGATTCAATCCTTGAGTCAACGTGATTTGGAACACGTATTTTGACACCTGCTCCACTTTACAAGGCAGAGTTTTCGTACCAAGAATCTTAACGCCCTCTGACATCTGCTTTAAGAATTCCTCTGAAATCGGGCGGTCAACAGTGACAATATATTCTTTCTCGTGCTGATTTTCCGCACGGAGGATTTCATTGACGATATCCCCGTCGTTCGTCAGAAGAATCAAGCCATCTGAGTCTTTATCCAGTCGCCCAATATTGAAAATTCGCAGGGGATGATTGACGAGATCCACGATATTCCCCTTGACACCCTTTTCAGTAGTACTCGTAATCCCAACAGGTTTATTTAATGCAATATACACATTATTTCTTGCTACCCGGACAGGAGCTCCGCTAACTTTCACATCATCCCCGGGATTTACTTGATCGCCAATCTTCGCGGTCTTCCCGTTGATGGTCACTCTTCCTTCGGTAATCAATTTATCTGCACCGCGTCTGGATGCCTTTCCAGCCTCGCTTATATACTTATTGATACGCATGCTCAACACAACCTTAAACTGATAATTAATAATCTAAGAATATCGGACTGGCACTTTATTTTCAAGGGATTCCCCTAAATAGATCCCGCGCAGGCGGGCTATCCTATGAAAGATAAAAAAGCGAACTTTTTTTAAAATTCCCCCTTTACATTTACGCAGCGTCAACCTGTAAAGTAAGAATTGTCAGGAGGTGACATCATGGAATATACCGTCAAGAAACTTGGAGAGATTGCTGGGGTGAGCACGAGGACCCTGCGCTACTATGATGAAATTGAGATTCTGAAGCCCGCCAGGACCAATTCGTCAGGATACCGGATATACGGGCAGAAGGAAGTCGATCGCCTGCAGCAGATCCTCTTTTACAAAGAACTGGGTGTAGGACTGGACGAGATCAAGGATATTCTTGATGATCCTGCCTTTGATGCAACAGATGCTTTGATGGAACACCGCGGAAGGCTATTGGCTAGACGAGAGCAGCTTGATCAATTGATTTCAAATGTAGATAAAACATTACGTGTAAAGGAAGGGAGAATCACCATGTCGGATAAAGAAAAGTTTGAAGGGTTCAAGGAGAAAATGGTGGAAGATAATGAGAAAAAGTACGGGAAAGAAGTGCGGGGAAAATACGGCGACAAGGCAGTGGACGAATCCAACGCCAGAGTCATGAACATGTCTCAGGAAGACCATGAAAAGGTTACAGCACTTGAGCAGGAAATTAAACAAACCTTAGGGGTAGCATTTCAAACCGGTAATCCCGCAAGCGACGCTGCCCAGAAAGCCGCTGACCTTCATAAGCAGTGGATCTCGTTCTACTGGGGGCATTACAGTAAAGACGCCCATGCAGGCCTTGCACAGATGTACGTGGATGATGAACGGTTCAAGGCTTATTATGACACTGAACAAGACGGAGTGGCCGAGTTTTTGCGGGATGCGATTCACATCTATACAGGACAGAAGAAAGAAGTGGAATAAACAAGAAGTACTCTCCTACACCAATAAGTGTTATGATATGGAGACGAACGTGAAAGAACGAACCTTATCATAACGGAGTGAAAAAATGAGTAAACCAAAGAAAAAGAGCGGAACAGGCCAAGGCACTGGAAAGAAAGGCTGGAATCGCTGGCAGGCCGGGGCGAATAAGAAAAAGAGTAACAAGCCTTATACAAGTAAAGGCGTGAAGCATGGGAGTAAGCAGGAAGATAAGTAATAATATGTAAGTCCATTTTCTTTCGGGGAAGTGGACTTTTTATATAGGAAGTTGAAGGATTTATAAAAAGCATTTGCTATTTTTACGATTTCCTGTTATTCTAAGAAAGAATTATTTTTGTTCGGTCTGTAAGGAATGAAAGTATTTAAACTTTTCGCCTTTGATATCTAATTGAGCAATAATAGTAATAAATCGTGGATTTGAGTCCACACAGGAGGATACACACATGCAAGAAGGTACAGTAAAATGGTTTAACGCAGAAAAAGGTTTCGGTTTCATCGAAATCGAAGGTGGAGAAGATGTATTCGTACATTTCTCAGCTATCCAAGGCGAAGGATTTAAATCTTTAGACGAAGGTCAAAAAGTTACATTTGACACTGAACAAGGTCAACGTGGACTTCAAGCGACTAACGTAAACAAAATCTAATTGCTTTGAAAAAGGACCCTCCCCGAGGGTCCTTTTTTATTTTTTAGAAAAGGTGCCGTGCGTTTGACACCAATTAAGCTGATGCATATTTCATGAGTCCTTGAATGTAGACAGAAGCCTCCTTCTCCGTAAATTCCCTGATCTTGATCTTGCCTTCTTTTTCTAATTCTGCTGCGGCTCTTGTGATGGTTTCTCTCTCTTCACTTGATTGCACAGGAAGTTCAATCGAAAAAAAATTCCCTCGACTCGCCTTACTGAGAGTGTTGAGTAAACCGATTTTATTCATTGTTCCAACTCCTTTTTTTATTCTTTCGACAATGTCGGCGGATACTCCTCTAAGAAGAAAGGTTTTTGGGGATTTCCGAACGGATTTGCTTTTTAGCAAAATATCTGTTACTCTTAGTAGGAATTATTTTTGTTCGGTCTGTAAGGAAAGAATAAGTTTTAAACTTT
Source organism: Rossellomorea sp. ABR4_004 (assembly GCF_056159585.1). Lineage (NCBI taxonomy): Bacteria > Bacillati > Bacillota > Bacilli > Caryophanales > Bacillaceae > Rossellomorea > Rossellomorea sp. ABR4_004. The sequence continues at coordinate 298,046 of NZ_JBSWVM010000002.1, read as the reverse complement.
TCGCCTTTGATATCTAATTGAGCAACGATAGTAATAAATCGTGGATGAAACATCCACACAGGAGGAAATACACATGCAAGAAGGTACAGTAAAATGGTTTAACGCAGAAAAAGGTTTCGGTTTCATCGAAATCGAAGGTGGAGAAGATGTATTCGTACATTTCTCAGCTATCCAAGGCGAAGGATTTAAATCTTTAGACGAAGGTCAAAAAGTTACATTTGACACTGAGCAAGGTCAACGTGGACTTCAAGCGACTAACGTTGTTAAAGCGTAATAGCTTTTAAGAAAAAGGACTCTCTCAGTAGGGTCCTTTTTTTATTGTTGCCATCGGTAGAAGTGGGGGTTATTTGTATGGTGCATGCTGAACGAGCCGCCTCCGCTTTTGGTGACATCTAGCTCCGGCGGCTAGAGGCTCGAGGTCATAAGTCAAACATGCCAAAAAGGCAAAGAGCGCCTTTCCGGCATGTTCGCCTTATGCTTGTCGCCTCTGGTCCAGCCGCCTACGCTTTTGGTGACATCCAGCTCCGGCGGCTAGAGGCTCGAGGTCATAAGTCAAACATGCCAAAAAGGCAAAGAGCGCCTTTCCGGCATGTTCGCCTTATGCTTGTCGCCTCTGGTCCAGCCGCCTACGCTTTTGGTGACATCCAGCTCCGGCGGCTAGCCCCTCGAGGTCATAAGCTAAATTGGCCAAGAAGGCAAAGGGCGCCTTCCCGGCCAATTCATCTTATGCTTGTCGGGGCTGAACGATCCGCCTCCGCTTTTGGTGACATCCAGCTCCGGCGGCTAGAGGCTCGAGGTCATAAGTCAAACATGCCAAAAAGGCAAAGAGCGCCTTTCCGGCATGTTCGCCTTATGCTTGTCGCCTCTGGGCAAGCCGCCTCCGCTTTTGGATATAAAAAGGGACCGACAGCGTTCGTCGGTCCCGGAGACAACATGTTACAAGTTAAAAATGGTTAGGTAAAGCATAACACACTATTGGTGGAATACCTAAAGATATTTGAAAAGAATTTGCAGAGGGGATTTTTCCATTGAATAGAATCGACACTTTCCTATGAGAATAAGATTAAATGAAGGAATAAATGAGGTATTGAAATGAGTATAAAGCAATTTAAGGATTATAAGCTTAGTGATGATATTGTAAGGGCTCTATCCGATTTAGGCTATCAGGCTCCAACTGAGGTTCAGTCCAAGGTACTTCCATTGGCTCTGGAGAAGGAGGATCTTGTTGTGCGTTCCCAAACAGGAAGCGGTAAGACAGCCTCTTTTGGGATTCCGATTTGTGAGTTGGTAGCATGGGAAGAAAATAAGCCTCAGGCACTTGTCCTGACGCCAACCCGTGAACTCGCGGTCCAAGTGAAAGAAGATCTCACGAACATAGGGAGATATAAGCGAATCAAAGCGGCTGCAGTGTATGGGAAATCTCCTTTTCACCGACAAAAGCTTGAGCTTAAGCAGAAAAATCATGTCGTAGTCGGCACTCCCGGTCGTGTTCTCGATCATATTGAAAAAGGAACATTTCCACTGGATAAGCTTGAGTACCTTGTTATCGACGAAGCCGATGAGATGCTGAACATGGGATTTATCGAACAGGTGGAAGCGATTATTCAGGAGTTGCCAGCAGACCGGGTAACGTTGACATTCTCTGCTACATTACCTGAGGATGTCGAAGCACTTTGCCATAAATATATGAAAAAACCTGTTCATATTGAAATTAAGGCAACGGGCATTACAACAGATAAGATTGATCATTCCATGATCGAAGTGAAAGAGGATGACAAGCTGACTCTTCTGAAAAACGTGACAACCGTTGAGAATCCCGATAGCTGCATCATTTTTTGCCGAACAAAAGAAAATGTGGATACATTATGTGATGAGTTGGACCGATCAGGGTATCCCGTTGATAAAATTCATGGCGGTATGATTCAGGAAGCGCGCTTTGAAGTGATGGACGATTTTAAAAGAGGGGAATTCAGGTATCTGATCGCTACCGATGTGGCGGCGCGTGGAATTGATATCGAAAATATTACCCACGTCATCAATTATGATATCCCTATGGAGAAAGAAAGTTATGTTCACCGCACAGGAAGAACGGGGCGCGCAGGTTCTGCAGGAAAGGCGATCACCTTCTGCACACCGTATGAAGACAAATTCCTCGCAGAGATTGAAGACTATATCGGATTTGCGATTCCAAAGCTGCAGCCTCCGACACAAGACACAGTGGCAAAAGCAAAGGCGGATTTTGAACGTAAATTAGACACGGAACCTGATTTTAAATCAGACAAAAGTGAGCATTTGAACAGAGACATCATGAAGCTCTATTTCAATGGTGGAAAGAAAAAGAAAATCAGGGCAGTCGATTTCGTCGGAACTATTGCGAAAATCGAAGGAGTGAGCGCTGATGACATCGGCATCATCACCATTCAGGAAAACCTTTCCTACGTGGAGATTTTGAATGGGAAAGGACCGCTGGTATTGCATGCGATGAAGAAAACCACCGTTAAGGGTAAAATGTTGAAGGTTCATGAAGCGAGAAAATAATTAAGTTGGTGGGCCTTCTCTAAAGAGGGGGCCATTTTTATAAAGATCAAATCCTGCAAATTGGTGCACGATAAGTCGGGTTGCTTTATTTCTATCTTGCTATTCTATTGATGAGGAGGTAGTGGAAATGGATTCATTGAGGAATATGAATGACGCTATACGGTACATCGAAGAGAACCTGACTGAAGAAATCAATTTTGAAAAAGTCGCTCAGCGTGCGTATTGCTCGGAGTATCACTTTAAACGGATGTTTTCGTTCCTTGCGGGGATTCCCTTATCGGAATACATCAGGCGCCGCCGTTTGACCCTGGCAGCTCTTGAACTGCAAAACAGCGACGTAAAGGTAATCGATATTGCCATAAAATATGGCTATTCTTCACCCGATTCCTTTACGAGGGCGTTCCAAAAAATGCATGGGATCACTCCGTCACAAGCGAGTGGCCATTCACTCAAAGCATTTCCACCTATGACCTTCCAGTTATCCATCAGAGGAGGCAATGAAATGAATTATCGAATTGTAGAGAAAGAAGCGTTTTCCATTGTAGGTATCATGAAGCGGGTGCCAATTATCTTTAATGGGGTGAATCCTGAAATTGCAGCCATGTGGCAGAGTTTGGACGAGGACATGATCAAGAGATTTAAGAGCATATCAAATGTGGAACCACAAGGATTGGTTAGTGCATCCGTCAATTTTTCCGAAGGCAGGATGGAAGAAAAGGGGGAGCTCGATCATTATATAGGGGCTGCTACAACAGAGGAATGTCCCAACGGCTTATCGAAACTTGAAGTTCCCGATTTGACATGGGCTGTTTTCGAAGCGGTCGGTCCATTTCCCGACACTTTGCAACATGTGTGGGGGCGGATCTACTCTGAATGGTTCCCGTCTTCAAGCTATGAACAAGCGGAGGGACCGGAGATGTTGTGGAATGAGAGTAAGGACGTTGGATCGGATACGTTTAGAAGTGAAATATGAATACCGGTTAGGAAAAAGTAAGGAAAAGGCAGCGAATTCATTTGGATTCGCTGCTTTTTTTAGGATGGGTGGTTTATCAGCGAAACCAGATATTCAAAGATAGACATAACCAACGTTATAGAAAAATAATGTTGTAATCGTTTTCAAGCTGTTGTATTATTCAGTTAAAGGAAATCCGAAACGTTTTGGGAGATGTGCAAGTGACTACAATTAAAGATATTGCAAGAGTAGCTGGGGTATCCGTTACGACGGTGTCAAGAGCGTTAAATGGATATTCTGATGTCAACGAAGACACGAGAAGGAAGATTGCAGAAGTTGCGAAGGAGTTAAATTATAGTCCGAATTCGATTGCCCGAAGTCTGGTCATGAAGAAGTCGAAAACGATTGGTTTACTTGTTTCCGGATTCACGAAGGAAAGTGTGAAGGATAATTTCATCGTGGAAGTGCTGGCAGGGATTAATGAGTTTGTTTCAGGTGCGGACTACGATCTTGTTTTATTCAACACCAATTCTTCGAAGCAGCGGGAAAAGACGTATACACAACTTTGCAGAGAAAGAAGGGTGGATGGGGTCATTATCCAGGGGATTCGAACCGATGATCCTTATCTACATGAAGTCGTCGAAAGTGATATTCCTTGCGTATTAATTGATATTCCCCTTGAGTCCGGGAATGTGAGTCATGTGACGACTGATAATGTATTAGGGGCTGAAAAAGCCGTTCAGCATTTACTCGACAATGGACACAAGAACATTGGGATGATTAATGGACATGAGTTTGCGTTTGTTAGTCAGCAGAGATTGGAAGGGTATAAAAACGCTTTGCAAGGAGCTCAGGTCGAACTCAATACCAAATACGTCGTAAATGGAGAGTTTACAGAAGAAAGTGGTAAGAAAGCGGCTAACGCGTTATTAACCTCACATCCTGAAATAACAGCATTATTTTGCGCAAGTGATTTAATGGCCATCGGTGCGATGAGTGCAGCGAAAGAGTTGAAGATACAGGTACCGGAAAAACTTTCGATTGTCGGATATGATGATATTTTATTAGCTTCCTATGTTAGTCCCAAGCTGACAACCATCCAACAAAATAAGTTTCAGCTCGGGTATGAAGGGGCAAGATTATTGCTGGACTTGTTATCAAATCAGTCCAAGGCCCACCGAATGGTGTTGGAGACGAAGTTAATCAAAAGAGAAAGTACAAATCATAGAAATGAATAAACGTTGGTGAAAATCTAAAAGCCAACTTTTATTCAGGGGATTATCCGAAACGTTTTGGGATATTTTTTACCTTATTTCCAAAACGTTTCGGGAATGGAACAATAAAATAATTCACAAACAATAGCGTATTGAAAGTAGGAGGAACCCATATGAACTACAGAGTGATTAAAGAAAACAACTTATTTCTTCTTACCGATGAGCAGGGAGATATCGTTTCAGATCATAGTTATGGACTTGGTTTATACAAGAATGACACAAGGTACCTTAGCAAGTTGAATGTGAAAATCAATAATGAAAAACCGATTCTTTTACATTCGGATGGATCCGAAAATTATATGTCTACGATTCTATCGACGAACCCCCACCAAGAGGAGGATGGAAATCTTATTTTCTGGAGGGAATCAGTAGAAATTGAACGTAAGCGCTTTATTTATGATGATGTGTTATATGAAACGATTACGACGAAAAATTATTATCCAAAGCCCGTATCGTTTGAGTTGAATGTGGAAGTCGATGTGGACTTCAACGATATGTTTATTGTACGCGGATTTCAAACTGGAAACGTAGGAAAGAGAACAGGTCAGAAAGTGGAGGATCAGTCCCTCACCTTCCAATATGAAGGAACAGACGATATCAATCGTGCCACAAGAATTCAGTGGGATGCCAAAGCGAAAAACGTTAAGGAAAATGGGGAGATTACCTTCCAAGTAGAGCTTCAGCATGAGGAAGAACAGTCTATTACATTTATAATCGTTCCACTGGAAAATGTAGAAACGAGAGATGACATTTTACCTGTCGAAGAGGCTCTTCAAAAATTAAAAGTCTCTTATAAAGAATGGTCTGCTCAGTTAACGAAGGTAGAAACGGATTGCCGGCCGCTTCAACGCCTGGTGGAGAGAGGATTATCAGATCTTCGTGTACTGCTGACGGACACTGGATACGGAAAGTTTCCTGTAGCTGGTCTGCCTTGGTTCGGAGTTCCGTTCGGTAGAGACAGTCTCATTGCGGCCCTGCAAATGATTGCGTTTCAACCACAGGTTGCAAAAGGCACCCTGTTCACGATGGCCAGTGAGCAAGGAACGAAGGTGGATCCTTGGAGAGACGAACAGCCAGGAAAGATCATGCATGAAATTCGATACGGAGAGCTTGCGAATACGAACCAAATTCCGTTCACGCCTTATTACGGAACGATTGATGCAACACCGTTATTCCTGGTTCTTTTAACAGAGTACGTGAAATGGACGGGTGACTTGGATACGTTCCACAAGCTTGAAGACAATGTGAAGAGAGCGCTTGAGTGGATCGACCAGTACGGAGATCGTGATGGAGATCTATTCGTTGAGTACCATCAGGAATCATCAAAGGGAATCGCCAACCAAGGCTGGAAGGATTCAGGGGACTCCATCGTTCATCGAAACGGGGATTACGCTGATACGCCTATTGCCTTAGTAGAGGTTCAAGGCTATGTGTATCAGGCGAAACGTGGATTGGCTGCTGTTTATGAAACACTGGAGAATAATGAAACAGCTTCAAGATTAAATACAGAAGCGAAAAACCTGCAAGAACGATTTGAACAGGAGTTCTGGATGGATGACCTGGAATTCTACGCCATCGCCCTTGATCAAAACAAAGAAAAGGTAGGTACGATTACGTCCAATCCAGGACATGTTTTATATTCGGAAATGATGTCAGGGAACCGCGCTGAAAAAGTAAGTCAAACGCTAACGAATGACAAAATGTTTTCAGGATACGGAATTCGTACCATGGGGAAAGGTGAAGCTGGTTATAACCCGATGAGCTATCACGATGGAAGCATTTGGCCCCATGATAACAGCATGACTCTCCTTGGGTTAAGTAAGTTAGGATTTACCGAAGAATCGAAGAGGGTGATGAATGGACTGATTGATGCATCCCGCCACTTCGAGTACGACCGCTTGCCGGAATTGTTCTGTGGATATGAGTCTGCCATTGGGAAGGCTGTAAAGTATCCGGTTGCTTGTTCTCCACAGGCATGGGCAGCGGGGACACCACTTGTATTTATTCAATCACTATTAGGGTTGTTTCCAAACAGCCTGACAAAAGAAATACATCTCAATCCGATTTTACTTGATGAGATGAACATATTGACGGTGCATGATATTACGATTGGTGATGGAGTACTGTCTCTTTCCTTAACACGAAAAGGAGACAAAGTAGAAACCACCATTTTAGAAAACTCAACAGGCTACGACATTGTGAAAGAAAAGCAAACAGTGTAAACACATCCAGGAATAACAATCCTATTTTAAATAAATCAAAAAAGGGGTTATGAAAATGGCGAAGAAGAAATGGATCGCGAGTCTAGGCATTACGACGATGTTAGTGGGGACGGTTCTTTCAGGGTGCAGTGGATCAGACGAGAAGACTAGTTCAAATGGGGCAGATGGTGAGAAAGTCGAAATCACTCTTGCCGGCTGGGGAGGAAATCCTTCTGAACAGAAGCTTTTGACTCAAACGATCGCTGACTTTGAAGAAAAACATCCAAATATTGATGTAAAGCACGAAGTCATTTCTGAGCAGTATATGGACGTATTGAAAACACGTCTGATTGGTGGGGAAGGTCCTGACGTTTTCTATTTGGATGCATTGGAAGCTCCTGCCCTGATTGAAACGGGGGTTGTGGAGCCGCTGGATGATTACGTAACGGAAGACTTCGATGTCAAGGATTTCGAGAAGCCGATGCTTGAAGCGTTCCAGGTTGACGGGAAGACATATGGTTTTCCGAAAGACTATTCGACTCTAGCCTTATTCTATAACAAGAAGATGTTTGAAGAAGCAGGAGTGGAAGTTCCGAAAACATGGGATGAACTCCGTGAAGTATCAAAAGCTCTGACGAAAGATGGCGTTTATGGATTTGGGGTAGCTCCGGAACTTGCCCGTCTTTACCACATTGCTCAGGCAACGGGCGGGGAAGTCGTGAAGGATGATCAAGCGAACTTTGCTTCAGATAAAGTGGTCAATGCCCTTCAGCCGATCATCGACCAGCATAATGAAGACAAAACTTCTGCACAGGCTTCTGAAGTCGGAGCGAACTGGGGAGGAGAAATGTTCGGTCAAGGGAAAGCAGCTATGGTTATCGAAGGAAACTGGGCGATCCCGTTCCTGGCGGATACATTCCCTGATGTAGAATACGGAACAGCTGAATTACCGACCATCAATGGAGAAAAAGCAACAATGGCCTACACGGTTGGATATGTGATGAATGCGGCATCGGAAAAGAAGGAAGCTTCATGGGAGCTGATCTCGTATCTGACTGGTAAAGAAGGAATGGAAACATGGACGTCCAAAGGGTTTGCCCTTCCGACACGAAAGTCAGTAGCGGAGAAATTAGGGTATGACAAGGATGAATTACGCGGAGCACTAGTAGCCGGAGCACCGTATGCAACGGTTTGGGCAGAAGGAAAGAACCTGCCGATCATCATGAATAACTTCAATAACCAATTTATCGCTGCCTTCCTGGGTGACCGACCTCTGGATGAAGCACTGAAAGAAGCAGAAGAACAAGCGAATAGCGAAATTCAATAATCTTTTTAAAGGTACCTGGCACTCATGATTGTGTCAGGTACAGCTTTACCATTGGCTGTATTCTTTCTTTTGAGGTCTTGGACGCGGACCTGGGCGGAAAGAATACAGGTAATAGCTGAAGATTTTAGACAGATAGAAGGTAGGGATGAGAATGAACAAACAATCTTCTAAGAAGAGATTACAGGATGCAGGACAAGGTTACTTATTTATGTCTCCCACGCTATTTGTATTAGCGGTGTTTATTATTGGACCGATTCTTTATGCCATCTTTTTATCCTTTCATAAGGTTCAACTCCTTGGAGATATGAGTTTTGAATTTGTTGCTTTTGAAAACTTTGCAAGGATCATAGAGGATAATCGGGCTATTATCGCATTGAAAAACACGGCAAAGTACGTCCTGATTGTGGTACCGACACAGACCTTTCTGGCATTGGTTCTGGCTGCAACGTTAAACGCAGGATTAAAGGGTGAGAAGCTTTTCCGGATTGTTTATTTCTTACCGACCTTAACGTCTTCAGCCGTATTAACGCTGATCTTTATGTGGATGTATAACAAAGAAGGGCTGATCAACAACCTATTAGGAAAAGTAGGCTTACCGACTTATAACTTCTTAGGTGATCCTGACATTGCCCTGAATGCGATTATGTTGATGAACATCTGGGCAACGGCACCGTTTTTCATGGTCATCTATCTTGCTGCGCTTCAGGATATTCCGGACTCGTTATACGAAGCGGCTGAACTGGACGGAGCGAATGCGATCCAGAAGTTCTTCTATGTGACCGTACCGTTTCTAAGGCCGGTTACGTCTTTTGTCGTGATCATGGGGGTTATCGGAACGTTCCAGCTGTTTGATCAATCGTATATTTTCTCAGGTGGATCCGGTGGACCGAATAACTCGACGTTAACGGTAGTCCTCCTAATCTATCAATATGCCTTTAAATCACTGGGGACCATGGGATACGCAGCAGCACTTGCATTTGCGCTTGCACTTATCATCCTGGTGGCGACCTTGATTCAACGTAAATTCTCTAAAGAAGAATCACTCTATTAAGGAGGATGGAAGCATGAATTCGAAGAAAAAGGCGTTCAGTAAGCGTCTTCTATACATTGTCCTGATAGGCTATGCGATCACAACTCTGATTCCATTCTTATGGGCACTCTCCTCTTCTTTTAAAACATTAGAAGAAATCATTAGCGGAACGATGAATTTCATTCCAAAGAACTTCACTTTGGATAATTATAAACAGATTTTCATTGAACAGGAGCTATTTCCAAGATGGTTATTCAATAGTTTATTCATCGCAGTAATCGGGACGGCATTGAATATCATCTTTAACTCCATGTCTGGATACGCCTTGGCGCGCTTAAGCTTTCCAGGGAAGAAGGCATTATTCATCATGATCCTGGCCGTCTTGATGATTCCGGCTCAAGTCACGATGATCCCGAACTATTTAATTTTAAAAGAAATCGGCTGGCTTAACTCGTATCAAGGGATGATCGTACCGGCGATGATCAATGCAACCTTCATTTTCATGATGAGACAGTTCTTCATCAACTTCCCGAAGGAACTGGAAGAGGCTGCTCAAATCGATGGTCTAAGCCGTTTTGGAATCTTCTTCAAGGTGGTTTTACCGTTAGCAAAACCAGCCTTGGCCGCACAAGCAATCTTTGTGTTCATGGGATTCTGGAACAACTTCATGACCCCGTTGATTGTCATGACCGATACAGAAATGTATACACTGCCATTAGGATTGAACACCTTTAAAGGCCAATACGTCAGCTACTGGAACTACATCATGGCGGCATCCATGGTCTTTACACTGCCGGTACTCCTTCTGTACGCATTTTTTAATCGCTACTTTATCAAGGGGATTTCGTTTACAGGCGGGAAATAGGAATTGGAGGGCTTCTCATTTTGGGAGCTCTCTTTTTTGAATTATATGAAGAAAGGATATGAAAAAATAGAGGGGGAAGGAGGAATCTTTATGGGTTTACTGCTTTTTATGGTGATTAGGTTGTTGTTCATAGCGTTGGGAGTCATTTTGGCGGTGTGTGGGGGTTCATTTTTTCATCAGAGGTGGATTTATCAGCGAAATATTGGTTTTATCAGCGATATTTTGAATTTATCAGCGAAATCCGGATTATATCAGCGAATGATGGCAATCAAGGGTATGCATCAATCGAAATCGTCACTTCTCTCCGCCTCACATTTTGAGCGGAAATCCATTTACGGCGATATTCTGATTTTAACGGCGAAATTTCAAATATAACGGCGAACGGGACATTAAACCGGGTATATGAGGATGAATACTAGGTGCTAAAAAGATTAGTGCAAGGCACCAAAGGTTTCAATTGCATCTCTAAATGATCCCCAGGATTTCCTGAAGCCCCACAAAAAAACAGCGAACCCAACAAAGGTCCGCTGTTTTCCATATTAAAATTTACGCTCCTGCCCAAACATCCTTGGCAAATCGACCATCTTCTTCTAGTGATCGCAGCCAAGCGGCAGCTTCATCTCTCGTAGTTTGGTAGAAATTCATATAGCTTTCTACTAATGTGCGTTCCACATCCGGTGCCATTTTACCACCGTCTCCACAGATATATAAGCGGCCTCCATCTTTCAGTAAAGGTAAGATGTCTTCAGCGTTTTCCGCCAATCGGTTCTGGACGTACGTCTTTTCTTGACCCGGGCATCTTGAGAAAGCGGTGTGAAGGGTTACGATTCCATCTTGTTCGGCCTTCTCCAACTCCTCTTGATATAAGAAATCATGCTCGGGATTGCGGCATCCGAAGTAAAGGTGGGCTGTACCCAGCGTTTCTCCTTTTTCTTTAAGAATGCGGCGTGCCTGGATAAATCCTCTGAATGGTGCAATTCCTGTTCCAGGTCCGATCATGACGATGGGTGTTTCGACTTGCTCCGGAAGCTGGAAGTGCGATTGAGGTGTAGAGATAAAGCACGCTACCTTATCGCCTTCTAAACGTTGCGCCAGATAGTTTGATGCAATTCCTTTGTATTCTCCCTTTCCGCTCCATGCATCTCCGCGAACGACGCTGACCGTTATGCTAGCTTCTCCTTTTTTGTAAAGGGGGGAGCTTGAAATAGAATAGTATCTTGCTTTTAGCGCCGGGAGTAAAAGCAGGAATCCTTCAAACGGAATTTCACATGCAAGGTACTTTTCCACCAGGTCCAGCATGGTGATTCGTTTACCGAGAATTTCCCTCTTATACGTTCCATCCTCCAACAGCTCTTCAAGCTCTATTACATGGGGAGGACATACCGTGTGAGTCGCGAGTGCCCGGATTTGCGAACGGGTAGCGGGTTCTTGGAATTCCACATAATTGGAAAGTAACTCCTTAAGATTCACCGGCTTTTCTGTTGGAAGGTGGACTGCTTTTCCAGGATCTCCAGTAAGTTGGACATAGTCTTCGCCGTTCAGGTTGAATCGACTGAGAACTCGCTCAACAAGAGTGCTTGGATTCCGGGGAAGCACCCCAAGATGGTCTCCCTCCTGATAATCTACTCCCTCTGGAAGAGCCAACTCAATATGTCTTGTATTCCTTCCACTTTCCACATGCTGCAATTCAACATTCTTACTTACCACCGATGTAAACGCATGATGAGTGCGAGCAAGTGGTGTGTCACTGACATCACTGACAAAATTCATCGTGATCGAGCTGCTTTCTTCACCGTTTTGATGAAGTTCAATGTTCAATTCTTTTGCCAGATTTGGCCAAAGTGCTTCCGACCATTTCTCGTAATCCCCTTCAAAATCGTCGCTTGCATCTCCATTACCGGTTTTCGACAGGCGCTGAGCTCCTTTTTGTTCCATCTGCTCATCAATGAAGGTAGGGATGCGTTGGTACGTAGTCGCCCAGTTGTGATCGCCACATCCGAATACCGCATAGCGAACATCGTTTAGTGTTCCTTCCTCCGTTTCTCTGAGCCACGAAACGAATGCGTCCGCATTGTCCGGCGGATTTCCGTTATAGGAAGCAGAGACAATGAGAACCGCTCCTTCAGTGGGAAGCCCACCCGTATAAACATTTAAAGGAGCAACCTCGGTCATGAAGCCTTGTTGACGGCCTGTTTCAGCAAGATCCCGGGCGATTCCTTCAGCTGTTCCCATGTTTGATCCAAACAGAATATAGAGTGGTGTACCATGAGATGGCTTGATAGAAGCGTCTGCTTCTCTTTCTTCAGATTTCGCTTCTACAGAAGCGGCAGTCGTAAAGGACATATCCGGTTTCCGCGGTGAGACGCGCATCTTGAAATCTTCCGGCTTGAGGGTCAAGGTCTCTTTAACATCCAATTGATAGTAACTATGATCAATCAGGTCAAAGTGCTGCAAAACCATGCCAAGAACAAGAGTCGCTTCGTGAAGGGAAAACTGCTGTCCGATGCAGGCGCGCTGCCCGTTTCCGAAAGGTTTGTAAGCGTGATAGGGGATCGAAGACGGGTCCTCAAAACGCTCTGGTCTAAACGATTCCACGTCATCTCCCCAAACGGATGAATCACGGTGAAGCTCTGGAATGATAAGGGTGAATACATCATCTTTTTTAACTTTGTATTTCCCGTTTAATGTCGTGTCTTCCTTTGCGTATACGGAAAATGCCGGTGCTGTGGGCCATAGACGAAGAGCTTCATTAAGCACCATACGAACATATTTCAATTTCTTGACCTGTTTATAATCTGGAACGTCATCACCCAGCACTTCATCCACTTCTTGCTGTGCTTTTTTCAATTTTTCCGGATTATTCATGAGATAGTAAATGGCAAAGGACAGTAGACCACTCGTTGTTTCGTGTCCTGCAATTAAGAACGTAATGATTTGAAAACGGATGTTTTCATCATCCAACCCTTCACCCGTTTCCGGATCGATCCCTTTTAACATATGAGAGAGCAGGTCATCCTCTCCTTGATCACCATTTTGTTTCCGTTCCGCAATCAATTCATCAACAAGGTTGAACATGTATTGAATGTCTTCCTTGAATTGCTTTTTAGATTTAACCATCAATTTATCTTGAACACCAAGTCGCTGCGTTTGACTCATGGCTTCGTCCATTGCACGAACCATACTGTCGACAAATGGATGGGAGTTTTCCCGGTAAAAGCTGTTAAAGCGGTAATTAAATCCGCAGAGACCGATCGTATCCAAGGTTAAGCGAGTCATATCTTCAGGAACATCGATTTCATCAGCCGGATTTAAGCGGGCCCACTTCTGAATAAGTTGGGTGGCGAGATCGACCATTTTATCATGGTAGCCTTTCATTGCCTGCTGGCTGAAGCTTGGAAGCAGGATATTATGCGCCTTTTTCCAATTGTTTTCCGTCGTTTCGCTTGTGAAAAGGCCGTCGCCGCCAAATGCTCTTACTTTTTGCAGGGCAGGACCGACTTTCTTATCAAATCGTGTTTCGTCACAAATTTCTTCAGCAAGGGAGGCGCCTGATACAAACGTACTGATACGTCCCGGAAATTGAAACTGAAAGATCGGACCGAACTCTCTTGCAAGTTTCATATAGGATTGAAGAGGTTTGTCTTTATCGATGACCGGCAAACTGCCAAGAGGTCCATACGGCTTTGGCTGCGGTAGTTGGTTTGAGTTTATCATTTAGTAGCACCTCTTTTAAAAGATTTATAACGGAATGAACGTTCATTCCGTTTGATGCATGAGAAACCATTTGTTTCTCATACATGTAACCGTACAGCGTCCCACATACTTTCTTCTACATCTTCCAATAGTTTTGCTTCCGGTTCCAGCTCCCCGATGCGAACCAATCGTTGAAGCTCAAGAAACGCTCCGTAAACGATGGCGATCAAAGCGGAGGAAGGAAGTTCCTTGATTTCTTTTTTCTCTTTTCCTGAATCAAAGAAATTCTTTAGGATATCCAGGAGACCTAGAAAGCTATCATGACTTGCTTTGTCTAAAAAGTGGGCGCTGCTATGTGTTTTAATAAAATAAAGTGCTTGGCTTTGTTTTGTCGTGAATAGAATCATGGCTTTAAATATATGATGAAATTGATCCCGAATGGTTTCATCATAAGGGAAATCATTCTCAAGAGTTTCTGTAAATATTCTTACATACTCTTGAAAGAGCGTGTTGCCAAGCACTTCTTTATTTTCAAAGTAACGATAGATGGTACCGGCTCCGACTCCTGCCGATGTCGCAATCATTGGAATCGTAGTCGCATCATATCCACGCTCAGCAAAGAGTACCAACGCGCTTGATATAATGCTATCTCGTTTATTAACTGCAGTTGCCATAAGGATTCAGCCTTTCATGGTTAAATACGGAATGAATATTCATTCCTATTTATTGTATACCCAGTAAAATTCCATCTCAATCACACAATGTACCCAATATTTGTGAAGGTTTTGTTAACGGATGTGGAGGAGGTTCTAGTATGAGTCACTTTAAGAGGGGAGTTGGAATGTGTATTTGTACAGGTGACATTAGAAGTGTGATTTGCAATAAGAAGGGTACGGAAGCTTTTAGAGCCGGTTCCTGAAGATAACGAAAAAAAGCAAACCCATCTTTACGGATTTGCTTCTCTTCAAGTCTACTTTATGTCCTTAACCGATCTCCGCTCCACTAATTCAGTCGTCAGCTTATAATAAGGATCGACTTCCTCTTTAGCTAGCTTCTGAAAGATAAGATGAACAGCCAGTGCGCCGGCTTCGTATTTGGGCTGTCTCATGGTGGTCAATGGGGGAGATACGTACTCTGCCAGTTGAATATCATCAAACCCGATAATGGAGATGTCTTCGGGCACCCGGATATTTTTCTCGGATAGAGCTTGTAACCCGCCAATGGCCATTTCATCATTGGCAAAAAAGATCGCTTCGGGAATATCCTGTTGGGCAATGAGCATTTTCGTTGCTTTATATCCGCCTTCCCGTGTAAATCCACCTGATGTTTTCCATTTGGAGCGATAAGGAATATCATGTTTCTCCAAGGCTTGCTTAAATCCTTGGAAACGAAGTTCGTTATCATGAGAGTTATATGGACCGCTAATATAAGCAATATTCCGGTGACCTTTCCTAATCAGATGTTCCGTAGCCTGAAATCCACCCTCGACATTGTCGACTTCCACCTGGAGAACATGGTCATGTTTAATATCTCGGTCCAACACCACGATTGGGAATCCTTCACGAGTGGATTCCAATATTGTTTCGTCTGTTATGTTATGGGCTAGAATGATAACCCCATCGACCCGTTTTTCTTTCAAAAATTTAATAGCCGTAGATTGGGCACCGCCAATTGAACTGCAGGCTATGAGATCATATCCATTAGTAGACGTCACATCCTGGACGCCTTTGATTAATTCAGAATAATACGGACCTGATAAATCACTTAGAATCAAAGCGATGGTATTCGTGCTGGTCCGTTTTAAATCGGATGCAAGTCCGTTCTTTTGATAGTTCAATTGTTTTGCTGCATCCAATACCTTCTTTCGGGTTTCTTCGCTTACTTTTGTGCTGTTATTTAAAGCGTAGGAGGCCGTTGAAACGGCTACTCCTGAAAGCTTTGCTACATCTTTGATTGTTGCCATTTATTCACATCCTATGATTGCTATATGAATAGCGGTTGTTCATCTCTGTATCCTGCTATATGGTTAAATCCATTATACATTTATAGTAAAGAAGTTACACTTCTCCCCACCATTATTTAATCCCCGACATCGTAAAGCCTTCGACGATATATTTTTGGAAGAAAGAGAAGATGATGATAATCGGTACGACCATGAATGCTGCACCAGCCATTTGAAGACCAAAGTTATTCGCATATTGCCCTTGTAGGAGGGATAGTCCTACTGAAAGGGTATAGAGGCTTTCATCATTGGCAATGATCAAGGGCCATAAGAAGCTGTTCCATGCTCCGATAAACGTCAGGATTCCCTGTACAGCAAAGATCGGCTTTGCGATGGGAACGATTAATTTAAAGAAGATATAGAATTCCCCAGCCCCATCAAGGCGGGCTGCTTCAAGCAAATCAGTTGGAATCGTGGTCATAAACTGTCTGAATAAGAAGATACTGAATGCTGCTGCAAGCCCTGGGAGGATGATCCCGGCCATCGTATTGGTCAATCCCATCTCGTTCAAGATTAGGTAAACGGGAATCATCGTGACTTGTGCAGGAATCATCATGGTTGCAAGCACGATATAAAAGATCTTTTCTTTCCCTTTAAAATGAAACTTTGCAAATCCATAACCAGCCATTGCATTAAAGAATAATCCTAAGAAGGAAAATAAGACGATCACAAGGGTATTTCTCAGATACACACCAAAGTTCATGCTTTCAAATAAGTTAAGGTAGTTCTCCAATGTAGGATTCTCTGGGAACAGGGTAGGTGGGATTTGCAGTACTTCACTTTCAGGTTTGAATGAGCTTGAAATCATCCATATGAAAGGAATGGAAACCAGGATTCCACCAAGAATCATGAGTAAGGCAACCAGCGTTTTTTCGGTTTTTCGTTTCATTGTATTTGCTTTCATTGTTTCAGCCCCGATACTAATAAATTTTCAGACTTAATATTCTGTATCAGATTTTCTAAGCTTGAATTGGAAAAGAGTAATCAAAATGATAAAGATAAATAGAATAAAGGAACCTGCTGCGGCATAACCAAATTCACTGAATTGGAAGCCTTTTTTGTAGATGAATAATGCCATTGATATCGTACCGTCCAATGGACCGCCATTGGTCATGACAAATGGTTCTTCGAAGAATTGCAACCAGCCAATCAGGGTGGTGATCGTCACGAAGAATGTTGCATACCGCAATAAAGGGATCGTGACATTGAAAAGTACCTGCAATCGATTGGCACCATCCATTTCAGCAGCCTCGTAATAGGATTTCGGTATTCCTTGCAAGGCAGCAAGGAATATGATCATATTGATTCCGATTCCCTTCCATACAGCTAAAACAATCAACGATAGTTTCGCAATCGTTGGCTCTCCTAACCAAGGAATTTTATCCACATCCAATAGTGATAATAGGTAGTTGAACAATCCGTACTCTGTATTGTAAAGAAATCCCCAAATAACTGCGACGGCAATGATATTTGTGATGGAAGGCATGTAGTATACGCCCCGAAATACTTTGAACAACGAGCTTGTTCCGTAGTTCAGCAATAAGGCGATTCCCAAAGAGAATATAATGACAAGGGGAACGCCGATGACAACATAAAACAACGTATTAATGATCGACTTATGAAATAAATCATCCGTTATCAGCTTTGAATAATTCTCAAGTCCGATGAAACTGATGTTGGACCAATCAGCCAATCCTTTTAAGTCAAGGTCTGTAAAGCTAATAAAGAACGCTACTATAATCGGAATGATACTAAAGACAGTCAATATGATAACCGCAGGAGCTATAAACACATATGGATGTTTATTGTTTTTACTGAATTTGAATCCATTGCCCATGATATCCCACCTAACTCAAACTACGCTTCGTAAAGGTCAGCTTGCTAAAAATGGAGCTCAGGCAAAGGTGTGATCCATATGCCTGTAACTCCAAATGTACCTTACTATAACTTCCTAATAGAAGCGTTTGTTTCATTTATTTTCGATTTATTCTTCTACCATTTCTTGTGCTTTTTTATTAAACTGTTCTAGTTCTTTGTTTAAGTCAGCGTCGCCAACGGTTACTCTCTCAATAGTGGAAAGGAATTCCTGTGCGATCTTTTCAAACTCTTTGATTTGTGGAGAAGCTTTAGTCGATTTCAGTTGTTCCCCGAACACAGATAATAGTGGATCGTCCTTTAATTTAGGCTCTTCCCATGCTTCTTTTCTTGATGGAAGCGTATTCGACATTTCCAGCCATTCCATTTGTGTATCCACTTCATTCACATAGGAGATGAATTTAAGGGACTCGTCTACATTCTCTGAATTATGGAAGATAGAGAAATTCGCTCCACCCATGCTTGATGTATTTCTTTCTTTCTTCGGCATAACGGCCACTGACCATTTATCCTTAAGATCCGGCGCCTGGTCATTAATGATATTGATCATCCATGGACCACTAAAGAACATTGGTTTCACGCCATCTTTAAACGCTTGGACAATATCCATTCCTTCAGTCGTAGGGCTGATTCCTTCTTTAAAGTAGCTTGTATAGTATTCCATCGCTTCTTTAAATTCCGGACTATCGAAATTCATCTTATCTTTACCTTCAAATTCATATCCATTTTGCCATGCAAAGATAAACGGTGTGATTTGATCGTTACGGTCGATATCAAGACCGTATACATCATCGCCTCTGTCGTTTAACTTCTTCGCTGCATCTTTCATTTCATCCCAAGTAGCAGGAGCTTGATCGTATCCTGCTTCTTTTAACAGGTCAGTTCGGTAGTATAAAACACGAGTATCGATATACCAAGGAATCCCGACCACCTGATCATCATAAGTCATAGAGTCCGCAGAACCTGCGAAATAATTCTCAGGTTTAAAATCCGGGTAATCTTCTAAATATGGAGTCAGATCAAGCAACGCTCCTGCGTCTGCAAACTCCGGAACCCAGGTTGTTCCCAGTTGAAGGACATCAGGTCCATTTTTTGAAGCAACAGCTGTTAATAGTTTGTCATGAGCTGTTTCCCAAGGAATTGCTTGTACCTTTACTTTGATATCCGTGTTTTCTTTTTCAAATTCTTCAGCAAGTTTACTAAGCTTCTTACCTTCTTCACCCATTGCCCAGACAGTGATCGTTTTCTTCCCATCTTCAGAATCGCTTCCACCGCCACAGCCTGCTAATACAGTAGATAGCGCCAGTAGACAAATCATAAAGAAAGACCATGTTTTCTTTTTCATACCTTCATCTCCATTTCTATTAGATTGAAACCCTATTAAAAAAATTGAATCAGAGGTGGTAAGAGTTATTTTCTTGTAATGGAAAATATCTTGCCAGGTGTTATTGAAACGTTTCGATGACTATATTATAATCAAAGGTGTATCCGCTTTCAACACTTTTCTGAAAAATACTATAATTTTAAGTTTCATTCCATATTATACCTATGTGTAACTTATGTAATTTGTTGTTATAACAAGGTTTTTAGGAAAATAGTAGAGTTAGATTCTATAGTTGACTGACCAACCATTTACCTTTATACTTTTCTTCAATTGTTAATCGAAACGTTTCAATAATTTGAAAGAACCAAAATGAAAAACCCAATTGGAGGGTCTACTTATGAATGAAAATAAACTGACAGCATTACTTGACCAAATGACATTGGATGAAAAAATTGCTCAGCTTACCCAGCTCGCTACTCCTTTTTTTAAAGGGGCAAGCGATCAAGGTGAAATTACCGGCCCGATGGTCGACATGGGGATCGACGAGGAAGTTGTCCGAAATAGTGGATCCGTATTGGGAGCTTCTGGTGCAAGGAACGTTATGAACATTCAACGCATTCATATGGAAGAAAACAGACTGGGCATTCCTTTATTAGTCATGTCTGATATTGTACACGGTTTCAAAACGATCTTCCCGGTACCGCTTGGGATCGGATGCTCGTGGGACCTGGAGCTAGCGGAAGAGAGTGCGGAAATTGCTGCAAAAGAAGCATCGGTATCAGGAGTCCATGTAACGTTTGCCCCAATGGTGGATCTCGTTCGCGATCCTCGCTGGGGAAGAGTGATGGAGTCTACAGGTGAAGATTCCTTTTTAAACACCCAATTTGCCAGAGCATTTGTGAGAGGGTTTCAAGGGAAGGATCTAACTCACGACCATAACCGTGTGGCAGCTTGTGTCAAACACTTTGCCGCCTATGGTGCAGCTGAAGGCGGACGTGATTATAACACGGTTGATATGTCGGAAAGGGAACTCAGGGAAACCTATTTACCGGCATACAAAGCGGCTCTTGATGAAGGCTGTGAAATGGTCATGACCGCTTTTAATACAGTGTTTGGGATACCGGCTACAGGAAATAAAAAGCTTATGCGATCCATACTTCGAGAAGAAATGGAATTCAATGGAGTTCTTATATCGGATTGGGGAGCAGTGAAAGAAATGATTCCCCATGGTGTGGCAGAGAATGAGAAGGAAGCTGCCCTTAAAGCAATCACAGCTGGTGTCGATATCGAAATGATGACCTCGACGTATGTGAAATACTTAAAAACGCTGGTGGAAGAAAAAGCAGTAGATGAATCCATCATCGACGAGGGCGTTTTGCGCATTTTAGAGCTTAAACAAAAGTTAGGATTATTCGAAAATCCTTACCGAGGTGCAAATGAATTGCTTGAAAAAGAAGTGGTGTTGAGTTCTGAACACCGTGTGGCAGCTCGTAAACTAGCAGCAAAGTCTTGTGTTCTACTAAAAAATGAGAGCGTTTTACCTTTAAAGCGCAATCAGAAAATTTCCCTCATTGGACCTTTTGCTCAAAACAATGACATCCTTGGGCCTTGGTCATGGTTAGGATCCAAAGAAGATGCCGTGACATTAATGGATGGAATGAAGATGAAAGTGGAATCTTCTCACCTTACGATTGCTAAAGGATCTAAAATTGAATCGGTTTCTGAAGAGCAATTGCTTGAGGCAGAGAGAGTGGCGGAAGAAGCAGATATCATCGTTCTGGCACTTGGGGAGGATTCTGAAATGAGCGGGGAGGCAGGGTGCAGAGCGAATATTAAACTACCTGATGCTCAGCTGGAACTTGTTTCGCGATTGAAAAAATTAAATAAACCGATGGTGGCCATTCTATTTAATGGCAGACCACTGGATTTACATGGGGTCATCGACCAGGTCGATGCGGTACTTGAAGCCTGGTATCCTGGAACGGAAGGCGGGGCAGCGGTGGCCGACCTCTTATTCGGAGATGAAAATCCTTCCGGACGACTGACCATGTCCTTCCCATATAGTGTAGGACAGGTACCGGTTTACTATAATCACTTCAATACCGGAAGACCAAAGGGAGCACCGGATGCCCAGGTCCGTTATGTTTCACAATACCTGGATATTCCGAATGATCCCCTTCTACCGTTTGGTTTCGGTTTAAGTTATACCTCATTTTCGTATAGCGACATGACGATTACTGAATCTGTAATGACACCAAATCAGCCGATTACCGTTTCGGTTACCGTAACAAACACCGGATCTATGAGAGGCGAGGAAGTCGTTCAGCTTTATGTGCGGGATGTGAGCGGGGAAGTGATTCGGCCATTAAAAGAACTTAAGGACTTCCAAAAAATTGTGCTGGAACCGGAAGAGTCGAAGCAGGTTACCTTTACTCTATCGGAACCACAGCTTCGTTATCATCATTCAGATTTACAATTTGACAGTGACCCGGGGACTTTTATTGCCTATGCAGGCCCAAATAGCAAAGAAGGTATGGAGCAATCCTTTACATTAGTAAAATAGACGAAATGAGGGGAACAGAATGAATACTAAACATAAGCTTACATCCGGTGATCTTCAATTCACCTTTTTAAATAGCGGTGATCTTTTTGAAATAAACCATGCATCTACCATGATCAATCAATTATTGACGAATCCCATCGATGGCTCGTTAAACAATCTTTATTTACGAATCTATCAATCATCCGAAATTGAAATTGTTCCATTAATCGGTGTTCAATCAACGAGTGAGGTGCGATTTTCAGAAACGCAGGTGAAGTGGTCAGGGAACCATAAGACCCTTCAATACGAAGTTACCTTTACTTTGACACAAACAGGAGTTTGGTTCTGGGATGTGATGATAGATGGTCGGGACGCCGAGATCGATGTCATTTATGGTCAGGATGTAGGATTGGCAGATAAAGGCGGCGTCCGCTCAAATGAAGCTTATATGTCCCAATACGTGGATCACAAAGTATTTGAAGATGATAAAGGATTTGTCGTCTGTTCCCGTCAAAATCAACCACAATCCAATGGCTTTCCATATATCCAGCAAGGGTCCATCGGAAAGACGGTTGGCTACTCGACGGACGGGTTCCAATTTTTCGGCTTATCCTACAAGGAAACAAACCAACCGGAGATCTTGACGCAGCCTTCATTGGCGAACGAGGTCTATCAATATGAATTTGCTTTTACGGCACTGCAAACGGAGAAGGTCCGATTAACAGGACAAGAACATTTTGTCTTCTACGGTCTATTCAGAGAAAACCATTCTGAAGCGATCACGACGTTAGAATACCAACAAGAAGTGGAACATGCATGGAATGGAGTACAGAAGCTTAATGAGAATTTCAGTGCTCCTCTCGAGAAAGTGATTCTATCACCTGAGATTGGCGAACCCCTTCAAACGGAAGTAATGTCCAAAGAAGAAATTGACGGTCTATTTACTGAGCGTCATACGGAAGAATGGGATGGAGATCAATTACTATCCTTCTTTACAGCCACTCACGAACATGTCGTGTTAAAAGAAAAAGAATTGGTTGTTGAACGTCCTCATGGACACCTCCTCATGTCTGGGGGAAATCATGAGCTGAAGGAAGGGACCATCACAACCACTTCCTTCATGTACGGAGTATTCAACTCCCAACTCGTGATTGGAAATACATCGTTTAACAAGTTGTTAACGAATACCCGGAATCATTTGAACGTCATGAAAACGTCCGGTCAGCGCATTTATGTTGAGGATGAAGGAGTGTATCGTTTATTAACCATGCCTTCCATGTTTGAATTAGGCTTCAACTATGCGCGCTGGTATTACAAGACACAGGATGACACGATCATCATCACAAATTATACGTCGGTTGATTCCCCTGAAGTCCGACTGAACGTACGATCTGACAATGGAAAACAGTACCGCTTTCTTGTTTCGAATCAGATTACAATGAACAACAATGAATATGAAGTCCCTTATAAACTTGAAAAAAAGGGTGATATTCTCTACGTTTCTGCTGATTCTCAATCCGAAAGCAGCCAAACCTACCCTGACCTGTGTTACAAAATAAAGGTCGATGGGGCTGTCGTGGGTATGGGGAAAGAGGAAAGATTCGGTAAGAACGTCCCATCCGGAAGTGCATCACTTTGTGTACTCGACTTAACCGCGACATCAGAATGGACCATGACCATTCAAGGACTTCTTCACGGGGAAGATAGAGAATTCGAAAAGTCTGATATGACCGTTGAAATTGAGCGCTATCGAGAGTACTATCATCAAGTGATGAATGGGTTCAAGCTTTCTCAACATGGGGAGATTCCAAGTGAACTGGCCAAAGTCAATTCCTTATCATGGTGGTACACTCACAACATGCTTGTTCACTTTTCCGTACCACATGGACTTGAACAATACGGCGGAGCGGCATGGGGAACCCGCGATGTGTGCCAGGGCCCGACAGAGTACTTCATGGCCACTCACAACTACCAAAGTGTGAAAGATATCATCAAAACCGTCTATTCCCATCAATATGAAGACAACGGTAATTGGCCGCAATGGTTCATGTTTGACCGTTACTTCAAGATCCAGCAAGATGATAGTCATGGAGATATCATCGTTTGGCCGTTAAAAGTTGTCGGTGACTATATCGCTGCAACCAATGATTACAGTATTCTGGAGGAAGAAATTCCTTATACGAACCGGGATGGCTTTGATTTATCGGAAGGAAAGGCGACACTATTACATCATATTCATAAAGAAATCGCCTACATTAAAGAACATTTCTTGCATGACACATTCCTTTCGTCATACGGCGATGGTGACTGGGATGATACCCTTCAACCGGCAAACTCCCAGCTGAAAAAATTCATGGCGAGCAGCTGGACAGTAGCCTTAACCTATCAGGTATTGAATCAATTGTCTAACGTACTTGAGGGAGTCCGGGATGAAGAAGCTTCGGAATTCAAAGCACTTGCTTCAGGGATACAGAATGATTATAATCGCTATATTTTACAAAATGATGTGATACCAGGCTTCGTGTACATGGAAGATCCGGCACATGCAGAATTGATGCTTCACCCGACGGACACGAAAACGGGAATCGAGTATCGACTGCTGCCGATGAACCGCAGTATCATTTCTGAATTATTCACAAGGGAACAAGCAGAATCCCACTACAAATTGGTGAAGGAACATCTCTATTGCCCAGACGGGGTCCGATTGATGAACCGCCCTGCAAACTACGAAGGTGGAGTAAGCACTCATTTCAAACGAGCAGAGCAAGCAGCCAATTTCGGTCGGGAAATCGGACTGCAATACGTTCACGCTCATATTCGCTTTGTTGAAGCGATGGCGAAGCTCGGAAATACGGAGGAAGTGTGGAAGGGACTTGAAATCATCAATCCGGTCGGGTTGACTGAAGTCGTTCCAAACGCTGAAAGAAGACAAAGTAACGCATACTTCAGCAGCTCCGACGGTAAATTCAATACTCGATACGAGGCGCAAGAACGGTTCAACGAGCTGCGCGCAGGGACCGTACCGGTAAAAGGCGGCTGGAGAATCTACTCAAGCGGACCTGGAATCTACATGAACCAATTAATATCCAACTGCCTTGGAATCCGCCAAGAAGCAAAGGATCTCATCATCGATCCCGTTTTACCAGAGAAATTTGACGGATTGACCTTTGATTTTAAATTTATGAATCATCCAGTGACATTCACTTATCACATGGGAGAAGAGAGTACGCGTATTGTCGTTAATGGTGAAAAAGTGGAGATAGAAGAGATTTCTAATCGATATCGTACGGGTGGTATGAGGATAAAGCGAGAGGTTCTTGAGAGACTTTTGAGTGAGGGATGTAATCGAATTGAAGTGTATATTTAGGGGATTTGTAAAGGGGCAACCATTTAGGGGTTGCTCCTTTTATCCATTATAAGGAGATTTAGGAAAATGGGGAGAGTAGATACAGGTAGCATATTCTCAGTAAGATGTCAGTGTTTCCTAAAACCAATAATCGTATGTGGATTTTTGTGAAAGACCAATGAGCGGTAGAGGGAGCATCCACTCTAAAAAAATATGTAGTTTTTGTAAAAAATGTGATATATTATTGTGTTTTCCAGGTAGTTTAGATATAGTTACATAGATTGAAATTTTTAGGGGGAGATATAATGCAATCCATAAATGATATTGCCATCATTATTCCTGCCTATAACCCTGATGAAAAATTGAAAACTTTGGTGAATGAAATAGTTTCCGCTCATTTTTCTCGAGTTATTATTGTAAATGATGGAAGTAAGAAAGAGTGTTCCAGTATTTTTAAAGAGTTAGAGGAAATCGGAGAGTGTGTGGTTTTACACCATGGTGTAAATCAAGGAAAAGGCCGAGCATTAAAGACGGCTTTTACATATTTTCATGAAAATTATCATGATTCGATGGGCCTCATTACCATAGATTCTGATGGACAACACACATTGGAAGATATGAAAAAGGTTGCTGCTAAATTAAAGGAAAGTCCAACTAGTTTAGTATTAGGGTCGAGAAACTTTTCGGAAGAAAATATTCCATTTAGAAGCCGTTTCGGTAATAACCTGACAAAAGTAGTTGTGAAATTTGCCAGTGGTATTAAGGTTTCTGATACTCAGACTGGTTTGAGGGGGATTCCTACCTTATTTGTAGAAGATCTACTAGACGTTAAAGGCGAACGTTATGAGTACGAGATGAACATGTTGCTAGAATGTAAGAAGAAGAATTATAAGATTGAGGAAGTGAAGATTAAGACTATATATATTGAAGAAAATAAATCTTCTCACTTTAATCCCATCAAGGACTCTATCAAAATCTATTCAGTTTTTCTGAAGTTTATTGCCTCTTCTTTTGCATCGTTTGGTGTGGACATTATCTTGTTTACCATCTTTTCGTTCATGCTAAAAGAAGTACTTCCTGATTCTTTTATTATCGTATCAACTGTGCTGGCAAGAGTTTTATCCTCGTTTATTAATTTTATGATTAATAGAAACGTAGTGTTTAAGTCAAGTTCTTCGAATACCATCGTAAAGTACTATGCACTTAGTATCGTGCAGATGGGTATTTCGGCATTAGGGGTACACTATATTTATTCAGCTGTAAGTTCTGGAGAGGTAGTCATCAAAATCATTGTGGATTCACTTTTGTTCCTGGTCAGCTTTGTGATTCAAAGAGAATGGGTCTTTAAAAATGAAGTGGGTCGTCGAGAGTTGTTGAACAATGAATAACAGTATCTTTTCGTTTTTATTCCTATTCGCTTCTTTTAGCGGATGGGGGCTAGTCTCTTATTATAGGTTAAAAGTACATATTGCTTTTATTCCTATTTTTATCTTCTCATCCATCACTACAGTTGTGTTTTGCGCAGGTTTAATTAATATTATGCCTCTAGTAGTAAATATCATTTACTTCTCGGGGCTTCTTCTCTTTGTTGTTTATCTGATTTTATTTATCAAGGGAAAATACCAGGTGAAAAAATTGTTTCAACCAAGTATCGTTCTATTTTCCCTTTCGTTACTTGGTATGATGATTTACTTAAAAGGGCTTATCTTGACTCACTATGATAATTTCAGCCATTGGGGATTAATTGTAAGGGAAATGGCATTGATCGATGGTCTGCCCGACAGTTCAACGATCGTCACGTTTCAAAACTATCCTCCAGGCAGTGCGGTGTTTATTTATTATATATTAGAAGTACTAGGCAATCATGAAAGTTACGCTTTAATGGCTCAGGCTTTTCTAGTCATTGCATGCATAACCACGATGTTCTATTTTAGTGAATGGAAAAGACCTGAAGTCATTCTTTTGATTGCAGTAGCCGCTTTTTCTTTGTTGCTGGTCAATTGGGGGAGTTTTTATAATCTTCTGGTAGATATCGTTTTAGGGTTGGCGGCTTTAGCAAGTATTCTTGTAGCTTATTATTATAAAGATGATTGGAAAAAGCAATTGATCGTCAATACCCCAATCTTGATCCTATTACTGTTGTTAAAAGATAGTGGTAAAATCTTTTTGGCTTTCAATGTTATACTTATTCTGAGCTTTATTTATTACTATTCCTTACATAAGAAGCGCATCACGAAGGATGAAAGAAAGGTTATATACAGGGCTCTATTATTTCTGATCGGTATTCCGGTTTTTCTAAACTATTTATGGTTGAAATACACTATTAAAGCGTACCAAACAGGCTATGGAGCCAATAAGTTTGCCGTGACACCCAGTAAGGTGACGAATAATGAAAAGTCTAAGGAGTTCATGGATAATATCGGTCCCATGTTATGGAAGGCCTCAACCAATTTAGACTCCAACAACTTTAAAGCTATGGTTATTCTGAATCTCATCGCCTTCTTAATGTTTATTTTTGTTTATAAATTCAGGAAAAAGATTTCAAAACCACTGTTGTTCTCTATTTTGATTACAAATGGATTTTATATTCTTTATATGTTGTCACTATATTTTATGTATGTGTACTTAATGCCTGAATTTGAAGCGGCAAGAATAGCAGGTTTCGGCAGGTATCAATCCACGATCATCATTTATTGCGCAGGTATACTCATGGCAGCCATCATCTACGAGTGGAAGCACGCAATAAACAACCAAACGATGTTAAAGGCTGTTACCTTTCTGCTGATCGGAAGTCTCTTTCTTTACCCGTTTTACGGGAATTTGAAAGTCATTACGGAGAAACCGGAAACGATTACAACAATCAGGTGGGAAGTAAAGAGCCAATTCAACAAGATTGATTCGACTGGGATAGTTGATCCAGATGTGACATATTATAGTCCAAAGAGTAAAGATGATAGGGGCTACTTGAAATATATCGTTTCGTATGAACAGCTATCAAAAAATTATTCCATTATTAATGGATTAAACTCTGAGGATGAAAAGGAAACTTTTTTCAAAAATCTTAGAAAATCTGACTATTTAATCGTATTGGATTCTGATCAAGCAATGAATGAATGGCTATCAAAGTTTATAAACGTTGAAAATTCAGAGGGAGTTTATAAGGTTCATTACACAGAAGATGAGTGGACGTTTACTCCTATTTAATAAAAAAAGACTATGTTCCTTGAATACAAGGTTCATAGTCTTTTTTGTATTCACTTAAATTGAATATATTGTGCTCATAGGACTTGGCGATGAATTTTGGTAAGAGTGCTAAGACATCCTTTATGGAAATGCGAACGGACTTAATAAAGACCCTAGTCCCTTCCTACAGTCTTATTTTTATTAATGTTTTGATAGAAGTACTTGATAACTAGAATCACAGCTGCGACCCCAATATATATCAGGAAAAAAGCAATGTATCCCCACAATCCGATGATGGCATCAATGAACTCCATCTGCCCCCGATTTGTGATTGCCTGCTGAATTTCAATTGCAAAGACCAACACAAACATGAAAGTCAATGTATAGAAGAAAGCTAGTGCGGTGATCCCGAACTTAAGCTTTGATAGAATCTTAGACACAATGTATACAAAAAAGAACACGAAGATTCCGATGGTCCCCATAATCCAAAAGTGCAGATCTTTATCCGTAAGGGTGAAACCTAGCTCACTCGTTATGCCAATCAACATGTCGTGGAGATTGTTAATGATCTCCACTAGTAAGATAATTCCTTCTTTCATCATATTCACTCACTTTTTTATGAAGATAAGTACTTTACGAGTATATCAGGAATGTGGATTTTTTGTTAGGTGGTAAATAGGGGTGATTTTCTGGATGGGGTGGCAGGGGGATGGTAGAGATAAATTTTTATATATTTTAAACGCAATAAATTGGATAAAGTTGTGATGCTGGACCTTTTTATCGTAATCCAACAAATAATCGACAAAATTCGTATTGTTTCGATTAGTAAGAGGGAGCGAAATTCTGGTCCTTGTCATTATAACAGGGAAATCGACCGGTTTATCAGCGGAATTTTCAATATATCAGAGAACGTGCATTCAAGAGGAGATATCGATCCGCAACCTGGTTCATATAATCTCCTGTTGAGTCGATGAGAGATAGATTTAACGGCGAAACCCAAACAGTGAAGTTAAGAGGCATGATCCGCTACGAATTCTATCAAACGCACCAGGCACCACCCCAAACAAAAAATATTTTCAAAAAAACTGTAGGGAATCACCATTTTCTTTCGTCTATTAATATGAGACCACAAGAAAGGGGGAGAGAGGTTGGTGGATCCGCTAATTGAAAAGGCGAAGAATGGGAGTGAGCATGCTTTTCGGATGTTGATCGAAATGCATAAGCAGTATGTTTTTAAATGCATTTACGGCGTTCTGAGAAATCAGAAAGATGCGGAAGATGCATCACAGGAAGCGTGGATGAAGATTTATTCCTCTCTCCCTCAGTACGAGAATCAAGGGTTCAAGACTTGGATGACAAGAATCGCGGTGAACCATGCCATTGATTGTAAGCGAAGGCAGGCAAGACAGAAGGAAGATCTCGTCGACGACCTCCCTGAGAGAGAGTCCAGGGATGCTGTAGAGAGACGATTATTAAAAAATGAACAAAAGCAGCTTGTGTTGAGGCATTTAGAAGAAGTTCCCGAATCTTACAGAGAAGTGATTGAAGGATTCTACATAAAAGAAAAGTCCTATCAGCAGCTTGCAAATGAACAGCATGTGCAGGTGAAGACGATTGAAACAAAGCTGTACCGGGCAAGACTTTGGATGCGGAAGCACTGGAAGGAGGAGGATTTCATATGAGTCATATTGCATTGGAAGAGTGGAAGCATTACGCCAGAGATGAAATGAATGATAATAATCGAACCAAATACGAGGAGCATTTATATAGTTGCGATCAATGCATGAGTCTTTATATGGAAGCAATCGAAATCGTTCAAGACGAGCTTCCTTCCATTGAAGGTCCGTCCCTCTATACACTCTATACAGATGAGGTGATGGACCGAATTCCGGTTGAGAGGAAACCAGTGATGAATCCAGTGAAGAAACATTGGTATGAGGAAAAGGTGTTTCATTATGTGCTGGCTACGGCGATGACGTTGATTTTGATGGCATCTGGTATTTTTGGTGAACTAACGAAAATCACGACTGAATTTGAACGAAACCAGCAGCCTTCCTTTACAGAAAATATTTTAAATAAAACAACGGCTTTACTGGATAGTGTTGAAAAAATTGAAGAACAGGAGGCAGAGTAAGATGGATAAAAAGAAGAATCCGATCATTGCGTTTTTGTTGGCTTTTATACCCGGTGTGGGATTGATGTACTTAGGTAAGGTTTTTAGAGGGGGCTTGTTTATACTCGTATTGATGGCGTCATTTCCCGTTGCATTCGTTGGAGCGCAAGTGTTGAACTGGGATGGTTTTGCTTTTATCACCATTGGGTTTGCGTTCTTATTATATCTTATCAGCATCGTTAATACGGCACTTGTGGCATCAAGAATGTTGAAAGCGAATGAAACTTCACGAGAACCGGTGGTAGAAAGTGATTCTGGGCAGCTGAGCACGGAACGCTTCTATACCATCATCCTATCCATGATACCAGGGCTTGGTCATTTTCAACTGGGATTGATGAACCGTGGTGTCACATTTCTGGCAACGTTCCTCGGAGTGGCTGCGATGATTCTGTTTGTAACAGCGATGACGGGGAGAGGGGAGTTTATGGTATTCTTGATCGTTCTGCCTGTCGTATGGGTATACAATTTCTTCGATACGATGCAACTGCTGAATAAAAAGCAGGCAGGTGAAGTGCTGACTGATCGGTCTGTCTTGGAAGACCTGGAAGCCCAGCATGAAGGCGGTAGAAAGAGTAAGGCATTCGCCACATTTTTATCGATGTTTCCGGGAGCGGGGCATCTGTATCTTGGTTATCAGCGTCGGGGCATTCAGCTTATGGCGGTGTTCTTATTCTCTATTTATATATTAGACGTACTTCGGTTAGGGATTTTTCTATTCTTAGTTCCGATCATCTGGTTCTACAGCTTCTTTGATGGATTGCAACGTGCTTCTAAACACGGAAAGGAACCTTTAGAAGATACGCCGATTGTGTCTTACTTAATCAATCAGCAGAAGTGGGTGGGAATCGGATTGATGGTGCTTGGGGTTTATTATTTGGCTACGAACATCCTTATGCCCTTATCATTACCGTTTTTAGAGACGTACGGCATTGATTTGTATCATGTGATGTATAGCTATATCCAGCCGGGAATTGTCTGTCTTCTCCTGATTGGGGGAGGAATCAAATTGGTTGCCGGAAGTAAAAGAGCCCATTCAAAAGAGGAGGTATCAGAATGAGAACTTGGAGAGTCGGATCCATATCAATGGGGGCATCCCTGCTCTTTTTAGGGGTCTTTTTACTCCTATCACAACTTTTAAAATGGGATTCAGCCTATGTGCTGGCAGGTTGGTGGCCTATACTGCTGATTGTGTTAGGGGCAGAAATCCTAGTGTACTTATTCTTATCAAAGCAGGAGAAGCCAATATTAAAATATGATTTCCTTAGTATTATATTTGTGGCTGTCATAGGAACGGTGGGAATCGGATTTACGGTGTTACAGGCGACAGGATTGATAGATGAGTTGCAAACTTTCTTTGATTCTGAAGTGAGTACAGAGGATCTACCTTCTTATAACCATCAGGTAGGTGATGAAGTGAAACGGATCGTCGTTGATTCCAGTCATTATCCAATAACGGTTGAGACCGTTACAGATAAAGAAGTGAGTGTGTTTGGTACGTACCGTTCGTCCTTCACAGGAGGTAAACCGTCACTTTCAATTCCGGAAGATTACCTGATGACGGCACAAAAAGGAGACACACTGTATATCACATTGAAAAGTCTTCCCGACTCCAATGGCTGGATGCAATCAGGAAGGGACTTGAAAGCGACACTCGTCATCCCGGCATCCAAGTCTTTGGAAATCTCCAGCGACTACAATGAAGTCACATTAAAGCCAAGGACCATTTCAAGCTCATGGGAAGTATCAAGCTCAGCGAGGGTCAATCTGGTTCTCGCTTCATCGGAGGACCTGACCATCAATGCCGAAAACGTAGGGGACATTCAAGGGGAGTACGTTAAATGGCAATATACAGAACAAACCGCTGTATCCGACACTGACGTAAACAACGAAGAAATTCCAAACAAATCCGCCACCCTCAAGCTAGGAAGCGGTCAGTACCCCATCACTATTTCCTATTCCGATCAAGTAAATGTATCGATCAAGAACTGAGGGACGGACCTCCAAATCTCCCATCATTCCGCTTGGAAATCAAGTGGGATAGAGATGATTTGGAGTTTTTTTCTTTAGGGACTAATGTGATGAGGGACGGACCTCATCACTTATCTTCCGCCAACTTCTTTCGATCGGCAGACTGTGGTGGTTCTTCCAGCCAACCGTTATCGATCATGATGTCTGCACCACTTTTGCCTAATTCCGCGACCTCGAGTATGAGTCTGAAGTAACTGGATACCAAGTCAACTCTCATACTTGCCGCTGCTGCTGTACCATAGTTTCCCATCCCGGCATTGCTTATCAGGGTGGTGTGGAACATCATCAATTTATCTGAGAAAGCAGGGGTAGTTGAACCTTTGACATTGGTATCCCAAGACATAGGAGCCTGCATATCGTTATTGATGAAGGAATCACTGAAGATATTTAGGTGCTTTTGAGCAATTTCCTGTGTCCTGGTCATGAATTTTCGTACTTCTTTTGATTGCGCCATTTGGGCGAAGCTTGTAGCAATCATGCTCCCGAGTAAATTGGTTTCCGTGTTAAGGAATAGATGTGAGATTTCAATTGCATTTAGTGGCCGTCTATTGACAAAGGGATTCAGGCTGGAACTCATATAAGATTTTTCTTTGATAAACTCAACCTTTTCAGGATAATCAATATATGGAGGCCTGACTAAAATACCTTTTTCTTTTCCAGTTTCCGTTGTTTTTTTGTAGAGGTTACTAGAAAATTGAAGGGCTTGTTGGAAGAATTCAAGGATGTCTTCTCGAACGGTCAAGGAAACGGCTCCGCTATAGGTAATCATCCCAACCTTTGCCATTTGTCGAAGATACATTAAGAAAAAGGTGTCGCCATAAATGGCTGGGGCATCCGGAAACACGTCCTTTTCCTTTGAAAATCCAATAGGTATAGGGATTCGTTCCTCTTTAAAAATGGTTGAGATGAATTCAATATGCTGCTCAGATTTTTCTTGAGCTAAACGAAGAATGGATGCTGTATCGGGATCCTTATTTTTTGCAATAAAATATTCAAATACACAAAGGGCCAAAGAGTCACTTTGATAGGTGGACCAAAGAGTGGCCATTTCAGCTGAGGTTAGATTTGTTTTGGGATGAACTGACATGTATATGCCTCCTACTGTTCAGTAAATGTATTCATTAGTATGGTTTGTCTTTATAGAATTATTTATGGTGGTGGTATTGGTGGTTTTTAGAATACATTCCCATGAGTTATGTGAATAATGAAGACATTATAAGAATGTCTGGGATGATGTTTATGCTATTGATGTGGATAACAATCTTTGCCCTGAATGGTTTAGTTTATATCGTAAGAAAAAGGCTTTTGGTCATCGAGATGTACGTCACCTCTATATTTTCGGTTTATTTAGCTTTATTTGCAGATTCCATTTTGGGTGGAAGGTTCAAGTTATATTCCTATTTCGAAGCAGGGGTGGACTGGATTGATTTTGTAGGTGCAATTGGCATTTATCCAGCTATTAATATCCTGTTTTTAGCTTTTTTTCCTGCAAAGAAGAATTTAATCATCAAGGGGATGTACATACTGGGGTGGACAATCTTTGCATTATGTTATGAGTTTGTGGCCGCTCACTATTCTAGCTTCTTTCAGTACAGTGGCTGGAGACTAATATACTCCGTTCCTATTTATCCAATCTTATATATGACTTTGTTATATAACCTTCGACTCGTTGATAAATTATTGGGTATCAAGAAGACGCTCTTTCACTTGACGCCTCTGGAATGGTATAGAAGCATATTCTTTATCTTATATATGACTTTGTTTATAGACGCGGTATTGAAGGGGAGATATGAGTTTTATTATTATGTTGTGAAAGACGTACATCCGTTTGATTTCTTCTATCGGTTGATATTTTTATGTGTTCCACTTTTGGTTTTTCTGAGCAGACAAGCGAATTATCCTACCCTATGGAGATACCTTGTTTGGATTGCGGTCTTGAGTGTGATTCAACAATGCGCAGCAGCGCTGAATCTCTTTCACACCAATAACTGGGACATCTCACTCTCCATTGCTCAATTTGCCGTCATCCTCCTTCTGTCCTGGCTGAACCTGCGGCTTTTCCGATATATGAAGAGAGGGACGGACCTCTAAACTAGCTTTTGCTCGAATTATACGTGTTGAAGGTCCGTCCCTCAAACCATATCTTCCCATCCACAGCTGTTTGTGGTAAGATGATTATAATTTATGAGAAATGGAGGTTTTCCTTTTGATTTTAATTAGACTACGCATCCGCAATTTGAACGCTTAATTGAATATGTTCAAAGGCTCTGCCTGTGTGCAGGGTAAATGGGATCGGTCTGACTATTTTTAAAGGAATTCTTCATTTGACGTTGAATGGAGGAAGGGATGCTACATGGCTCCTCTTTCTTCTTTTTAAAAATAGAATTGAATACTTGCCGAGTGTTACTATAGGGGTCTTTTGTAAAAAAAGCCTTGAAGAAAATGCGGTCTTCTTCACCCGTCACCGGTTTATTCAAATCCATTTACGAAAAGCACAGGCAGAGGCCTGTGTTTTTTTCTGTACCCACTAAAAGATAGGAAGTGACGAAGGAATGGAAGAACGTTTAAAAGCAATCGCCATAGGCGTTAATACAAAGGATAAGAATAATGACTTCGAATATTCGATGCTTGAGTTAAATGGATTGGCAGAAGCGAGGCATATTGATGTTGTCGGTGAACTGACACAAAACCTGCCCCGGCCAAATCATGTTCATTATATTGGTAAGGGGAAGATTGAGGAGCTCCTGCCACTTATTGAAGAGTGGGAAGCGGAGGTACTCATTTCGAATGATGAGCTGTCTCCTTCGCAAATTCGTGTACTGGAGGAGAAGCTCGATATTCGGGTAATGGACCGGACGATGTTGATTCTCGATATCTTCGCAGAACGTGCGAAAACCCGGGAAGCGCAACTTCAAGTAGAGGTAGCTCAGCTGCAATACATGCTTCCGCGTCTTATCGGACGGCGTGAGTCACTGGGGCGTCAAGGTGGCGGCTCGGGACTTGCGAACCGTGGCGCGGGTGAAACGAAGCTTGAGCTTGATCGACGTAAGATCGAAGAGAAAATCACAGCGTTGAATAAAGAGCTGGATTCCCTTGTAGACTTGCGAAGTACACAGCGTAAGCAGCGTCGAAAGAGTGAGATACCGGTCGTATCCCTTGTCGGATACACAAATGCCGGGAAGTCTACGACGATGAATGCTTTCGTAGAAAAATTCCATCCAAACGAGAACAAGCAAGTGTTTGAAAAGGATATGTTGTTTGCGACACTTGAAACATCGGTGCGAAATATCACTCTGCCTGATAACAAAGCTTTTCTGCTGACGGATACGGTTGGATTCGTTAACAAATTGCCCCATCAATTGGTAAAGGCGTTCCGTTCGACTCTTGAAGAGGTAGTGGAGGCTGATCTCATCATTCACGTTGTGGATTATTCCGATCCTCATTACGAGAAATTGATGAAGGTGACCGATAAAACATTAGAAGACCTTGGAATAGGCGATACACCAGTCATCTACGCGTTTAACAAAGCTGAACTCATGGAAGAAGATTTACCCAGAGTGGAAAAGGACCGCATTTATTTTTCTGCAAAAAATAGAATTGGAATCGACGAACTGCTTCAAGTGGTGAGAAGTTATATTTTTAAAGACTATAAACGCTGTCAAATGCTGATTCCATTTGATAAAGGACATTTGATTTCTTATTTCAATGAACAATCGAATGTATTGGAAACAGAATATGAAGAAACTGGGACGAAAATGATTCTTGAGTGTAAGGTAAGTGACTTTGAAAAGTATCAACAGTATGTCATTCAGGAATAACCAGGAAAAACAGGACCTTTTCTAATCAAAAGGTCCTGTTTTTATTTTAAACACTATAGTCAGTACTTTCTAATAAAGCTTGGATTTAATAAGGTGAGACATGAATTCTGATGCATCTACTAAACCCTTTTGACCTACTTATGAAAGTTTACCTCCATAAAGGAAAGGGTAGAATGGCTAATAATTTACAAAGGAGGCTCCTGTAACCATGATAGCCAACTATACAAAAACGTCTTCAACCCGCAATCTGTGGTCCGGTATCTTATTTGGGATGGGAATCGTGGCATTTATCGATGAGACAGTATTCCACCAGTTGCTTCATTGGCATCATTTTTATGACAAGTCCACCACAGCTATAGGGCTCGTATCTGATGGTTTTTTTCATGCGTTTAGCTGGTTTGCTACAATAGGCGGGTTGTTTATGTTTGCCGATTTACGCCGAAAAAAAGCGTTATGGATGAAGAGATGGTGGGGAGGCATTCTGCTTGGTGCCGGAGGCTTTCAATTGTATGACGGGACCGTGCAGCATAAGCTGATGGGTATTCATCAAATACGCTATATAGAAAATGTCCTTGTGTATGATATTGTCTGGAATGTGATTGCGGCTGCTATGATTCTTGCAGGATTCGTAATGGTTGTAAATACTAGATATAAAAAGAATGAGACTGTTGCCAATGCACGCTGATCATTCTATCACACATGTATCCCAAGACTTCGGATCGGTTT
The DNA here is from genome assembly GCF_056159585.1 of Rossellomorea sp. ABR4_004. Taxonomy (NCBI): domain Bacteria; kingdom Bacillati; phylum Bacillota; class Bacilli; order Caryophanales; family Bacillaceae; genus Rossellomorea; species Rossellomorea sp. ABR4_004. The sequence continues at coordinate 261,149 of NZ_JBSWVM010000002.1, read as the reverse complement.
CTCAGATTCTTCTAGCCATTCCTTTAATAGTGGTATTGGTACTGTATCTGCTAGCTTTAATCGTTTCCAATCGTAAACATAAAAAATGGTCGATCTCCCGTACAATTCTATGGATCATTGGTGTCTGCTGTGCCTTAAGCGCTGTATCAGGACCATTGGCTCATCGGGCACATATGGAGTTTACTTCCCATATGCTTGGTCATTTGCTTATCGGAATGTTGGCCCCTCTTCTCATGGTACTCGCTGCACCGATAACACTTTTACTTCGGACGCTGCATGTCACTAAGGCCAGGAGGCTTTCACGTATACTGAAAAGCCGTTTCATGAGGATTATCAGTGATCCCATCGTCGCTGTCATCCTCAATGTGGGAGGGCTTTGGATTCTTTACACAACCAGTTTGTACGGAGCTATGCATCAATACTTTCTCCTTTATTTATTTATACATATCCATATTTTTCTGGCTGGATATTTATTTACGATTTCCATGATTTATATTGATCCTGCTCCACATAGAACCGGCTATATTTACAGAGGGACTGTATTGATCCTTGCCTTGACCGGTCATGGCATTTTGTCAAAATACATTTATGCATACCCTCCAGCCGGTATACCCCGTGAACAGGCACAGAGTGGAGGGATGCTTATGTACTATGGCGGAGATTTGATCGATTTGATCCTGATCATTATCTTCTGTTACCAGTGGTATAAGGCAGCCCGGCCGAGAGCCGATGCTAGAAAGAGTATAGACAGTAAGAATTTCTTGGGGACGCTGGACCTCGGGGAACAAAGGAGTTCAAGTGCATCTCGGTAAAATTCTACATGTTTATTTGTTTGTGTAGGAGGTAGAGGTATAGAACTAGTCGAGAAAGGAGCATGCAGATGCCAACATTAACTGTAGGATTTCAAACCATGCCAAACGGAAAAGACGTGGATACACATGGAGTTATCCCCAAAATGATCGAAGTGGTAAAAGAATCGGGTTTAACATACGAAGTAGGCCCGATGGAAACGGTGGTCGAAGGTGAATATGATAAAATAATGAGTGTTATCAAAGAGACCCAGGAAGTAGGGATACAACACGGAGCCACCGAGGTTTTCACAAATATCAAAATGCATTATAAATCAGACGGAGTATCAATCGCAGACAAAAAGAAGGATGTTTGAAAACCACTTCCAATCAAATAGAGTATGATGATAAGCACCTATGTTTTTGGTGCTTATTTTTTTATGGTGAAAAAATGGATGTTTCTTACGCTATATTTGTTTCCAGCAAGCAAGTTCTAAAGCTTTACATTTTCTCAAAAAAGTATAAGGGAAGGTTACTCATTGTCAATAAGTGTACTTGCTCCTCTAATTGGGCTCCTGCATAAAGTAAATGCAGAGGAGGGATGCAGTATGTTTTTTCCACGGCTATATCCTGTGATACCGTGTGATGTTCAACAAGAATGTTATCCGTATTGGCCAGAAGTCAGAGACCATTATGAAGATGGTCTGTTACCACATACTTATCAACAGTACTATCCACCATATGGACAACAACGTGAGTTCACGTATTATCCACAACAACTAAACCATTATAATCCTTATCAAGGATTCTATGACCAACCAGTCTACGAAGATCCATTTGATTGGCGGGCAAGCTGGCGGGAATGGGAAGACCTTGGGGCACCACCGCGGGGGATGAAGGGATCACCGGCAGTTGCTTCATGGCAGGCGAACCGGCTGGATACATTTGTTCGAGGTGAGAATGACAGAATGTATCACAAATGGTGGAACGGTTCCCGATGGAGTAATTGGGAGGATCTCGGTGCACCAAGAAGAGGTTTAAGGAGTTCCCCGGCTGCCGTGTCATGGGGACCGAACCGTATTGATACGTTTGTCAGAGGGAATAGGGATACACTTTGGCATAAGTGGTGGGATGGCTCGAGATGGAATGAATGGGAAGACCTTGGGGGACCACCACGTGGGTTCAAGGGAGATCCGACGGTTGCATCATGGCAAGCAAATCGTCTCGATGTTTTCGTCCAAGGGAATGACAACAATCTCTGGCATAAATGGTGGGACGGAAGAAGATGGAGCCAATGGGAAAACCTTGGAGCTCCAAGAGGCGGCTTGAGGGATTCTCCAGGTGCCGTATCATGGGGTCCGGATCGAATCGATTGCTTCGTAAGAGGAAACAACGACCGGATGTGGCATAAGTGGTGGAACGGTTCCCGCTGGAGTAACTGGGAGGACCTCGGTTCACCGCCTAGAGGATTCGAAGGTGCTCCTGCAGCATCTTCATGGGCTCCGAACCGGATCGATACCTTTGTCCGAGGAGATAACAACAATATGTGGCACAAATGGTGGAACGGTTCCCGCTGGAGTAAATGGGAAGACCTTGGTGCACCAAGAGGAGGCGTTCGTTCTTCACCGGGAGCCGTGTCTTGGGGCGGTAACCGGGTGGATGCCTTTGTAAGAGGCAGAAACGATCATATGTGGCATAAGTGGTATGCTTGATAGATGGAACCGTCCCTGTGTGTAAATAGGGATGGTTTTTTCTTTTAAATGAAGGAATTGACAAAGTTTATGTCCAAATGATGGGTAAGTGGGTACTCTACCAAATTTGGAAGGGAGAAAAAGGCTTGCTTTTTAAATTCTATAAAAATAAAACCCGGCATGATCATACATCACGCCGGGTTACTTTTTAACTGGCTTTCTTCCTTGGTTGTGCTTCCATCATGGGCATGTACTCATTGAAGTAATGATTCGTTTCACGAACGATGACCTTATAAAGCAAAATAAGGGCGATCAAGTTTGGAATCATCATCAACGCGTTAGACATATCAGCGAATGCCCATACGAGCTCCAGGTTCGCGACGGCACCAAGTCCGGTTGCTAAAATGTAAATGAGTCTGTAGGAGTTTGCGAAACGATAATTCGTCAAATACTCGAAGCATTTCTCTCCGTACATATACCATCCGACGATCGTCGAGAATCCGAAGAAGATGACGGAGAACGATACGATATATTCCCCGACAGTACCAAGGGCGTGCCCAAATGCCGCACTCGTCAGTGCCCCGCCGTCAAGACTTGGCGCATGCTCGACACCTGATATCGCTCCGCCGGTCGGATCCCAGAAGCCTGTGATCAAGAGGACTAACCCCGTCATCGTACAAACGACGATTGTTACAATGAACGTACCTGTCATTGCGACAAGGGCCTGTTTAACCGGGTGATCGGTCTTTGCATTACCTGCAATCAGGGCAGCTGTACCAAGTCCGGCCTCATTGGAGAAAATCCCACGTGAAACCCCGCTGCGGATCGCTTCACTGATAATGATTCCAGTGAAACCTCCAGCGGCAGCTACAGGATTGAAAGCATAGTAGAAAATCATTTCAAATGCCGGAATGATCATGTCATAATTCAGTACGATGATGATCATTGAACCACCAATGTACAGGAATGCCATGATCGGTACAAAGAAGGAGGCGACTGTACTGATCCGTTGAATACCTCCGAAGATGATCAAACCTGTCAGGACTGCTAAAACGATTCCTGTTACGAGATTGTTAATTTGAAAGCTTGATGTCATAACGTCTGCAATCGTATTGGACTGTACACTGTTTCCGATTCCGAGGGCCGCGAATGCGCCGAATAAAGCGAAGGCAACAGCAAGCCATTTCCACTTGCTTCCGAGACCTTTTTCTACGTAATACATCGGCCCGCCGGAGTATTCACCATTTTTATTTTTTACACGGTATTTCATGGCAAGCAGCGCTTCTGCGTATTTCGTCGCCATTCCGAGAAGGCCGACAACCCACATCCAGAATATGGCGCCTGGTCCACCAATCGTCAATGCCGTCGCAACCCCGGCAATGTTTCCGTTACCGATTGTCGCTGACAAAGCAGTCATCAACGTTTTGAAGTTACTGATATCTCCTTCCGATTTGTCAGCGGAAGAAGAGGGTTCTTCTCTTGTAAAAGCAAGTTTAAATGCATACAATAGCTTCCGGAACTGCAGCCCTTTAAGCATAAATGTTAAGAAAAGGCCTGTCCCAAATAGCAGTACTAAACTTGGTGTCCCCCATAAAAATGAATTAATCTTGTCTAGCACATCTAACATAGAATCCTCCTTGTTCATCTCATGTTGTAAACGTTTTCTTTGTGAGTTTCCATCTACTATTTATATAGTATTCCGAACAATCTGTCCATAATAAAAGGCGAATTTCCAGAGATTGAGCCTTTTTTAGTAGTAGGAGTAGTTGGAGGGACGGACCTCGGATTCAGTCACAAGAGAAAGGTGTCTCAAGTGTTATTGAAGGGGGAAATCGCATAACAAAAGGGACGGATCCTCTTCAGCTGATCGATGATGTAACTTTATCGCTCAGTTTGAGAGGTCCGTCCCTCACTGTTATATCAGTGTAATGAGTACTATCACGAGCAGCGGTCCGACCAGAATGAGGTATCCGAGAGGTCTGGCGAAGTTTAGGGTCCAGCCTACTCCGAAGCGTTTTTCGACGAAGATCGAGGGGTCTTCAGGGTTGAAGTAGAAGAGTCCCCCTTTCCAGTATTGATCGTCATCTGCATTGATTGCTTCGCCGGTGCCTTCATCGATGACTTCTACGTCCAAGTCTGAATCCTTTTTACCGACCTTGATCGCCATAAGGATCGTCCCTATCAAGACGAGTGCAGAGAAGGCCAGTGGCATGGTGATGATCATCAGGTCGCTGACGCTATTTTCATACAGGGTGGTGAATTGCAGGAATGTAAAGAGCATGGAAATCAGAATGGAGATGAAGAATAACAGCCAGCTTGTGTACTTTCGCAAACGGAGCTGTCGGACACGTGATGCCTTTATATTTCCTGCACTCAGCTTGATCCCGGAATTCCTTGTGAGCTCATTGATCCCGAGGAACATTGCATTCATCACCAGTAATACAAGTGGCAGGGTCAAAGCAGACAGATAGGTTTTGGTCATAAATGAATCCGGTTTGCCATCGGGTCCCCAATGGGTAGGAATCTGATCCGGCAGGCTATTGTAATTCACCAATGTAAACACGATTAATCCGGCGGTGATCACCATGGGGACTACATATACGATCCAGGGCAGCATTTCATCTTTCGTTCTTAGATTCAATTCTGAAACCTTCACCTGTTTGCGATCCTTGAACCATTGCTTTTCCCTTTTCAGTGTAGTCACTTTCATATGGAAATAGAAATAAAGGGACATCGAAATAAATAGGATGACAAAAGGAAGTAATAAGCCTGCTAAAATGAGGTGATTTTCAGTGGATGGGATGTCATTTGACCAAATAAAATAGAGAGCCAATGCTCCAATGGAAATGAAAAATGTTAAGATAGCGTAGAGTTTTTTGTAATATAGCAACTGTTCGTTCCGTATTTCATCAACAGGTATCGTTACACCAAAAACCACCGTTCGTTTTACGATAAAAGGAATAGTGATTTGCAGAACCATTAAAAATGCCACCGTGACGAATAAAAGCGTCATTTCCATTTGTTACTCCCCCTTAACCTTTCGCATAATAGATGTAACTAATTCTTGAATTTCCTTTTCACTCATGCCGATCACCATTGATTCCACTACAATCGGCCGCAAGTCTTCTGATATCTGTTCCAATCGGGATGGCGGAATTTCTCCCTCATGTGGTGTACAAATAACAGCTCCAGACTTTGGAACAATCCGGATCACCCCCTTGCTTTCCAATTCATGATAGCTTTTATTCACCGTGTGCATGTTTACGCCCAGGTCACCGGCAAGACTGCGAACGGACGGGAGGATATCACCTGGCACTAATTCCCCGCGAACGATCCCCTCCATGATCCCATTCTTGACCTGAGTATAAATCGGTACATCTGATTGAGGTTCTATTTGGATAAACAAGGATTCACCCCCTAGTTTGTTATATATTTAGTATAACAAAATTGTTCTAGTTTATGTATAACAAAAAGTATTTTTCCATAAAAAGTTAGATTGTTGAAGTGTCCCTCGTTATAATTTGATTATATAAAAAGAGGTTTCAGAGAACTAAAGCAATCAACATCCATACCTTGTCAACACATCTGACAAATAGATTGCACAAACTAAATTGGACCATTGTAATTAAGACGGGAAGATATGCTAAGGAGTGAGATGTTCATGAAGAATCAAGGACTAAAAATCGTAGAACTGACATCGATAGACCAGCACATAGAGGAACTGTGTGATCTTTTGATGAAAGTAGTGGATGATGGGGCTTCCATCGGTTTTTTATCCCCAATGGCTAGCGCGGCAGCAATGGACTACTGGCATCATGTACTGAATCCTCATGTGTTTCTATATATAGCCTGGATAGATGATACGATTGCAGGGACCGTACAGCTTCACCTATGCACCAAACAAAACGGCACCAACAGAGCCGAAATCGCAAAAATGATGGTCCACCCTAAATTCCGCCAAAAAGGAATTGCCCGGTCGCTCATGGAAATAGCGGAGAAAAGAGCGAAAGAAGAGGGACGGACCTTGCTCATCCTGGATACGGTAGAAGGGGCACCTTCTAATCATTTGTATACTTCCCTTGGATTCGTTCAGGGAGGCCGGATTCCTGACTACGCAGCTTCACCATTTGGGGAATTAGAGGCAACCATTATCTACTACAAACAGATTTAGGAGTTTGTAAGAATAAAATAGTAAGAGGGACGGACCTCGAATCCTCAAATCGCTCCATATTCAGGTGCTTTTAAACGTATAGAGGTCCGTCCCTCCAAATAGACCGTTTGAGCAGTAAGCATATTTATTTTAGGAGGAAATCATGCAGAAGAAAAATCACTTTTTGATTCTATTTTTGAGTTTGTTAGCAAGTGTCTTGTTTTTGACGGCATGCAGTGATTCGAATGCCAAGAGCGAGGAAACGATAGCGGATAAGGAAGAAGAAGATCTGTATGAAAAAGAAAAGAGAGAAATGGACGATGAACTAGGTGAAATGGTGCCACTTCAATTAACTTCCTACAGCGAGGAAATCGGTGTCACAATGAATGAGCCGTTATACCAGGAATTTGCCGCAAATGGGCATGTGACCGTTGACGGGGAAATTGAACAGCATTCTGAGCTGAAGTCGGACTACGCCTGGATCAAGGTTAGAGCAAGCGAAGAAGGCCCTGCCGGAAAGCAGCTCGAATACTACACTCCCATCCAAAACGGTAAGTTCAAACAGAATATCCACTTTTTCAATGGAGAAGGTGAGTACAATGTGTCTGTGCAGCTGCCAAGCAAAGATCGTGAGAATTATTACTATGATACTGCTTCCTTTACCGTTCACAATGTAAACCCTGATGCAAAGAGGGATGTAACGGTGACTCCATTTGGCCAGGATGCCGAATTGACCTTAAACACCAAAACAAGCTATTTAAAAGAGGAGGAAGTCTTTTCTTTGAAAGGAGAGGCTGCTAACCTTTCTGATGAAGATACCATCATGCTCAGGCTAGAGAAGGATTCAGATGAGTGGACACATGTCATTCCTGTTAAAAACGGAGAATTCAATTACGAAGTTCCTTTATTTTTCGGAAAAGGGATACACGAACTTGAGGTACTGGTACCGGATAAAGACCGTGAAAGCTACTACCAGACGGCCACCACTCTAATCATTGATAATGAATCTGTTAGGGTGATGAGTCCGATTGAGTACGCTGATAAATATCGTGAGCGTGGCGTCACTCTGGAATCCCCTCAATTTGGTGGTGAGAAGTCGGATGGTGTTTACTCTATCAAAGGAAGCATCGATCCAAAAGCTGAATTCGGTCCGGAAACGACGCATATTTATATCACCACGAAGAAAGGGGAGGACGAAGCTCTGGATGTGATTCCCGTTGAAGATTTTACCTTTGATGATTCCTTTTATCTCCGGTTTGGACCAGGTACCTATGAGGTGACCCTCAGCGTACCTGAAATCAAGGAGGAGAATAGCGACTATTTCAGATTTTTCGGTTTTGCGAAGTTTGAAGTGGAATCGACAGGTGAAGACAAGCGGGACCTGCTTCCATCCCGTGGAGTGCAGTCAGATGCGCAGGAAATCAAGGAGCAGGCGAATACCGTCACAGTCGGGCAAACTAGCGACAGGGACAAGGCGAAAGCGATCTATGATTTTGTCGCAAAAAATGTTTCCTATGATGTTGAAAAATATGAAAATGACGACTTTAACTGGGATGATAGTGCATTAAAAACTCTGGAAACCAGAACCGGTGTGTGCCAGGACTACGCTTACCTGGCGATTGCCCTGCTTCGTGCCAGTGACATCGAGGCGAGGTTCGTTGAAGGAAGAGCAGGGGGGATTTTCCCGGGAAGGCATGCTTGGGTGGAAGCGAATCTTGATGGGGAATGGGTCACTTTGGATCCGACATGGGGATCAGGCTATTTAAAGGACGGCAGGTTTATACCGGCTTTTAATGAGGATTATTTTGATCCGGATATGTATGAATTCAAGAAGACGCACACAAGGACAGGTGTGTCGTATTAGAATGCATCTTCTAAAGGGACCGGCTCCAGTCGATGGAGTTGGTCCTTTTTTAATAAAATAAAGGTAATAATTAGCTATATTGTGAATGAATGCCATAAATAGTACACTTGATTAATGGAAGAATTCTTATATTCAGGAGAGTAGTGAATGGATTTTACACAAAATAAGAAAACAGTATTCATGCTTTTTATCATAATGATCTTTTTAGAGATCGCAGATTTTTCTTGGAAAACAATTGATGACTCAAATGGAGAAGTGTCGCTAGTTCTCCATATAGGTTTAGTGTTCTGTATGCTTGCATTATTATTTCTACTGTTTAGAGGAAATTGGAGTGCTTCAAAGGAATTATCCAAGAGCAATAAAAATTTAAACAACATTTTCGAGACGCTGGATGTTGCCATTTGGTCTCATGATATGAAATCAAATGTCCTCTTGATCACACCTGGAATTGAGAATTTGTATGGATATCCTTTGAATGATTTTTATCAGGATACACTTCTTTGGAAAAAAGTGATACATCCAGATGATATGCCGGTATTAAATGAGAGGGAAGAAAAACTTGGTTCCGGTCAGGCATGTGTGAGTGTATACCGCATCATCAAGCCGGATGGTAAAGTTCGCTGGATCCAGGATAGAGGCATCCCTACCTTGGATGAAAACGGAGAAATGCTTTCTTTTACCAGTGTGCTCTTTGATATCACCAATCGGAAAGAAAGTGAAGATCAATACCGTAGTTTAGTAGAAATGTCTCCAGATATCATTGCGGTCATTAGTAATCAAAGGTTTGATTATATCAATGAAGCTGGCAGCAGATTGATTGGTGCCAAATGCCCCGAGGACATCATGGACATGGATGTTTCCCAGTTTACCAGTCTTGAAAATATCAAGAAAATAAGGGAGCAGACAAAAGATTCGACCGCAGGGGAACGATTTGAACTGACCATTTATCGCCTGAACGGAGAGGCAATAGAGTTGGAGATTTCCGCGATGCCCATTTTATATGGCGGAAGGATGGCCATACAGTTGGTCGGACGGGATATTACGAATCGTAAAAAGGCTGAGAAAACGATTCATACCATGGCCTATTATGATTCATTGACAGGGCTTCCAAATCGAAACAAATTTAAGCAATACTTAAATGAGTCAATTCGTGAAGCTCCTGATCAATCGATTGCCATCTTATTTCTGGATCTCGATCGATTTAAAGTCATCAACGATACGAAAGGGCATTCTACAGGCGATATGATACTGGAGAAGGTTGCCCTCCAATTGAAGAATGTGGTGAAAGACAAAGGGATAGTGTTTAGGCAAGGGGGAGATGAATTTATTATCTTACTCTCCAGTTTGAATGAGCACGAGGTCGAAGAAACGACGGGTGAAGTATTACATAGTTTCAACAGTCCGATCATCATTCATGAACAGGAGTTCTTTGTGACACCCAGTATCGGTATCAGTATGTATCCAAAGGATGGTGAGGATCAGGAAAGTTTAATTAAACATGCCGATACAGCCATGTATTTAGCGAAGGAACGCGGTAAGAACAACTATCAATTCTATTTTCCTGAGCTTGAAAAAGCTTCTTCAAGGAATATGGAGCTTGAAAATGGATTAAGAAAGGTGTTGGAACTTGAGCAATTAACTCTCCATTATCAGCCCAAGGTGGAACTCGAAACGCTTAATATTATGGGCGTAGAAGCCTTGATTCGCTGGGAGCATCCGGAACTTGGAATGGTCCCTCCGAGTGAATTTATTCCACTGGCAGAGGAGACGGGGTTGATCGTTCCGATTGGGGAGTGGGTTCTTCGAGAGGCTTGTCAACAAAGTCAGGAGTGGGAAAAGAGAGGATTAGGCATCATCCCTGTTGCAGTTAATATATCTGTCAGACAAATAAAAGATGATGGGTTTGTTGATATGGTAAAAGAAACCTTATCATGCCTCCAGTTTGAGCCAGATCGACTTGAGCTTGAAATAACCGAGAGCATCATGCAGGACTTCGAAAAATCAACGAGCGTTCTCAATAAGCTGAAAAAGCTTGGCGTCATTATTTCCATGGATGACTTTGGAACAGGTTACTCTTCTTTGAATAATTTAAGGCATTTACCGATTGATAGCATTAAAATAGATAAATCGTTTGTAGATGATATCATGGAAGATTCAAATCAAGTTTCAATCGTAAAAGCGATTATTGATATGAGTCAAAATATGAACTTTACGACTATTGCTGAGGGAATTGAAACAGAAAATCAAGTCTTGTTCCTGAAACGGAATGCCTGTCAGGTAGGTCAGGGATACCACTTTAGCCGTCCAGTGCCTGGACCATTATTAGAAAAGTTTCTGGTGGAGTGGGAAAGGGAACATTCTGAACGTGTTTGGCTGTGACGAAAACGCTTTGACTAAAAGGATGAGCGAAGATTGATATATAACTCGCATCGGGTCAGGTATAATGAAAGGCGATGTCTTTTGGATTTAACATGAAAAAACAATCATTGGAGGAAATGAACACGATGTCAGAATGGCCAAATTGCCCAAAGTGTAACTCAGAATACACGTATGAAGATGGAAGTCTGTTCGTCTGCCCCGAGTGCGCTCATGAATGGACAACAAATGCAGCAACAGAAACGGCAGAAGAAGAAAATGTGGTCAGAGACTCAAACGGAAATCTCTTAACCGATGGTGACTCCGTTTCGGTCATTAAAGACCTGAAAGTAAAAGGAAGCTCATCCGTCCTCAAGATGGGAACCAAAGTCAAAAACATCCGACTAGTCGAAGGAGACCACGACATCGACTGCAAAATCGACGGCTTCGGCGCAATGAAACTAAAATCAGAATTTGTGAAAAAGATATAATGCGTGTGTAATATGAGAGGGACGGACCTCTGATGAGCGATTAACCAGATGGTTTGCTGATCATAGGTCCGTCCCTCTTTCAGATTTACGGAGATGATAAACGTATATAGCAGGTACTCAGAGTTAAGGAGGGATGAATGGTGAAAGAGAATGCAATGGGCAGTCCCCTTCAGGTTGGTGCCCCGATAATAGAGAGAAAGTTAGGTTATGACGGAAAATTGGTGGAACATCACTGCCGGCTCTTGAAGGCGGGAGTTGAAGATGTGGTCCTTTTTCATAGAATAAAAGATGCTTTTACCATGACAACAAACCAATCAAGTTTAACCATCCCTGAGGGTAGCTACACCCTGGCGTACTATTGGAAGGACCGCGCTTATAATGTGTATATTTGGAGAAATCATAGGGGTGAGTTTTTAGGGGCCTATTTTAATATTGTCAGAAATACTATCATAGACAATGAAGTAGTGTCTTTCGAAGATCTTATCATAGACGTTCTCGTATTCGACGATGGTAATGCTTTTGTTCTAGATGAAGAGGAGCTACCCCTTCCCATGGAGGAGTTTGAGAACGGGTATGTAATGGAGGAATTGCAATTATTAATGGATAGCCTTGGGAGTTTCCTTCCAAAGCTTATTTCTGAGACGAGGGTTCATTTTCCTCATGATGATCTTCTTAGGTGGCTTAGCGATTCGAAAGATAGAAGGGAGGTCTCAGAGCATAAGGATGAAGTTTAATGAAAATAAAGAATTGATCAATCCAGCTTCAGGACCCGTCGTCTGAAAGAATCACCAGGGGGAATGTTTCTTGAGTACGTTTATCTTGTTTATGGTTATCATTTTATTTGCATCGATATTGCAAACCAGTACGGGCTTCGGATTTTCAATAATGGCAACACCATTTTTATTGCTCTTGTTTCCACCTAAAGAAGCGATCCAGATTAATTTGATCTTATCCCTTGTGATCTCACTGGCACTTATTGTGAAAATTAGACGGAACATTGATTTTTCCCTTGTAAAAAGGTTTGTGGTTGGGAGCATACCTGGTTTACCCCTGGGAATAATGGTTTTTACTCTTATGGATATGAGTCTCTTAAAGGTATTAATCAGCCTGATCATCATAGTGCTGACGGTTTTACTTATCATGAACTTCCGCATCAGGCAGTCCAAAATGCGGGACTTTCTGGCAGGGGGATGGTCTGGAGCACTGACCACGAGTATCGGTATGCCAGGACCACCTCTGCTTCTATATTTTTCAGGCACTGAGACAGGAAAAGAGAAACTTCGGGGAACAACTCTTGCCTTTTATTTGTTCATCTATCTCGTCAGCCTAGCAATCCAGGTGAAAGTGGCGGGTACTACGCTAACAGTTTGGAAATCAAGCTTGCAAGCATTACCGGTAGTAGCTATAGGTCTAGTGTTAGGACAAGCACTATTCAACAAAATCAATCAAAAAATCTTCCAAATCGTTACCTATATACTCCTGTTATTTACGGGAATCTATCTGTTGATAGCAAGCATTTAATTTAGAGGACCAAATTTAGAGGGACGGACCTCCAATGAGTGATGAGCGACTATCCTAATGGTTTTCTGCTGATTCAGAGGTCCGTCCCTCTCACATATCGTCTAAAACTTCTTTTAACACAACCGCATGGTTGTACTGCTTATCTTTCGCACCCTAGAGAAGCACTAAGCGTTCGTTAGCAGACATTTCCCTTAGTGCCTGTAGCTTTTTTTGTTTATCATCTTGATTAAGTTCTTCTTTGTAGGCTTTTTTAAATCCCTCAAACTTTTCCTTCTCATGATTAAACCATTTCCTTAAGGGGGGACTTGGCGTAATTTCCTTCATCCACTCATCCAAGTTGGCATCCTCTTTTGAGATTCCACGTGGCCAAATCCGGTCAATCAAAATGCGGTGACCGCCTAATTGGGGAGGTTCATCATAAATTCTCTTTAGAACGATAGACATTGCTCATCCTCCAATCCTTGTTCACTTACTATAAGGATAAATTGAATCGAAGCATGAAGCAAAGATCCTTTATCTTTAGTTTCTCCGAAAAAAGTACATAAAGGATTAGAAACTCCGCATATATTAAATGAACTACTTTATAGCTTGACCGAGTTATTCAAGGGGGAATCCGAATTGAAGGTCCGTCCCTCTTTTACGAATAAAAACATGCATGGTAACATTTCGCCGGGAAGGGTGATTATCTTTTGAAAGTACGGAGTAGAAATATAATGGATCTGGATCACATCATCAGTCATGAAATCAAGAGCCTGCCGGCAATAACGATGATAACAACGACGATTGCAATGGATTCGTTCAAAGAGAGTTTGAATCTGCGACTACATCCTTATAAGTTTTCTTTAGAATAGCGGCAGGACCATGATTGATACCACTTTATTATTAAAGAGTCTCATCATAGGAGTCACCATTGCTGCTCCTGTTGGTCCGGTCGGTATCCTTTGTATTCAGCGGACATTGGCATTTGGGAGAAGGACAGGTTTTGTGTCGGGGTTGGGAGCTGCCACTGCAGATGCACTATACGGTCTGATCGCTGTCATGGGGCTTACAGTTGTTTCCGACTTCCTTCTTAGTCACCAATTCTGGATTCAATTATGGGGAGGGGTCTTTCTATTCTTATTGGGATTTAAGACATTCACTTCACAGACGGCAACATTCAAGGCTGGTGAACCGCAAACCACTTCTTCATTGAAGGGGTTCTTCTCAGTCTTTCTTTTGACGCTTACGAATCCAATGACTATCATTGCATTTATCGCCATCTTTGGTGTCTTTCAGGTAACCGGTTCTGATGGGGGCGTAGTATCCGCATTGCTCGTCGTTTTGGGCGTGTTTTGCGGATCCGCTTTATGGTGGGGAACGGTTGCCCTGGTAGGTGGATGGTTAAGCAGTCGGATTGAATCAGACTCGTTAACAATGATCAATCGGGTAGCGGGAATCATCATTACAATATTCAGCTCGTACATCCTCATTGACTTGATTTAATTTCTGATCTTGTTAAAAAGTGTGTGGAGGGACGGACCTCCAACCCCCCCATGAACCCCTGATTCCAACTATATAATGAATTAGAGGTCCGTCCCTCCCCTAAAACTCACCATGCTCCTTGCCCCAGACATGCATCTGCTTGAGGATCGGCATTAGGGTCATACCCAATTCTGTCATGGAGTATTCTACTTTTGGGGGGATGGTATCGTACTGGGTGCGATTGATGAAGCCGTCTTCTTCGAGTTCTTTTAGTTGCTGGCTCAGGACTTTATGGGCTACACCAGGTAGTAACCTGCGCAATTCGTTGTACCTGAGAGTCCCGTCTGTCCCTAAATGCCAAAGAATGACGGTCTTCCATTTTCCTCCGATTTTCTTCAGTGTGTACTCGATGGAGCACTTCAATTTTCCTTCTTTATCGATGGGTGTATCCATATACGTTTCAGTCCTTTCTTACCTTAAGGTTAGTTTCTCACAAAAAAGTGCATTCTTACATTAAGAAGCTCAGCTTCGTATAATGAGGACGTGTTAGATGAAACTAATCAAAATGAGGAGGAATATTGACAATGTTACCATATCCAAGATCGTTTTCTCATATTGGACTATCCGTCCCAAATCTTGAAGAGGCCATTGTATTCTACACAGAGGTGTTCGGATGGTACACCATCATGGAGCCTTCCGATGTGGAAAATGATGATACAGCAATCGGGCAGATGTGCCGTGATGTATTCGGGAATGATTGGGAGACATTCAGAATTGCTCACTTGGCCACGGGTGATAAAATTGGGGTGGAACTGTTCGAGTTCCCACACAACGAAAAGCCGGAGAATAACTTTGAGTATTGGAAAACAGGACTATTCCATTTCTGTATCCAGGACCCCGATGTAGAAGGCATGGTTGAAAAAATCAAACAGCACGGCGGTAAACAGCGCATGCCGATCCGTGAATATTATCCCGGTGAAAAGCCTTATCGCATGGTGTATGTTGAAGATCCATTCGGGAATATTTTTGAGATTTACTCACACAGCTACGAATTAACGTATTCAGATGGGGCTTACTGATCAATTAATGAGGGCACGTTCAATTGATAGCGTGTCTTTTTTATTCAAATAAAGGTTTTCCTTTCCCAATGAAGAATCCTATAAAGATACTTCTATTTCAGTTAAGAGAGGAAAACAACAATGAAAATATTGGAGCTACAAAAAGATTCAAGTATTTTTGAGGAAGCAGTGAACGCTTTCTGGGAACAGTGGGGAAGTGAGGAGAATTACAGGTTCTATCACGATTGTATGTTCCATTCCTGCCGGACCGAAGAAGACTTACCGCGATTTTATATCGCTTTACAGGAAGAAAAAATCATTGGGACGTACGCACTGCTCAGAAACGACCTGAATAGTAGGCAAGACTTGATTCCATGGTTTGCTTGCCTCTACATCGAACCGGATCACAGAGGGAAAGGACTGGGTTCGAATCTCCTCAAGCATGCTTTACAGGAAGCCCATGAAAAAGGCTACAAACATCTATACCTAACCACGGATCTGGAAGGTTATTATGAAAAATATGGATGGACTCACACGACAGAAGCCATTGGACTGAGTGGTGGTTCCATGAATGTCTACCAAAAAGCAACAGATCAAACTTCCTGAAAAAAAAGCAGTAAGGCATGAATGGGAAATTCACTCATGCCTTACTGCTTTTTTTAGAGGTCCGTCCCTCTCTTGGAAGGAAAGGTAACCTTCCCTTGGGAGATGTCTATGGCGTACCCAAGGACGACGGCCGCTAGGGTAGGCAGGGTCCAGGCCAGGCCATTTTCACTTAGGGGAAGGAATTCCAAGATAGCATGAATTCCTTCCATTTGAATTTCCAGCGTCACCAGCATTTCGTAAAAGGCAAATAATGTGGCGACCCCAACCCCATACACATACATTCTCTTACTTTCTCCAAAGAAATGCTGAAAGAGGGAGAGGACTACAAGCACAATAGCTACAGGATAAATCAGAACGAGTAACGGTGTGGCCACTTTCAGTATCAAATTCAGTCCAAGATTGGTCACGGCCAACCCGATCAGGATGAAAACCATTACATAAGTCTTATATGAATACCTCGGGAAGTTTTCATTAAAAAAACGTCCGCATGCATTGATGAGGCCAATACAAGTCGTTAAACAAGCAATCATTACGATGGCTCCAAATAACACATTCCCGCTGTATCCAAATAATTGATGAGAAGCAAGAACCAATATTTCCGCCCCATTTTGAAGTGGCTCTTCATGGGGAACAACACGACCGATCCATCCAAGTGAAAGATACACCAAGATTAAGCCGACTGCTGCAATCATACCTGAACTGATTGTTCCTCGTATCAGATCCCTTTTATCCGTCGCTCCTTTATCCTTCAATCCATTGATGATGACAATCCCAAAGGCAAGGGCTGCCACGGCATCCATGGTGAAGTAACCTTCCAGAAATCCTTTGAGAAACGGATCGGACTGGAAGGTTTCAGTTGCTTGTGCGTCCGTATAATCAAAGATCATAAAGGCCCTTACACATAATATCGCTAATACAATGAGCAGGGCAGGCGTTAAAAACTGTCCGACAAGATCAATCACCTTTTTTGGATTGATACTGAGGAAGTAGGTCAAACCGAAAAAGACGAGGGAGAATAAGAATAAGGGGAACCATCCATCCACACTGATCACTTGCATAAATCCCAATTCATAGGCAACATTCGACGCCCTTGGAATACCGTATAGTGCTCCAATCGACATATAAATGACGATGGCGAACACAAGTCCAAAGACAGGATGAACCCGTTGTCCAATGGACAATAATCCGTTAGTAGATAACGAAACGGAAATGATCGTTAAAAAAGGCAGGAACACTGCTGTTAAAATAAACCCGGCAATTGCGGCGGCAAAGTAGTCTCCAGATTCCATTCCGAGATAAGGCGGGAATATTAAATTCCCTGCTCCGAAAAATAGAGAAAATAGCATAAAACCTGAAACCAGCACATCGTTCTTTCTCAAAAAAAAACCCTCCAAATCCTTACCAAACCATGATAGCTTCTCATAATAGCTTCTATTGATTATTCTGATTATTTCACATAAAAAAACCCGCCCCTGACCAGGGACGAGTAATATTTTCTCGTCGTGGAATTTAATTAATAAACACAATCTAGCATAGGAAGAAAGCGCAGTCAATAAGTTTTCCTAATATAATATCAATTTCTATTTTTCTAGATTTGTGTAAAAATATCAATCGGTAAAAATTGTATAAAATACACTTTCATTAAGTTTAATCTAAAAAAGGCACACATGTAATTGTGTGCCTTCAAGGTTTACAACCCTAATGAAACATATTTAATTTCCAGATACTCTTCAATGCCATGATGTCCGCCTTCACGACCAAGGCCACTTTGCTTGAATCCGCCAAATGGGGCCTGCGGGGTGGAAGGTAATCCATCGTTCAATCCTACAATCCCATATTCCAGTTGCTCGCTGATTCGTATTCCTTTTGTGATATTTTCGGTGAATACATAAGCAGCAAGGCCGTAGATGGAAGCATTTGCCCGTTCGATGGCTTCTTCTTCGGTTTTAAACGTAGTGATTGGAGCGACCGGACCGAATGTTTCGTCTTTCATGCAAAGCATGTCATCAGTTACGTTAGTAAGAACAGTTGGTTCAAAATATAACCCGCCTTTTCCATTGCCCCCGTAGGCAATAGAAGCTCCTTTGTTTACAGCATCTTCCACGTGTTTCTGGACTTTCTCGATTGCATTTTCATCAATTAATGGGCCGATATCGACACCTTCTTCCAGACCGTTTCCTACTTTTATATCTTTCACTTTTCCCACTAATTTTTCCGCGAACGAATCCACGATGGATTCATGAACATAGACACGGTTGGAGCAGACGCAGGTTTGCCCGGCATTTCTGAACTTCGAGGCAATGACGCCATCCACTGCTTTTTCTAGGTCAGAGTCAGCCATTACGATCACCGGTGCATGGCCGCCAAGTTCCAATGATATTTTCTTGACAGTATCAGCCGAACCTTTCATCAGGACCTTCCCGACTTCCGTTGATCCCGTGAATGTCAGTTTCCGTACGCGTGTGTCTTCCATCCACGCTTCGCCAATGGATTTCGAATCACCAGTCACAACATTGATGACTCCTTTAGGGATGCCGGCTTTCTCTGCAAGTAACGCCATCTTTAAAGCGGTCAAAGGGGTTTGGTTTGCCGGTTTAATCACGACAGTACAGCCGGTTGCGAGTGCCGGTGCAACCTTACGAGTGATCATGGCGGCAGGGAAGTTCCATGGTGTGATGACAGCTACGACCCCGACAGGCTGCTTATGAACAAATAGACGTTTGTTTCGTTGAGTGGCGGGAATCTGTTCACCGTATACACGCTTTCCTTCCTCTGCGTACCAGGAGATGAAGCCGTTGGCATACTGGATTTCACCAAGCGCTTCCTTTAGTGGTTTCCCTTGCTCCATGGTCATGGTCCGGGCAAGGTCCTCTTTATTCTCATCAATTAAATCATACCATTTTCGAATGAGTTCACTTCGTTCGTATGCAGAGTATTGGGACCAGTCCTTGAATGCACCATAAGCCGCGTCAACAGCACTGGCAGCTTCTTTTTTGCCTCCGTTCGGGATAGTGGCAATGACTTCTGAGGTGGCTGGGTTGGTCACATCCCGTTTAGAAAGATAAGATCCTAATTGTTCTCCGTTGATTATCATATTGTAGTGTTGCATAGTGATCCTCCTTTTAATCTTTTATGAGATTTTCTTGGCATCCTTATTTTCAAGATCTTTTGTGAAAATTTCGTCGTTTTCTCCGATGAAGAATTTTTTACCGTAAATCAATAAGCATAACAAAATTCCAACTGCGAATGCCCAAGTAGCACCTTTGGTGGCGAGTACTGCCCCTATTACTCCGGCAATGCCAAGGTCACGGTGACTTCGGGATTCTAATATCCCTACGCGAACGCTTACATAACCTTGGATAAGCAAAGTTAAGGCGAGGGCGATACCTAGAATTGGTTGTACTAAACTTACAATAGGGAGAAGTAAGAGTCCAGTATTTGTACCCCATCTGAAGGACCCAGAACCCCCAAATAGTGAATGCATAGCTTTTTTACCTTCTTTAAACCGTTCAATTACGACAACCTGCATGGCTGCCCATAGTGGACCTGCCATTGTGACATCAGGACCAAGTATACTCATAATGGTGTTGCGTCCACCGAAGACCATATGGGCACGATTCGGATTGTAATCGATCTTTTCATCACGGCGCACATCGTCCGCTTCATCGATTAGAGCCTTACTTTGTAAAACGTCTCCGAATAGGACGATATAAGCGGCTAATACAGTAGGCAAGGCTGTTACAAATAACATTGCCGGAGGGAAACCGAGCCCAAAGATGGTGTATTCACTCCAAAGTGTACCGAAGTCAGGATTAATGAGCCCCCACTCAATCGTTGGCCAAGGTGCTTCTCCAAAGAGAGGAGCGATGATGACAGCTAGAATAATAATCGGAAAGATTCCCAGTTTTCCAATAAGTCCCCATAGTGAACTTTTGGCTTTCAGCTGATTGAAATGTTGAGAGAATATAATATAAAAGGCAATCCCTACTGCGATGGAAATGGTCCATGGAAAACTTTCAAAACGCCCGCCAACCTGGAAGACAGAAATGATTGCTGCAAATCCTGCTCCTAAGATCACCCCGGATTTAATCGCCGGGGGAACGAATGTAACGACTTTTTTCGCTAATCCTGTCACCCCTAACAGGATGGAAAGTAAGCCCAGTGTAAGCTGGAAGGCGACTAGTGCATGCACACGTTCCGGTCCTTCTGGAAATGCTGATACATAAGCCATGATTAATGGAATCGCTGGTGTGATCCATCCGGGAACGACGGGATCGCCGAGTAAGTGATGAGTTAAATAGAGAATCCCATTCAACAGTACAACGGCTAATGCGACTTCAAAAGGCATGCCGAGAAGTTCAATCATTAATGGAATCGCAGCCAAATCTACTGCACACATTAGCAACCCTTGGACATAATCCGGCCATTCAAATTTGTAGTGAATAAACGGGAGTCTTAATTTAAAAGGTCCCATTGGAATATATGGTGATTCCTCACCATCTTTTCGATTTCTCCACATCCTATATACCCCTTTTCTTAATTTGATAACAATGAGCTGAAATCCTTTTTATTAATAAGCAGATTGATAGATTTGTTCAATTTCACTTTTGTTTAACTGACGTGGGTTATTGTTTAATAGTCTTTCAATCTTACTTGCATCTTCAGCCATATCAGAAAGTGCCGTTTCCGGAATGTCAAAGGAGCGTAATCCAGTCGGGATATTGACTGCAGTGCATAATCGTTTCATGGAAATCACGGCTTTATCTGCTGCTTCTGCGTCCGATAAGGAACGAACGTTTTCGCCCAGTGCGGCCGCAATGTCCCTGAAGCGCTCCATACAGGCAATTTTATTCCATTCCATGACATATGGAAGCAGGAGGGCATTACTGACCCCATGAGGAATATGATAGCGACCGCCTAAAGGATAGGCGAGTGCGTGAACGGCACCGACTCCAGCATTACCAAAAGCCATACCGGCCATTAAGCTTGCAGTCGCCATTTTTTCACGGGCTTCCAAATGGTTAGGATTGGCGTATGCTTTTGGCAGATTCTCTGAAATCATTCGTATCGCATAAATGGCCAACGCATCTGTTATGGGTGAAGCGTGAACCGAAATATATGCTTCAATGGCATGAACCAATGCGTCCACTCCGCTTGCTGCTGTGACTGAAGGTGGCATGGTCAGCGTCATTTCCGGTGCCACAATCGCCACATCAGGAAGCAAGTAGTCACTCACGATTCCTTTTTTGAGCTGAGCTTCTGTGTCAGAAAGGATCGATATATTCGTTACTTCTGAACCTGTTCCAGCAGTTGTCGGTAGGGTGATGATAGGTGCGCCTTTTTGTGGAACACGGTCTGTACCGATCAGTTCTGACAGGCTGCCATCAAAACCTGCGTATACAGATACACTTTTTGCGATATCGATCGCACTGCCACCGCCGATAGCAATCAAGCCATCATGTTTCCCTTCTATGAAAACTTTCGTGCAATCTTCCACAATAGAGAGCTCAGGGTCAGGTTTAACGCCTGTGAATATTCCGAAAGTAAGCCCTTTCAAAAATGGGGTGATTTGATCAACCACTCCGACTTTTTGGAGGACTTCATCTGTGACGATTAGTGGGTTTTGAATCTGGAGGCGCTTGATTTCGTCGGGTAAAACTTCTGTTGCTCCTTTTCCTGTAACCAATTTGTTAGCAATTTTAAAAGTTGAGATTGTCATGAAAAGTATCTCCTTTCGATTCTTCTATAAACAATAATGCAAGTTCTGTGCCAACTTTCTGAAAAGTATGAACAGAAGGGAGGAGGTTTGTGAGGCTGTCGAAAAATGGTCAAATCCGATTATAAAAATAATCAAAAAAGAGAGCTTTGATTCGAAAAGTAATCAAAGCTCCCATTTTTTCATTTTTTGGACAATCGTGGATTGGCTGACTTCGAGAATTTCGGCTGCTTTTCTCGTTGTTTTATATTTTCGTATTGCATTGGTGATTAATTGTTTCTCTACTCGATCCACGGCCTCTTTTAAAGGAAGAATTTCTCCTTCATAAAATGCGTCTGGTTTCTTGATGGATTCACTTAATTCAGGTGGGAGATCTTCACGTCCGATTGTTTCTAAAGGAGTGATAACGACTAAGCGCTCAATCAAATTTTTTAATTCTCGAATATTACCAGGCCAATCGTATTCATGTAAACAATCCAATGCCTCAATGCTCATCACTTTGCTTGATCCATATTCATCATTGAAGCTTTGTAAAAAGTGTTGAGAAAGCGGAATGATTTCTTCGCGACGCTGACGCAGGGAAGGAATTTGAACTGGAACGACGTTTAAACGGTAATATAAGTCTTCCCGAAATTCCCCTATTTCCACTAAGTTCTTAATGTTTTTATGAGAAGCGGCGATGATGCGAACATTAATTTGTTTGAGTTTTGAAGAACCAATGGGGATGAACGCTTGATCTTCAATGACCTTTAATAGTTTTACTTGAAGCTCCAAAGGAAGATCTCCGATTTCATCAAGGAATAACGTGCCATTATCCGCCACTTCCAGCAATCCTTTTTTTCCTTTAGATAAAGCACCGGTGAAAGCACCTGATTCATAGCCGAATAATTCTGCCTCTATTAAACTTGGAGGGAAGGCTCCGCAGTTAAGCTCTAGAAAACTACCGGTCGAACGATTCGAATGCTCGTGTATGTATTTTGCAATCATCGTTTTACCAACACCGGTTTCCCCCTGCAAGAGAACTTTTACATCAGTTTTGGCTACTCGATTAATGGTGGTGAAAACCTTCTTCATCCTTTCGCTGGAATAGATGGATGACTTCTCTGCTTCATTAGAAAACGTAGCATTCGTACTTTGGCGGAGGTTCTTTAGTTCTTGCAATTCATCAATTTGCAGCTTTAATTTTAACAGTTCGGTGATATCACGAACACTGTTTACAACATATAAAATTTCATCGTCATCATTGAAAATCGGTGTACCGGACACGATGATTTTTCTTCCATTGTGAATGGACTGCATCAATGTAATCGGTCTTTTTTCTTTCAAGACCTGGATGGAGGCAGACTTGGAAATATATCCAGCCTTGATGAGCTCTTCCATATGATAGCCGATTAGTTGCTCGGATTTCAGGTCAGCTATTCTTTCATAGGATTTGTTTACTTTGACTGTAATACCATATCCATCTGTAATGAAGACCCCATCATAAAGAGAGTTGATTATATCGTTGAAAACAGGACTCTCTAGTAAATCACTATATTGGTTTTTCTTCCGTTTTGGTTCTTGAAGAGAAGATGGATGTGAGATGCTTTTTGGGAGAATTTCACCGACCATACCACCTAAATGGCCATCATGAAAAATTGCACCTAAATCTTCTAGTGTAAGAATTCCTACAATCTCATCCTCATGATTCACTACCTCAAGTGCATCCACCTCTGATTGAGAGAATAACTCAATCGCACGTTCCACTTTATCTGTCATATAAAGCCGCATCCTAAACAACCTCCAAGCAAACAAAAATCAATTACTCTAAATTAATTCTATCATACACTTACGCGTTGAGGGACGGACCTATGGCTCTTGATAAGGTATACGAATAATAAAAGATACCAATATTTCACATGATAATGGTTGTTCTAAAAGGGGTTCTTCAACAGGAGTTGGGTATGTAAGTCCTGTAGGTTCAAACTTTTATCCATTCAACCTTATTAATCATTGAATCTTTCATCCATTCTTTAGGTATAGAAACATCCGAGATCACACAATCAATAGATGAGAATGGTCCGATGTGAAAAAGAGCATTTTGATTCAACTTGGATGAATCCGAAACAACAAACACTTTCCTCGTTTTCTTGATCATAATGGAAGATGCAGCAGCTTCATCAATATTAAAATCACATATTCCCTCTTTATTAATTCCACCACATGATATGAAGGCTTTATCGAAAAAAAAATTCTCTAATAATATATTCGTTAACGAGCCGCTTACTGAACGTTGCAATGGATTCGTCGCTCCACCCAGTACAATAACATTTCCATCAAATAGATGGTTTTCCAAGCGTGTGTTCAGAATGTCTGCCGCAGCTAAAGAGTTGGTCACAATCGTTATATTTTGAACATCCTTTATCGAGCTGGCGATATGCAAAGTGGTTGAACCAACATCCAGAGCGATCGTTTCTCCATCAGTAATAAATGTAGAAGCAACTTCCCCAATTCGCTTTTTTTGATCATGAGAGATTCCAATTTTTTTATTGAAATGAGGTTCTCTTATTAAACCATAGTACGGAATCGCTCCCCCGTGAATTCTCCGTAATTTCTTCTTTTGTTCCAGGAGGATTAAATCCTTTCGAATCGTTTCTGGGGTTACCTTTAACTTTCTTGATAAATTTGTCACGCTGACCTTATTTTTTATCTCTAACTCTCGTACGATTGATTTTTGTCTTTCTGTCATCACGGGATATTTCTCCCCTTTCCCCCAATTTCTTCATTGCTTACATTTTAGCCAATTATAAAAAGTGATTATGAAATGTATGCTACGAAATTATTAACTTTTGTAAATTAATCAAAAGTAACAAAGAAAGCAAATCAATTTCTTACGCGTTTTTGTCTCTTTCATTTACTAGAGTACGAAGGGGAGTCGAGTAAATAGGGTTTTTTGTCATTTGAACGGGAATTTTGTTTTCATTTGTTTTCTGTGTTTTGTTTACTTTTTCTCCTAACGTCTTTAATAGTCTTTCAATAATTATGTCTTAGGATGAAGAAGTAGAGCAGGAGGAATGAAAGACTCCCGACTAAACAAACAAAGATCATGGAGGTAGGGTGTTATGAGGCATAAGGATCAGAACAAAGAGTTAGACAGGAGAAGCTTTTTGAAAATTGGTGGAATGAGCACAATTACTTTATCGCTTGCTACAGCAGGTTTACCGGGGGATTTGCTAACCAACACTGCGGAGGCGAAAAAACATAAGCCAACAAAACTCCAATTTAACTCGGATGGAAAGTTTAAGGTTGTCCAATTTAATGATACTCAGGACGACGAGCGTATTGATCGCAGAACGATTGAGCTCATGGAAAAAGTGCTGGATTCAGAGAAACCAGATTTCGTTGTGATTAATGGTGATTGTATTACTGGAGGCTGTGATACGGAATTAGAAATGAAACAAGCGTTGAATAATGTAGCATCCCCGATGGAAGAAAGAAAAATTAAGTGGGCCGTCACATTCGGAAACCACGATGAAGATTCTTCAGGGAAAAGCGGGATGTATGAAGAGGATATGCTCAAGTTCTATATGAACTATCCATGCAATATGAATGAACCGGGAGAAAAAGGTCTGACGGGTACCGGAAATATGAATCTCCTTATTAAACGTTCCAAGGGAAATAAAGCAGCATTTAATCTTTGGTTACTGGATAGCGGCAGATATGCTCCTTCACAAATCGCCGGACAAAATTTTGCTGGATACCCCCATTGGGATTGGCTTCGTTTTAATCAAGTCAATTGGTATTATGAAGAATCAAAAAGTATTGAAAAGAAATACGGGTATAAAGTACCATCCCTTGTTTTCATTCATATCCCTTTATGGGAACACCGTTTCATGTGGCATGGAAGTGTTGATAGCAGAACATCCTCAAGCCACGAACTTGCAGTGAAAAGACATGGCATTGTAGGAGAACGAAATGAAGCGGAGTGTCCGGGACCAATCAATAGCGGCTTGTTTACTGCGATGCTGGATAGAGGAGATGTAAAAGGTGTCTTCTGTGGCCATGATCATATCAACACCTATTGCGGAAACTACTATGGCATCATGCTTGGGTATGCCGGGAATACAGGGTTTGGCACATATGGATTACCAGGGGCAGATCGAAACAGATTGCGTGGAGCAAGAGTATTTCATTTGGATGAAAACAAAGAGGGCGTTCTTGTTGATACTCATATGGTATTCGCAAAAGATTACGGAATTGATTTGACTGCCAATGATCAGAGCATTGATCCACTTCCACTAAATGAAAAAGAAAAAGTAAAAGCATAATAGTCAAATACGTAAAAATGGAGGAAAGCATATGTTGCAAAATATAGGGGTTCCCGGTCTGATCCTGATCCTGGTTATCGCTTTGATCATTTTTGGTCCATCCAAGTTACCTGAAATCGGCAGGGCATTTGGTCATACATTAAGAGAGTTTAAAAACTCAGCTAAGGACCTTATGACAGATGAAAAGGAAGAGGAACGTACCAAGTAAGTGATTAGGGGCTGACTCAGGTTAGAAAGCTTTACCTTTCTTGAGTTGGCTTTCTTATTTTTATAAGAAAGAAGGTTGTATCTGTATGAGTACTGAAGGGCAAACACTTGTAAACCATCTGGGAGAGCTGAGAAAGCGTATCATCATCACATTACTCTCTTTTCTTACTTTTCTTGTTGGTTCCTTTATCTTCATTCAGGACATGTACAAGTGGCTTATTCGGGATCTAGATAAGGAATTGGCTGTATTGGGGCCAAGTGAGATTATTTGGGTGTATTTCATGATCTCGGGGGTTTGTGCCATGGCGCTGACGATTCCGATTGCGGCCCATCAAACGTGGCTGTTTGTGAAACCGGGACTGACGGAGAAAGAAAGGAAAACCACATTAGCGTATATACCGGGATTGTTTTCATTATTTATCACTGGACTTAGCTTTGGATACTTTGTGGTGTATCCAACCGTCCTCACTTTTTTATTGACCTTATCTAATGGACAATTTGAAACGATGTTCACGGCAGAAAAATATTTTAAATTCATGATCAATCTGACATTGCCATTTGGTTTTTTATTTGAGATCCCACTCATTGTCATGTTTCTGACATCAATAGGGATCATCAATCCCATGCTGTTGTCCAAAGCGAGAAAGGTGTCTTACTTTGTCTTGACGGTTATCGCCATATTCATCACTCCACCGGATCTTATATCCGATATCTTGGTGATCGTGCCGCTTCTGGTCCTATATGAATGCAGCGTGACTTTATCAAAGATCGTGTATAAAAAGAGGAATAAAAGACAATCAGAAGATGACAATGTGATTCGTATGAAGAAAACGTCCTAATAGGTCGTTCATCAGCCTTGATCATGAAAGGTCTTATTGTTAATTAATTTAGATCCTACAAGAAAAAGAAGTTAATTGAATCAAAAGTATTACCTAGAACGTACGGGAGGTTTAACCATTGTATTGCGATTACCATGTGCATTTAGAAGAAGGTCCCTATTCATTCAACTGGATGAAAAGGACCTATCTATCCTATGAAATGCTGAAACAAGTCCATGATCAAACTCATTCCAAAGAATGGCTCGAACATACATTGAGGCTTATGCTCAATCGGGTTCAAAAAGGATCGTATGATGAGCAATGGCTGGACCTATATTTACAAGTGGCCATTGAGAAAGGTCTTAAAGAAGTGGGAATTGTGGAGCACTTATATCGATTTAAAGAAATGCGAGGATATTTTGAACACCATATCGATCTTGGTTCGTCAGAACTTGGGAAGCTTCAAACAAAGTGGTTAGATCTAGTCATGACAGAGGGAGTAGATGAGTTTCTTTACGCAACTGAAAGAGCGAAGAAGAGATGGGAAGAAAAAGGGGTCAGGCTAAGAGTCGGAATAGAAGCTGACTATTTTGATGGAGGGGAGCAGGAGTTGGCTAGTTTCATTCAGCCAATTGACTGTGATTTTATCAGCGGCTCTGTGCACTTCCTTAATGGGTGGGGTTTTGATAACTCGTCTGCAAATGGGCTATTCCTTCAATATGATCTTAAGACATTGTATTCACAATTCTATCAGACGATTGAGAAAGGGATTAAAACGGGATTGTTTCAATACATGTCACATCTTGATAATTTGAAGGTCTTTGGACATCGTCCGGATGAAGCGGATCTTATTCCTCATTACCAATCAGTTGCGAGAGCCTTAAGGGATCATGATGTAGCGACTGAAATGAATTCCGGATTATACTACCGCTTTCCAGTCAAAGAAAAGTGTCCTAGTCAATCATTCACATCTATTTTAGTAGAGCATGGCGTACCTTTTACTCTATCATCAGATGCTCACTTTCCAGAGAACATAGGAGCTTATGTTCATGAGAGCATGTCTGATTTGAAGAGTCTGGGAGTTAGAAAGATTGCCACGTTTGAGCAAAAGAAGCGAATAATGGCAAATCTACCGAAAACAATATAAAGCAACAAAAAACAACAAATTTACAATAAATTAATATGGTATTTATTTTGCGATTGAAAAATAACAAGTAAATTTTAAGTGTGAAGCAAACCAAAATAAATAAAAACAACAAAAACAAAAGCAAGGATCAAACTTTTGTCATGAAAGAACGATACCCTAATTTACCGGAATCTACTGAACCTATTACAAAGATCTAAAGGAGAGTGTTCAATATGAAGGTGTATATGAAGAAATTAATTTTTCTAGTAATGGCTGTCTGTTTACTGGCAGCGTGTGGTAAAGAAGATATGTCTAAAGAAGCAGCAGGGACCAATGAAGAACTTTCTGGTGAATTAACGGTCTATACTGCGATTGAAGAGGAATTAATCCCTGAATACACAAAATCATTTGAAGAAATGTATCCTAACGTCAAATTAAACCTGGTTCGGGATTCAACCGGTATCATCACGGCTAAACTTCTTTCTGAAGGTGAAAATACAAATGCAGATGTAGTATGGGGTCTTGCTGCTTCCAGCTTACTTGCCCTGGATCAAAAGGATATGCTGGCAGAATATACGCCAGAGGGCAGTGAGAAGATTCTGGATCTTTACAAAGATTCAAATCAACCAATGAAATGGGTAGGGAATACGGCATTCATGACAGGTGTTGTCATCAACACGGCTGAGCTTGAAAAGCTTGGGCTGGAAGCACCGAAGACATATGAAGATCTTTTAAAACCTGAATTTAAGGACTTAATCGTGATGCCTCACCCCGCTTCATCCGGTACAGGCTTCCTGACAGCATCTGCCTGGCTGCAAATGATGGATGAAGAAGAAGGCTGGAATTATATGAGTAAGCTTAATGAAAATGTCGCAACTTATACACATTCTGGTTCAAAGCCTGCAAAGCTTACAGCAGCAGGTGAGTTTCCAATTGGCATCTCCCTTGTTTACAGTGGAGTAACTCAAAAGCAACAAGGAGCACCAGTTGAAGTGATTCTTCCTAAAGAGGGTCTGGGCTGGGAAGTAGAAGCGAATGCCCTGATTAAGAAAGAAGGGAACAATGAAGAATTGGCAAAAGTATTTTTAGATTGGGCGATTACGGACGACGTGATGAAGAAATATTATGATGCGAACGGATTCTCTACTATGGAAAATGATTTTCCCAAGCCGAATGGCTTCCCTTCTGGAGTTGAAGAGAAGATGTATAAAGAAAATGACCTGAACTGGGCTGCAGAAAATCGAGACAGTATCTTAGAAAAATGGGATTCCAACTTTGGAAGTAAAGCTGAACCGAAGGAATAATCGATCCTATGCTCATGTAGGAGATTCCCTCTCCTGCATGGGGGGATAGCTTCAAGAAATGGAGAGGATAAACGTATGGCACAGCCGTTCTTAGAGATCAGCAACATTTCGAAAACATTTGGAGACTTCTCAGCTTTACGAAATATTTGTTTCGATATTCAAAAAAAAGAATTTGTTTGTTTATTAGGTCCAAGTGGATGCGGCAAAACAACGCTTCTACGGATCATTGCAGGACTGGAAGAAGCGGATAGAGGGTCGATCAAAAGACATGGCGGAGAGTTATTACATCTTTCCCCGGCGCAAAGAGAGTTTGGAATTGTGTTTCAATCGTATGCATTATTTCCTAATCTCACCGCTATCCAAAATGTTGAATATGGATTGAAAAATAAAAAGGCTTCTAAAGCCGAACGAAGACAGAGAGCGATTGAAGCCCTTCGAATGGTAGATCTTGAATTAATAAAAGACAAATATCCAGCTCACCTATCTGGTGGTCAGCAGCAACGGGTCGCCTTAGCAAGAGCGATTGCCTTATCCCCATCATTCTTATTATTGGACGAGCCGTTATCTGCTTTGGATGCAAAGGTAAGACAGAAGCTCCGTCATGAAATCAGGGCGATTCAAGATAAATTGGGGATAACCACGATCATGGTGACTCATGACCAGGAGGAAGCGTTAACGATGGCGGACAAAGTGGTTGTGATGAACAATGCAGAAGTCATGCAAGTGGGTACACCTGAAGAGATCTATTATCGTCCCGCAAATCCTTTTGTAGCGGACTTCATCGGATCGATCAATATGTGGAATAACTTAGAAGGCGGTGTGACACAGGCGATTCGTCCTGAACATATTCAGCTTTCCCATCATGAAGGAATCGAAGCAGTTATTCATACGATGGAATTCAGGGGCTCGACCTATCGACTCCGGCTGACGATTACAGATCTTTCTTCCAAACTACATAACCAAACAGTGGAGGTTGATTTGTTTGCCTCATTCATTCAGGAATTGGACTTACAAAACGGATCTTCCATTTACGTGCAACTTCCTGAGTCCCAAGTTCTATCTTATAAAGAACAGGTGGTTTATTAAATGGATTTGGTAAAGAGGTTGGATTTTGTTACTCGTTTGAATAAGAAGAGGACTCGTCAGGGGAAAAATGAACAGATTCAAACGATTCTCATTGTGTTTTTGATTCTATCGTTTGTCGTGGCTCTTGTACTTCCATTATCCGCCTTGTTCAGTCAAACCTTATTTGATAGGGAAGGGAATTTTGCTGGATTGAGCAATTTCATCCAGTATTTTAAGAACCCTACCCTAGTAGCCTCCCTCCAAAACACAGTCTATGTATCTAGCGTTACGATGTTTCTCTCAGTAGGCCTTGCTTTCGGATATGCCTATGCCCTGACGAGAACGAGGATGATAGGGAAGACGTTTTTTCGATACACAGCATTGCTTCCATTGTTTGCTCCCACGATGATGCATGGCATAGGACTAATGTATCTGTTTGGGAATCAGGGGCTGATCACGAATGGTTTTTTTGGAGCGATACCTGGATTTCAATTTGAACTGTATGGACCGCTTGGAATCATCTTAGCAGAAACTATATATACGTTTCCTCAAGCGTTCCTTATTTTGTATATTACCTTGCAACACACAGATTATCGATTGTATGAAGCAGCAAATACGTTAGGGAGCAGTAAGCTTAAACAATTTACTTCGATTACCCTTCCAAGCGCAAAGTATGGTTTGATCAGTTCGATGTTTGTCGCATTTACATTAAGTTTTACAGACTATGGTGCACCAAAAGTAGTGGGTGGACAGTTCAGTGTCCTGGCCACAGACATTTATAAACAAGTGGTCGGACAACAAAATCTTTCCATGGGAGCAACGGTTGGTGTCATGTTAATGCTTCCCGCCCTGCTTGCTTTCTTTGTGGATCAATTTGCACAAAAGAAACAATCGACATACGTCACTTCGAAATCAATGGCTTACAAAATAAATCGAAATATAGGCAGAGATTTCTTGGCATTCGCTTATTGTTTTCTTTTTACAGGATTTATCTTTCTTATATTCTTCGCTGTATTGGTAGCGGCAAGCGTGAAAATCTGGCCATATAATATGGGGTTTACCCTAGATCATTTTAAGTTTACCAGTCTTTCAGGGGATGGACTAGCAGCGTATAAGAATAGTTTACTAGCTGCAGGATTAACCGCATTCTTTGGGACGATATTCACTTTTGTATTCGCCTATACCATCGAAAAGATACGAAAATTGACTCAGCTTCGTAAACTTGGGTACTTGTTTTCAATCATTCCACTATCCGTACCTGGACTTGTGATTGGGATCAGCTATATCTTCTTTTTCAGCAAGCCTGATATCAACCTATTAGGAATCAGTTTATCAAATCCGTTCCACTTTATGTATGGAACGATCGCCATTATCGTACTCGCAAATGTATTGCACTTTTATTCGGTGGCTTTCGTTACGGCTACCACTTCCTTGAAGAAATTAGATAAGGAATTTGAACTTGTTTCAGAAACAATGGGAGTTCCGTTTTACAAAACGATGTTCAAGGTCACGATCCCCATGTGTCTGCCGGCCATTCTTGAGATTGCCATGTTCTACTTTGTAAACAGTATGGTTACCATTTCTGCCGTGGTGTTTCTATATTCAGCAGACTTTAAACTTGCATCCATCTCGATTGTAAACATGGACGATGCAGGAAACCTGGCATCAGCGGCAGCGATGAGCATACTCATCGTTCTAACAAATATTGTGGTAAGAGTTTTGTATGAATGGGTTTTAAAAGGAGTCAGAAAAAAGAATGCCTTCTGGCAAAGTTAAGAGAAAAGAAGAATGAAGAATTGAGAAAAGCGGAGTTATGTTTGACTGGGCTGGAACTACCATTGATTATGGTTCTTTTGCTGTAGAGTCTGTGAGTGGCAGCGTCATCCCTATTGCCTCTGAAAAACTACTGATCGCTACTAATGGTGCATACGGTAATAGAATCATAGAAATGGGGAAGATTCTAGTCATTCCGCACAACATCAGTCGCTCGGCTGAAAAGTGAGCACTTAAAAGAAGAGGGTACCTGCTGGCTGACAGTGCGAAGATAGGGGTCAAAGCCACTTATCGAATAGCACAATTCGACCAATTTGACTTCATCATCAGCGACGTAGACGCTCCATTAGAATGGAATGATGCAATCATAAAAAAGAAATGGGTCACTGGATGAAAACAGATGAGGGTTCTAATTTTTTCATATATGATCGTTATCAATTCCATCATAAATAAGTAGAAATAATATCGCACCTAAAAGGGCGCACGCTGCTACTCCAGGACCTATAAAAGCAAAAACTCCTCCCAAAATAAACCCAAGTAAAATAAACAAAAATCTCAAAACCTGATCTCCCATTTAAATATCCATTTAAATAGTAACGTGAGAATTCATTTCATTGAAAGAGCTTGAAATCTTGAAGTCGATCGCAAATAAATCGATATAGTTCATCCTAAGACTCTCCGCCAGAGGTTGTCACAGACACAGCCGAAATGGTTGCAATCATCGTAGCTTGCTGCGCTTGTATGAGTGTCTCAATGGCAGTCGATAAACTCGCCTGCATCACTGTAGAGTTCGCAATCTTATCACTGATCAAAAGGTTCACCGCCATCATAAAATTGATATCTTTGTGCCATTTGAAGTACTTATCAGAGTTAAGTTCTTCCCAGACATCCTTTACTTGATTCACTAAGCTTGAGTCGGCATTCACAAAAGATAGTAGAGCGATTTGGGGATAGAACATCGCCTTCGTCTTGATGCCTGCTTGCTTCATGGTATCAAACAAATGGATGCAGCGGCTGACAAGCTCATCTTGAGAAGCTTCATCGTGCAGGGATAGGATGTGACTCGTGCTCTGCAGATCATTCCCCTTCCTGAATCCGGCATCGTTCAATTTCGTATAGAAGCCTTCAATCATGGAGATCAACTCACTCTGATCACCTTCTCTTTGAGCAAGCAGAGTGGCAAAGGGATAATCACTATGCCCTGTTAAAAAGAAATGCTTCTCTCTCATTTTCTTATAAACCTTCATTGCATGATAAGGCAGGTCTGTACTGTAATCATCATTCGAAAGCAGGGTCATGGCTGCTATATAGGTGAACGTTCCTCTCGAGAATCCAGCTTCTACTAAAGAATCATATAAGGAAAGGAATTCATGGAACTTTGCTTCAGGCGTTTCAAAACGTGTATCAAGCATTGCCGCAAAAGTAAATCGGATTTCATGCTTTAACGTCGAAAATGCACCGACTTCATTTTTAATATAATCACTGATTTCTACAAAACGGCCGAGATCAAAAGCTCGTTCATTGGTTACGTATAATGAAGAGACCATCATTAATGAACGGGAATCTGATACCTTCCAACGCAATCGCTTCTTTAATTGTGAATAAATATCCTTATATTCATTCACTTTATTCATCACATCTTCCATCCAGTTCACATCCCTTAATTTTTTAGTTAGTAGGATATACGATTGAATGATAAAAAAGTTTCGTTCGTAATATGTAAAGGGAACTTGACGTTAAGTTCCCTTTACAATATGATATGGAAATATAAGGAGGTATCCTTCTTTGAAAAATAAACTAGTAGAATACCGAAAGACGTTTGGATACTCACAGGAAAGATTGGCGGCTAAGTTAGGGGTATCAAGGCAAACCATCATTTCCATTGAAAAAGGGAAGTATGACCCTTCTTTGAATCTGGCTTTTCGGCTGGCAAATGTATTTGAAACGTCAATTGAAGAGATTTTTGTGTATGAAGAGAAAGGGGTAGAGGAATTGTGACGAAGGGGTATCTGATTATAGGATGGGTTATGGCGATGCAGACTGCTTTCTTGTTTTTCGTCGGCATAACGGCAGAAGAATTTCCATATTTCGCTCTTACTCCCATGTCCTTGACTGTGTTGAGTTTTTGCATGCATTATCTTTATCCACAGTTTAAGCAAAAGGATGAGAGGATGAAGATGATCCGGGAAAAGGGGATCTTTTACTCGTACTTTGCCATCCTGGTGTTTTACGTCATTTTTATGACAATCCTGCAATTTGACTGGATTCAGCTAACAGCCATGAATCTATTAAATGTCCTCACCAGCCTCACCATCATGACCGTATTCATCTCTATGGTGATTGTGGCGAGAATCTACTGAAGAAGAGAGGGACGGACCTTGTAAAGGTCCGTCCCTCATCATCAATCCTTTTCTACATCCACCAATTTCAAAGGGGAATCCTCTTCACTATCTTCCACTATATGTTTCAGTTTGGTCAGCTTATTGGTCCAGAACTGTTCATAATAGACTAACCAGTCCTTTAGTTCTGCCAACGGCTCAGGCTGCAGGCGATAGATCTTCTCCCTGCCCACTTTTTCTCCATGAACCAATTCAGCCTCAGAAAGAATGGTGAGATGCTTGGCAATGGCAGTCCGGCTCATTGGGAAATGGGAAGTCAGAGCCGAAATGGGCATTTCTTTTTCAGAGAGCAGTCGAAGGACTTCCCGGCGGGTCGGGTCTGCAATCGCTTGAAACACATCATGTTTAACAGCGGACATTTAACCTTCTACAACCTTTCTCAGTTTTTCACCCACAATGCCAACCCAACCGTTGGCCATTCTGTCGCGGATGACAGAGCTTTTTTCATGAGCTTTGGATACAACCGCATCATCATGTTTCCAGCCGCCATGGATAAGCGTAAATTCTGTTTGATCTCCTACCTCTTTTAAAAGAAAAGATACCACCCATCCATCTGTATCCCAAGAAAAAGACAACTTATGAGGAGGATCAATCTCCAATACCTTGCAAGGAGAAGGTCCAAAAGGGGATTGAATATGGAATTCATGTCCAACCTCAGGTTCGAAATCATTGGGCATGAACCATGAGGAAATCCCATCTGACGTAGAAACTGCGTCCCATACCTTTTGGATGGGAGCGTTGAATAGAACGGTTTGTTTAATATCTTCTAATTGATTTGACTTCATGAATGTCTCCTGCTTTCTTTAGGAATAAGTAACACCATTTGGTTTCGTTTTTATAATATAACACCATATGGTTTCGTGTCAATGTGTTGAAATGAAAAAAGAAGGATATAGATGGACGTTTGTAGAAGTAGAGTTTCGGCGTGAAAAATGTGTATATGTTTTGCAGGTGAAGTTTAATCGGTAAACACGGTGGTCATATCATAATATAGCCATCGGTCACATAAAAGCACAGAATGACAGGATGACTCAAATTGAGAATGATACATTTAAATAGTGGGGAGGAGAAACGCGAGTGGAAATGCTGCACAGGATGAATGATTGCATTCAGTATATAGAGGACAACCTGGATGGGGCAATCGAGATGGAAGAACTTGCACGGTTGTCATTCAGTTCGAAGTTTCACTTTCAAAGGCTGTTTTCTCTTGTAACCGGGTATACAGTGGCTGATTATGTCCGGAAGAGAAGGCTCACATTAGCCGCCCAGGAACTGATCAACCATAACGCAAAGGTCATTGACGTTGCTTTCAAGTACGGATATGAAACACCGGAATCCTTCTCGAAAGCCTTTCGGAAGGCCCATGGAGTTTCGCCGTCCCAAGTAAGGGAAGCCGGAACCTCCTT
The DNA here is from genome assembly GCF_056159585.1 of Rossellomorea sp. ABR4_004. Classification (NCBI taxonomy): domain Bacteria; kingdom Bacillati; phylum Bacillota; class Bacilli; order Caryophanales; family Bacillaceae; genus Rossellomorea; species Rossellomorea sp. ABR4_004. The sequence goes on along the minus strand of NZ_JBSWVM010000002.1, from coordinate 225,043 downwards.
GAAAGCATTTCCGCGAATTTCCTTCCAAATACAGCTTAAAGGAGAAGTCGAAATGGATTATAAAATTGTGGATAAAGAAGCATTTCAAGTGATTGGAAAAGGAAAAAGAGTGTCTACCTGTAACGGTGAGAATTTGAAAGACATCCCTGCATTTTGGGATGAAGTGAACACGACTGACTTAGACAGGTTGATTTGTGAGGCAGCAGGAAATAACGAGATGCTCGGAATCTGTATGGAGTTTGACCATCCAAATGAAGAGTTCACCTATTTTATCGGTGCGGAGAAAAAGAATGAGGAAGATCGTTCATTGGAGGTAAAAGAGATTCCGGCTGCGACCTGGGCAGTCTTTGAATCTGTCGGCCCGATGCCACATGCAATCCAAGGAGTATGGAAGCGAATCTACTCTGAATGGTTTCCCTCTACCGGCTATGAACATGGCGGAGGGCCGGAGTTTGAATTGTACCCGCCTGGAAACCCGAATGGCGAGAATTATCGTTGTGAGATATGGATTCCGATAATGAAGAAATAAGGTTAGAAAGCCCCTTTGCGGATGACGTAAAGGGGCTTTACGTATGGATAAGCTGGACAGTTTTTATACGCTCTTGACCCAGTCTTACTTATCATGTTACCATAAAGTCACATATTACATGTGACCAATCAACCACATGTAAAACACAATGAAAGGATCGTTAATATGAAGGACGAACTTTCCACATTATTTAAGGCGCTGGGCCACCCGATAAGAAGGGAAATCCTGGACCTGTTGAGGCAGTCAGCAAGAACAACCGGTGAACTGAATGAGCGTTTTCCCGAGGTGACAAGATATGCGATCATGAAACATTTGACGATCTTGGAGGAAGGGAATTTGGTGGTGGTGAAGCGGGAAGGGAAGTACCGACGAAATTACCTTAACGCGGTTCCACTGCAGGAAATGCACAATCGGTGGGTAGGAAAGTATATGGAATCTACCGCCAATTCACTGTTAAAGTTACGGGCATTAGCAGAAAACAAAGGAGGAGAAGAAGGAATGGAACAAAGTAAAGTATTTCGTATTGAGCAAGAAGTAATGATAGATGCACCAAGGGAACAGGTATTTAAAGCGTTAACCGAGCAAGCGGGGGATTGGTGGGAGTTTAAATTGGCTCCTGAGGGAGTAAGTTCACAATTCACATTTGATCCTGTACCTGGTGGGCAATTTATTGAGAAGTGGGGTGAAAATGAGGGGGCACTTTGGGGAACGGTGTATTATGTAAACGCTCCTGAGGAAATCCGTCTCCATGGCCACCTTGGTATGCAAGGTGCCGTAAACAGTGCATACACATACCGTTTGATTGAAAAAGGCGATTCCACGCTTCTTCAGCTATCCCATACAGCATCAGGAGTCATTGAAGACGATTGGCAGGAAAAGCATTCAGAAGGGTGGAGTTACCTACTGGGTACCCTGCTGAAAAAATATGTGGAAGAGAAATAAAAAAGCGAAAACTGTTCATAAAAGGAGATAACAATGGTAGATGTACTGACAGAAATTACGATTCGCTGTCCGCTTCATAGGGTTTCAGAGTATGCTGCCGATCCGGATAATGCACCAGAATGGTATGTAAATATCGATACGGCAGAATGGGTGACGGAAAAGTCTTTATCCATTGACTCTCAAATTGCATTTAAAGCGAAATTCTTATGGAAAGACCTCTCCTACGTTTATGAAATCACGGAGTTTATCCCGGACCAGAAGCTTGTAATGAAAACCGCAAACGGACCGTTTCCAATGGAAACCACCTATACATGGGAGGCACTTGATGAACAAGTGACAAGGATGACTCTCCGAAATCAAGGAAAGCCCACCGGTTTTTCAAAATGGGTGACGCCTCTTATGTCTACCATGATGAAAAAAGCGAACAAAAAGGATTTAAAAAGAATCAAAGACATTTTGGAGAGCTAACAGGAAGAAGGCTGTTTTCTTTTGAAACTAAAGAATTCAGCCTTCCTTTTTCTTGTGGAATGATGGGCAAGAAAATTCTGGTGTGTATCCCACGTATGCCTAAAAAAGTCTGCTCCTTAAAAAGGGGCAGACTTTCTGTATTCATGGTCATTTGATCACCACATAAGGCCTCATCATTTCATAATCCTCATGCTCTAAAATATGACAATGCCAGACATATAATCCTGTATAAGGACCGAATGGCACAATAATCCGTGTCATTTCCCATGGGTTTGCACAAACCGTATCTTTCCAGCCCTGCTCATTGGCCTCGGGTTTGATACGAGGTCCAATGGGTACGACACTACCTTCCGTTTGATAGATTTCCTTATCGAATCTCTGCCGGTCGAGGACTTGAAACCTGACTAAATGCAAGTGGATGGGGTGTGATTCTTCCGTTACGTTGATGAAATTCCATATCTCAATACTCCAAAGATGGGGCATTTCTGTAATTGGATCTGACCATAATTGATTATTTAGAAGGTGAATTTCCCGCTTGTATTGATCGTTACTCATATTCAACAGAAGATTTCTGGTTTGATAAGCATTTCTCTCTTTCAACCTTGGTACAGCATTTAATGTTGATGGAATCTTACTCGTATCTGTACATAAGAGTGGTTCGCTCACACGGAACTGCATCAGGACTCCCGTCGTATCAGGATCAGGGAGGTCACCCGTTGGAAAGGGTGACGGCGCATCGTTTTGAATGGTAATAACTTGCCCTCTCATGGAAGAGAAGTCCAGGATGACATCCGCCCGTTCAGCTGGAGCGAGTAAAATTTTCCAGACGTTTACAGGTGCAGGGAGAAGACCTTGATCGGAACCGATTTGGATAAACGGATTATCGTTTGAGAGTGAGAGTTGATACGTCCGGGAATTAGAAGCATTGATTATCCGAAAGCGATAGCGGCGTGGTTGAACTTCTAAGTAAGGCCATACCATCCCGTTAATCAAGATCGTGTCTCCAAAGAAATTAGAGCGGATGGAGGGATTGACTCCAGTAGTGGGAGGATCAGGCTGTGAAGGATAATAGAGTGATCCATCTTTATTGAAGGAACGATCCATGATCAATAAGGGAATATCGTATGGAATCCGGGGTAAGGACAAAGAGCTCTCCTTTTCGTCATGGATGATATAAGCACCTGCGAGTCCGGCATATATATTCAGGCGGGTGATCCCTACTGCATGGTCATGGTACCAAAGAGTTGTGGCGGGCTGTTGATTGGGGTACGTGTAGGCTTTCACGGCAAAGAAAGGACCAACCTCTTTAAAGTCCTTTGTAAACCAGGCATCTGGATAACCGTCGCTCGTATCAGGGGTAGCGCCACCATGAAGATGAACCACGGTACGGACCTCCGGGTTATCCTTTTCCGCCCCGTGAACGGTTGAATCGATGGGGAGGAAATGTTCCTCTGGAAGTTCATTTTTCCATAATACCTGCAAGGTTTGATTGCGTTTCACTCTAAAAGTGGGACCGGGAAATCTTCCATTATAGCCCCATACTTTAGTCGGTGGTAAATCACTGTGCAGTTTCTGCATGACTTCTTTCATGGAAACTTCAAAATATAAAATATTCTTTCCATAAGAAGAGGGCTGAATCGTTTCCATAACAGGAAGTGGATCGACGAATTTTTTAAGCATCATATTCCTCCTTTATATGGAATCACTTATTGATATGTATTTCGGTCGTTGCTTAAATATCCTCTTTCCTATAAAAATATGTTTCAAGTGAAGGTTAATAGTGTCAAAAATCATATTAAAAGTAGGTTCTATTACATAAGTTTAAATTCTCCATAAATCATCATAAATTTGTTACACTGTCTAAGTTGCTAAATCGTTCAATCATTGGAGGAAGTCATGTCAAATCGAAATAAAGGAATACTTTTATTACTTCTATCAGCGTTTGGTTTTTCATTGATGGCGGCGTTCGTGAAGCTGTCAGGAGATGTGCCGACGATTCAAAAAACATTTTTCAGGAACATCGTTTCTGCATTTATCGCATTCGGTTTTGTTCGGTATCATAAGGAACGTTTATTCGGGAAGAAGGAAAATCAGAAGCTGCTGTTGCTGCGCTCCAGTTTAGGTGCTGTCGGGATTGTCTTGTTCTTCTATGCGATCGATCATCTGGTGTTATCCGATGCAGATATGCTGAACAAACTCAGTCCGTTTCTGACCATCATCTTCTCGGCTATTTTCTTGAGGGAGAGGACACGTGTATTCCAGGTGGTAGCGATTATCATAGCGTTTATCGGAACATTGTTTATCATCAAACCAGCGTTCTCCTTTGATGTTATTCCATATTTGGCAGGAGTGTTTTCCGCTATTTTCGCAGCCGGTGCCTATACGGTCCTACGCGTATTAGGGAGCAGGGAGAAGTTTTATACGGTCGTTTTTTACTTCTCATTCTTTACGACGGTCGTGCTGCTACCATTTGTCATCGGATTTTATGAACCGATGAGCGCTCAGCAATGGATTTATCTATTATCCGCCGGCGTTTTCGCGACAGTTGGTCAGTTCGGAATCACGATAGCCTACAAGTTCGCACCGGCAAGGGAAATATCAATTTTCTTCTATTCAACCGTCGTGTATTCCGCCATGATCAGCATCTTCTTATTCGGGCAGATTCCTGACGTATTAAGCATCATCGGATACGTCATCATCTTTGCTGCTTCGTTTTATATGTTTTTGAAAAACAATCAAGCAGCCAAAAGGAAGGAAGCATAATCGACAAGTACCCATCTCTAAATATAGGGATGGGTATTTTTTTATGGATGTAAAATGAAACATTTTCCATTTTTAATTCGTAGATATACTATCAAGGTTATGACAGGAGTGATTGGAATGAAGATTGCTTTCATTATCGTTGGCGTCTGTATTGTCATTGGAATCGGTGTAGTCATTGCAGGGAGACACTACTTAACCAAAGAAGATCCAGAATATCTATTAAAATACCTAAAGAACCACAATAATAGCAGCCTAACCGTTTCAAGGAACGGACAAACCCTAACCGCTATCAGGAAAAATGAAATGTTCCCGTTAGCAAGTACGGTGAAAATCATGATTGCGATCGAGTACGCGAAACAGTGTGATGAAGGAAGGTTAGATCCATCAAAAATGGTATCACTTGAAGAATTAGATCAGTATTATCTCCCTGGTACAGACGGTGGAGCGCATGAAACATGGATTGAATACGCCGAAGAAGAAGAGTTACTTCTAGACGGGTCATCAACCCTGGAAAACGTCGTGAAGGGAATGATCCTATTTAGCTCCAATGCTAATACCGAATATTTGATGAACCTTCTGGGAATCGACAACATCAATAAAGTACGGGATGAGATGAAAATGGAGCAGCATGATCCTCTGTTCCCCATCAGTTCATCCATGCTGATCCCTACTTATATAAAGAATAAGTATCCAGCTTATTCAGAGAAACAGATAGAAAACAAACTGAGAGACATGTCTAAAGAAGAATACATCGAGCTTTCCCATCTTATTTTCACTTCATTAAGAAAAGGCGAAAAGCACATATATATTGAAAGTATACACACCAACAAGTCCCTGCAGAAAATGTGGTCAGACAGACTGACGAAAAGTACGACGGCCGAATATGCGGAGATCATGAGGAAACTGAATTCAAAGACGTATTTTTCAAAAGGAGCACAGGAAAGATTGGATGCGGTGATGGAAGGAATGATGGAGAATCCAAAGAACCAGGAATGGTTAAAGCATGCCGGTCAAAAAGGCGGATCTACATTATTCGTTGCCACAAATGCTGCATACGCAACCGATGGAGATGGAAACTCGACGGAGATCGTCTTTTTTGCCAATGATCTAGAGGAAGTGGAACGTCAAAAGATCTTAAACAATTTAAACGGTTTTAATTTAAGAATATTGAGAGATGAGGATTTCCGAAAAAAGGTGGAAGAGTTATAATGTAAGTATATGGAATTTGTTGTGGAGAGGGGAGTTTTCATGGTACTGCGCGAAACGAAATTAGCCAAATGGGCAATCGCTTTAATAGGTGTCGTTCTCCTTAGTAATCTTTTATTATATCAACCCGTGGTTCAACGATTTCTTGCGATTGAATTGGAAAGCGGAGTAGTTATAGGATCTCTGCTGGATTTGATGATTATCTTCCCGCTCCTGGCCTATGCAGCGTTTAAATTGTCAAGAAAGCAGGTCATTGGATTGATGGTATTCGGCCTTGTGTTAGCCAGATTCATCATTCCTGAAGAATTATTTGCACCGTTCACTATCCTTCTATATTCCGGGATAGGATTGGAAGTAGTATTCGTGGCAGCAGAGTTGGGGCTTATCTTCCTCGCTGTACGAAAATTTCCCGAGATTCGATCTGCCATGAGATCATCCGGAGTAGGACCGATCTTTTCTTTCCTTCCTGCAGTAGAGAAGAAGGTGACCAGAAACATTCTGATCCGGATTCTTTCATCAGAAGTGTTAATGGTTTACTATGCCCTATTCAGCTGGCGCCGCAAGCCGGTTGTCCATGATGGTGCTGTAACGATGCATCATAAGACCAGTGCTGTTGCCATGAACATCATGCTCATCCATGCCATCGTGATCGAGACGATCGGTATCCACTGGTGGCTTCATTCCAAGTTCCCGATTCTGTCTTTCATTCTTTTGATTCTGAACGTTTATACCGTTCTATTGTTTATAGCTGAAATTCAGATTACCAGACTGCATCCACTGGAAGTAAAGAATGGTCATCTTTATGTGACGCAAGGATTGATGCAACGAACAGGGATCCCCCTTGGTCAAATTGAAAAAGTTGAATGGGGGAAGGAGCCGGGAAAGGAAGCACTCGTTTTCATGCATAAAGACTTTGAAGAAATTCAGCCACAAATGGTGCTGTTTCTGAAAGAACCGGTGGAAGCGACAATGTTTATGGGAAGAAAACAGCTGGTAAAAGAGGTTGCCTTGCGAGTGGATGAACCGGAGAAGTTAAGGAGATTGTTGGATGAAAAGAGTTCGTGATGAAAAAGTGCCTGACTCTTAATTTGCCAGGCACTTACTTCTTACGTCATCCGATACACCCAATCACAATGAGCAATCATCGTTTCATCGTGAGTCACCATGATGGTGGCGATATTTCTTTCCTTCGTTTCCATGGCGAGAAGTTCCACCACGGATTTACCGCGAGCTTGATCCAGGCTTGCAGTAGGTTCATCTGCAAGGATCAATCGGGGTTCATTCATGAGGGCACGGGCGATGGCAACCCGCTGCTGTTCCCCACCTGACAGCTGTTCAGGATAATGGGAACTGCGTTCATCCAATCCGAGATGAGCCAATAATTCCCCTGCACGTTTCCGAAGTATGTCCCCCTGTTTGTTCAGCTTGCCAACAAACACTAATTGCTCTTCCACCGTTAAAAAAGGTACAAGATTTGATTGCTGAAAGATAAAGCCGATTTCTTTGAGGCGGAGGGATGTTTGTTCTTTCTCGTTTAGATTGTGGACGTTTCGCCCGTTCATTTTCACTTCACCACTGGATGGACTGGTTAAGGCTCCTATGATGGAGAGAAGCGTACTTTTCCCCGATCCGGAAGGTCCTAGTATGGCACCGAACTCACCTGGATTTACCCTCATGGATACATGGTCCAATACCGTCAGTTTCTCATTTCCCTGTTCATATGTTTTGCTCACATCATGTAACTCTAAAATGGCTGTCATCTTATTTCACACTCCCGATTGCTTGTAATGGATCCACAGTCACAATGCTTCTAAAGGATAAAAGGGAACCGATCCACGCCATCAGAAGAATTAATGCACTGTTGAATAGAATCATGGTGACCGGTAATTCAAAAGGTATGCCTGCGGGAATCACTAGTGTAAGTCCAAAGGTAACGAGATTCCCTGCAACGATGCCAGCGATGGTAAGAGTGGAAATTTGCGCAAATAGTGCACGGAGAAGAATGCCCGCTTTCGTCCCGATCGCTTTTAGAACACCGTATTGGTGAAGCTTTTGCAAGGTCATGACATAAAAGAAAGTGGCTAGGACAATCGCTGATATGATGAGCAGAAAGATCACCATCATATTCAGTGATCCTTGTTCTGCAGAATAGCCAGGCACATTGGATAGAATGTCTTCTTTAGAGGCGATATCCATTTTTGAAGGCGTGTCTATCGTACCTTCATTCGTAAATAGAATGGCTTGGTATGTGAGGGAATCTCCAAAAAGATCCTCCCATGTTTCTAAAGAAGTAAAAATGGCCGGCGTGTGCCCGTAGCTGAATCGCTTTTCAGTAAACCCCTTGACCATCCACTTTTTGTCGTCGTAGGTGAATGAATCCCCAATTTCCACCCCTTCCTCCTTCAAGCCCGGATCAGCCAAGACTTCATAGGGAGCAAGCTTCTGGTGATCTGCTGTCGTTGGCATAAAAGTACTATCGGGGTCAGTGGCAAATAGGCTTACATTCACAGCGCTGCCTTCATGATTGATCTCTACCATTTTCAGACCAAGAGGGGACCCCCCTTTTATAGAAGAAATGTCTTGTTTTGTTAACTGTGATCGTTCAAGCTGATGCGTGTCGCCCGCTTCCACAAAAAAGGTATCAGCAGGCATATTCTTTATAGCCGAAGCGTTATCCACCGATAATCCATTGGCGAGTCCTGAGATTGATAGGACCAGGCTTGTGATTAATGTGATGATGCCGATAATTAATAAAAACTTTACCTTCGCATAACGCATTTCTTTCCATGCTAGAAACAAAAAAATCACCTTCCCTTTCATTACTTCCCCTTTATGATAAAAGAGAAGTATGAACGGAAGATGAACATAGGATTAAGGAAGAGTCACCGTAAAGGTGGATCCTTTATTGGCTCTGCTTTCAACATGGATGTCCCCTTGGTGCAGGGTAATGATCTTTTTGACAATGGAAAGGCCAAGGCCGCTGCTATCCTTTTCTTTACTCCGTGAGGAATCGGCTTTGTAGAAACGGTCGAATATTTTTCCCTGGTGTTCAGGAGGAATTCCGATTCCGGTGTCTTGAATAATCAACCTGATTCCCCTGTGATGTTTGTGAAGGAAAAGGTTGATTTCGCCACCTGGTGGAGTGTATTTGATACTATTTGCCAACAGGTTTTCAAATGCCTGATAAAGTAGCTCTTCGTGCCCGTTATAGGTCACATCATCGGCATCGATGGACACAGCGAGGTCTTTTCTTTCCCACAGCCATCGTGTTTGTTTTATGAGACTTTGAAGCAATTGAGTCAGGTTAATGGGTTCATGTTGAATCAGTCCAGTATCCTTATCGAGAGAAGCCAGGGTCAGCAGCTGCTTACTCAGCTTCGACAACCGGGTACTTTCTGATTCAATTACCTTTAAATAGTGTTCCCGATCCTCTTCTGACAAGGAAGGGGAGAGAAGCAGATTGGCATAGCCCTTCATGGAAGATAGGGGCGTTTGGATTTCATGAGATACATTCGAAACGAACTCCTGTCGCATATTCTCCACCTGCATCAGCTGTCGGCTCATGGATGTAAAGGAACGGGCAAGGGTGCCGATTTCGTCGTTGCGACTTTCATTTAATTGAATCGAATACTCCCCACCAGCGATTTTCTTCGTGGCATTCGTCAATTCACGAATCGGTTTCACAAGATAGCGGGTACTGAAGAACACGATCAGCATGCTGAGTAGTATTGTGAATAGAAGCAGGACGGATAAAAGAATATGAATTTCATTAAATTGTTGTTTCACATTGGGTCTCATGAATAGGGCATGGTTTTTTCCGTCTATTTCAATGGGAACACCAATGCTATTGGTTAATTCATTGGAAAAGAATCCAGTCACAAATGTGGTAGAGGGATAATTCGCAATTCCATGGTAAGTGGATCCGTTCACAACACTTTCTACAACTTCTGGAGAAAGGCTTCGATCACGAAAGTCCTCTCCATAGAATGATCCGGGAGCTTTGCCATCTGTTACATAAAATTGATAGCTGAGCTTCGCCGTTTTCTGAAAAAAAGCAGAAGCATCCATTGAAGCTGCACTATAAAGATCAACGATGTCTTTCGCGATTTCAGTATTTTTTTCATCATTGGCAGGCTTTAAAATATGCTGATAGTAAAGGTTCGAACCGATGAAAGCAATGACACTGCTCGTCATCATGATAAGAAGGGTGACGACAACAATCCGGACATACAGCGAGCGCATTTTAAGTCACCTCTAATTTGTAGCCGATTCCACGAACAGTAGTAATCAAGAAATCATCGGAATGACGGAAACGTTCACGCAGCCTTTTAATATGAACGTCAATCGTTCGGTCATCCCCTTCAAAATCCATTCCCCATACATGTTGAATGATCTCTTCGCGTGAAAAGGTTCTGTTAGGGAAATTCGCTAAATAATATAATAACTCAAATTCCTTAAGAGGAAGAATGATTGTTTTCGTTCCGTCCTTCACTTCGTACGATCGTTTATCAAGGATCATTTCATTTAGACGTATTTTCTGGGGAGCGGCACGGTGAAATCTCCTGAGAATCGCTTGTACACGAAAGAGCAGCTCTTCCTTTTCAAAGGGCTTTACCATATAATCATCGGTTCCGGCTTCATAGCCTTTTGCTTTATCCGTAAGACTGTCCTTGGCGGTCAAAATAATAATCGGGATATCGTGGTTTTCCCGAATTTCCTTCGCCAATTGAAACCCATCCTTATTCGGCATCATCAAATCGACAATCGCGAGATCGATTGACTGTGCTTCAAGAATGACAGAAGCACAGTCCCCGTCTTGTGCTTCAGTAACCAAATAGCCATTCTGCTCTAAATGAACACGGATAAGCTTACGTAAATGGAGGTCGTCATCCACGACAAGTATTGAAATCATCACTAATCCTCTTTTCCTTCACCAGTTTTTATGAATCAACTTTAGCACAACTCACGCTGCATAAACCAATTTATGACCCATTTCAGTACTGTTGGATATAATAGAGATAAAAAATACTTTCACCCATATCTTTTTCACCAATACATCCGTTATAAGTATGAGAGGATTCAAAGGAGTGAGGACGATGCAAACGAGGTCAGGCTTAATAAAGAATGAAGGACAGCCAAACGATGAAGTCATGGAAGGGCTTGTTCCAAAACTCTATCGATACTGCTATTTTTTGACGAAGAGCAAATGGGACGGTGAGGACTTGGCTCAAGAGTCCATCTGTAAAGCATTGAGTCATTACCCTGCTCAACAGTGGAGGTCATCTTTACTTAATAAAATCGCTTATCATCTATGGGTGGATAAAGTCCGCAAACAGAGTAAGGAATCGATTGGCGAAATCCCGGAAGTGAAGGCAGAAGAAACGAAAGAGGGGATCAGTCTTGAAACCATTGAAAAGCTTTCAAGAAAGATGACCCCCAAACAGTTAGTCACATTTGTTCTAAAAGAAGCGTTTCAATACAAGATTTCTGAAGTGGCAGAAGTTCTGGGGATGACGGAAACCGCTGTGAAAGCCTTGCTGAATCGATCGAGGGAAAAGCTGAAAAAATTTTCCGATGATGGAGACGGGAGCGGGGTTCAAACCTACTGGAATGAAACTCTTCAGGAAGAGTTGAACGCGATATTATTCCGCAGCCTAATGGCACAGGATCCAAGTCTTCTCTTGGCATACATTCCAATCTTGCTTGCACATGCACCTGCCCAAGGACGATTTGTACGAACGTCTGAATCTCCTTCAAGCGTCCTCTCATTAGCTGCATAACGAATGAAGGAGGAAGAATGGATGAATACCATACCTTATGTCATCGAACAGTCAAGCAAAGGGGAACGGTCCTACGATATTTACTCACGATTGTTAAAAGACCGGATCATCATGGTGAGTGATGAAGTGAATGACCAGATGGCCAACAGCATTGTGGCACAATTGTTATTCCTTGCTGCAGACGATCCTGAAAAAGACATTTCCTTATATATCAATAGCCCGGGTGGCTCCACTTCAGCAGGGTTCGCCATCTTTGATACGATGAACTATATAAGTCCCGATGTTCGAACGATCTGCACCGGAATGGCAGCTTCCTTTGGCGCAATGCTCCTGCTCGCAGGAACAAAAGGGAAGCGCTTTGCCTTACCAAACAGTGAAATCATGATACATCAGCCATTAGGTGGTGCCCGGGGGCAGGCGACAGATCTGGAGATTTCAGCGAAACGGATTCTGAAGCTAAGACAGCATATCAACGAAATCATTGCTGAAAAAACCGGACAGCCCGTTGAAAAAGTTGCGCTGGATACCGATCGTGATTATTTCATGAGTGCGTATGAGGCGAAGGAATATGGGATTATTGATGAGATTATTGAGAAGAAATGATGGAAGATGGAGCGGTTATTGTGACCGTTCCTTTTTGTGTTTATGGGAGGTATGTCATTCAGCTGCTGATATTTGAGGGAAATTCAGCAGCTGAATGAAGGGGGGCGGGTGAAGCATGAACAGGACGTTGAATTTGTAACTGGTGCATTCCTCACCATACCCTATATTATCAAGAGGGTATGGTAAAATAAACCATGTCATGCTCGTAAATGAAGATTTCATTATCAACTGTGAAGGGAGGAACAGCCGTTGACATTGGTTATGGTATTTGGGATTATTGGGATTTTTATTTTCATGAGAAAGCCGAGTGAGAAAAACTATTCGTTTAAGTGGATTCATAAACTAAATAAGTATGCGTGGTTTCAAAATCCTTGGAAAGTCGGATGTTTATTATTTGGGACGAATCTGGTCTTATTCGGCACAACAGGACTGTTATTGTATGGTATTGCCCTGATGATGATTCCATTCCTTCACCTTGTTATCATGGTGGCCGCCGTTGTGGTGAGCATTCTGGTGTGGAGTTCACTTATAAGTGCGAAAGTGTGGGAGAAAGGTGAGCGCCTGAAGGTCGGTATGGTGGGGAGCAGTTTTTATTTGCTTCTTTTTTTGTTCATCCTGTATCAATGGGTCACGTATGTACCTCAGTATCCAGGTGAGGACGGGGTTATGACCTCCGTCGGTTTTTTTCTTGGGCTATTGGTATCGGGGATGGCTTTTGTCATATGCTTTGTGATGGTGGTTTTTCAACCTGTTGATAGACGTATGTAGGAGGATTCCGATTACTTTCTTTTTCCCATCCTTTCTATTATTCTTATAGAATACATTCTGATAAAAAGAGGTTCAATCATGAAAACAATACATAGCGATGTGATTCAGTTCCGTGGATCGCATTACGATTTTGGTTATATGCAGGGGGAAAGGATAAAGGATTCGATTACGGTGAAAAACCGTGAGAATCAGTGGAAGGTACGAAAGCCGCGCTTCTCCGTCTGCATAGAGGAAACGAAGGGAGCGATCAAAAGATTTGCCCCCGGCATCTGGGATGAACTTCTTGGATTACAAGAGGCGCTCGGCTGGCCGATGGAAAGAGTGCTGAAAGAGTTTGGCGGATATCGTGTTGAATACACAAAATCAGGCTGCTCAATTATGACAGGTGAAGATTATTTGATCCGAAATTACGATTACCATCCGAAGACGTACGAGGGAAGGTATACGTTTTTTCAACCGACAGATGGTGGATATAGTATCATCGGTCCCAGTCAGCGGGTAACAGGACGGATGGATGGCATGAATGAAAAAGGGTTGGCGATTGGATATAACTTTATGCATCGGAAAAATCCAGGGGATGGCTTTATTTGCTGTATGATCGGGCGATTGATACTGGAGGTATGTGGAGATGTTTCGGAAGCCGTTGAGATGTTAAAAGAAATTCCTCACCGGCACTCGTTTAGTTATGTGGTATATGACAAAAGCGGTGAAACGTTTATTGTTGAAACGTCCCCTCGTGGCGTGGAGGTTCGGCAGTCAAATGCGTGCACGAATCATTTTGAAGTGATGAAGCATGAAAATAGAAATCATTTAGTGGATTCGAAACGAAGATTAAAAATCCTTCAAGAAAATGAGTCTTCAGATGCTCTATGCGCCTTTCGCTTAATGAACGACACGCATAATGGCATTTTCTCAGATTTATACGGAAGCTGGGCTGGCACCATCCATACATCGGCTTATTTTCCGAAAGAAAGGAAAGCATGGTTTGCCCTGGGTGGAGATCGTGAACCGGTTGTCTTTGATTTTGGCAAGTGGCTTGAAGGAAAAGATGTTGTCCTTGAAAAGATCACAGGTGAGGTGGATACAGACATTCCGTTTGTGCATATGGATGAAGGAGCCGATTGGTTTAAACATTAGAAGCCCTTAAGAAATGCCCCCGGTTCTTTAACCTGGGGCATTTTTAAAATTAAACGTACTTCACGATATCTTCGTATGATCGACGCGTTTTCGGTGCCGGCTCCTTCACTCGGTAACCGAACGCCACCATGACGGAAATGCTGAATCGGCCATCTTCCAATAACCCTTCCTCATCTAATAGCTTATTCATCTTTTTGATGTCAAAGCCTTCGATCGGACACGAGTCGACACCGATTTGAGCGGCTGCTGTCATCATGTTTCCAAGAGCTAAATAGGTTTGCTTACCGGCCCAATCGTATAGGGGACGTTCACCTTCCAATAAATCGAAATCAACCTTTTGAAACTGCTCGATTTTTTCTAAGTATTTTGCCATATGATCTTCAGGCAGGTTTTTCACGTTTTTAAAATGATCCTGTAAGTATTGTGAATCGTATTTCGTATCTTTTTTTGTTCTGGCCAGGATCACGACGAAATGACTGGCTTCAGGCAGTTTTCCGTATGCACCCCAAGCTGTATTTTTAATTTTTTCCCTAAGTTCAGGATTTTGAATCACGACGAATCTCCAAGGCTCGAAGCCAAATGAGCTTGGCGACAGACGACCTGTTTCCATAATGAATCGGAAATCCTCATCGGATACTTTCTTGTTTGGGTCGAATTCCTTTGTTGCATGTCTGAAATGGTAAGCATCTAAAATGTCTTGCTTTACTTGTTCTTTACCAGCCATTAAATATTCACTCCTTATCCATTGATTCAATCATGTTTAATTTATCATAAGTGAAGAGGGGAATCATGTGATGTGCCTGAATAACATTGTTTTGATCCCAATTGTGGGAAAATTGAAACATAAGGCCCGTCTGGTGCGTATATAAGGCAATAGTTTTGCAGGGAGAGGAGAAGAGAGTGATGGAATTTGTCTGGATAATAATTGCAGGCATTGGTCTATTCGTTTTATTTAATAGGCTTATGGGCTACCGAAAAGGACATATCCAAATCGATTTTGAAGAACGATATATTAAGGAAAAAGAATATATAGAGGCAATCAAAAGAGAGCTTGAAGATCAGGGAAGGGACGTTCAATATAAAGGGAATCGAAAATTTGTGGTGGATGGACAATCCTACTTATTTATCGAGAGGAATGTACCAATGGGCGGTGTGCCGTTGCAACGAACGATTTTAAAGCCTGAAAAAGAGTGAAGGCGTGCCGAGGCACGCCTTTTGAATGTCTAGAATAAAACATACGATACGACAATATACAAAATGGTTATAATAAAGGATGGAGCCATATATCTCCACTTATTCAGAACATTGGCAGGCCGCAAAAGCAAGTATACGATGACGAGTGTCATCAATAATCCCAGTCCTGCGATAAAGATATGTGACGTGTCGACTGCTTCAAGTATGGCACCTTTTCTGTAAAGGGCATCGGTCAGGACGAGCAATTGTATGTTAAACAGGTTGCTTCCGAGAATTGAGCCGATCGCCATATTGTAGTTTGCCAGTTTAAAAGCAGCAAGGACCGTCACGAGTTCAGGCAGGGAAGTCGAAGCAGCGATGAGGAAGCTCCCGACAAAGCTTGCATTCATGCCCGTTGCCTTTGCCAATTGGTCACCTGCAATCGATAACACACTCCCTGATGCAAATACGACCAGTGCAGCAATGATAAAACCGATGACGGCTGTTTTCAGGGAATAATCCTTTGTAGGTACGGATTCTCCTTCAGTATCATCGCTGGAAACGAATTTCACCGCAACGAAGTACAGGGTCATGATGATGAACATCTCAATCCCAACACCAAGAAATTCAATGGAACCCGGCATAAAAAGGGCGAAAATAATGATCGTGAGAAACAGGAATCCAAATAGGGCAGAAGGAATATTTGCTTTCCTGTTCACCTTTTGAAACAATCTTCTTTTACGATAAATCAGATCGACCACTGCCAGGATAAAGAGATTGAACACATTACTACCGAGCATGTTCCCTACGGCAATATCAGGGTTATCGATATAAACCGCCGTTAAACTCGTTGTTAATTCAGGGAGTGACGTTGCCCCTGCAATGAGGAATGTCCCTACGACAGCCCCACTTAATGAAGACTTCTTACTGATGACATCTCCGAACTGATTCAGGTAAATAGCGGCTGCAACTACGAGGGCTGCAGCGAGTAAAAAAACAATGTAAACCATATAATCCCCTCCAAGCCAGCGCACACAAAAAAGACCCCGGCACAAATTTTGTACCAAGGTCTTGCGTGCTGAAGAATGAGCTAAAGCCTGATGAACCAGGTATTTTCATACCGGGATGACGATTCATCAGCCGTTTACCGGTCGCTACTCCCCTTGTTACTATTAATGTATTAGGATTTTGAAGGTTTGTCAACACAAGTGCTTATATTATTTTATGAGGAGGCGAACGTGTGAAAGTGGAAAGGGAATATCAAGTGAAACAAATAGTCGATTATGATATCAAAGGAAAAATGGAAGCTGAAATACAAGAATTATTAAATGAATGTTTTGGAGATGACTATCCTGATGATAGAATTTACTTTAAACAGATTCCTCATTTCAGGTATCTCGTCCATAACGAAGATCAACGTTTAGTGGGGCATGTCGGGGTGGATTACCGAGTCATGAAATTGGAAGGTGAGCCTATAAATGTATTGGGGATAATCGATTTGTGCGTTTCAAAGGGGAGTCGCTCCCTTGGAATCGGATCGCAGCTTCTCTTCGAATTAGAAAGGTTCTGTGATGGCCGAAATATCGATTTCCTTCTCTTATTTGCAGATGATCCATCCTTATATGAAAAAAATGGCTTCCAATCGGTGTCCAACCTATGCACGTGGATGAAGATCAACGACCAAAACCAGACCACCCGGGGCATCGGCACAGAAACCATAAACGAACTCATGATCAAACCAATAGGTACCAAAAAATGGTCAAGCGGCCAACTGGACATGCTTGGTTACCTCTACTAAACTTTGAGGTCCAAGAGGGACGGACCTTCAAAAAGGAGTATGTATGAAGGAAGAGTATTATGATGAATTGTTAGGGGTTCGTACGAGTGAATTGCAGATGGGGTTTCACCGGTCATTTCATTATCATCGGTACGAGCCGACTCCCTATCAGGCACTGGATGAATTATTCCGACATTATAGATTGACTGGCAGCGATCGTGTGGTCGATTTCGGTTGTGGAAAAGGACGATTGAATTTCTTCATTCACCACCTATTTCAATCCACCGTTGTTGGCATCGAAATGAATGAGGAGTTTTATGAAGAAGCCGTGGCGAATCGGGAAAGCTATTTAAAAAAGGCGAAAGCCAAACGTAATGATATCTACTTTTATCACTGCCTGGCAGAAGAGTATACGATCCATCCCAAGGATAACCGATTTTACTTTTTCAATCCGTTCTCTGTTCAAATTTTCATGAGGATCATCAATAACATCCTCTTTTCAGTGGAACAATCACCACGTGATATCGAGATCGTGTTGTATTATAGCTCGGATGAGTATGTGCATTATTTAGAAGATCACCCCCTTTTCGTTTTGCGGAAAGAGGTGAATTTGTCAGGGGATTATGAAAAGAATGAGTATGAGCGATTCTTGGTGTACGGTTTGATGTATTGAATGGGGTGTCTCCTGACTAACTTTGGGAGGCACCTTATTTTTCTGTAAAGCCACTATTTTTGATTTATGCGCTTTCATATCGGAGAATAGTAACATGGCATGTGAAAAGTAAAAGGAGGCGATTGGAATGAGAATACTAGTTGTTGGTGCAGGTGCCGTTGGTGGCTACTTCGGTGGTAGATTGATAGAGAAAGGCGAGGATGTAACGTTTCTCGTCCGTGAGCGAAGAGAGCAGCAACTGAAAGAGCATGGATTGCATATTGAAAGTGTACATGGTGATTTTCACTGCGAGCCGAAAACGCTGAGATCAGGAGAGAATGCAGAGCCCTTTGACGCCATTATCCTCTCAACCAAGGCCTATCATCTTAGGGGAGCAATCGAGAGTCTTCACTCCTTCGTAGGTGAAAATACGATGATACTTCCACTATTAAACGGAATGTCTCACGTCGACGATCTTATAGAAGCATTCGGGGAAGAAAGAGTGATAGGCGGTTTATGCTTTGTGGAGTCGACGCTTGACGAAACAGGGAAGGTCATTCAATCAAGTCCCATTCATGATCTCGTTTTTGGAGAAAGAAGTGGTGAGCGAACGGATAGAATTGTGAAGCTAGAAGAAGCCTTTTCAGGGACGAAGGCAAACTTTCGATTATCTGACACCATTGAACAGGATATGTGGCATAAGTATTTATTTATCACCACACTTTCAGGTGTAACATCCTTATTCCGGGCACCGATTGGACCGATTCGGGAAATAGGGGAGGGGGCAGATAAGATCAAAGGAGTCCTTTATGAAGCGGCTATGATTATGAGAAACTTGAAAGCGCCACTTGCTGAGAAAATAGAAGATGCTCAATATGACAAAATCAATCAGATGGGCTATAGTATGAAATCATCCTTACAGCGGGATATGGAAAAAAACCTTTCCGTGGAGGCAGAGCATTTATACGGTTATTTATTGAAGGCTGCTGAAGCTCAGGGAATTGAAGCCCGTGAGTTGCGTTTGATTTATGGAAATCTGAAAATATATGAAAGTGCAAATACGTAAGGAATGAGAAACATCCGATACTTTTAAATGGTGTCGGATGTTTTTTTATGGGTCAAGCTGTTGAATTGGTGGTGGGATGGGCAGCTGAATACCACATCACGGAGATGCCCATCCCAAACACATTTCCATTTCTCGTATACCTTACTTATTAAAAGAGGAGCGCCCACAGCCATTAATGCAGCAAATAGACCACATAATACCATTTCTCTCGTTTTTCCCATTTCCATTTTCTCCTACTTAAAACTGTGGTATGATTGTTATTATCATAAATGTTAACTAATATTTAAATAATGTTAACATAAAAAGGAGGGAAATGATGAAAGGGTTTTTCATTACTGGCACAGATACGGATATCGGAAAAACGATAACGACTGGATTGTTAACAAAGTACTTCTTGGAAAAGGGCATTGAGGCATTCCCTTATAAGCCCGTGCAAAGTGGAGCTGTCTTGAAAAAAGATAGACTAGTGGCACCGGATACTGAATTTTACGAAGAGGTCACTAATCATTCTTTTGGAAAAGATGCGAATACATATTTATTAAAAACGCCAAGCTCTCCTCATCTGGCAGCTGCAATTGACGGTGTTTCGATTGAATTGAAGCCAATTTTAGATCAAGTGGAGAAGTTACAATGCATGCACGAACTTTTACTGATTGAAGGAGCGGGAGGACTGATTGTCCCGTTAAATGAAGAAGCAACCATTCTTGATTTAATCGAACGAGTGTCATTGCCTGTCATTCTTGTCGCGCGAGCTGGACTTGGCACCATTAATCATACGGTACTGTCTGTGATGGCTTTGAAACAGCGAAGTATTGAAATCGCAGGCATCATCCTGAATCAGACATCAATAGATGAAATGCCGGAGATCGAGCGGGACAACAAACGAATGATTGAAAAATTAACCGGCGTACAGGTAATCGGTGTACTGCCAAACTTATCTCAGGAGTCTTTTGCAACAGTCGATGTAGGTGAATTATTTAAGAATTGGAAACTAGAAGAGTCAGAGGAGGATATACAGAGTGAATCAACAACAGCTTATTGAAAAAAGCAGTCAGTATATGTGGCTTCCGTTTACACAGATGAAGGATTATGATGAGAACCCGTTGGTGATTGAAAGCGGGGAAGGCGTTTATCTTCGGGATATCTACGGGAACGAATATCTTGATGGCTATTCTTCCCTTTGGCTAAATGTCCATGGACATCGCAATGAGGAAATCAATCAAGCGATCAAGGATCAGCTCGATAAAATCGCTCACTCTACCTTACTGGGTGCCACCAATGTTCCATCCATTTTGTTAGCCGAGAAGCTGGTTGAACTTTCTCCGGAGAGATTAGCGAGAGTCTTTTATTCAGACAGCGGTGCAACCTCTGTTGAAATTGCCATTAAAATGGCCTATCAATACTGGCAGAATAGAGGGAAGCCGGAAAAACAGAAATTTATCACTCTCCAAAATGCGTACCACGGAGATACGGTTGGTGCGATCAGTGTAGGGAAAGTTGATATTTTTCACAGAGTCTACAAATCTCTTATGTTTGAATCACTCGTTGCTCCGTTCCCGGACGCGGTTCATCATCCTGATTTAGGAGATGAGGAAAAGATTCGGGATCGTGCACTTGAGGAACTGGAAGGGATATTGAAAGAGCGCCACCATGAGATTGCCGGGATGACAGTGGAGTCGTTGATACAGGGTGCTGGAGGCATGAATATTATGCCAAAAGGCTACTTTAAAGGGGTCGAAAAGCTTTGCCGTAAATATGAGGTGCTCCTGATTGTCGATGAAGTGGCAACAGGCTTCGGCCGTACAGGGAAAATGTTCGCTGTCGAGCATGAACAAGTCCAGCCGGACATCATGACAGTGGCAAAAGGAATCACCGGAGGGTACCTACCGATTGCAGCCACCCTTACCACCGAAGAAATCTATGAAGCGTTCTATGATGATTACACATCATTGAAAACCTTCTTCCACGGCCATTCCTATACAGGGAACCAGCTTGGTTGTGCTGCGGCATTGGCGAATCTGGAGATCTATGAAAAAGAAAATCTGATCGGGAAAATTCAAGAGAAAGTGAGAATCATTGAATCCCTGTTGGCTCCATTAAAGGATCATCCCCATGTAAGCAGCATTAGACAGCTAGGCATGATATGCGGCATTGAGCTGGTACAGGATAAAGCCAGTAAAAAACCGTTTCTATGGGAAGACAGAGTCGGCTACCGGACCACCATTAAAATGCGTGAACTGGGTATGCTGACCCGGCCGATCGGAGACACCATCGTCTTCATGCCACCACTCGCCACAACCGAAGAAGAGCTGAAGAAAATGGTGCAGATTATGAAAGAAGCAATAGAAATCACAACGAAGGAAGCAGTTGGGGTTTAGGGACGGACCTTCAACCACCCGGCGCAGCTAATCAAAACGTTAGATAGAGTAGAGAGAGGGACGGACCTTGGTTGGGTTCGTCTTTTTTGTTTGGTATGGTGGTGGTTTAATAGTTGAAAAAAACGCTGGAAACTAACAGGAGAAATATCGATGGAATTCAACAGTCGAAATATTTTGATTTGTAAGGGGTGCAAAAAAGCGAGAATGTACCAGGTACAAAACCCCTGAATTGTACCAGGTACACACCAAAATAACCACAAATAAGGAAACCATTCCTCCGCCAAAACGTATATATCAATATCCATCACTTTGTATCAAAAGGAGGTCCAAAATGAACAAAACAATCTGGATGAGCGCACCCATAGTCCTCATCGCTGCCATATCTATCTGGCTTACATCAAACGCCACTAATGCCCTCACTCTATTAGCTGCCTATGGTATCATCCTATCCTTCCTCGTCTATTTTTCATTTTTTAATATCAAAAAATGAAAAATAGAAGGGACGGACCTCCAATCACCCCACCCAAAACCAAAACGTTGATTTTATAGGATTAGAGTAAAAGAAGAGGTCCGTCCCTCTCACTGAATGGCTTCCAATAAAAAGTCTACGATGTGGATTGCACGCATTTTATTGGATAGGCCATCTCGTTCGATGCCGAGTTTCATTTGGAGGAGGCAGCCCGGGTTTGATGTGATGATGGTGGTTGCCTGGGTTTGTTCGACGTTGTCCATTTTGTGATCGAGGATCTTCATGGACATTTCGGATTCAACGATGTTGTAGATTCCGGCTGATCCACAACAGTGATCGGCTTGTTTCATCTCGATGTAGTCAGCACCTTCCACAGATTGAAGGAGGAGCCTTGGTTCCAAAAATGTACGCTGCACGTTTCGCAAGTGACATGAATCCTGATAGGTGATTCGTTGAGAGGAAACGTTCAATTCCTTTTTATGAAACTCTAATTCTACAAGAATGGACGAGATGTCTTTGATTTTATTTTTAAATTGAACCGCACGTTCATTCCACTCAGGATCATCCTTCAGTAAGTGATCATAATCGACGAGAAAGGCTCCGCAGCCCCCGGCATTGGTGATGATGTAATCGACTCCCGACTCTTCAAAAGCCGCAATGTTTCGCTTTGCCAAATCCTTTGCCGAGTCCTTTTCACCGCTATGACCATGCAAGGCTCCGCAACAGGTTTGCGTTTTCGGAATCACGATGTCACAGCCTGCCAGCTGTAATAGTTTCGTAGTGGCATTGTTTGTTTCCAGAAACATCGTATCCATTAAACAGCCAGAAAAAAAAGCGACTTTCTTACGGACGTCACCAATCGAGGAAAGAGACGTTGGGCGCTCCTTCATGGCTTTCATCTTGGGAACTTGTGGAAGCACGCGTTCCATTGTTGCCATGCTTTCCGGAAATAGTTTCATAACACCCGTCGTGTGTACCACCTTCTGCAGTCCTGAGCGTTGATAGATTCCAAGAAGGTTTGTCACCATTCTCATTCTGTCAGGGTGCGGGAATAATCCTTCAAAAACGGTTTTTCTTAGAACCCGTACAGGAAGCGAGTGTGTTTTATTTTGATTGATGATATCACGTGCCTCTTCTAAAAGGTGTCCGTAGTTCACACCGGATGGACAAACGGGTTCACAGGCTCTGCAGCCTAAGCATAAATCCAATGTTCGTTCGACTTCTTCGTCGGGTTCGATGACACCATCCACCACTGCCTTCATTAAGGCGATCCGACCTCGGGGAGAGTGGGATTCTTTAAATCCTGACTCAATGTAAGTAGGGCAGGAAGGGAGACAGAAACCGCATCTCATACAATTCAAAAGTTCATCTTCATCCATGCGGTCTTTGAATTCCTGCTGTATCTTTTGTTTTTCTAAAAGGGTTGTCATCTTGAAATCACCACACGTTTTCTTGATTCTTTCGCGAATACTTTATTCGGATTCATAATGTTGTTCGGATCGAATGATTGCTTGATCATTTTCATGGCTGTAATGCCTTCAGGTCCCAGTTTCCATTCGAGATAAGGGGCTTTCATCATGCCGACGCCGTGTTCTCCGGTGATGGTGCCGCCTAATTCGATGGCATGAGCAAAGATTTCTTCAAAAGCCGCTTCGACACGTTCCATTTCATCATGATCCCGGGCGTCAGTCGCAACCGTCGGGTGAAGGTTTCCATCCCCGGCATGTCCAAAGGTACAAATCTTCAACTCATAGCGCTCGGAAATATCATTGATCGCTTTCACCATCTTGGCGATTTCAGAGCGGGGAACCGTCGCGTCCTCTAAAATCGTCGTCGGTTTGAGACGGGCGAGTGCCGATAAGGCAGAACGGCGGGCGGTACGAAGGGCATCTGCTTCTATTTCTGTTTTGGCTAATTGAACGGATACAGCGTTGTTCTGTGAACATACTTCTTCCATTCGTTTCATATCACGGGCAACCACTTCCGGAGGACCATCCTGTTCGATCAAGAGCACTGCTTTTACATCGGTCGGCAAGCCGATTTTGGCGAAATCCTCGACCACCTCCAATGTAGGCTGATCTAAAAATTCAAGGGTAGTCGGAATGATGCGATTGGCGATGATACTGGAAACGCTTTGGGCAGCTGCTTCAATATCCTGATAAAGGGCGAGCATCGTCTGCTTTGTTTCAGGCATGGGAACGAGCTTTAATGTCGCTTCGGTAATGACAGAGAGCGTTCCTTCCGAGCCCACAAAAAGACGGGTCAAATCATAGCCAGCAACATCTTTCGCAAGCTTCCCCCCGGTACGGATGATGTCTCCATTGGGGAGGACGGCTTCCAATGCCAGCACATAATCGCGGGTTACGCCATATTTCAGTCCTCTCAAACCACCGGAGTTCTCATTGATGTTCCCACCGATCGTTGATATTTTCATGGAACTCGGATCAGGAGGATAGAAGAGCCCCTTTGCTTCAACTGTATGAATGAGATCCAGGGTTACAACACCAGGCTGGACGGTAACGGTAAGATTCTCTTCATCCACCTCCAGAATCTTGTTCATATGGGTGAATAAGAGAACAAGGCCGCCTTCAGTAGGACAGGTGCCTGCGCAGAGATTCGTACCGGACCCCCTTGGAACGATGGGAATGCGATGCTCATTGCAGATTTTCACAATTTCTGATACTTCCTCTGTCGAGCGGGGAACGATGACCCCGTCAGGCATGGATTGGTAATTAGGAGTTGCGTCATAGGAATAGACAAGCTTTTCCGCAGGAGTATCCCGGTAATTTTCGTCGCCGACGATTTCGATGAACCGTTTTTTGATGTCAGGAGTGATCATACTAATTTCCACCTTTTTTAACATGTTTTTCAAATCTGGTATAAAAAGAGTAAAGAGACGATACCTGACGATGGGTCAAGGTCCGTCCCTCCTAAAAGGTTATTTAATTGCGGCTTTGATGGCTGAGCGCAGGTGGCCTTTGTGAAGGGTGAGAAGGTTGTAGACTTCTTTTTCTTCGAGGCCAGTCAGAAGCGATAGGATGGCTGGTTTGACGCTGCCGTATGTTTCAAGGGCTTTGGTTGCTTCTTGTTCGGTGACGTCCGCTGCTTCCATGATGATGTTGCGCGCTCTGACTTTCAGTTTAGCGTTTGAAGGCATCACGTCGACCATGAGGTTACTGTATACTTTGCCAAGTTTGATCATGGATGCCGTTGTGAGCATATTCAGGATCAGTTTTTGGGCTGTTCCGGCTTTCATGCGCGTCGAGCCTGTGACGACTTCCGGACCGACTTCAGCGACGATCGAGTGATCGGCCACTTCACACATCGGGGATTGAGGTGAGCATACAACAGACGCCGTTACAGCACCTCTTGATTTTGCTTCCTTTAAGGCCCCGATCGTATAAGGCGTCCGTCCGCTTGCGGCAATGCCAACGACGACATCATGTACACTGACTTCACGGATGGCGATTTCGTTGCGGCCACCTTCTTCATCATCCTCTGCGCCTTCGAGGGGAAACTGGATGGCTCTTTCACCACCGGCGATGATCCCGATTACTTGGCCGGGGTCTGTACTAAAGGTAGGCGGGCACTCTGATGCGTCAAGGATGCCCAGGCGTCCGCTTGTTCCTGCACCTACATAAAGAAGACGTCCGCCATTTTCTAAACCTGCAACGATGGAATCGACCACACGTGAAACAACTGGGATGGTTTTTTCCACGGCGTATGCAACGGTTCGATCTTCTCCGTTGATTTTTTCTAAAATCTTCTCCGTGCTTATCGTATCTATGTTCAATGTATTAGGATTTCTTGTTTCCGTCAGGATCTTATGAAGGTCCATTTGTATTGTTACCTGCCTTTCAAAATATGGGACGTGGTGTGATGGTGCCTAATATAACAGACTTATTGGCCCCCGTTGCTCCAGGTACGTTGCTTGGATTACCATGCAGCGTTTCGTTTGCCAATAGGGCAAAGGCAATCGCCTCTTTCGCATCGGAAGAATAACCGATATCTTCTT
This sequence comes from Rossellomorea sp. ABR4_004, assembly GCF_056159585.1. NCBI lineage: Bacteria > Bacillati > Bacillota > Bacilli > Caryophanales > Bacillaceae > Rossellomorea > Rossellomorea sp. ABR4_004. Next base: position 199,317 of record NZ_JBSWVM010000002.1, on the reverse strand, counting down.
GAATAAGAATTTTCAATTCTGGAAGAAGGTCCCTCATCATACGGAGAAGCGTCCCATTATAGCTTCCTCCGCCGCTGATGATCACTTCATTTATCGAATGTTCAGGAAGAACGAAATTCTCATAGGCATCCGCAATCGTCAGAGCTGTAAAGTAGGTTGCCGTCGCAATAAGGTCTTCTTTTGAAAGATCACCAAACTCGTCAATGATCCGATTTACGAATACTTCTCCAAACAGCTCACGACCCGTTGACTTTGGATGCTCTTTAAGGAAGAAACCCTTCTCCCATTCCATCCATTTCTGTGCGACGTCTGTGTGGACCGTTCCACTCTCAGCAATCGCTCCATTCTCATCAAAAGATCGACCGAATAGTCGCTCGCATAATCCATCTATGACCATATTTCCGGGACCGGTATCAAACGCGAATACTTCGTGAAGAGCGCAATCTTTAGGAAGTACGGTCACATTCCCGATACCCCCGATATTCTGAAGAAGTCTTCCCTGGTCTTCTTTTCGATAGAGAAGGAATTCCGTATAAGGTACAAGGGGTGCCCCTTCACCGCCGGCCGCCATATCCATGGAGCGGAAATTGGAGACGACTCTAGTGTTTGTACGGTACGCAATCACGCTCGGCTCACCGATTTGGAGAGTGGAAGGAACCGAATCTTCCGTATGAAAGGGCTGGTGATAAACCGTTTGCCCGTGAGATCCGATAAAGTCTAACTCTTCTACTGAAACGCCAGCCTCTGAACATACCTTCAAAACTGCATCGGCATAAACGTCTCCAAGCTCAAAATGCAAGCTGGAAAGGAGGGGAGTGGATGATTCTGATACACTCATCACTTCAAAGATTTTCTTTTTTACCTTTGGAGGGAAGGGAGCCGTTGAATAATGGGCGAGCTCCACTTTTGTATCCGTGCCGCTGCCTTCAATTGAAACAAGGGCAGCATCCACCCCATCCACGGACGTACCGGACATTAACCCGACAGCTAAACGTTTACTCATTAGACAACCTTCCTTCCCTGATGGCTTTTGTCACATCGACTGCCCCGGTGGCAGGGGATGTTGAGTCGTCGATATAGGATGCGTTTGGAAAACGCTCTGAAATTCTTTCTTTAAAAACGGATTGCACCACCACATTATGTTCAAGGACACTTCCTTTTAAGGCGATAACCGGTTTCGTACGGATCTGTAGTTTCTCCAATAAGGAAATCGTCTGTCGGGCCAGCTGCTCCCCGGCATTTTTAAATAAAATAAGGGCCGATTCATTACCATTCTCAGCGTGCTTGTGAACCACTTTCGCAAGCTTTGCAATTTCACCTTTGGCAGAAGAATAGATAAACCCTTTTAAACCCTTCCCATCACTTGCACCGATTTCATTTAATATGTCACGGGAGAGAGGGGAAAGTGGTTTCCCGGAATCCATCTCCAGGGAAATCTGTTTACATATTTCTATCGCAATATGATAAGCACTGCCTTCGTCACCAAGAAGATGTCCCCAGCCGCCGGTTGTTCCTTCCTGTTTCCCGTTTCGTCCATAACAAATCGAACCCGTTCCCGCAATGGTCATCACACCGTTCTGATTCCCGATTAAACTGAAATAGGCGAGGGTGGCATCATTCAAAAGGATAATAGGCAGGGAAGTCATCCTTTGTAACTCCGTCTTGATGCGATGAGCCAGATTACCGGACTCGGCACCTGCCATCCCGATCACAATATGAGTCACCTCTTCAGAAGAAGTGTGATCCAAGCATTGGTGAATAACGGATGAGAGATTGGTTAATGCCTCTTCAAAGGAAACCGTGGGATTACCGTGTCCGGATAAGCTTTGAAACAGGATGTTCTTCTCTAAGTCAAGAACGAGTCCTTGTATTTTCGTCCCGCCTGCATCGATTCCTATTACTCTAGTCATCTATAGAAACCTCCACTTTACTTGGTTTGAAAGGCAAATTTACCCCAAGGCTTCAGGTAATCCAATAAGAAGATTTCTTCTTCGCGGATCCGTCCCACCACATTGGTTTTGCCTGAATTCTCCATATCTTGAAGCGCTATCTGGAGTTCTCCTGCATACTGGGCATATAGGTCGTTTTCAATCACAATATCGCCTCGTTTAATGTCTGCCGTATTATGGGGAGCAAATTCTCTTCCACGATATTTCACGCGGCTTTGAGTCGAGCGGATCATATAATCAGACACGTCACCACGATAGAAGTGCGGCTCTTCAAAAATAATCGTCTTTTCTAAGTCTGTTGTCGTTTCATGGGTTTCGACTGTAAAGGTCAGCTTCGATGTGTTCAGTTCGCTAAGCAGTTGCATTTCACGTTCTGATGCATAAGCGTTACTGATAATGACATCATCAATCAACCCTGTGGCAAAAAGATGCTTCGCCTGAACATCGATCGGCAGGTTCCTATGCATTTCTAATGTGGGCAATCCTTCCGTGACCGGCCAGGGACCGAATGTTGCATCGGAAGAAGAGACAAACGCAGCTGTTCTCATCCCAAAGTCTTTAAACTTTTTACTGCAATCTATGAAGAATGAATAAGATAAACCGGAATAGCGGTGCGGATAGAAGTTATGACATCCGAGTAATTGGTCCTTATTAGGCTGATATGTCATAATGTTATCGATGTACTTCGTAGCATTACTCATATTAAGTTCAATTTTCAGATCATAAGGGTTGTATGACATCATCGATTCTTCATGCCCGGTATACCCGAGATCAAGGCGGATACCGTGAGCCCCCAGATCGGCAAAAAAGGATAAATCATCATACGAGATGTTCAGTTCTTTGAAAATACGGGGACTGATGTCAGCAATGACTTCCATATTTTTTTCACGGGCAAACTTAATCGTTTCCTTAAATTTCGAGATGATTCCATCCTTGTCACCATCTACTGATAGTAAACAGGTGAACACACGCTTAAAACCGTAAGACGCAGCCAGTGCAAGATATTCTTTATCCTTTTCAGTTGTGGAATGGTTCGGGTATATAGAAACTCCCAGTCTTTTACTCATTGGTATGCCTCCTTAAAATTAGTTGTTTTCAAGTTTATCTATTCTTTTTAACAAGGGTATCATTTGTTCAATCAATGAGATTTCACTGATAGAGGTCATCAAGTGGTCCTGGGCATGAATCATTAAAAGTGATTTTTCGAAATTTTCCCCATTGATTTCAGCCTGAATGAGACTCGTTTGCGTTTTGTGAGCTTTGTTCAGTTCAGCATGGGCTGTTTTCAGCATCTCTTCAGCTTCATCAAACTTACCTTCGTGTGCCTTTGCCAGTGCCTCATATGCGGTGCTTTTTGCATTCCCACCGTTTGATATAATTTCAAAAATCTCCATTTCTACGTTGCGTACCTCTGCCATTGCGTATTCCTCCTCATTCCTGTTTAGAAGTGGTTTCTACTAGAATAGTAAAATAAAAGTTTAAATATTTTAAAATAATATTGAAATTTAATTTCATTATCGCATATAATCATATTAAACTGAAAGCCTTTTCAAGACAATCATTTTTTTGGAGGTGACTATGACGGAATTTCAAGTGTTAAAACACATCAAAAGTCAGATGGAGAGCTACACCCCGTCTGAAATAGCGGTTGCTCAATATGTGTTGGAGTTTCCTGAGAAAGTAATGGAAATGACGACTAAGCAACTTTCACAATCATGCGGCAGCAGTGAGGCAGCCATCATCCGGTTCTGCAAACGAATCGGAATCAATAGTTTCAGCGGTCTGAAGATCGAACTGGCCAAAAGTACGAATAGTGAAGAAACAAAGAGTCATGACATCAACACACTCCTGCACTTTGAAGACAATCTAGAAACCGTATTCAACAAAGTACTGGTGAACACCTATCAAGCGATCAAGAACACGGAAAAGCTTTTTTCCATAGATGAACTGGATCGGGCTGTGAGCGCGTTCCATAAAGCTGAAAGGGTATACCTGTATGGAGTAGGCGGTTCTGCAGTAGTAGCGGAGGACTTTACGCAAAAGCTGTTGCGACTGAACTATCTCGCATTTCAAGCAAGTGATATCCATGTGCAAATGATGATGGCCGCGAACTTAACCGAAAGAGACGTCCTCTTTGTCGTCTCAACATCAGGTCAGACAAAGGAAATTTTGAAGCTGATGAACGTCGCTCAGGAAAAAGGGGCCACAATCGTTCTATTGACACAGCATGGGAAATCCCCGGCAAGAAAGCTCGCAGATATCGTTTTGACGATTTCAGAGGAAGAACACAATATCAGAATCGGGACCATGACGGCAAGAATTGCTCAACTCGTCGTGATTGATGCATTATTCGTCGCTTTATGCATGAAAAAAGGACATGGCGTTTACGAGCAAATTATTCATACACATGAAGTAGTTCAAAGGATGAAAGAGGAGGAAGAGTAGAAATGAGAGTATTATTCGTATGTTCAGGTGGAATGTCCAGCGCAATTGTCGTGAATGCACTGAAAAAAGAAGGGGACAAAGCAGGGATTGAGATGGAAGTCCATGCAATCGGGACCGGTGAAGTATCTGAGGAGATATCCAAGGGATGGGATGTGTGTATGGTAGCACCGCAGATCCGTCACCGTTTTGACCAAGTGAAGAAAGCCGCTGATGAAGCGAATGTCCCTTGTGGTCCGATTCCTCCACAAGCGTACACGCCACTTGGCGGTCCTACTTTACTGAAAACAGTAAAAGAATTAACCAACTAATTTAATAGGAAACAAGGGGGTACAAACATGCAAAAGTTTGTGAATTTTCTAGAGAACAACTTGTCAGGTCCAATGGCCCGACTCTCTGAACAAAGGCACTTGCAAGCAATCCGGGATGGGGTTATTTCAGCACTGCCATTTATTATCGTTGGTTCATTTTTCCTGATCTTAGCTTTTCCACCGCTCCCTGATGGCGGAATATTCGGAGACATCAAGCAGTGGGCCGCTGACAACATCGTCGAAATCCTGATTCCCTACCGACTGACCATGTTTATCATGTCACTCTATATAGCCTTCGGGATCGGATACAACCTCTCGAAAAGCTATAACCTGGATCCATTATCCGGTGCGCAAATTTCAGTAGCTGCACTTCTACTAACGATTACACCTAAAGTAATGGACGGAGAAGGCTGGGTCCTGCCAATGACCAACCTCGGTGGTCATGGATTATTCGTTGCCATGGTCGTCTCGATTCTGGCAGTTGAAATTCTACGGTTCTGTAAGACGAAAAACATTACCATCAAAATGCCTGAGCAAGTACCGGCATCTGTATCACGAAGCTTTGAAGCACTTATTCCTGTAGCGATTGTCATCATTTTAGTTTCATCCATCACAGTTTTAGCTGGAGTCGACCTCCATCATATAGTTGGTGTCGCTGTTGCTCCATTGGTTACAGCAGGTGACAGTATTTTCGGAGTATTGGTTCCAGTATTCCTTATAGATTTCTTCTGGTCATTCGGAATTCATGGTGTATCAGTTGTAGGAACGGTAGCACGTCCGCTTTGGGAAGTATTCCTTGTGAACAATGCTGATGCTGTTGCCAGTGGCAATCCGATTCCACATATCGCTCCAGAAACGTTCTATCAGTGGTTCATTTGGATCGGTGGATCAGGAGCAACTCTTGGATTGGTTCTTGCTATGGTCTTCTTTGCACGTTCGAAATACTTGAAAGCACTGGGGAAAACATGTCTAGTACCAGGTGTATTCAATATTAATGAGCCTATCATCTTTGGAGCTCCAATCGTATTGAATCCGATTCTAATCATACCTTTCATCACGGTTCCTTTAATAACGGCAACGATTTCGTATGTGGCAACGACAGTCGGATTAGTGTCACCAACTTACATCATGCCGCCATGGACTCTTCCTGCACCGATAGGAGCTTACCTGGCAACGGGTGGTGACTGGAGAGCGATCGTTATGGTTCTGATCAATATCGGAATTTCCTTCGCAATCTACTTCCCATTCTTAAAGATGTACGATAAAAAAATGTTAAAAATGGAAGAAAACGAGCAACAAGCGGCATAAAAGAAAAGCGGAGGCGGCTTGGTCAGCCCCGACAAGCATAAGGCAAGTCCACCGGAAAGGCGTTCTTTGCCTTTTTGGTTGAGTTGACTTATGACCTCGAGGGGCTAGCCGCCAGAGCTGGACAAAAAGAAAAGCGGATTGGCTTATGACCTCGAGCCTCTAAGCCCCGCAGCCGGACAAAAAGAAAAGCCGAGGGGCTTTGCCTCTAGCAGAATACGATCATATCAATAAGCAGAAGTGGGGGTCCTAGGATTCCCACTTCTTCATTAGCAATAGGAGTGATTCAAATGACAGAAACGGTTGTCCCGAAGCGAATCGGTTTTAGAAGTGTGTTTGTTCTTCTAATCTCCGTATCCATCGGACTTTTACTACTTTCCAAACCTTTAATGAGTGCAGGACTCGAAAAGGATTGGAGCGTATTTTTAGCAACGGGGATTTCGGCTTCGATTGGGCTCTCATTTGTTCTTTTGAAAATTGAAGGTCCCGTTGAAGATGCTTCTGTTAAAAGGAAGCGCGTTTTATTGGCAGTAGTTGTAAGTTTCTTAATAAGCTTTATTTTGGCCTTTGTTGCAAAGTAATCTCGGGGAGGCATTCACAATGAAGAACGGAATCAAGGTCGTTACGATCGGCGGGGGGTCAAGCTATACTCCCGAGTTTGTTGAAGGATTGATCAAGCGTTATGATGAGCTTCCAGTGAGTGAGTTGTGGCTGGTGGATATTGAAGCAGGGAAAGATAAGCTCGGCATCGTCGGAAATTTGGCAAAAAGAATGGTAGAAAAAGCTGGGGTTCCCATGGAAATTCACCTTACACTGGACCGGAAAGAGGCTCTCGCAGATGCTGATTTTGTCACCACTCAAATGAGAGTCGGACAACTAAAAGCGAGAATTCAAGATGAAAGGCTTCCGATCAAGTACGGGATGATCGGTCAGGAAACAAATGGGGCCGGGGGATTGTTCAAGGGAATGAGGACGATTCCTGTTCTGCTTGAAATCTCAGATGAAATGCAGGAGCTTTGCCCGGACGCCTGGTTGATCAATTTTACGAATCCTGCAGGCATGGTGACAGAGGCTTTACTGCGTTACGGGTCACACCCTAAGGTCGTCGGCGTATGTAATCTTCCCATCAATACGAGAATGACATTGGCCAAGCTTCTTGATGTGGAGGTAGAACGACTCCATATCGACTTCGCCGGATTGAATCATATGGTGTACGGCTTGGACGTTTTGGTGGACGGTGAGTCAGTTTTAGGGGACGTTCTGGAGATCATGAGTAACCCTGACAAGCAGGTCAGCATGAGGAATATCGCGCCTCTTCCATGGGAACCTGAATTCATCAAGAGTCTTTCAATCATTCCATGTCCTTATCATCGTTATTTTTATAAACAGAGTGATATTTTAGAAAAACAGCTAGAAGAATTCAAGACGGGGACCACCAGGGCAGAAGTGGTTCAGCAATTAGAAAATGAGCTTTTCGAACTTTACAAGGATGAAAACCTCGATATCAAGCCTCCACAGCTTGAACAAAGGGGAGGGGCTTATTACAGCGATGCGGCTTGTAATCTCATCTCATCCATTTATAATGATCGCTGTGACATTCAAACCCTGAATGTCCGCAATGACGGAGCGATCAGTGATCTACCACGGGGATCTGCTGTGGAAGTGAACTGCGTCGTTACGAAGTCTGGTCCTAAGCCGATTGCAGTCGGTGAGCTGCCGGTGGCTGTGAGTGGGCTTGTTCATCAAATTAAATCTTTTGAACGTGTTGCTGCGGAAGCATCTGTAACAGGGTCCTATGAGAAAGCGTTGCTTGCCATGACGATCAATCCGTTGGTGACGAGTGATGTGAAGGCGAAACTACTGCTGGATGAAATGCTTGAGGTGCATAGAGAGTATTTACCGCAGTTTCGGGAACGATTAAGCCATAGTTAAGGAAGGAGAGTGTCTCAAATGGTGATTTGGGGCACTTTTTTGTTTGGATTGTCGAGTAGAATGGAGGTTGGGAGTAGTTTTGGTAGAGATATTCTCGACTTTTCGGATATATTATCGAGTTTGGCAAGTATATTATCGACTTACTATCGATAAGCGATGCTCCAGCGGGTTAGGAATCAGATTTATTTTCAAAACCGCCTAACTCATCCCATCCCACACGAAACTCCACCACAATCCCCACATTTTTCTCCTGGACGAGCATACCATGATACAAAGACCTTCTTCTGAAAGGATACCCACGCCCATGAATCCCGTAAAAACCAAGATTGCCGCCTCCTTGTATGCCACGATGTCAATCAGCTTTTGGGGCATATCATTTGTATCAACGAAAGCAGTGTTGGACACCCTCGACCCGTATACACTGCTCGTTCTTCGATTTGCGATCGGAGCTCTGTTTCTGCTCATGCTCTTACTTTTAAAAAATTATCGTCTAGCCATTCCGATCAGGTATATTCCGCACCTGATCGTGTTGGGGGTACTTGGCGTCTTCGTTCATCAAGTGATCCAGGCGACGGCACTCCTTACAATTGATGCATCATCTGCAGGCTGGATGATTTCATTTTCTCCTGTATTCACCGTAATCCTTTCCATGATTTTTTTACATGAAAAAATGACGATACCAAAAGCGCTGGGCATGATTATAGCAATTACTGGTGTGCTGATGGTGACCACAGCGAGGAGCGGGCAGTCTATCGGATTTGCCGTTAATATCGGTTATATCCTGATGATCCTCAGTACACTGAACTGGGCCATTTACTCTGTGTTGCTGAAGAAACTTCGTATCGAGCTGCCATCCCTCGTCATCACCTTTTATATGAGTCTATTGGGTTTCAGCTTAACCATTCCGTTTCTCATCCGAAACCGGGGCTGGGAAGGCATTTCTCTTTTATCAAATGTGGAATGGGCCCATTTGATGTTCCTCGGTGTGTTTGTGTCTGGCATCGCGTATTGGTACTGGGGAAAAGCACTTGAGGTATTGGATGCGTCAAAGGTGTCGATGTTTCTCTATTTAGAGCCCGTTACCACACTCATTGCGGCAATCCTTCTTCTGCATGAGAAGATTTTTTTCATAAGCATCCTGGGTGGAGTCATAATTATAATAGGAGTTGTGATTGTAAATGGCCAGATGATTTCTGTTTTCCATCGGTTTCTATGGAGGAAACGATAACACAAGGAGGAATCGCGGTGACCTTAAGGGATACGATAAAGGATAGATTGGATGAATTGACCACCCCTTCCACGAAAGAACTTAAAGAAGTCTTGCAATCTCTTCAAATAAGTCTCGATGATTTACAGCCATACTTACAGTCTCCGGAAGGTAAACCATATTATCGGAAGCTCCTTTATCAAAATGAAGTAGCAGAGCTCCTCGTGATGAATTGGTCCGACATGGAATGTGCTCCACATGATCATGGGGACTCAAAAGGATGGATCCAAGTTCTGAGCGGGACTTCAGTCAATACAATCTTTGAAGTAAAAGAAAACCAGCTTCCACAGGAGATATTCCATCGTGAATACAGGGAAGGTTCTTACTTTTTTGCACCGAAAAAGGGTGTCCACAAGATGAAGAGGGGGTGTGGGGAAGACCTGGTGACCCTTCACCTTTATTCTCCGCCTATTCAGGGTATGATGGTGTATGACTTGGAAAAATGTGCAGCCTGTGTGGTATCGGAAGAATGCGGGGCATGGTGGCCGGATCATATCAGGCAAAAAATAAAAGAAATGCAGTTGAAGTAGAAAGAGCGTTTCCCCATAACGGGGAAACGCTCTTTCTTATTAACGTACTCGTACGGTTTTGGCATCCTTACTTTCCACACCTGTGGGAGAAACAGACGTAACACCATATGTGTACATTCCACCTTCTTCAGCTGAAGTATCTTCATACGTTGTAAGTCCTTTTTGAGAATACACGACATCCACAATGTTAGCTGGATTCTCGTAATCTCCTTCTTTTACGCCATCAAAGCGATAGATGACATATTTTCTGGCATCGGTATGCTTCTTATCATCGATCTTGATCGTGATTCCATCTTTATGTGTATCTGCTTTCACAGTGTTCGGCTTCTTTGGAAGTGTTTCATCGTTCCAAGGGGTGGCGGGGGTTAAAGCAGGCTCGGTGTAAACCTCGTTTCGTAAAATGTCGGCATAACCAAGCGGGTTTTCAAGTATTTGTTTGAGAGAGAAATGCATTTGCCCAAGGGCAGTTCCATTTTCACGGTTGTCCATGATTTGCTCAGGCAGCTCGTAAGGATTGTACCATTCCTGGTCAAAATTGTCCCCCACTTTATAGTCAGCCATCCCTATATAAAGGTTAACGGGGTGATTATACGCATACTCATTCACTTCCTGACTCCACCAATCTAATAGAACGGAGTAGTTGGCAACAGCCAGATTCCTGGACCAATAGATTTGAGGGGTTATATAGTCAATGCTTCCATCTTTGATCCATTGACGTGTGTCTGCATACAGATCGTCATAATTCGTTTGTCCGGCTTGTGTATCGCTTCCAGTCGGATCATCAGCACTATTTCTCCATACACCAAATGGGGAAATCCCGAATTGTACCCATTCTTTAATGTCTTTGATGGCTGAATTGATGTCAGCTACAAGAACATCAACGTTATTTCGTCTCCAATCTTCAATATCGTCAAAAGAGTTGCCATATTTCTCGTATGTATCTTGATCTGGGAAGGTTTCTCCTGCAATTCGGTAAGGATAGAAGTAATCGTCCATGTGAACGGCTTCGATATGATAATGACTCACTAATTCTTCGACTGTATCAATCAAGTATTCTTGTACTTCAGGTATACCTGGGTCTAAATAATATTGCTTGCCATATTTCACGACCCATTCAGGATGAAGCTTGGCTACGTTATGATCTGCAAGTGACTCGATCGTTTGGTTTGGCATCGTGATTCGATAAGGGTTCACCCATGCATGAACCTCGATTCCGCGCTTATGAGATTCATCGATCATGACCTGAAGTGGATCATATCCCGGATCCGTTCCTTGTTTGTCACCTGTAATGTACTGAGACCAGGGAGCCAGTTCAGAAGGATAGAAGGCATCTACAGTAGGTTTCACCTGATAGATGACGGTATTAAACTTCAACTCTTTCAGCTCATCAAGGGTCTCTTCCACCCAATCCGTATACTCCTGCTTGTCCATTCCGGCTTTTACATCAATGTTTTGAACCGTGGCAATCCATGCTGCACGCATTTCATGTTTAGGCGCATGAGTTTCCGAAGCTTTTGCTTTTCCTGAAGAAAAAGGAAGGGCAAGAGAGAACAACAAGACGGACATAATCATGTACTTCACTGCTTTCATCAACAAATCCCCCGCTTTCATTAACTGATTTCTTATACAAGAAACCGTTTTCATTTAATTGAAATATTACTTCACGAAATAATGAAAAAACGTGAAATAATATTTCTATTTTCATTATAAAGTGTTGCGTTAATATGGTATATAGTACCAATGAGGTAAAAAAACTGAATATTCTATCGGTAAGAGGGAGAATTTGACTAGATAAATCGTTCTAAAAAGAAAAGAAAGGGAAAGAATGATTACAGAATGTTGCGAACAATCAGGTTGGAGTGGTGGTAAAATAGGAGTTAAAGTGAAGAGGAGAGTTGATGAAATGTTCAAGGATATAACGATAGATCGATGTGATGTCAATAACTATACATTCGTAGATGTGAGATCTCCTTCTGAATACAGGGAAATGACGATTCCGGGCAGTATCAACATACCCGTCTTCAATGATGAAGAGAGAGCAGAAGTCGGGACTCTATACAAGCAAGTAAGCAAAGAGAGGGCAACGGAACGGGGATTGGAAATCTTCTCAGGAAAACTCCCGGATTTTATAAAAGAGTTTAAGAAACTGGAGGGTGAGATTGTGGTTTTCTGCTGGCGGGGTGGGATGCGAAGCAAAGCAGCTGCCACCTTCCTGGATTTAATGGGTGTGAAAACTTCCCGTATTCAAGGAGGGGTCAGGGCGTATCGTCACTGGGTGTTGAATGAACTGGAGACATTCGATTTAAAGCCTCAAGCCTTAGTGTTAAATGGAGGAACCGGAGTTGGCAAAACAACCATCCTGAAACAGCTCCAAAAGGAAGGGTACCCGGTCCTGGATATCGAAACGTTAGCCAACCATCGAGGCTCCATTTTTGGACAAATCGGGTTGACACCAAGCAACCAGAAAACCTTTGATTCCCTTCTGCTTAAAGACCTGAAATAGCTTACGGAATCTCCCTATATTTTATTCGAAGCGGAAAGCAAACGGATCGGAAAGCTGCTTCTCCCTGACTTTTTAGTAGAGAAAAAGGAGAGGGGTTTTCATATCTTTATTGAGATGCCACTGAAAGAAAGAGTCAATCATATTTTAGAAGAATACCGTTTACACGAGCATCATGATGAATTTGCAGAAGCGTTTCGGTGTATCAAGAGACGTATACATAGCCCGATTGCCAATCAGATTGAGAATGAGCTGAAAGAGAAGAACTATGTACGGATCTTGGAGCTTTTATTGGAATACTATTATGATCCAAGATATTACCATACGGCGAGTCAGTATCCTGGAGATAAAAAGGTGACGATAAAAGCATCTTCTATTGGAGAGGCATGCGAAGAAGTGAAGAAATTCATAAAAGGAAGCGTATCTATTCATGAAAAAGCTCGGGAAATCATTTTATAGAAAGGGATTGACCGTGTGGTGCACCACATGGTTTATGATTTAGGTGTGAGGTGGAAAGAATGTACAAGGTGAGCGAGTTTTCCAAGATGACAGGACTGAGTAAGGAAACACTGCGTTATTACGCAGAGATCAAATTGCTGGAACCTGTGTATATCGATCCTGCAAACAACTATCGCTATTATGATAATGGGTCCTATCTAGTGGGACGATTATTGGTCTACTTAAGGAGATTTAACTTTTCCATTCAAGAAATGTTAACCGTCGTAAATGACGAGTCCTTTGAGAATTTGGAACAATTGATACGTGCGAAGAAACGGGATTTAGAAGCGGAAATTCAGCGAATACAAACAGTGATCGAAGAAATGGATGATTTCATCGAGATGGGAATAGGAGAGGATAAGAATGATTAAATGGCAAGAAGAACGGATCATTCCAGTCAATATTGAAACGATTTGGCATTTGTTTGAGCTTGAGAACATTCAACGAATCATGCCGAACGTCGTTGAAAACAAGGTACTGGAGCAAAAGGAAGGTGTGGTAGGATCCACTTACCAACAGAAATACAAAGAGGGGAAAAGAATCGAGACGTATATCGTAGAAGACCTCGAGTATGAGAACACCCCTGAGAAAAAACACAATAAGATTGGCTTCACACTTGCAAAAGCTTTTGAAATCGAGGCTGAATTCACCCTTCACAAAATAGACGAGAGCCAAACCACATTCATCTATAAAGGTGAAAACAGAGGACGGAACTTCCTTGGAAAAGTCTTATTAAAACTTGGCGGAGAAAAAAATAATAACAAAGTCGTCACCGAATTCATGGACCGTGTTGAAAGCGAAGCATTGAAAGAAGCGAATAAGTAGTGAAGAAGAGGGACGGACCTCTGAGAGATAAGAAGTCTTGCCGAGGAGAGAAAAAGGGTGGTTAGTCACTGTCCAGTATGGGAGACGCACATAAGGGAGAGAGGGATGTAGTATCCGATCATCTGCACCCATCTTGAAAATATCTCTACTATACTAAACATAATGGGAATATATTCAGGATAACGGAATAATGTATAGAAAATGCTTCATTCTAATCCGTACACTTTGTTTTAAAAAGCAGTTATAGAAAGCCCCTGAAGAATACTCAATTTGGCTTCCCAGAGCCACGTGATAGAGAAAGGAAAGATTTCAAGGGCTTCCTGTTATAAATAGTATTGTTCTGCATATGCTAATATGCCTGGGAATAAATAACTAATGATGTGTTTGATAGGCATTCAAAGAAGAGGGACGGACCTCCACGAAGTTGGAGGTCCGTCCCTCTTCAGTGTGGTTTGAGTTTTAGAGTATATGGGAATAGAAGAAGAGTTTCAGCAGCTTGACCGGTAATGTATTTCATCCGTTACCCCCGCTATCATTCGATACGTCCATCCTAAACAGCAAAAACATGCAAAATTACGTGTGAGAAAAATTTTTTTTAGTGATTATTTTGCATGAAAATTCATGTTGAATATTGATGAAAAATGTTCCAGTGAGTGATTTTTTGAAAGCGATTTCTTTGTGATTACATCAAGCTTTTAAAGTTTCTGAATATTAAGTCAAAATAAACATTTATATATCAGCGTTCATTCACTCCAATACATATATATTTGGAAAAATACCTCTTTTCCCGTTAACTTAATTTTTCGTTTTTTCTAAATTTCATGATATACTAACGAAAATTAAGAAAATTTAATTAACCGGTTAATTATTCAAAAAATATACAAGTTTGGTAGAGGAGGACATTGGATGAAAACGAATCTTCCTGTAGCGCAAGGGATGTATGATCCTGCGCAAGAACATGAAGCATGTGGAATTGGAATGATTGCAAATATTGATGGGACGAAGAGTCATAACATCGTTCAAAATGCCATTAATATTTTATGTAACTTAGAGCACCGCGGAGGACAATCTGCCGATACAAGTACTGGGGACGGTGCAGGTATCCTTACTCAAATCCCCCATCATTTCTTCAAAAAGCAATGTGAGAAAGAAGACATCATTCTTCCCCGAAAAGGTGAATATGGAATTGGAATGGTATTCCTTCCTGAAAATTATGAGAAGCGTATGAAGAGTAAAGAAATCTTCGAACGCATCATAGAAGAAGAGGGTCAGAAGACTTTAGGATGGAGACCAGTGCCCCTAAACGATTCTTTTGTCGGAAAAGTGGCTTCCAAGTCGAAACCTTTCATCCGCCAGGTATTCATTGGGGTCTCGGATGATATACAGTCCCGGATGGATTTCGAACGAAAGTTATATGTAATCCGGAAACGAATTGAAAAAGAAGTGGCAACTGTTGAGGGACAAGAAGATGTCTATCTATGTAGCTTGTCTTCCACGACCATCGTTTACAAAGGGATGCTCATACCTGAACAGCTCGATTCCTTTTATATTGACCTCAACCACCCTGAGTTCCGGTCAGCTTTAGCTCTTGTACATTCCCGCTTTAGTACAAACACTTTCCCAAGCTGGCAGCGATCTCATCCAAACCGATATACGATTCATAATGGAGAATTCAATACATTAAGAGGTAATGTGAACTGGATGCGCGCTCGTGAGAAGCTGTGCCATTCAAGTGCTTTTAAAGAAGAAGATCTGGAAAAAATCCTTCCTGTCATTGATGAGACAGGCAGTGATTCCTCCATGTTTGATAACTGCTTTGAATTCCTTCATTTATCAGGTAGATCCCTTGCTCACACGGCTATGATGATGGTACCTGAACCATGGGAAAATGATGACACGATCCACCCTAAGAAAAAGGACTTCTACGAATATCATAGCTGTTTGATGGAGCCATGGGATGGACCTGCAGCGCTTGTGTTTACAGATGGAAAACAGATTGGCGCATGCCTTGACAGGAATGGACTTCGACCTGCCCGCTACTATGTGACAAAGGGCGGCATGATCGTTCTTGGTTCTGAAGTTGGGGCCCTTGATATTTTTGCCGACGATATTGTGTACAAAGACCGATTACAACCGGGGAAAATGCTGTTGGTGGACCTTGAAAAAGGTAGAATCATTCCGGACGAAGAGATCAAGTTGCGGGTTGCTTCCGAACAACCATACAGACATTGGCTGGATAACAATAAGTTTGAGCTTGAGGATTTGCCTGAAACGACCCAGGAAGTGGTTCAACTGGATTCAGAAGAAGTTCTCCTGCAACAACAGGCATTTGGCTACACAACAGAGGAATTAAACAAACTTATCAAGCCGATGGTTACAGATGGGAAAGACCCGGTCGGTTCCATGGGATATGATTCACCTCTTGCTGTATTATCGAAAAAACCGCAACTTCTTTATAACTACTTCAAACAACTATTTGCTCAAGTGACAAACCCGCCGATCGATGCGATTCGAGAACAGATCATTACATCTGTGGGAACAACGATTGGAGCAGAGGGTAACCTGGTTAACCCGGGTCCTGAAAGCTGCAGGCATATCCATTTAAAGACACCGATTTTAACCGGGGAAGAGCTTGAAAGGCTTCGTCATCAAAACGAAGAGGGCTTCAAAGCCGTTACTTTATCGATTTTATTTGATGTAACCGATGAAGGAAATCAGCTTGAAAGCACCCTGGATGCACTGTATGAAAAAGCTGACCAGGCCGTTGAAGACGGGGCGACCCTGCTTATTTTATCAGACAGAGGAGTTGTGAAGGATAGGGCAGCCATTCCAGCGCTTCTTGCCGTTTCAGGACTGCATCATCACTTAATTCGCCAGGGAACCCGTACGACTGTCAGCATTCTTTTAGAATCAGGGGAACCAAGGGAGGTTCACCATTTTGCAACCCTGCTTGGATATGGTGCAGAAGCGATCAATCCGTATTTAGCCTATGAAACACTGCGTGATCTGATCGATAAGGGCGAGCTGCAGGACACCACTTACGAACAAGCGGTGCACCGTTTTGTGAAATCAGGGACTGACGGTGTCATCAAGGTATTATCTAAAATGGGGATCTCTACAATTCAAAGCTACCGTGGAGCACAAATATTTGAAGCGGTAGGCATTCATAAAGATGTGATCGATAAATATTTTACCCGTACAGCCTCAAGGCTCGGCGGAATCGGAATGGATATCATCGAAAAAGAAGTGCTCTTAAGACATAGAAAAGCATTTAATGACCGTAAAGACAATCAAAGTACATTAGAATCCGGGGACGAATTCCAATATCGTAAAAATGGAGAGGATCATGCGTACAATCCAAGTACGATTCACACTCTTCAACATGCATGCCGTACGAATAATTATGAGTTATTCAAGAAATACTCCACCATGCTGACAGACGAAAAGCAAAATCTTCAATCTCTGCGCGGACTTCTTTCTTTTAAAGAAACGAAGCCTATCCCGATTGAAGAGGTAGAGTCAGTGGAAGAAATCTGTCGCCGTTTCAAGACAGGTGCCATGTCATTCGGCTCCATCAGCCAGGAAGCCCATGAAGCATTAGCAATTGCCATGAATAAAATAGGCGGACGGAGCAACTCAGGTGAAGGCGGGGAACACCCTAGCCGTTTCACGCCAGACGAAAATGGGGATTCCAGAAGAAGTTCAATTAAACAAGTAGCATCAGGACGCTTCGGTGTAACGAGCCATTACCTTGTCAATGCGGATGAAATCCAAATCAAGGTCGCACAAGGAGCTAAACCTGGCGAAGGAGGGCATCTCCCTGGAAAGAAAGTGTATCCTTGGGTTGCTGAAGTGCGGGGATCTACTCCTGGAGTGGAATTGATTTCACCACCGCCTCATCATGATATCTATTCGATTGAAGACCTTGCCGAGCTGATTTATAACCTGAAGAATGCGAACCCGCAAGCCCGCATCAGCGTGAAGCTGGTATCAGCTGTGGGTGTTGGAACGATCGCTGCAGGTGTGGCAAAAGGCCGGGCGGATGTTGTGTTAATCAGTGGATATGACGGAGGGACAGGTGCTGCACCAAGAACGAGTCTGAAACATACAGGACTGCCATGGGAGATCGGTCTTGCCGAAGCTCATCAGACCCTGTTACTGAATCGTCTTCGTGACCGGATTGTCGTCGAGACTGATGGGAAAATGATGACGGGCCGGGATGTTGTGGTTGCATCGCTTCTAGGAGCGGAAGAGTATGGATTCTCGACTGCACCACTTGTTGTCCTTGGGTGTGTCATGATGCGTGTTTGTCATATGAATACATGTCCAGTCGGTATTGCGACTCAAGACCCTGAGTTACGTAAAAAATACACAGGTGACCCTGAGCATGTAGCGAATTTCATGCGTTTTGTTGCCCAGGAAACGAGAGAGCTTATGGCTCAACTTGGTTTCAGAACGATCAATGAAATGATCGGTAGAACCGATATCCTTGAAGCAAACGAAGCAATCGATCATTGGAAAGGGAAAGGAATTGACCTCTCTGCCCTACTGTATCAGCCGGATGTGCCTGAAAAGGTGGGCCGCTATGCGACAAGAAAACAGGATCACGAACTTGAGAAAACACTGGATTATCAAGAACTGATTCCCCGCTGCCGCCAAGCCATTGAAAAGGGAATACCGGTTGAATGGACGACAGCGATCAGGAACATTCACCGTGTAACCGGCACGATGCTTGGAAGCGAAATTACAAAACGTTACGGTGCAGAAGGCTTACCGGAAGATACTATCCGCCTGACGTTTAAAGGATCTGCAGGACAAAGCTTCGGTGCCTTTATTCCGAAAGGACTGACGTTGAGACTTGTCGGTGATTCAAATGACTTCGTAGGAAAAGGTTTATCAGGCGGGAAAATCATCGTTCATCCTGATCCAACCGCTACGTTCATTCCTGAACGAAACACAATCATCGGGAACGTTTCCTTCTACGGGGCATCAGGTGGAGAAGCATATATTTATGGAGTGGCCGGCGAGCGCTTCTGTGTCCGAAACAGTGGGGCGCAGGTAGTCGTTGAAAGTGTTGGCGATCACGGATGTGAATATATGACAGGTGGAAAAGTGGTTGTACTCGGTCTGACAGGCCGAAACTTTGCAGCCGGTATGTCAGGCGGAGTCGCTTATGTACTGGATGAAGATGAAAATTTCCGATCAAGATGTAATCAGGAACTGGTTCTTGTTCAACCATTATTTGATCCGGAAGAAATGAAAGATGTATACCACATGATCGAGAAATACGTTCATTATACAAACAGTAACAACGGCAAGAAGATTTTAGCGAACTGGGATTCCTACGTGTCAAAATTTGTACGCGTAATTCCGAAATCGTATCTCAAGATGAGAGAACGGATCAGTGAGCTTGAAAATAGTGGATTAGAGAAATTCGATGCCGAAATGGCAGCATTTGAAGAAGGTACAAAAGAAGAGAAAAAAGTGTTAGAACCTGCGAAATAAAGAGGGAGGGGGATATTATGGGAAAGCCAACTGGATTCATGGAATATAAAAGACAAACATTAGACGAAAGAAATCCAGCTGAACGAACGAAGGATTGGAACGATTACACCTCTCCTCTTTCGGAAGAAGAAGTCAAGAAACAGGGGGCGCGCTGTATGGATTGCGGCGTTCCTACCTGTCAGTCTGGAATGGAAATCAACGGAGCAACAACTGGGTGTCCTGTTTATCACTTAATACCGGAGTGGAACGATCTTGTGTATCAGGGACAATGGAAAGAAGCCCTTAAGCGTGAGCATCAGATGAACAACTTTCCCGAATTCACCGGTTTTGCTTGTCCTGCACCATGTGAGGGAGCATGCGTACTGGGAATCAACGAGCCGCCGGTTGCGATTAGAACCGTCGAACGCTCGATCATCGAAAAAGGGTTTGAAGAAGGCTGGGTCATTCCGGAACCACCCGAATATCGCACCGGTAAACGGGTGGCGGTCGTGGGATCAGGTCCTGCAGGATTGGCCTCAGCTGCTCAATTGAATAAAGCAGGTCATCTTGTGACCGTTTTTGAAAAGAATGATCGTGTAGGAGGATTATTAACGTATGGCATTCCAGAAATGAAATTGCCTTATTCAGTCGTTAAGCGCCGCGTCGATATTTTAGAAGAAGAGGGCATTGAATTCGTTACGAATACGGAGGTCGGGAAAGACTACACAGTCGAAAACCTGCGTGAAAACTTTGATGCGGTAATCCTTTGCGGGGGAGCTGCCGTTCATCGTGACATCCAAGTGGATGGGCGGGATTTGAAAGGCGTTCACTACGCAATGGAATTCCTTCATGCGAATACAAAAAGCTTATTGGATTCCAACCTGAAAGACGGAAATTATATTTCTGCTGAAGGGAAGAACGTCATCGTCATCGGTGGTGGCGATACAGGTACAGACTGTTTGGCCACTTCTGTAAGACATAATTGTAAGAGCCTCACACAGTTTGATATCTATGATAAAAAGGGCGCCATGCGTGATGAAATCGGCAACCCTTGGCCGCAATACCCGGTCATTCACCGGGTGGAGTACGGTCAAAAAGAAGCAGCAGAAGTACTTGGAGAAGATCCACGAGCTTATGCTGTCATGACTAAGAAGTTTGTCGGCGACGAGCATGGTCATATCAAAGAAGTTCATACGATTAACGTAAAGCTTCGTTATGACGAAGATGGAAACAAAATCCGTGATGAAATTCCCGGAACGGAAAAAGTATGGCCAGCTGATCTTGTCCTTCTGGCAATCGGATTCAGTGGTCCGGAACAAGACCTGATCAAAGAGCTTGAAGTTGAAACAAACAGCAATTCAACGGTGAAAGCAGAGTACGGCAAATACCTGACCAACGTCGATGGCGTCTTCGCTGCAGGAGACATGCGCCGAGGCCAAAGCCTCATCGTCTGGGCCATCAACGAAGGCCGTGAAGCAGCGCGCGAATGCGACCGCTACCTCATGGGCACAACCGAATTACCTTAATAGAGGGACGGACCTCCGTCGGGCTTGATGCCTGACGGTGGTTTTTTTGCTTGTTTAAAGAGGGACGGACCTTCCCTCACAACCCATGCACTACCTCCAATCCCCTTAACCACACCATTTTTTTCAGTCATATTCAAAGGTCCGTCCCTCAATCTCCTTCCTAAATGGTCTCAATTCACTATAGAACATGTAAGTGAAAATAAATGTGTAGGGGTAGCATATTCACTTCTAAACAGGTTGGAACCAGAATATTTTCTATGGGAGAGGTTTTGTCCTATCTACTAGGCAAAGCATCTTGAGTGAAAAATAGACTGATAGGGGGAAAACAAAATGATGAAATATCTTCAGCGCATTGGTCGTTCGTTGATGCTTCCGGTTGCCGTTTTGCCGGCTGCAGCGATTCTGATGGGGATTGGGTATTGGATCGATCCGACTGGCTGGGGCGCGGAAAGTCCGGTTGCAGCCTTCTTAATCAAGGCTGGCGCTTCGATCATTGATAATATGTCGATTCTGTTTGCAGTCGGTGTAGCACTGGGTATGGCCAAAACAAAGGATGGTTCTGCAGCACTGAGCGGCTTGGTCGCTTATCTCGTGATTACGACCCTCCTTTCAACGGACTCAGTTGCACTGCTTCAAGGTGTGGATGCCGCAGCGGTCAATCCGGCATTTGAGAAAATCGGTAATCAGTTTGTCGGGATTTTGTCAGGGATCGTTGCGGCAGCTATGTACAATCGCTTCAGTCACGTAAAGCTTCCGGATGCCCTTGCCTTTTTTAGCGGAAAACGATTGGTTCCGATCATGTCGGCGGTTGCCATGCTGGTTGTATCAGGTGTGATGCTGTTTGTTTGGCCTGTCATCTACACCGCTCTTGTATCATTCGGGAAGGAAATCAGTGAATTAAGCTTCACGGGTGCGGGTTTATATGGATTCTTTAATCGATTATTAATTCCAACCGGTTTGCATCATGCCTTGAATTCCGTGTTTTGGTTCGACGTTGCCGGTATTAATGATATCGGGAATTTCTGGTCAGGTAAGGGGGAAAAAGGAGTTACAGGTATGTATCAGGCTGGGTTCTTCCCGGTTATGATGTTTGGTCTCCCTGCAGCGGGACTCGCCATCTATCATGCTGCGAAGCCAAGTAAGAAGAAGCAGGTGGCATCACTGATGCTGGCAGCCGGCTTTGCTTCCTTTTTCACAGGAGTGACAGAGCCTCTGGAATTTGCCTTCATGTTTGTGGCACCAGCCCTTTATGTAGCACATGCTGTGTTGACAGGATTATCCCTGGCCATTGCCTCCTTCTTCCAATGGACCGCTGGGTTTGGCTTCAGCGCAGGGTTCGTCGATTTTGTCCTGAGTTCAAGACTTCCGTTAGCGAATCTTCCGTACATGCTGCTCATACAAGGTATCGTATTTGCCCTTCTCTACTACTTCTTGTTCCGTTTCATGATCGCGAAATTCAATCTTATGACGCCTGGGCGTGAAGAGGATAGCGAAGAAGCAGTGGGGGAGAGTGCAGCGGTGCTCACTCAAGACGAAAAGTTTGCTGTGATGGCATCTGAGATCTATGCCGGACTCGGCGGAGATGCAAATGTAACATCCGTTGATAACTGTATAACAAGATTGAGAGTGGAAGTGAAGGATATGGATGTCGTGGATCAGGCGAGGATCAAAGCGACTGGGGTTCCGGGCATTCATATAGTTGGGGAAAATAACATCCAGGTGATTGTCGGCACGTCGGTGCAGTTTGTGGCTGATGAGATTGAGAGGATTCGAGGGTAGAATAAGGAATGGGGACTTGGCGTTTTTGGTAGAATGGCAGATGAAAACTGTTTTTGGCAGATATATTTCTTAAACGGCAGATAAACCAATTCCAATAGCTTCCCCCAACTTCCGCACCATGGGTTGGGGTCTCTTTTTCTCCCAAACTGCAAAAATCTCTCGAATAGTCTATACTTTACCCTATAGAATTCTTTCCCAGAAAGGTTTTTACCATGAAGAAACTTAAAGAATCGGATCTTTATCAACCGATCCAAAAACATTTTCACAAACAGGGTTACCAGGTAAACGGTGAAGTGAACGATTGTGATGTGACTGCCTTTAAGGAAGATGAACTCGTGATTGTAGAATTAAAGCTTTCATTGAATGTCGAACTTCTTATTCAAGCGACAAAGCGGCAGAGACTCACAGACCTTGTATACATAGCAATCCCGAAACCAAAGCGTCCCCGAACAAAGCGGTGGAATGATGTCTGTCACTTGGTGCGCAGATTAGAGCTCGGTCTGATTACCGTGTCGTTTACAACGAAAACCCCAAAGCTTGATTTTGTCATACATCCGGAAACCTTTGACCGGAATAAGAGTATGAAGAACAGCAAGCGGAAACGGGCAGCTCTTGTAAAAGAAATCGAAGGGCGCAGTGCAGATTACAATGTAGGCGGAAGCAATAAAACGAAAATCATGACGGCTTACAAGGAAAATTGCATTCAGATTGCCTGTTACCTGGAAAAACACGGTCCCATGTCACCGAGGAACTTAGCCAAGTTGGGCACGGGTGCGAAAACTCCATCCATTCTTCAGAAGAATTATTACCGCTGGTTTGAGCGGGTGAAAAGGGGAGTTTACCAGATAACGGAGCAAGGAAAAAAAGAGCTTGAGAAGTATCCCGAGCTTGCAAGCTACTACTCTAAGAAAATAGAAGAAGAACAATAGAAAGAGCCTGCCCCGCAACCGGAGAGCAGGCTCTTCTTTGCATCTCACTACTAGTACCCGCATTCTTCACATATACATTACATCAGAGCAGCTATGGGAGGAAGGATACATGTATGAAAAAGAAGATTGAGAACACGATTAATAAAATGGTGAGTGATCTTCAGCAGAAACAGAATGCAGATGGAAGCTGGTCCTTCTGCTTTGAAAATAGCGTGATGACCGATGCGTATATGATCATCCTTCTGCGTTCCCTTGAGATGGATGATGAAGAGCTCGTGGAACGGCTGGTGAACCGACTTTGGAAAGTACAATCCAGGGAAGGGACATGGAAGCTTTTTGATGATGAGAACGAAGGAAATCTGTCTTCAACGGTTGAGGCATACTTTGCCCTCTTATTTAGTGGATTGGTGAAGAAGGAGGACAAGAGACTGGAGAAAGCCCAGCGTTTCATAGAGAAAAAGGGTGGTTTTCAAGGGGCACACTCGATTACGAAATTCATGCTTGCCATTCATGGACAATATGATTGGAGGCATTTGCTTCCGGTTCCCATCGAGTTTTTAATGATTCCAAAGCAATTCCCATTGAACTTCTGGGATTTCAGCAGCTATGCACGAGCTCATTTGGTACCACTATTGCTATTAAAAGATCAGCGATTCTCTTTAAAGACAACCAGCACTCCTCATATAAAACATCTGTCCCGTGCATCCCATGAAGTACGCTACAACGACCGTGAGTTGAAAATATTCTCGAAAATCAACGAGGGACTACAGTCCCTTATCAGCATCCCATCCCAGCTCCATCAACAGTCACAACAATTTGCCCAACAGTATATGCTGCAAAGAATAGAATCCGACGGGACGTATCTTAGTTATTTCAGCACAACGTTTTATATGATTTATGCCCTGCTGGCTTTGGGATACAAAAAGAGTGACCCTATAATCGTAAAGGCAATGAGTGGACTAAAAGAGATGACCTGCGAAACGAAGAAAGGCGTTCATATTCAAAATTCTCCCTCAACCGTGTGGGACACAGCCTTGATCAGCTATGCCCTTCAGGAAGCAGGAGTGGATGCACGAGAACACTCCATTGAGAAATCGGTGGAATACCTTCTTAAGAAACAACATTTCCGCTATGGAGATTGGGCGATGGAGAGCGGTGTGAAGCCTGGGGGCTGGGGCTTTTCAAAGAGCAACAGTATACACCCTGACGTGGACGATACGACGGCTGCACTCAGGGCCATTACCTATTCAGCCGCTGAGAAACCACTTGTGCGGCAATCGTGGGACCGGGGGCTCGAATGGACACTTGGCATGCAAAACCGTGATGGAGGCTGGCCGGCTTTTGAAAAAAACAAGACGAAAGGTATCCTTACTTCATTTCCTATGGACGGGGCAGAGGCAGCGGCGATCGATCCATCTACCCCTGATCTAACAGGAAGAGCACTGGAGTTTCTAGGAAACCGGGCAGGGTTGACCAAGGACCATCCTCAGGTCAAAAGAGGGGTACAATGGCAGAAGCTGATGCAAAAGGACGATGGATCGTGGTACGGGCGCTGGGGTGTCTGCTATATCTATGGAACATGGGCGGCCATCACGGGAATGAAAGCAACGGGAGTACCCTCTTCAGATAAACATATCCAAAGAGCAAAAACATGGCTGGAAAGCATTCAACACAAAGACGGGGGCTGGGGAGAGTCCTGTTACAGTGATCAGGAAAAGACATACGTGCCTCTTTCCTTCAGTACCCCCTCACAAACCGCATGGGCACTTGATTCTCTCATCTGTATCGAAGACAAACCCACTCCCGCCATTGACCTCGGCATCATGGCCCTGCTTGAATTCATGAACGGAGAGGCAGATGCCCCCTCCCAAATGTACCCAACAGGAGTAGGCCTGCCAGGAAACTTTTATATCCATTACCATAGCTATCAATGGATATGGCCATTGATTACGCTGAGCAGGTACAAAGAAAAGTATAGCTGAGGGACGGACCTCTTGAGGTCCGTCCCTCCATACGATAGAATAAAAGTAAGAATTTTCTGTAAAAAGGGTGGTTGTATGGTAAATGTGGATTCGTTTCCCTATCCCTTTAAGGGGGAGGTGTATCGCTATTCGAATAATTCGGTTCCTTTGGATGAACCGAGTAGTGTCGAGGTTACATCCTCTTATCAAAAACAAATCAAACTTAAACGGGAACTGCTTATGCATCATCCCGAGCGGTGCTTTCAGTCCCAGCGGCATACCTTGAAAGCTCAATGGGAAATAACAGAGCTGGTCATTCTACATCTCACTACGTACTATCCTCAACACTTTTCCCTTGAAAAAAATGAGGGGAAATGGACGTTCCATAATCACATTCTAAATGAACAAACAACTTTTTCACTCGGGGATGAGACCATTTTATCCTTGGAGCCACTCGATTTTATCGGTCGACATGTACAAGAGGACCTGATTTTCATGATGAAGCGTGACGGGGATTTATATTTGGATGCGGGACAGCTTTGTTTTCCTGCTAATTGGTCCCTTGCGTTTAATACAGGAATGAGTTTTAAGGAGATCCATAAACCGATTCCAGGTTTTAAAGAAGAAGGCTTGGATCAACGGATTCTGACGTTTTTAATGCGTATGGAAGCAGGAGATCCATGGGTCAGGAGGAATTGGTCGTTAATGGCGGGAAATCGCTTGGATACTTCACTTGAAACCTTTGATCAGTGGGGAAAGAACAGAAGGCAGGTTACAGGGGAAAATGCGGGTGAATTCGTTCATTTGCGGGTAGAGGTACAGAAACTGTTCCGTTTACCGGGCTCGAATGGATTACTGTTCACGATTCATACCTACCTCCTCTCACTGGAAAAGTTCACTCGAAACCCGGAATGGACTGAAGAGTTTTATCAGATCCTGCAGGAGCTTCCTTCACATATCTCTGATTACAAAGGGATTTCCTTATTTAAAGATGTGGTTATCGAGTACTTGAACAAGAAACGGGTGATGAAATGAAGACCGGGACGCAGCCAGCGTTCGTCACGGGCAAACGAAAGTATTTATTTTGTGGTGATAATAAGGGATTGGAACGACTGACTCCCATCATTAAAAATGTGATGAAGGAGAATGTCTCCTTTGAAGTGGTGTATCTTGGTGAAAAGGAAGAAACAGATATCACACTATGGTTGCGAAATCAGAAGATGGGCACTTTTCTTTACATAGCAATGGAGTGGAGTATGTTGGAAGACTTCAAGCATCTGGCTCTGGAATGTGGTTTTTCTGAAGAGGAAGCGCAGTTTATTGGTCACGGTGTCAGAATGATCGATGTGTTCTGTTGCAAATGCCATCAGAAAACAAAGATTAAAGGCGAGGATTTTGGTAGACTACTGATGACCTGTTCCCATTGTCACTTAAAATTGTCTGTATCCGATCACTATTCTCTATTACGGGGGTCATACCTCGGTTCCCCTATCTTGGAAACGGGGAGTGATGGAAAGTGAATATATATAATACGCTCCCCGTCCAAGTCAGTTCCATTCATCAGGAAACCCCTCATGTGAAGAGGTTTACGCTTGTCCATGAAAATTACGAAGCCCTTCCTTATTTTAGCGGAGGTTCCCATATCACTACCTATGTTGAACTGGATGGACAAACCATTGCCAGATCGTATTCCTTAACGAATCCACCTGGTCAAACGGCCGCCTATCAAATCGCCATCCGTTTAAATGAATCGTCACATGGAGGGTCTTTTTACTGGCATGAACGGATGAAAGTGGGGGACACCTTACGAGTGGGATTTCCACAAAACCATTTCCCACTGAGTTTTAAAGCGAAACATCATGTATTCTATGCAGCTGGAATCGGCATTACCCCCTTCATGTCCATGATGGCGGAACTTATGGAAGAGGGACGGACCTTTGAACTCCATTATGCGGTGAAATCGAGAGAGACTTGCCCTTTTTACTCTTTTCTATCGGAAACCTATCCTGAACAGACACACTTTTATATTTCAAAAGAAAAGAGATTAACGGATGCAAGTCTTTGGCACCAGAAAGTGGGTACCCACGTTTACTTCTGTGGTCCACCTTCATTTATCGAAGAATATACAAGAAGTGCCCTGGAAATAGGATTTCCTTCGTCAAGTATTCATTATGAACGATTCACCCCTCCACAATCAATAACACGGAGAAGGTTTGTAGTGGAATTAACGAGTGGTCAAACCGTTTCTGTTTCGGAAGAAGAAACTTTGTTAGAGGCACTTCTCGAGTCAGGGATCAAGGCTCCCTATTCCTGCCGGGCTGGCCGGTGCGGAACGTGTGAATTAAAAGTGTTAGAGGGAAAAGTCGATCATGCTGATTCCTTTCTGAATGAGGAAGAACGGAATGACCACCGCTCGATTCTGTCTTGTGTATCCCGTGCCCAGTCTGGGAAGTTACGAATTCAACTGTGACAGTGGCATACAGGTTGTTTTTCTTATTGAGTAGATAATATCCAGATACAGCATAATGTAGACCGGTGCTTAAGAAATGGAGGGCTCACCATCACCAATCTTAATACATTATTTCGCAAAAGAATACATTATCCAACCCAAGCGAAAATAACCTTTCAACAATTAGATACCATTTTAGAAGAAACAGCTAAAAGCATCCCATTCGAAAATCTATGTGTTATCGAAAATAGATTCAACGATCTTACCAAAGAGAATCTAATGAATAAAATGCTCGTGAAGAACGAAGGTGGTCTATGTTATGAACTCAATTCATTATTTTATTTATTTTTAATCGAAAATCATTTCGATGCGGTTCTTGCTCGTGGAGTTGTTTACAATCAAGATAAAGAGCAGTACCAGACGATAGGAAGAACCCATGTAGTCATTTTAGTCTCTCATGAAGATACAACATATGTGGTTGATACGGGTTTTGGAGGAAATCTCCCGTTAAAACCAGTACCATTATCTGGAGAAGCGGTTGTCTCTTCAAATGGGGAGTTTAGAGTTAAAGAGCTCGACAGCGCACATGGAGATTATATCTTTGAAATGAAATTAAAGCATAAGCATTCGGAATGGAGAACAGGATATGCTTTCGATTCAGGTGATCACATAAAGGATGTCACTCAATTGAATGACATTCAAACGATTATTGCTAAACATTCAGATTCCCCTTTTAACAAGCATCCATTGCTGACAAGAAGGACTGATGACGGGAATGTAACGTTAACCGCTACGTCCTTTACACATTGGAAGGATGGAGAGCTGACAAAAGAGGAAATCGATCATGAGGGCTATAAAAAATTTCTTAACATCTGGTTTAAGTAATAAGCATAAAAAAAGACTCAGAAAAAAATCTGAGTCAATATTTTTACTTCCCGAGTATTTCCATGACGCCTTTATATATTAGGAAAAGAGAGAATATGAGAATTGCTAATATGCCAATGACGTCCGTTACCGGGGCAATGCTCGCTAGAAATGTCCCTGCTAAAGGAGCTTTCAACAATGCAAACCCGGATAAAATACTCGCTACTAACAAAAGAATAAAACGATCCATTCTGTCATACCTCCTCTCAGGGGTAGTATATGTCGGAGGGAAGGGGAAGTTGAACCCAAGATTCGCGAAGTTGCCTAATGGGCAAATTGACTATTTACACAGGCATAATGGAGACGATCTGTTGAATCCTTACGTAAACTATAGAGTCACCAGCTTTTAGGGAAATATGATCTGGTTGAACTTCAATCAAGTCACCTCGAATCGTGTCATTCGTTGTCTCCACAATGAGCATTTTCCCCATAACCGATTGCAGTCTACTGACGACGAATGGATCAATCAACGTGGTATACGAAGTGTTTACATTCATGCCCTGGTTACGATCATAAGGCTGATAATATCTATACATGAAGCACTCTCCTTCAAGATGAAGTTATTAAGGTATCCATTCATTTGTATGTAGGATGGGTGGTTTATAGTATTATTCAAAGCAGAAAGGAATGAACCCTGATGAAATGAGGGTTCATTCCTTTAAATTCTGGCATGATCTTTAGTTCAATCCTAATTCCTCTAAAATCGAATCCAACGTTTTTCCGTCGGCTGATTCAACTGGAGCAGGGGCATCCTTAACATGCTCATTCTGTAACAGATAGTTCTCTTGAACAAACTTCATGTCGTTCGCATCCACCACTTCATCGAAATTGATGTCGGCAGCACGATCATTTGTATTCCAGGCATCCTGAATGGCGATGGCATCATGGATGTCGATGACATTATCCTGGTTGACGTCTCCACCAACGGGTTTCATATTGCTCACTCTATGATATTTTCCGTAGAGTTTTTCATTGTACTCATAGCCGATTTGCTCATTATTCTTCTTGGTTAAGAAGTGACCAGGAAGTGTTACCGTTATCTCATAAGGGTCTTTGTTTAATGGAAGTTTCTCAATGGAGTACTCCCCATTATCCGTGATAGAAGATGGAATAAAGACGTCCCCGGTTGAGTTTTTGAATTCTACGTTTGCCCCTGCTTTTGTCCAATCCTTCTTGGCATTGTAGCCATTTCCGCTATCGAATCCTTCAGGGCTAATGAATCCCTTTATTGAATTAAAGTCAGGATTTACAGTGAATCCAGCACCAGCATGCAATAGGTTCATTGTTTCATTGTTAGAATTTGTAATGGTTACTGTTGGATCCAGAACGTCTTGTTTAGTGAACACTTCATCTTGAAGCTTTACTTGCACATCAACAATTGTACTATGATCAAATGATTGAACAGGTTCGTTGAACGTTACTTTGATTTGATTTCCTTCAAGTGTCAAGGACGCTTTATCTGAAAATTTCCCGGATAGTTTGGCGTCGATCACTTCAGGATTTTTTCCGTAGTAATCTTCAAATGTCCAGGTGGCTTCCTTAGCATCCTCAACATTATCAAGTACCAAAGCTGCCTTTACGGTTTCACCTGTTACAACGGTATCGACATCGGTTTGCAGGTAGGCATTCGGTGTACCTTCTTTAATGAAGAAATAGTTCTTCTCAGGAGTGTTGTTTCCTGCCATATCATACCCCTTCATTCTAAAGTTAAGAGCTTCCACGTTCTCATTCATCGCAATTTCTTCTACAAACTTACCGTTTTCATCCATATAAAGCGGGGAAGATGGGAACGGTGAATTCCAATAATAAATCATAAAGTTTTTGGATTGATCTGCGTCGACTCCTGCTGCTTGCATATCTTCAATAAGTGGATCTGTAATTTCAATCTCAAATGGATACGTTTCCTGACCTGGTTGATATTCAAGGAACGGGGAATCACCATCCAGGGAACTCTTGAATGTAGGACCCTCAATATCGATATAGAAATGCTCTGTTTTTGTTTTTACTTTGCCTTTTGGATCTGTCATCGCATATTTGATTTTATAGTGTCCAGGTTTGGCGATGGTCATTTCTTCTGAAACCGGATTCTTCTGATCACCTGTAAATGCGTAATAGCTTCCTTGGAATACTCTTAATAAATAGTTGTTATCGATCAGGGCATTCTCCAGATCAAGTGTACCGATCAGCCCCAAATCTTCCCCTGTTTCCCCATCCTGTAGGATAATGTCCATACTTTTCATCGGTGAACTCAGATTGAATTCAGCCATTGCCCATGGGTAGCGGAAAGGATCATATCCATGTGTATAATGAGAAGGGGAAAAGGCAGGTGATAATAATTCAAGTGTATTAAAGCCTTCTTCCGTCCTCTTCACACTAAATGGCACTCGATAACTTTCTGATGGATCATGACTGTTTGTAACTACCAGATACCCTTCATATATCCCCTTCGCAGCGGTTTTCGGCATCGTAAGGAATAGGTTTGAGGTCTTTTTCTTACCTCCATTTACCTTGATGGACTTATCAGTCGTTACTTGAACTCCATTTTCTTTAAGGCTAAGGGTTCCTTCCTGTACATTTTCTTCAAATGTTATGTCAAAGGTTTTCTTTTCATCGCTATTGTTGGTGATTTCAAAGCTTTTTTGAACGCGGAGGTGAGCGCCTTCAGCCACTACCTGATTACCAAAGCTCAATCCCCCAGTTGGATTATCGATTGCAATCAGTTCTTCGCCGCTAGGTAGCAACGTTTCATCTTTTATTTGGATCTTTGTCTGACTGTGAAGGGCCTGATATGGATCCACTCTTCCTGCACCAACCTCAAATACGCTGTAATCACCCTTCAAAGGATCAGATGAGTTCATGAGAATGGTTTTAATATCAGCAGGCTCGAGATCCGGATTTTCTCCTAAAAGTAAAGCTGCAACTCCCGCTGTGAAAGGAGAAGCCATTGAGGTCCCTGATAATCTTGAGTAAGCATACTGATAGTCATCGGTGTTTTCAGGATCGATCATAAAAGAAGGGAAAGTCGATAGAACGCTGACACCGGGAGCTACCACTTCAGGTTTCATATCCAAGCTCTTGTTGACGGGACCTCTTGAACTGAAATCGGCTAACTGGTCGCCATCTGTAAAGCTTTCTTCTAAATTCGTAAACGTGAAGCTTGATGTGCCACTGGCGATCGCTGCTTTTAATTCTTCACCGGCAGCCATTGTCATCGAGAAGGCCGGGATATAGTGGGTTGATTCACCAAGATTATATCCTACATGCCCTTCAGCATTGTTATACATGATCACGGCTTTGGCACCATGTTCCTTAGCAAATTTCACTTTGTCATTCAGTGCGAAATTTCCTCGCTGAACAAAGGCAATCTTTCCTTCAACATTTTTATTCTCATAGTCTTCTTCATACCCAAGACCAACATCTACTAATTCCAGTGATTGATCTTCGAGACTAGTGAAGGTGTGAGAGAATCCTCTAGCCATACTCACAATGCCGGTTGACCAGCCGTTTGTCGTTTGACCGGTAAAAGTGGTTTGGGAAACAGGGACATCACTCGCCCCGACTGTCAAAGCCAGAGCAGCTGTTCCAGGAGAACCAAGGGTAAAGTCATTTGGTCCTGAATTCCCTGCTGAAACAACGGCCGTCACACCATTTAATACGGCATAGTTAAGGGCGGTACTTGTAGGATAATAAGGATCATTGACACCTGCTCCCAATGATAGGTTGATGACATCCATACCATCTTGAACCGATTTCTCAATTCCTGCAAGGACGTCTTCAGTATAACCACTCCCGTAAGGACCAAGGACACGATATACATATAGGTCTGCATCCGGAGCAACACCTTCTACAGATACTTCACTATCATTTTCGTTTTGTCCTACGATGGTTCCGGATACATGAGTACCATGAGAAGTATAATAGGAACTTCCCGTATAACTGAACTCCGGTTCACTCGTACTCTCCCAATCTTCATACGTTGCTTCCATTGGATCCGCATCATCGTCAACAAAATCATATCCGCCTTTGTAGGCATCTTTTAAGTCAGGATGGTTATAATCAACGCCTGTGTCAATAACGCCAATTTTTATGCCGTCTCCTGTTATTCCTTCCTTATGTAATTCATCCACTTTTAAATAAGGAATGCTTTCAACAGATGTTGTGATTTCACGGTCAACATCATTTGGAAGGTCTTGTTGAACCGGATCGACTGTATAGGTCTGGTTTTTAAATACAGCTTTGACTGCTTCTGAGTTAAGCAGCAGTTCGACTTGGTTGGCTGGAAGGGTCATCGCCACACCGTTATATGCTTCTTTATAGGTTTGGGTGATTTTCGGCTCTATCTTTTTCCCTCTTCCAAGACTAGGTGATAGATGTTTCGCAACATCTTCTTTAAAAATCTTATGTTCTTTCTCCACCTTGGCTCTGGCGTCTTTTTTCTTTACTGTTTTTCCTTTTACTGCAGCCTCTAGTACAGCTACATGCCCAGGCTTGGATTGGAATTGGACGATAACCGAAATCTCTTCACTGGATGTCAATTCATTCGGTTGAAATCCTTGGAGACCCTCTGTGTTATTTAACGCAAGTTGATGCAGGGCTAGTCTCTGCTTTTCAGTCAAAGAAGATAAGATCGTTTCTGCTTTCCAATCCGCAGCGGTAGCTGTTGGAGAGGAGTAGCTCGATACAGGGGATAAGAGTAATCCAGTGGATAATGCAATGACAGCTGATTTCTTTGCTATGGAAGATCCATTCATCATTTCTACCTCTTTTCTGTAGTGGTTAGTGAGATAATTCTAAAGATTATTACAATTTTCATTGTAAATTCAATTTGGTCATGTTTGTATGGGGGTTTATTTAGGGACTATCTAACTACTGATTGGAGTTGAACGATTATTTATCTTCTGATTTTGAGAAGGGTGGTGGGAGGAAAGTTGTGAAAAAATGACGTTGGGTTGGGGTTGTAATTTGAACCAAACAACTAGAGTGACTTTACAATCAATGCGAAATCGGCCAAAAAAAAATGACAAAAGGAAAACTCCTTTTATCATTTGTAGCGGTATTACTCTAATTCATAATAACTGATTTCTTTTGACATCTTATCGGAAGCAAGTCTGAATCCTTTCTCTGTTTGCCCGGTTTTCACATAATATAAAAATAGTTGTCTTTCATAATGCTGATACATCAACTGGCTCCCCGTTTTTTCGAAGTGGGGGAGAGCTGTATGTTCAATATACTCATATAGTTCTTTTTCATCCTCATTTATGGTAAGTAAGTAAATCTCAAAGAATACATAGCTTGGATCCTGATGCTGAGTGGCCATATTCAATCCTTTTGTCGATAAGTGATTGAGTTCACGGGAAGATAGTAGACTCCCTTTCATGCAAGCAAGTATATATCCACTGAGCGTAACTAAATAATGTGATGCCGGCGTTTCGTCGTTGATAAGATTTAATGCTTCTTCATAGGATGCCTTTGATTCAGAATATCGTTTTCTCCTAAAATATTCGAATCCAAGATTATTATGTATCTTATGCGCCCGATCGTTTGAATTGACTGATTCACAGACTCTGAGGAGCTTATCATACTGTTGTTCTGTTTCTTCCATATCAAAGGGTTCCTTGGCATTCAATTGGATTAAAATTAAGGTTTCTGAATCGATGACCCTAAGGATATTCAATGTTTTCTGGAAAAATTGCAAAGCTTTTTGCCCATAATAATAGGCAAAGGTGTTTGAATGAATGGAATGATATGCTAATGCCAAATGAAAATAATATTCGGAGTTGGGATATTCATCGTCAATCTGTTTCAATACACTTATGCAAGTATTAAATTGTCTTGTTGAATGATAGTAGATCCCTTTGACATGAAGCAATAAATTTTGTTCGAAAGGGGATAGAGAATAGTTTTTATTTTCGAACATGCCCAGGATTTCCTTGGCTTTTCCATGCTTGTTCAAAAATAAATAATATCTTGCCAGGAAAAGGTTGTATTGAATGATGAAGTCAGATAAAAACCTTAAAGGTTCCTTTTCAATTTCCCCTTTAAGTTGATGGATGTCATTGGTTCGAATCATAATAATCGCATCGTTCCATTCTGATAGTTTTGCTTGTAAGGAATGATAGCGGGAACATTCAACATCCATATTGATTCCAAGCTTCCTGGCAAGTAAATCAGTAATTTCACTTGAATACTCCGTGATGCCTCTTTCGATTTTACTAAGATGTGTGGTGGAACAGATACCCTGAGCAAGCTGTTCCTGTGTCAATCCTGAATCTTCTCGATGAAATTTAATTAATTTACCTTCAATCATAGTACACCCCGAGTGAACAGTTTATTTATCATTATAGGGAAATATCTTTGTTTGTTCTATAGATGGGGGACAAGACGGAGGTCTGAAGGCAAAAACATCCAAATCCAATGGAATCTGCGTTTCTAAACTGATTTTCTCTCTTGTTCATCCAAATCAGTCTGCACTTCTTTCACCAATTGAGGAGAATCTTGTATGATCTTCCCGATATAAATGAAACCAGCCACGGTAATCCCGGTCATGATCCAGCTGAAGGCTTGGCGGAGAATGATCCCTTTATCGAATGCTTCAACCCCGTACTCCAGGATAAGCCATGCATTAACAATTGCCAGAATCCCGCTTCTTAAGGCAAAACACAGGGTGATTATTTGAAAGATTCGAAAGAGAGGCTTTTTGTAGTAGAGTCGCTTACTAAAGGTCCGGTCGTATCCTTGAAGCTCTGCGAAGTCAAGTCCAAAGAAAAGGGAAATCGGTTTTCTGAACAACATGGTGATGAAGAAAAAAAGACTTAAAGCAGCGGCATAGTATACATTATTCCATAGGAGTTGGATGGAGGAACCAGCCAGTACGTCAATCAGAGTACCGACAATCAATGTGACTAAAATGAACAAGCCAAACGTATTTACTTTCTTCATTTCGATAAATCGATAAACCGTATAGATGATTCCTGGAACAGAGGAAAGGAGCATGGCATAGTAATCTCCAATGTAATCCCTCATTATGTTCCATACGAAAAGAGGTAGTGCTACATAAATCAACAAGTCCAATAAGACAAAATTTCTTTTCAACTTTATCCCTCTTCCTTTTTTTTACTGTTACTATTCATACGGACAAAAAGGGGAAGAAGTTTCACAATATGAATAATCTTTCCAAATGCGTACCAATTCTCATTTGAAAGTTAGAAGATAATTTCTTTTAAAACACTCAGAGCTTAGAAAACTCTGAGCATTATTGTTATATGAGTTAGTCAGTGACTCAGATATTGTTTATAAAATAAGCGCGCGATTCTTTCTATGCTCTTTCCGCAACGGAGCCGTTTTGAATAGTCTCGTTTCTTCTTCCGTTTGAGGAATGACCTTTGGTACCGGCTTCGGTTTTCCATCTTCATCAACGGCGACCATAGTCAGGAATGATTCCGTTGTAAGGGTTTTGACACTCGTTACGAGATTCGTAGAGTACACCTTTACATACACTTCCATTGATGTCCTGCCTGTAGAAGTGACGTATGCCTCAAGGCTTAGAGCATCGCCGACGGTGGCGGATGATAAGAAGTCGACGGAGTCAATCGAGGCCGTGACGACGACTGAACTGGAATGTTTCATGGCGGATAGGGCCGCAATCTCATCAATATAGGATAAAACCTTTCCACCAAAGATGGTCTGCATATGATTGGTGTCAGGCGGCAATACCAATTTTGTTTGGATGGTTCGTGAACGTTCGACTGAATAGGCTTGTTCCATTTTCTCATCTCCCTTGTTGTATTATGAAACAAAAAAGCATCTTCTTTTGAAAAGAAGATGCGGCT
This sequence comes from Rossellomorea sp. ABR4_004, assembly GCF_056159585.1. NCBI lineage: Bacteria > Bacillati > Bacillota > Bacilli > Caryophanales > Bacillaceae > Rossellomorea > Rossellomorea sp. ABR4_004. The sequence continues at coordinate 162,877 of NZ_JBSWVM010000002.1, read as the reverse complement.
ATTCCTGGTAAACGTTCTGAGGACTGTGATTCCTCTTGTGACGTCTCATTAGCGCAACACCCTCCTATCTCCCGTAGGAACTCTGTGTTCTTCTCAATTGGCAGGTCTCCTGGCTCAGCGTCAGCGATTTCGTATTCCTTCCCATTTCAGTTCGAAACAGTGGATCCATACGAATTCTCAGCTTTACAGTGGCGGGACCGCGTTGGACTTTCACCAACTTCCCTTTTAAGAAAATGAACTAAAGGTCATCTTCACCAATGAGCAATGGTTAAATTGTGAACGCTTATATTTTATCATAACCCTTAGTGAGTGAGGAGAAGGATTATGGTAAAATTTATAAACAAGTGCTCTTCAAAAAGGTAGTGAGGTCTGAAAAATGCAACAAGACAAAATACAAAGAAATCAAATCGATAAAGTAGTAGAGTATATCGATCAACATCTAAGCGAAGATTTATCCTTAGAACAGTTAGCCAAAGTATCAACCTATTCCCCTTATCACTTTCAGCGGGTGTTTAAAGGGTTGATCGGTGAAACACCGGCAGGTTATGTGAAAAGAATGCGCTTGGAAAATGCAGCACATATGCTCATTTACGAGCCACAGCTTCCTATCACACAAATTGCGTTCATATGTGGTTTTTCATCGTTATCCTATTTCACCTATTCTTTTCATGCTTACTTTAAAGCGAGCCCCAAAAGCTGGAGGGGAGGTGCCTACTTAGATCGCTTTCCACGTGAATATTTAAATAGCAAGAAATCTAAACCTTTCAGCACAAAAGTGAAAGAATTCCATCAGGAAGAATCCTATAATGAGTTTAAATGGCTGGATTTATCAAAAGTGAAGATTGCTTATTTTCCAGAGTGTTCAACCGTCAATCGATATCATATGGGCTCCTATATCGAAGGCATTCCAGAAACCTGGCAGGACCTATATCGTTGGGGAAATGCAAGAAGTTTATTTGAGGAGAGTCCTTTAATATTCGGTATACCAAAGAGCAATCCTTATATTACCCCTCCTGAAAAAAGCAGGTATGAATGCCGCATGGCAATCAAGGGTCTGGACTACGTAATAGATGACGAAGAAGTATTTTGTTTTCGTGGTGGAAAGCATGTGGTGTATGAATTCGACGAACCTGTAGACTATCAGGAAAGAGGCAGATTAATCGAGTGCTATTCAGAGCTATATAGTTATTGGCTGCCCCAAAGTGGATACAGGTATCTGGGGAACCCGGTAGAACTAGTAGTGATTGACAAGGTGGCGGGAACTCTCGAAATTGGTTGCAAGATTAAAGCGATCGCTTTAGCCATTGAACCGAATTAATGGAGGAATAGGAATGGTATTAGATCTGAATTTGCCCGCACTTTTAGCTGGCGCAGTGTTGTATATGGTATACGGTGGAATTTATTATTCGATTCTACTAGGGAAGAAAGACCAAGGGGGAACGGGCCCTATTAAGTACATAGTTGCAGTATTGGTAGCAGTTGTCAGCTCGTTCCTGGTAGGATTTCTCGTTCAAAAGACCGGAGCAGGTGGAATAGCTGGAGGAGCTTTGGTTGGTGGAAGCATTGGACTGCTTATTACTTTCGTTTATTTGAAAAATACTTTATTTGGACTACTGTCAAAACGTATGTTTTTTATCGCAATAGGAGATCATCTTGTTATCTTTACCGGACTCGGGGCAGTACATGGACTGTTCTTATAGCTTGAATGCTTGAACCATTTACAGGTTCAGGCTTTTTTATATAAAATAGGGAATTCGCCCAATTTATTGAAACTTTTCGTAATCTTTTCCGTAGATAGTATTGTAGCTAGCACTTTTATTTTAAATTAAATCAGATTTCATGCTGGTTTAAACAAAATGTCGAGAGGGGTTGTCAGAATGCTAGGATCATTAAGTATTATCGGATTTTTCATGTTCCTTATTCCTGTTCTGGTTATCGCAGCGATTGCAGGAATTGCCTATTATTTCTGGATGAGATTTCGTTATCGGACAGCGAGATCGAACCAGGCACTGATCATTACCGGACCTAAACTGGGGGATCCTGAGAAGGAAACGAATATTTTCACCGACCAGGAAGGGCGTTCAATGAAAATCATCAGAGGTGGGGGGTACAGATTAAGACGTTTCCAAACATCCACACCTGTTAATCTTACATCCTTCCAATTAAAGCTATCGACACCGAGAGTATACACAAATGGCGGAGTACCGATCGTTGCAGACGCAGTGGCAATGGTGAAGGTGGCCGATACATTAAACGGGATTGCGAACTATGCCGAGCAGTTCCTTGGTAAGGATCAAAAAGAAATTGAAGATGAAATCATCGAGGTACTGGGAAGTAATCTTCGTGCGATACTTTCAAAAATGACTGTTGAAGACATTAACAGCAACCGTGAAAAATTTAACGCAGACGTATCAGAAATTGCCCAGAAGCAGCTGGATCTCATGGGCTTCAAAATTACGTCACTCGGGTTAACTGACATAAGAGATGCAGACGAAGAAAATGGATACTTAAAAAATCTTGGTCGTCCACGTATCGCCGAGGTTCGCAAGCAAGCTGAAATTGCAGAAGCAAACACCGAGCGTGAAACCCGTATTCACCGGGCCCAAACCGATCAGGAAGCGAAAGAGGAAGAATATAAGCGTCAAATTACCATTGCCCAATCGAAAAAAGAGAAGGACATCAAAGACGCTGCCTTCAAAGAAGAGACAGAGCGGGCAAGAGCAAAGTCCGAGCAGTCCTATGAGTTGGAAAAAGCCAAACTTACCAAGGAAGTGAAAGAAGAAGAGTTAACCCTTCAATTCCTTGAGCGTGAACGTGCCGTTAAGCTTGAAGCAGAAGAATCAAAAGTTCGTAAAACGAAAGCAGATGCCGAATACTACGAAACCACCCGTAAAGCGGAAGCCGAAGCGCGCAAGGCTGAAATTGACGGGGAAGCGAAAGCCAAGATCCGTAGAGAAGAAGGTTCTGCCGAAGCCGATGTTATCAGAGAACGTGGTAAGGCGGAAGCTGAATCCCGTAAGCTGCTGGCAGAAGCAATGGAGAAACATGGCGATGTCATCATTACCGAGAAATTAATTGAAATGCTGCCCGTTTTCGCAGAGAAAATTGCCCAGCCTCTTAACAATATTGACTCTGTTAAGATCATTGATTCCGGTAATGGCCAGGGAGTTCCTTCCTTTGGGAAAAGCATCACCAGAACGATGCTTGACATGCAGGAACCGTTAAGGGAAATGACTGGCATCGATGTAGGTGAACTACTGAAGTCATATGCAAACAGAAGCCAGGAGAGACCTTATCAACCTGCGATTTCGGAGTCAGCAGACAAGGAAGTTGCTGTTACGACTGAAGAAAAAGAGTTACAAGAAGAAAGTAAATAATGAGAAAAGAGATGTCTCAACAATGGAGACATCTCTTTTCTTTTGTAGTCTAATCGATTCCAATAAAGGAGTGCCAGAAACGGAATGCTCTATCTGAACCTGGCACCTATTGAATGAATGTACCTGGTACATAGTGTTAGTGTTGTTTGGGGTTCAGCTGCTGAATATCATGGAAAAATCAGCAGCTGAATATAGGAAGATTATTAACAGTTGAAATCAACGGGGAATTTGCCTGTTAAAATTCTTGAAAAGTTCAACAGTCAAATATCCGAAGAAATTAAGCAGTCAAATAAACTGCAATATTCAACCGCCAAACAACCCCCTCAACCCTCTACCCCAACCTCAATATGCCTCGAACCCTTAACATCAAACAGTCCTAAATCTGTCAGCTTCAACTCAGGGATCACAGGCAAAGTGAGAAAAGAGAGAGTCAGAAATGGATTAAAGTCCCCAGAGAATCCTAACTGTACAAACGCATTTTTCAACTCGTGGAGCTCTGATACCACTTCTTCAAATCCCTGATCGGACATCAACCCTGCAATCGGTAATGGAAGAGAAGCGATGATATTTCCGTCGCTCACCATCACCAGGCCGCCATTCATATCGTTAAGCGCACCGATGGCATGGAGGATATCACGATCATTTGTACCAGTTGCGACAATATTATGGGAATCATGAGCAATGGTGGTAGCGATGGCTCCCTTTTTCAATCCGAATCCTTTCACAATGCCCAAGCCAATATTCCCTGTCCCGTTATGTCTTTCAACGACAGCCATTTTAAGTTGATCTTGTTGAATAGAAGGGATAAAGAATTCATTTTCTACTTGAACCCTTTCAATCTGTTTATTGGTTCTAAGGTGGTTAGGGATGATTTCGATAATATGTGCTTCTTCTGTAACGCCCATTTTAATTTGGAGATGTTTTTCAGTTAGTTCCGGAATATGAACAGTTGAAGTGAGAGATGGTTTTGGCGCCTGTTTTACGATTGAGTCGCCGACAAACTGACCATGTGCAGCTACCTGTTTCCCTTCTTTCTACACCTCTGATATAGAGAGCGTTTTAATATCATCCAGGAAGACAAAATCCGCATCGTATCCAGGTGCAATTGCGCCTTTAGTGTGTAACCCATAACATTCAGCAGCATTCAAAGAGGCGATGCTAATCGCCAATAGAGGGTCGAGCCCTTCTTTGATTGCTAAGCGGATATTGTGATCGATGCTGCCTTCCTCGATTAAGTCATCCAAGTGCTTATCATCTGTACAGAATAGACAGCGACGGGCATTTCTTTCGTTAACAACTCCAATAAGTGATTTTAAATCTTTGGCCACGGATCCTTCACGAATGAGAAGGTACATCCCCCGGCGAATTCGTTCCAATGCTTCAGGGACTGTGGTGCATTCATGGTCGGTTCGAATACCTGCGGATTTATAAACATTGATCGCATTCGTATCAAGCCCTGCTAAATGTCCGTCTATATTGTGACTATACTGTGAAGTGACTGTGATTTTATCAACAATGGAATCATCGCCTTTTTGGAGGGAAGGGTAGTCCATTACCTCTGCGAGTCCAAGGACACGCTCATGCTTATAGAAAGGTTCCAGCTCTTTTGCTGTAAGCGTTGCTCCTGCATTTTCAAATGGAGTTGCCGGCACGCAGGATGGAAGCATGGTAAACACATCTAATGGAATGTCCCCTGCATCATCGAGCATGAATCCAATTCCTTCTTCTCCGGCTACATTCCCGATTTCATGAGGGTCTGTAATAACGGTCGTGACCCCATGAGGAAGGACGACTTTTGCAAATTCGGATGGTGTGACCATGGAGGATTCAATATGGACATGGGCATCGATAAAGGACGGACTGATATACCTCCCCTTGGCGTCGATTACCTGTTTCCCTTCAAATTCCCCAATTCCAACGAACATTCCATCAATAATTGCGACATCTCCATCCATGATGTCGAGATTAAACACATCTATTATTTTCCCATTTTTTATAACGATGTCTGCGAGGCTTTCTTTATTCGCAGTTGCAATCCTTTTTATCAATATATCTTTATTTGTACCCATGAGATCCTCTCCTTATCTAAATAAAAACCCCGGGATTCACCCGGGGTTTGACATAGAGAGAGAAGAGAAGGGACTCCTGCCCCTGCTCCCTCTCGTAGTCAAACCATTTACGGTAGTTTGGTAGAAACTTTTGGACCATATTTCCAATATTATACGAGTATGTGGATAAGATTATTTGTTGAAATGATTATTTCACATTTTATCTGCATCGGATGGGAGGTGTCAATGGTAATCAGTTTAAGTGCTTTATTGAAAATCGTCTTCCTTTTGTGAGTGAAAATGTCCTCAGAGAGTTGAATGTGCTAACAGGACAGTTTATTAATTGATTTATTTTTCTATTAGTTATACATTTTATATACAAGTAAACTACAAAACTTGTACAAAACAGAAAAGGAGTGGAAGAAATGAAAAAGATTTTCTCGATTTTGGCAACTGTCATGTTAATGTTATCACTGGCTGGAGGTGCGTTTGCGGCTGAGAATGATGCGATGGTGCGTATTGTCCATGCTTCTCCCGATGCTCCTGCAGTTGATGTGTATGTGGATGGAAATGCAGTGGTTGAAGGTGCAGAATTTAAAGCAGCAACAGATTATATGAATCTTCCTGCAGGGGATCATAAAGTTGAAATTTATGCAGCGGGAACAATGGGAAGTGAAGATCCTGTCATTTCTCAAGAATTAACGGTCGAAGCCGGAATGGCTTATACAGTAGCAGCTGCTAATACAGTGGAAAACCTTGAATTAGTAGTGGCACAAGATTCAATGGAAGTAACAGAAGGTATGACTAAGGTGCGCGTTGGCCATCTTTCCCCGGATGCACCTACTGTTGATGTTGGTCTTGTAGGTGGAGATGCGTTATTCAGTGGAGCTGAATTCAAAGCAATTACGGATTATCAGGAATTAGATGCAGGAACATATGACTTGGAAATCAGAACAGCAGAAGGAGATCAAGTATTGGATCTTTCAGGTACGATGCTTGAGGAAAACACAGTATACAGCGTGTTTGCAATCAATACAGCAGATCAATTGGAAGTACTTGTACTGAAAGATTATACGCTGATGCCTGGCAGCATGCCTGAAACAGGAATGGGTGGGGCGGCAGCTGAGCAATCATCTACTCTTCCTATAGTGCTGGCGGCAACGGTATTGGGTGGAGCGGCTCTACTATTTGTTACACGCAGAAAACTGCAAAAATAATGAAAAGACTACTATTGTCTATCCCTTTGATGGCTCTTCTGGCGGCTTGTGCTGCCGAAGAGCCTCAAAAAGTTACGGAAAGTGAGGTTCACTCAACCACCATTGAACAACCTGTTCAACCCGTTAAACCTGTTAATCATGCATCAAATGAGGAAACTAACAGTATTAAGCCATCCTCATTATCAATTCCTAAGCTGGATCTTGAAGCACCAATAAAAGAATTCGGTCTTGATAGGAAAGGAAATATGGAGCTTCCGGATAACGGAAAGGACGTTGCGTGGTTTGAACCGGGCTTTCAACCGGGGGAAAAAGGGAATGCCGTCCTTGCAGGACATGTAGATGATGAGAAAAAACCTGCTGTTTTTTTTGAATTAAATGAACTTGAGCCTGGGGATGAGATCCAATTACAAGATGAAGATGGAACAATCCTGACATTTGTAGTGAGGGAAAAAGTCGCTTATCAAAAAGATGACGCTCCTCTTAGAAGCATTTTTGGTCCCAGTGAAAAACGTATGCTTAATTTGATTACGTGCACAGGTTATTTTGACCGGGAAATCCATAATTACGTAGAACGATTGGTTGTCTATACAGAACTGGTCGAAGAGAATACAGGAACTTGAAGAGCTTATCTCCCATTACGTGGAAGATAAGCTTTTTCATTTCCATAAAAATCCTTTACACATCGCTGATTTCCTTTACTATTAATAGAGAGAGTTTTCTGAAAAACATTTTGGAGGTTAAGATGAAATTAAAAATTATTCATACCAATGATCTACACAGCCATTTTGAAGCGTTCTCGAGAGCAGCTTCCTTGATAAAGGCTCATAAAGACGAGAACACACTCATTCTTGATGGAGGGGACTTTGCTGATTTCAGAAGCGTCGAGCTTCAAGGAACGAGAGGAATGGCAGCTATCGAACTGTTGCAGTCTGTCGGCTATGATGCATTAACAATTGGAAACAACGAAATGTTCAATGGATTCGATACGCTTGAGCATATGGCAAGGAATACTCCCGTACCGTTTATTAGTAATAATCTTTATAGGAAAGATAAAACGTTGGCCAATGGGGTGAAACCAAGCGTCATTCTGGAAAAAAACGGTTTACGTATCTTGATTACAGGCTCGTCTCCGGACTTAGGAGGTTTCAATGACGGTTTGGGTGTGCATATCACCGATTATAAAAATGCAATCGTAGAGGAAATTGAGCGTAATCGTGGAAACTATGATGTTTGCATTCTTCTCAATCATGTAGGGACACTGGCAGATGATGAGCTGGCGAATGAACTTGATGGAGTAGATATCATCCTATCTGCTCATGACCACAAGCTTTATCCACAAGCAAAGGTAATAAACGGGATCGTGATGAATAGTGCTGGTTGTTATGGGGAATACGTTGGTATTGTGGAAGTGGATGTAAAAAAGGATGGTGTCAAATTACTTCAGAGTGGAACGATTGCTACCAGTTCTTCTCCTATCGATGAAGAGATCGTTGCCATTTTAAAAGAAAATAAAGAGAAAGCGATTGACGTATTAAGCAGGTCATTATATAAACTCGACCAGTCGCTCTGGCATGATGTGATGGAAGAGAACCCAATCACGAATTTAATCGCCGACGGGCTGCAGGACATGTTAAAATGCGATCTTGGCTTGATCAATAGTGGAATAGTGAACGCTGGTGCATTTGATTTTATCAGCAATAAAAAATTGATCGAAATCTGTCCATCTCCACTGAACCCTACGTCTTTTGACATTCAAGGAAAGCATATTCGTACGGCCATCCAGCAGTCTCTGGATGCTGGAGTTTGTTTAGCTGATGGAAGAGGTCCAGGATTCCGCGGGAAATACGTTGGAAGGCTCCATGTTTCAGGAGCAGAGATAACTCATGATGGTAAAAGAGTATCGGAAATCCTCATTGGGAATGTTCCGCTCGAAGATGAGAAGTGGTATTCCGTTGCATCCTCTGATTATTTGCAAAGAGGATCCGGCTATGAATCTCTCGCCCATAACCGGAATGAAAAATACCTGGCGGAAGAAATCCGCGATGTGATCCGGATGTATGCGGATCGGAAGGATTTTATCGAGAAAGCCCATGTGACCAGGTGGAAGGAAAGTAGTGACGTCATGGTTTAGAGTTCACACAGTGCCAGAGTGTCTGGGTGCTTTGAATGTGAATGTGGGAAAACTGCAGCGAAATAGCACATATGAATAGACCTTATTCTATGAAACCCACACCCGCTTCAAGTAAAATAGACTTACTACTTGTACGAAGGGGCCGTGTCATGAAAAAACGTATCGCATGGATCATGAGCAGTGTGTTGTTGTTATTGGTGGTAGGTCTAATTGTAGCCGGAAACTATTTTTATGATGTTGCAATCAATAGAAGTAATGAGGCAATAGAATTATATGGTGGAACGGAAGAAGCGGTTGAAGCCGTCAGCGCGTTGGAGGAAGAACAAAAAAGATTAGAAGAATTAAGGAACTGGACAAGTAAGCGGAACTTCGAATCGGTTGAGGTAGAAACAGAGGACGGCCTGACCCTTAGGGCTCAATACCTTGAAAATGAGTCACCGAATGGGAAATCCGTTATCCTCGCCCATGGGTATAAAGGGAACAGCGAGCAGATGCCTGAAATCACAAGATTCTATTACGAGGAAGGCTACAATATTCTCAAACCTGATGCGAGAGGGCATGGGGAAAGTGAAGGGGATTACATCGGGTATGGCTGGGACGATCGATTGGATTATAAAGAATGGATCAATCTCTTAATCAATGAAAAAGATGAAAAGTCCATTTTTTTGCACGGTTTTTCCATGGGGGCAGCAACCGTATTAATGACAAGTGGTGAGGACCTTCCCGAAGAGGTGAAGGGGATCATTGCCGACAGCGGATACACCTCTTTGGAAGAAGAACTGACTCATCAATTAAACTATCTTTACCGCTTGCCGGTATTTCCGATTATGGAAATAACGAGTGTGGTAACGAAGGTGCGAGCAGGCTATACGTTCAGTGAAGCCTCGGCACTCGACCAGGTGAAGAAAAATAGATTGCCATTATTCATCATTCATGGAGATCAAGACGAACTCGTTCCTACCGAAATGGCCAATCGTCTTTACGAAGCAACGAATAGCATGAAAGAATTATGGATAGTACCAGGGGCCGGTCACACAGAAGGTTTTACAATAGAAGAGGAGGAATACAAGAAACGAGTGAAGGGATTCATTGAAAAAGTGATGAACTCATAAAAGGGGGGCAAATCGATGAGAGAAAAGACATTATTGGAAGCGTATAAACAGACTGCTTATCAACTTCAGGGTCATGGGAAACGAAATCTGGATGTTCTTAAAGATGCTTTAGTAGATGTAGATGGTGATTTGGAAAGTGATATATACGGATCGGGTAGGATAATAGAAGACTTTCAAAAGAAGATAGTAAACTTCCTAGGGAAAGAAAGTGCCGTTTTTTTCCCGAGCGGAACGATGGCTCAGCAGATCGCTCTTCGTATCTGGTGTGATCAAAAAGAGTTGAACAGAGTGGCGTACCATCCTTTATGTCATTTAGAGATTCATGAAGAAGATGGGCTGAAGAAGTTACATGGAATTGAACCGATTCTATTGGCTGACAAGGAGCGTGTGATTGGACTGGAAGACGTGATTGGACTTGAAACGGACATTGCATGCTTACTGTTAGAGCTGCCTCAAAGGGAAATCGGTGGTCAACTACCAGACTACGAGATTCTTGAAGCTATCTCTGAATACTGCCGGGATAAAGGAATCAAGCTTCATTTAGACGGTGCCAGACTTTATGAAATTCTTCCTCATTATGGGAAAACAGCAGAGGAAGTCTGTGCCCTTTTCGATAGTGTCTATATTTCGTTCTATAAAGGGATCGGTGGAATTGCAGGTGCGATCCTGGCAGGAAGCGAGGAGTTTACGAAAGAATCAAAGGTATGGAAAAGACGCCATGGAGGAGATCTTATCAGCCTCTATCCATACATCCTGAGTGCAGACCATTATTTTGATCAACGAATCAAGAAAATGGAACAGTATTATGAAGGAGCAATAGAACTTGCCGGTCTTTTTAACGGCTGCCATTGTGTATCGACTCTTCCTGAAAAGCCTGTTTCCAATATGTTTCATGTCTTCTTTCACTATCCACAAAAAGAAGTAGAAACGATTTTAATAGATCTATATGACGAGACAGGTATTGGTTTAACGGGATATGTAAAAGAAGTGACTGAAAATGAATGTGCATATGAAGTAAGTATAGGGGATCAATACGAGAACGTTTCAAAACAAGAATTGACAAAGCTATTTGTGGTGTTGGATGAGAAACTGAAAAGATTGATGGAGAAATAAACGATTGTATTGCGGTACCGGATGATCCCGGTACCGCTTTTTTTGAGGGACGGACCTCTGCCAATACAGAATCCGTGCCAATATAGCATTCTTCTCTTTTTCGAGGTCCGTCCCTCACCGGAGAAAGAAATATCTTTTTTACTATTGAAATATTCAGATTATTAGGTATAATTCGTTACATTATACATTTTTTAGAAGGGGAGAGGGCATATGAGTGTGAAGGATAGTCGTTTGGTGGATGAACTGGGGGGAGTCGTAGATAGTCATCGGGTGACGGTGAATGAAACGATTTTAGAGCAGCATGGGAAGGATGAATCCTATCATAGGCCAAGCTCTCCGGATATAGTGGTGTTCCCTGAGAGTGCCGGGGAGGTGAGCGCGATTGTGAAGGTGGCAGCCGCTCATCACACACCCATTATCCCGTTTGGTCTGGGTACAAGCCTTGAAGGTCATGTGATTCCATATGATAAAGGAATCACCATTGATTTTTCCGGGATGAATAAAATACTCGAGGTGAGAGAGAAGGATTTTCTCGTAAAAGTTCAACCTGGTGTTACGCGTTCTCAGTTAAATAAAGAATTGAAGAAGTATGGTCTCTTTTTTTCAGTTGATCCCGGTGCTGATGCGACCCTTGGAGGCATGGCTGCTACGAATGCGAGTGGGACGACTTCTGTAAAGTATGGAGTTATGCGGGATCAAGTCCGGGATTTAGAAGTGGTGCTTCCGGATGGAGAAGTGATTCACACAGGAAACATGGCTCAGAAATCGTCGTCCGGCTATCACTTAAACAGTTTATTCGTAGGTTCAGAGGGCACGTTGGGATGTATTACGGAGTTGACCCTCCGCGTATATGGAATTCCTGAGCATATTGTGGCGGCACGTGCATCGTTTAATCATATAAATGATGCAGTGGAAGCGGTCGTGTCCATTTTACAAGCAGGCATTCCAATTGCGAGAGTGGAACTGGTGGATGAACCATCGATGATACAAGTGAATCGATTCAGTGAGACGGATTATAAAGAAAAACCTACTCTTTTTCTTGAGTTTCATGGTAATGAAGCAGGTCTCCAACAAGATGTGGAATTCACCAAAGAGATTATGTCTGATCATGACTGTGAAGAGATTGTGTTTGAAGAAGACACTGCAGGTAGGAATAGATTGTGGGAAGCGAGACATAATCTTGCCTATGCTTATGTACATGGAAATCCAGGAAGGAAGCTCATGGTGACAGACGTGTGTGTGCCCATTTCAGAATTGTCCGGTGCCGTGCAGCATGCACGAAAAAGGCTGGAAGAATTAGAGTTGATAGGGGGAATCCTCGGACATGTGGGAGATGGGAATTACCATACATCCCTCATGATCGATTTAAACGACCCTGAAGAGGTGAAGAGAGCGGAAATATATAACGAACAAATCGTGGAGTATGCCCTTGAACGTAATGGCACATGTACAGGTGAACATGGTGTAGGAGTCGGAAAGATGAAGTATCAACAGAGAGAACACGGTGGTGCTTTGCAGGTCATGGAAAAAATCAAGGCGGCCATAGATCCAAATGGAATCTTTAATCCTCACAAACTAGTACATAAAAAGAAGGAGGAGCAGAAATGAAACTACTTGAAACAATCAGCAATCTGGCAGGTAAATATTTCGCTGTTTGGGTCATCCTCGTAGCGGCGGTAGCCTATTTTGTTCCTGATCCTTTTCTGCCTTTGGGCGCGTACATAACGATTCTATTAGGTGTCGTGATGTTCGGAATGGGACTTACATTAAAGCCAGTCGACTTTCAGCTTGTTCTGAAGAAGCCGTTGCCGGTCATAACCGGAGTACTGGCGCAATTCATCATTATGCCATTGGGTGCCCTATTGATAGCATATATGCTGAATCTACCGAGTGAATTAGCGGCTGGATTGGTACTACTGGGGTCGGTTCCCGGGGGGACGGCATCCAATGTCATGGTGTATCTGGCAAAAGGAAATCTGGCATTATCCGTAGCCATGACATCACTGTCAACATTATTGGCACCGATTGCGACTCCACTGATTTTGTTAGCATTAGCGGGTCAATGGCTTCCTGTCGATCCAATCGCCATGTTTCTGTCCATCGTTCAAGTGATCATCGTTCCCATCACTCTTGGGTTAGTCATTCGAAAGCTATTCCCGAGCACAGTGGAAAAAAGTTTAAATGTCATTCCCTTAATATCAGTATTGGCAATCATTATCATCGTATCGGCCGTTGTTTCTGCAAATGTTGAAAATATCGCAACCTCTGGGGTGATCATTTTCACGGCTGTGATCCTGCATAATCTATTTGGACTTGGACTGGGGTATGGCACAGGAGTCCTTATGAAATTAGATGAAAGTAAGCGGAGAGCGATTTCGATTGAAGTCGGGATGCAAAACTCTGGACTTGGAGTGGCACTTGCAACTGCTCACTTTGGGCCACTTGCCGCACTCCCGAGTGTGATAGCAGCTGTGTGGCATAATATTTCAGGACCGATCCTTGCGACGATTTGGAGTAAGAAACCTGTGAAGGAAGGGAAAGAGGAGGAATTTGTAACAGGTGAAGTTAATCCCACAGTGAGGTAATGAAATGGAGAAAGGTACCGGAGAGTCCGGTACCTTTCTTTATATCGTTCTTATTTTTTCAACAACAAATACATGAAATAAGGAGCACCGATCAAAGCGATCATGATCCCTGCTGGGATGCCATCGGGTTCCAGGATATTACGGCCGACTGTGTCAGCGAGTAATAATAGCCATCCGCCAAGCAGTATGGCTATCGGGATGAACATTTGATTGCGTGGTCCCACCAATGCTTTGGCGATATGGGGAGCCATCAATCCGATAAAGGCGATTCCTCCTGTGACCGAAACAGCCGATGCTGCTAAGGCAACAGCGACCATCAGCATGATGAAACGTTCACGATTGATGGAAACTCCTACGCCTACAGAGACAGGTTCACTTAATCCCAGAAGATTCAACATCTGAGATTTATAGAGTGCAAATGGAATCAGAATCACGAGCCATGGTAGAAGCGCCAAGATGAACGGCCAGTCTGACCCCCAGATGTTCCCCGCCAGCCACATGGCAATGAAATCCACTTTTGCCCGTTCGGCACTTGAGATGAGAATGATCATGAGCCCCGATAGTGCCATGGAGAATCCGACCCCTACTAAGACTAACCTGACAGGCTGAATCCCATTACGCTTACTATACGAAAACATATAGATGAGGCAGGCTGTAAGAAGAGCTCCTGCGAAAGCAACAATCGGCAGCAGATAGGCAAATGAACCGGCATCTATCGGGAAAAATAAGAAGAAGATGGCAATGGAAACCCCTGCCCCCGAATTGATTCCGATTATACCTGGATCCGCTAAGTCATTACGTGTGATACTTTGTAAAATGCAACCGGAAAGTGCAAGTGCCATGCCGGCCAAAATCGTAATGATGATTCTGGGCAAACGAATGGAAAATAGGATGAATTCTTCTTTAAATGACCCTTCACCGAAAATAGTAGGCAGTAGACGATCATATGAAACAGAAGAATAGCCAAGTCCAATACTAATAAATGTTGTTGCTGCGATAAGGATTAGTAGTCCAATAAGAAGTAATCGTTGTTTTTTGATCAAATCCGGATGTATCATCAGAAGCCTTTCCCTCCTTTATGCACGATAAATAGGAAGAAAGGTAAGCCCATCATCGCGACGATCGCTGCCACAGGTGTTTCGTATGGGGCGTTGATTGTTCGGCCGAGCGTATCTGCGAGCAGCATGAATGTTGCTCCAAACAGGGTGGAGATGGGGATGATCAAGCGGTAATCTGTCCCAACCACAGCCCGGACCATATGGGGGATCATCAAGCCGATGAATACCATATTTCCGACAAGGGCAACGGCAGCGCCTGCAAGTAGAACGATCACGATAAAGAGAATGGTTTTCACAAAAGCCGTACGTTGACCCAATCCGACGGCAACTTCCTCATTTAAACTTAGGATGGTTAGTTGTCTGGATAAAAAGATTGAAACCACGATACCGAATAGAATAAATGGAACAATCACTTGAAGCTGATTCCACGTTGTCCCGATCATACCACCGGCCGTCCACATTGACACATCTTTGGAAAGCTTAAAATAGAGACCGATCCCTTCAGAAATGGCAAATAAAAAGGCGGAAACGGCAGCACCGGCCAATACAATTCTAAAGGGAGAAAAGCCGCCACGTTTCATTGAGCTGATGCCAAATACCAACAATGCCCCTACAGCAGAGCCGATGAAGCAAGCAATCATAATGCCGTAGTAGCTGATGGAAGGGGAAAAGGCAAGAGCAACGGCTAATGCTGCGTTCGCTCCCGCTGTCAATCCAAGTAACCCCGGGTCTGCAAGGGGATTTCGCGTCATCCCCTGCATGATGGCTCCCGATACGGCTAAGGAAGCTCCAACAACAATGGCGGCAACTTCTCTAGGGAAGCGGATTTCCCGCAAGATGGTTACCTTATCTCCGTCACCAGCAGGAGTCAATGCAAGCCATACGTCCTTCACGGTTGTCTCTGCAGCCCCATACACCACAGATATAAGAAAAGCAGCAACAAATAAGAAGGTGGCCCCGATTAATTTATAAAAAAATGGAATTCGCTGATTTTGAGTTTTCATAATCAATCATCTTTTCTTTATTGGAGTAGAAAGAAAGGGAATTCTTGTGATAAGAATCCCCTTTACGAATTAGTTGCCTAGAAATTTCTCTTTGAAGAAATCCAACTGGTAATCAAGTGTCAATGGATCATTAAAGTAGAATTCCATCATGTTCACTTCATATACTTGGTTGTTCTTTACTGCAGGAATGTTTTTGTATGTTTCTGTATCCATAAATGAGTTATCTGCTTTCGGATCTTTGCTTATAATCAGATAATCTCCGGCATACTCAGGCATAACCTCTGTTGAAAGAGCGAAATATCCAGGTTCCAACGCTTGTTCTTTTACTTTTTCAGGCATCTTCAGGTCCATTTCCTGATAAAGGATCTCGGTACCGCGACCCCAGTTGTTTCCATAAACGTATAATTGCTTATTGAAGCTTTCAATAACGGAAACGGTTGTATCTTCTCCAATTTTCGCTTTGATGTCTTCTCCTGCAGTCTGGGCACGCTTCTTGAAGTCATCCACCCATTCTGTCGCTTCTTTTTCTTTATTTAGTAGTTTACCAATTTCGATGTGCTGTGTTAAATAGTCTACTTTTCCATAAGTGTATGTAACAGTAGGGGCAATTTCATTTAACTTATCTACATTTTTAATATTGGATAGACCGACGATCAAATCGGGATCAAGCTCAATGATTTTCTCTAAGCTTTCGTCAGTTACTTCTTCCACATCTTTTAATTCCTTATCCCAACGAGGATTCATTTTTGACCATGAGTCCACACCTACAACATTCACATCCAATGCCATGACGTTACCGGCAAAAGAGGATAGTACGACTACGCGCTGTGGATCTGCCGGTACTTCAACAGGTCCATTTTCAGATTGATAGGTGATGGTATCAGAAGAGTTGTTTTCCTTTTCTTTTGAATCTGAACCTTCTTCTTTCGTAGAGCTGTTTCCGCATGCACTAACGAGCAGCACTAACAGCAGAGTAAACGGGATGAGCCATTTCTTCATGTTGATCTTCTCCTTTTAGTAAATTATATGTGTAACACATTGGCTTGTTTGTTCGAGGATCTCTTCCAATCTCAGCATCGATTTGGAATACTTTTTTCAGGACTTCATGTGTGATGACTTCCTCACAATTTCCGGCTTTCACGATTTCTCCTTCTTTTAGAGCAACGATGTAGTCGGCAAAACGTGCAGCTTGATTTAGATCATGGAGGACCATCACAATGGTGCGTTCCTGTTCTCTATTCAGCTTTTGTAAAAGCTCTAAAACTTCCAGCTGGTGTGCCATATCTAAATATGTAGTCGGTTCATCGAGGAAGATGATATCAGTTTCCTGGGCGAGGGCCATGGCAATCCAGACGCGTTGTCGCTGACCTCCTGATAAGGCATCGACTTCCCTGTACTTAAATTCCAGGGTCCCTGTCACTTCGAGAGCCCAGTTGATGACGTCATAATCTTTCTTCGATAGACGGCCCATTCCTTTTTGATGAGGAAAACGGCCATATGAAACCAATTCGCCAACTGTCAGTCCACTGGCACTCTCAGGGGTTTGCGGAAGAATCGCCATCTTCTTCGCTAATTCCTTTGTGTTTCCTTTAGAAATGTTTTCACCATCTAACAGGACGTTGCCGGAGTGATGGGGGATGATGCGGGTAATCGCTTTCAGTAAAGTCGATTTTCCACAACCATTTGAACCAATGATCGTTGTGATTTTTTTATCAGGGATGTCCACGCTTAGGTTTTTCACGATGAGGCGTTCACCGTAGCCAATGTTTAATTCGTTTGTATAGAGGCGAACCATTTTAAGACCTCCGTTTATAGATTAGTAAAGTGATAATGATTCTCAATCTCGAACAATCTTAATACTATAATCCTTTTTTACTAATGTCAATAGAAATTTGTATTGTCAAAGCATTAAAAAAGATGTAGGATGTAATTGAGAATGATAATCAATTATATCTTGGTTACTCAAGGAGTGGACGGAAATGGATAATCACGAACTATTTGATGTGACAGTCATTGGGGGAGGTCCAGCGGGACTTTACTCAGCTTTCTATAGTGGACTTAGAGAAATGAAAACAAAGATCATCGAGTTTCAACCAACATTGGGTGGAAAGATACATGTGTACCCTGAGAAAATGATTTGGGATGTAGGGGGACTCACTCCGATTCCCGGGGCGAAATTAATTGAGCAGCTTGTTCAACAAGGATTGACTTTCAATCCGTCTGTCGTCTTAAACGAAAAAGTTGAATCCATTAAACTCAATGAAGAAGGTATCTTTATATTAGAAGGTTCATCCGGGGAAAAGCACTACTCAAAAACGGTCATCATCGCAGTGGGAAGCGGAATCATCAATCCTCAGAAGCTTGATATCGAAGGGGCAGAACGATTTGAAGTTTCTAATTTAAACTACACAGTCAAGTCTTTAAAAAGGTTTAAAGGTAAGACGGTCATCATTTCAGGTGGAGGGAACTCAGCCATCGATTGGGCAAATGAATTAGAACCCGTAGCGAAGAAAGTGTATATTGCCTATCGGAAGGAAGCATTGAATGGACACGAAGCTCAATGTGCCCAGCTCATGAATAGCTCGGCCTCCTGCCTGCTCAACACATCGATTACCAAGCTGATTGCAGCCGCCGATCACGAAACCATTGAAAAGGTGCAACTGACCAATCATCAGTCTGGAGAGGTTTCCTATTTACCCATTGACGAAGTAATCATTAATCATGGGTATGAAATAGATACTTCCCTGCTAAAAAATAGTTCATTGAATATCGACATGATCGATCAGTATTACATAGCTGGTACGACTACCAGTGAATCATCGATAGAAGGTATTTACGCAGCGGGTGACATATTGAAACACGATGGAAAGGTGAACTTGATTGCAGGAGCATTCCAGGACGCGGCCAACGCAGTCAATAAGGCGAAGCAATTCATTCAACCAGAAGCTAATAAATTCGCCATGGTTTCCTCCCATAACGAAGTATTCAAGAAGAGAAATAAAGAACTGGTCAGGCAGATGATGAAATAATGAATAAAGCTCTCTCCAAATGCGGAGAGAGCTTTATTTATACAAATAGATTTTAATGTGCTCTTGTTTATCGATTGTGGCAAGTAATACATCGTGCACGGTGACATTGTAAGTGGTCTTTAGCTGATCATGCAGCCAGTGTTCATCCCTATCCAGCTTCAGTAAGAGAGAATGATTGATTTTCCGATCTTCAATAACGGGCTTGGGGAGATCGAACCCTTTAGGAGACAGGGCCAGATCTTTTTGAGTCACAGCCTGGTATTGTGGTTTAAGAAATATGGAGATTTCTCCACCGGTTTCCCACAGGGCCATCGCCACATTATCAACTTCTTCGGTCTGCTGTTTTCTTAGTTCAGATAAAAGGCTGTCTAAGGGTATTCGTGCTTTCTTGAGATTTTGATATAGGATTTCCCCGTTATCGATCAATGGTATAGGGGAAGGGTCGAGTATTTTTCGTATGAAAGTTGAATGCAGACTGAGGTATACACCAATCAGATAGAGTGCCACTAATGTGCCCATGGTGAGCATAGAGCCTTTCAATCCCAGCCCTTCGTCAGACAATGGGTGAGCCATGATGTTTCCTATTAGGAGGGCCATAACAAAATCAAGGAATCTTAACTGTGAAATCGATCGTTGTCCCATAAATTTAGCTATGATAATAAGAAAGACGAAGCCGAAAATTGCACGTAATATCCATTCCAGGCTAGTCAACGATTCCTGACTCATAAAGAAATCCAAACGAACACGTCCTCCCTTCGATCAACTGCCAATTAGTATCTCCAAAAGATTCCTCCACAAAACAAAAAGATGCCTACAAATGTAAGCATCTTTTGGAATTAAGCATTATATTGTTCAACGTTTTTATTGTGGTGTGAAACAGATTTCTTATTTACTAAGTATCCGATGAGTAAAACCCCAACCGTCAGACCGATTGTGATCAAATACGTAACAGGACCATGATGGATATTAAGTAAATGTAAGAATTTCTCGTCTCTGACAATCATTTCACCTGCTGTAAATGCCAGAATTCCTGCACCTAGATAGGCAATCCATCGATATTTTTCAAGTACTCTGACAATCGCCTTTGATCCGAAAATCATAATCGGAATCGAGATGAATACGCCCAGGGCGATCATACCGATATGCCCATGTGCTGCACCCGCAACGGCCACCACATTATCTAGGCTCATGACGGCATCTGCGATAATGATAGTCGTGATCGCTTGTCTAAGTCCGGTGTGAGATTTAATATTGGCTTCTTCTTCACCTTCAACCAGTACTTTATAGGCGATCCATAAAAGAAGGACCCCGCCGATCAGATGAACATAAGGAATTTTTAGTAAGTAAACAATAATGGCGGCAAAGAAAATGCGCAGGATGACAGCTCCTGCTGTTCCCCAGAAAATCGCTCTGTTTTGATGTTCTTTCGGTAACCCTCTCGTTGCCATAGCGATGACAATCGCGTTATCCCCGGATAGTATGATATCGATTGCAATGATTTTTAATAGTGCAATGATGGCTCCAGATGATATGGCAAGTCCAAGTGGAAATAAGAAATCCATATTCAGTTCCTCCTTGATTCTACTAATCTATGAACGAAACACCAACTAATCTATAGTATCACAATTGATGGAATTTTGAACTGCTATTATTTCTAAGATAAATATTTCCAATTTGTACTTGTACTATTTAATCAATGAAGGATAGGTACTTATAAAGAAAAGCTCCATCCCTTTTTTACTAAGAGATGGAGCTTTGTCATTATTTAAGATTGCGGGTAGGGAGGTGGATACGGATAAGGGTACGGATATGGGTAAGGGTAAGGGTAAGCTGGAACCGGTACAGGGTAAGGACCCGGTGAAGCAGCAGCCCCCACAGCTAAACCCGTCACCGTTCCCGCCGCAAATCCAGGATAGTAGCCACCTCCGTGATAACCCCAGTTGCCTCCGTGATTCCAATGTCCTCCCTGGTTCCAACTTGTTCCGTGTCCCCATGTGGCGTGTCCGTGTCCATTGCCCCAGCTCGCATGGCCTCCACCACCGTGTATGGGTCTGTACATACTGAATCGTTGATCAAACATCGCTCTCACCTTTCTCACAATAAGGAAGTTGCTTTATCATATGTTGATTGTTTAAAAGGGTTTAATAAGTTTTAGCTGGCAAATACAACAAGAGTCAATTCCATGAACTTTATAAACAATATACCCACAAAGTTCCTTTTGCCGTTTATTTACGATTTATTTTATTAAGTTTCTGAATTTTCTATAATGAAAGCGTTATCAATAATGTTTACAGGGGGAATAGGTTGATGAAAAAGAAAACAGGTATCATGGCTATCATTTTATCCAGTTTACTAGTTGTCATCACGGCATGCGGAGGATCGAATTCTGCAAGTAATTCTGAAAGTGATGGGGAATGGACTCCGTCTAAACCAATTGAAGTCGTTGCTCCAGCTGGTGCCGGCGGAGGTTGGGATACGACGGCCAGAACCGTTTCAAAGGTAATGGAAGAACAGAAAATCATTGAAGAGCGTATGGCTGTAGTCAATAAACCGGGTGGCGGGGGCTCTGTCGGCTGGTCATATATTAATAGTAAAAAAGGGGATAACCACACGATGTTCGTCACGTCTCCACCGATGTTCTTTGTTCCCCTTAATGGACAGTCGACATTGTCTCATAAAGACTTCACACCTATAGCAGGGGTGATTGCTGACTATGCAGCCTTTGTTGTGGACGCCGATTCACCTTATGATACGATGAATGATCTTGTCGATGCATTAAAAAAGGATCCTACATCAGTATCCATTGTAGGGGTATCTTCACCGGGAAGCATGGACCACATGCAGTTTGTGAAAGCGGTTAAGGCAGCAGGGGTAGATGTTAAAAAACTGAAATATGTATCCGCTCAAGACGGATCCGGTATGAGCATGCTCCTCGGAGGAAAAGTGGATGTGTACTCCACGGGACTTGCGGAAGCCTCTGAACAAGCACGTGCAGGCAAGGTGAAGGTTCTGGCGATTACAGCTCCCGAACGTTTGGAAGGAGATGCGGTTTCAGAGTTCCCGACGTTAAAAGAACAGGGGATTGATGATGAATTCGTGGTGTGGCGTGGATTCTTAGGACCAAAGGATATGGATCCCGAAGCCGTTGCTTATTATGAGAAAGCGTTTAAAGACATGATCGAAACGGATCAGTGGAAGGAAATGCGGGACAAGTTTGGCTGGACGGACAACTACATGTCTTCAGAAGAGTTCAGTTCCTTCCTGGATGAAGAGTACAAAGAAATTGAAACATTAATGGAGGAAATCGGCTTGAAAAAATAATGGGATCTGGAGCAGAAACATCTGCTCCTTCCTTTTCATGATTAGGAGTGAATCACATGAGAACAAAGCCAGATCGGATCATCTCAATACTTTTACTAGTTTTTGCCGGGGGCTATTTAACTCTCAGCTTTCGGCTTCCTGCATTTCCATACGCCATTATCGATAGTGACGTCCTTCCGAAAGGGCTTGGATTCCTGCTCATTATTTTAGCCGTTGTGTTGTTCTTCCAGGCGAAAGATGATACGGAAGAAGATAAGAAAAGACGTTATGTGAAAAAGGAAGATGTCATCATTCTGTTATCGGTATTAGGAGCATTGATCGTATATATTTTTTTATTGGAACCGATCGGATTTTTAGTATCTACTATTTTATTTTTGTTGGTCATCCCGTTTGTTTTGGGATTCAAAAAGAAACTTACAACGGTATTGGTAGCCTTTCTATTCTCAGGCATCATGTATTATTCATTTAACTATTTACTCAACATTACATTACCACAGGGGATTCTACCATTTTAGGAGGTGACGGGCATGATTGAAAGTATATTATATGGATTTCAAGTAGCATTCACCCCGGAAAACTTATTTTTCGCATTTATTGGGGTGTTGGCTGGTACGATTATCGGGATGCTGCCTGGATTGGGTCCGATCAGCGCCATTGCGATCATGATCCCCCTGAGTTATGGGATGTCTCCGGCTTCCGCCTTGATCCTGATGGCGGGGGTTTATTATGGTGCCGTGTTTGGCGGCTCGACTTCTTCGATTCTATTAAATGCCCCTGGTATTTCAGGGACAGTGGCAACAGCTTTTGACGGATATCCCATGGCAAAGCAGGGGAAGGCAGGCAAAGCACTCGCCATAGCGGCCATATCGTCTTTTGCAGGTGGAACGATAAGTGTGGTGGCACTTATGTTAGTCGCTCCTTATATGGCTAAGCTTGCCATTACGTTTGGGCCAACTGAGTATTTCGCTCTAATGCTTCTGGGACTGACAGCGATTTCGAGTTTATCTGAAGGGTCCACCAATAAAGCACTGATCTCGGCGACGATTGGATTGATCATCGCAACTGTCGGGATTGATCAGCAAACAGGTACACAACGCTTCACATTCGGGAACCCGGGTTTATTAGAAGGGATCGACTTTCTGATTATTGCTTTAGGATTATTTGCACTATCCGAGGTTTGTCAGTTAATTATCTCAAGAAATGAAAATACGTTGAAAGGGAAGAAGGCTGTAGGCAGCTTAAAGCTTGAGAAGAAGGAATTAAAGGAGATGGCAGGACCGATTGGCCGTCATTCCGTCCTTGGCTTTATTTTAGGAGTCCTGCCTGGAGCCGGGGCAACGATTGCCTCATTCCTTTCTTATATTTCGGAGAAACGTTTATCCAAAGATCCATCTTCTTTTGGGAAAGGGAATATCAAGGGGTTAGCCGCGCCAGAAACGTCTAATAATGCTGCGACAAGCGGGGCATTCGTTCCCTTGTTAACATTAGGGATACCAGGGTCTGGAACCACTGCTGTATTACTTGGTGCCTTACTGGTTGTAGGGGTGCAGCCGGGGCCTTTGATGCTTCAGGATCACCCGGACGTTTTCTGGGGAGTCATCGCAAGTATGTATATCGGAAATCTTTTTCTTTTGATACTTAACTTACCGCTCATCCCGGTACTGGCAAAAATCTTATATATTCCGAAGCAGCTGTTGATCGCATTGATCATTGTGTTCTGTTTAATAGGGGTATACGCAGTCAGCTTCAACACGTTCCATCTATACTTGCTTGTTGGATTTGGCGTGTTAGGCTATTTGTTGAAAATGTTCAAATTCCCTGCGCCTCCATTTATTCTGGCGTTTATATTGGGGGGGATGATGGAGCAATCCTTCAGACAGGCGATGACGATCTCGAACGGATCTTACAGTGTGTTTTTTCAAAGTAATATCACCATCGGATTACTGACCGTTTCAATCCTTTCACTTATTCTCCCTACTATTTTAGGGTTTACGAGAAGGGGGAAGGCCACGGAAAGTCAGGATCTGAAGAAAGAAGCATAATCATTAGAAAAGCAGTGAAGCCCACAGAGCCTCACTGCTTTTCTATTATTTTTGAAAGAAATATTTTCTCTGAGGTCTCCCGACACCTCCATATGTAAGCTCCACTATAATCTTCTTTTGTGAAACAAGATACTCCAGATAGCGCCTGGCCGTTGTACGGGTCACGCCGACTTCCCCTGCCATTTCCTCAGCCGTATAGCCTTGACCGAGATCAGTGGTTCCAATCCTTTTGAGTATGGAATCCAATGTAATCGTATCGATCCCTTTCGGGGGTTGTTGGACGGTTTGAATGTTACTCGTGCTTTTCTTTCTATTAAACAGGTTGTCCACTTCATGTTGATTTTCGACTTGAGAATCATTCATTCTCTCTTTATAGTGTTGATACTTTAGTAGAGTATCCTGAAATCGGTTAAAGATTATGGGTTTCAGGATATAATCGAATGCCCCGCCACGGATGGCATTTGAAATATGTTCGGTTTCCTTTGCTGCTGTGACCAGGATGACATCTGTACTTCGATAATGCTTTCTGATCTCCCAGAGAAATTCACTGCCGGTTCCATCAGGAAAGTAAACATCAAGTAAGATCAAATCAGGATTTACAACAGGTAAGACTTTCGTGGCTTCTGCGATGGTAGTGGCGATCCCGCCCACCTGAAATCTTTCCATTTGAGCAATGTACTGACTGTTGATCTCAGCTGTTTGAATATCATC
Organism: Rossellomorea sp. ABR4_004; assembly: GCF_056159585.1. Taxonomy (NCBI): domain Bacteria; kingdom Bacillati; phylum Bacillota; class Bacilli; order Caryophanales; family Bacillaceae; genus Rossellomorea; species Rossellomorea sp. ABR4_004. The sequence continues at coordinate 138,129 of NZ_JBSWVM010000002.1, read as the reverse complement.
TTCTATAATGAATACGTTCCACTTACGCAATACTTTCCCTCCCTAATGTTGCTTTGGAATACTAATCGTAAACAAAGTGCCCCCAAGTTCACTATTTTCCACTGTCATGTAGCCGTTCAGATGCTCCACACTTCGTTGCACCAGGTGAAGACCGATGCCCCTGTCTTTGCCGGCTTTTGTAGAATAGCCCCTTTCAAATATTGAGTCTATATCCTGGATTCCTGCACCGCCGTCTTCTATTTCGAAAATAAAATCATCACCTAAATCAGTCATAAACAATTGAACCCGCCTGTTATGGAATGGCTGGGACAAGACCTCTTCAAAGGCATTGTCAAGAACGTTCCCAATGATGGTAATCAATTTTTCCTGCTGTACATCTATAAGTGGTGTTGTAATGGAGCTATCAGGATGAATCGAGAACGAGACCTTCAATTCTTGAGACCGATTATACTTTCCAATGATCAAGCCTGCCAGGACAGGATCAGGAACCGCTTTCAATAGAAATTGAATTAAGTCTTCATACCCAGAGGATTCCTCCTGTATGAGGGCTAATGCCTCTTCATGATGGTGAAGTTGAATGAGACCTGCAATCGTATTCAGTTTGTTTCTGTATTCATGTGTCTGTGAGCGCAATATGCCTGCATATTCTTGAACCTGAGAAAGTTCTTTAGTGAGCTGGTCGATTTCATCTTTTCTCCTGAAACTGGCTACCACTCCGACGATTTTTTCCTCTTCCAAGATAGGGAGCCTGTTGACGATGAGATCATGATGATTTAATGAAATCTCATCATCGAGCTGGCTTTCTCGCGTTTCCAGGACATCCATCATTTTCGTATCGGGAATGACTTCCAGAATATGTCTCCCCCTATTGGAGGATTGGTAATCAAGAGCCAGGATACTGTGGGCTTTAGCATTTATTTCCGTAATCGATCCATGTTGATCGATTGCAATGATTCCCTCCCGGACCGATTCGATGATGGCCCGCTTTTCCTTGAACTGCATGGCAATTTCAGCAGGCTCCAAACCGAAGATCGCCTTTTTGATTCCTTTCCCAATGAAAAATGAACCTATGATTCCAATTAACAGAATAACGGTTACGAGTATCAGTACCTTTGTACGATAGGGAATGACAATATCACGGATACTGTCTTCAAGAAACCCGACTGACACTACCCCAATAATTTCGTTTTGGGGGTTTCTTATGGGAACCTTTCCTCTAACAGATGGTCCTAATGATCCCCTTGCATGAGAAACATAAGATTCACCCCTCATCAAGGCTCTTTCATTGTCTCCACCGACCATCTTTTTCCCGAGTCGTTCAGGCATGGGATGAGAGTAGCGGACAGAGTCTCTATTACCGACAACGATAAAGGTGGCCCCTGTTTCTTTTCGAATATCTTCTACCAGGGGCTGGATGATGTCTTCCGGTTGATTTGCATGAAAGGCCTCGATGACAGCCGGCATCTTGGATACAGATTGTGCCACTGCCAGTGCTTGTTTCCCTTTCAAGTCCGTTAATGTATCGGACAACATACGTAAAAAAATGATGGATAAGGATAAAATCAATAATGAAAGAAGTGCTAATACAATAACGATAATCTTGGATTGAAGTGAGAACTTTTTCATTGCAGGTTCCTTCTTTTCGGAAAATTCTATTATTACTAGAATAAAAGAGTTGAAGGGTTTGTACAAGGGGAGATGAGAATCTACTACAGTTGAGTTTTAAACATACAACACGTGGTATATGAAACATAGTACGTGAAAGAGGAGGATTCAAACGTTTTGGCGAGCATCGTTACAATCGGAGCCATCATTTACATCCTGGTCAACTTAATCTATTTCTTTAAGGATAAGCATTTCAAATACAGTTATTTTAGTACCACGCTTTTTTATAAGCTGTTTTTCGTACTTCTCAGCATCATGATCGCATTTGCTGTACTCTATTATGCCCTGTCGTTTGAAAATCCGATGCTGCGTGTCAGTTCACCCAGTGGTAAGCCGGTTGAGCATACGTTTCTCAATTATCTCTATTATAGCGGGGTGACGATCCTGTCTGTCGGGTACGGAGATTATATCCCGACAGGACATATCCGATTCTTTGCCCTGCTTGAGGCAGCCATAGGATTGTTGCTTCCGACAGCCTATTTCATGAAGGTTTTGGAGTCGAAGGGAAAAGAGGATAGCGAGGATGAATAGAAAAGAGGATTTGACTATGGTGTGAGTTTGCAGTACATGGTCAGGTTCTTTTTTTGTTTCTTGCCACCTTCTATCGTCATGAATAGAATAGAGAGGAATGAAGGGTTAAAAAGGAGTGGCCGTAATAGAGAAAATTAAGAAACTAATCTATCTTTTATTGGGATTCTTATTTATGGGATTAGGAATTGTCGGCATCGTGCTGCCACTCATACCAACGACACCATTACTATTGTTAGCATCCTTTTTCTTTGTGAGGGGATCCCAACGATTTGAGGTTTGGTTTAAAGGGACCAGTTTATATAAGAAACATTTGGAAGGTTTTATTCGTCATCGATCCATGACATTGCGTCAGAAGGTAACGCTGCTTGTTTTTTCTGACATCATGATTCTCATACCGTTGATTTTATCGGATAGTCTGGTGGTAAAGGTCGTCCTGAGTTTGATCATTGTGTATAAGTATTATTATTTTATTTTTAGGATAAGGACTGTAGAAGTTCGGGGGGATTGATGGTGATGGATCTCGTAGACTAGTTAGATTATCCTCAAAAATAGCGTGTACCAGGTACAAATGATATCCATTGTACCTGGTACACGCTATGAGTCGACTCCATTACATCCACAAATTCGGCTTCACGACCATAAACCACAGCATAGCCAGTAAAAGGATTAGATATATCCAAACGGTCCGATTCAGTTTCCCAACCAGCCAATCGCGGTCGGCGTCCTTCTCTGCAAACTTCCGTATTGTCGGTGAGAATGCTCTTGCGAGAAAGAACAGGGAGCAGAACATAATGACAAGGGTCATGACGATCCACGGTGTACTCCACGTCCAAGGTCCGAGTAGCACCAGGAGGATTCCTGTTCCGACGAGCACATGTCCCGCATGCTTGGAAAGTTGGACCGTGAAGCGGAACGTGTCCAGGTACGAAGGAAGAACGGAATCAGAAGCCGTCCGTAACTTCTTCATCATCGGCAATAGAATGAAAAATGGGCCGATGGAGGCCACGACGCTGATCACATGAAGATAGATGAGCGTTCTGTATAATAAATACTCCATCCGTCGTACTCTATTCGTTCACTAATGCGAATTCGTGCACCCATACTTTCATGCTCGGGTGCCATGGCATGCCTGGGTGATAAGAGAGGATGGCTTCTTTGTATTCCTCTACCGATTGAAACCCTTCTTGTTTGGCGTGGTCATCTGTCAATTCACCAAGTGATTGGGAGTAGACACTCTCTACTATGTATTTATTTCCTTGAAGCTCCATGATTTCTCCAATATCAGCGTATCGTCCATTTCTGCGGGTCGCCGTTTTCTGTCCCTTGATTACTTTTTCAACGTCCTCAGCTTTAGTAACCAGACGGTCAATCGTACACGTTTTTGGCGGTAATTGTTGGTTTGTCATTTTACAAAACCCCTTTCGACCTTTAACTATAGCATAGTCCGGGTTAAGGAAGATGGTCGATTACAAAAATTGTTTCACGAATCGAAATGTTTTTCTAGCAAGAAAAGTAACCTGGTGCTATGATGGTTGAATACTAAAATATAGAAAGAAGGCCTCAGGGAGAAGTGAAAAAGTGGCAAACGTATTTGATACTTGTGTTCATCATGTTGATTTGGGGCTTTAATGTTCCTGCACTAAAGGTTTTGGTGAGTGAATTTACGCCAGTAACGATTACATCTCTCCGCATCTTCACGGCAGGGATTACCGTATTTATCTTTCTTGGTATCATGGGTAAAGTAAGAAAACCAACGGCTAAAGAGTTCTTGTTCATTCTCTCTGGTGGCTTGTTGAATGTGGTCAGTCATCATTATTTTCTATCGGTTGGTTTAACCGGTACGTCGTCCACAAACGGGGGTCTGATCTTGGGAACCGGCCCGTTGTTGACTGCTTTAATGGCAACCATCATTTTGCGAAACAGGCCTACAGTGATTAAAATCCTCGGGTTTCTGTCTGGTAGTCTCGGGGTTGCCATCATTGTGTTATCAGGCGGAGAAGGATTAGCCGGACTAAAGACTGGTGATCTGTTTATCTTTATCTCCATCTTTTCACAAGCCTTAAGTTTCATTATCATCAGCCGGGCAGCCAAAACGATGGACCCCCGATTACTTACGGGGTATATGCTGGTGTTTGGTTCCATTGTTTTGTTTGCGATCAGTCTGTTCAAAGAGCCGGGGGCATTAAAAGAACTGGGAAGTGCCCCAAGCTCCATATGGCTATTGTTCTTTGCTTCTGCCATTTTAGCAACGGCAGTCGGGCACATGATTTACAACCATTCCATTGGGAAAATTGGAGCCGCCGAAACATCGATTTTCCTGAATCTCAATACCTTTTTCTCTCTCGTAGGAGCTGCCATTTTTCTTAATGAAACCGTGACGTATTATCACCTGATTGGACTTGTGTTCATCGTGCTTGGAGTAATATGTGGATCCGGTACACTTGAGGAAAACGTCATTAGAAGAAAGCAAAAGAGATTCCTTGAGGAAAAACAGAGCCATCTGATGTAGATGGCTCTGTTTTTTTTGTGAATTTTTTTCAGCTTTTTTGATGCTCATGCTCAGCATATTCTTCGCTTGTTAAGCTCATACTGTAATAAACGATTTTCAAGGGTGGTTCCCAATGATATATATTTATAATGACTTTGGTGGAACTCATACAACTTCCCTGGCAGCTGCCTATCATCTGCGTCTCTTAAAACTTTCAGCCCTGACAAAAAATGATATTCTTTCTGTTCCTTATTTCAACCAGCTAACGAAAAAAGAGGCGGGACAAATCCTCTATCGCGGGATGGATGAAGAGAATAATCCCGTGTATACGATTGGAAGGAGATCTTCAAAGTATGTTGTTCCTGCTCTAATTGATTTATGTACCATCCTGCTTAGAAGATATGGAGAAAAGGAGAAAGTCATCATTTCCAACACCTCGCCGACTGTTCCTCCCCTCATGACAGCCGGGGGCTTCCTATCAAGGGAGCTGGGAATCGATTCGATAGGTGTTCCCCTTCTCGTGAAAGGGGCACAGCAATGCCACGATCTCATCTATCATCTCGTTGAGGAAACAAAACAAGTTTCCAAAGATTCTCATCAGCAGGTAGTTGTGATGGAAAATAAAAAATATCAATTTAAGATGTGGAAAAAGGATAATCTCAGGAAATGAAGAATATATATTATAAGTAAATACTAATAGGTAAAAGGTTTGTATTAGTAAAGTTCAGAACGAACCGGATAGAACCATACATAAAGGTAATACTACAGTAAAAACGGAGGTGTCGACATTGGAAGGTAAACCATTTCACTATGATGGCAGTCACCATTTCGCAACAGGGGAAGCACAAGAGAACACTCCATTTGAACTAACAGATGAAATGAGAAAGAATATCGGGGGAAACCCTTTTGAAACAGCCGGGGAAGTTGAGTGAATAATCACTTGCCCCCGCTAAAACCAGGATGTTGTCTAGTAGACAGCATTCTTTTTTTTTGATATGACCAAACATGGGGATAATTCCATCATTTTCTCACAAAATAATAGAGTGGAAAATATGAGTAAAGGATGGATGGAAAATGGCAAAAGTACTATATATTACGGCACATCCCCATGATGATACTCAATCGTACAGCATTGCGGTAGCGAAAGCATTTATGGATACATACAAAGAAGTGAATCCTGACGATCAAGTGGTTCACATTGATTTGTACCGTGAACATATTCCCCATATTGACGCTGATGTGTTTAGTGGATGGGGGAAACTGCAAACTGGAAAAGGATTTGAGGAGCTTTCATCGGAAGAGAAGTCGAAAGTGAATCGTCTGAATGAGTTATCAGAACAATTTATTTCTGCAGATAAATATGTGTTCGTTACACCATTATGGAATTTCTCCTTCCCTCCGGTGATGAAAGCGTATATTGATTCTGTAGCGGTTGCCGGTAAATCGTTTAAGTATACGGAACAGGGACCGGTCGGATTATTGACAGATAAGAAAGCTATTCATATCCAGGCACGAGGTGGCATTTACTCAGAGGGACCTGCAGCCGGTATGGAAATGGGGCATCGTTATCTGGACATCATCATGCAATTTTTCGGCGTACCTTCCTTCGAGGGGGTATTTGTGGAGGGGCATGCGGCGATGCCTGATAAAGCAGAGGAGATCAAAGAGAATGCCATTGCAAGAGCGAAGGATGCCGCCCATACATTTTAAACAAAGGGAAGAGCCTGAACATATGCGTTCAGGCTCTCTTATTATACAATTGTAGGCTTCTCGATCTCATTTCCTTTCGGCTCAGGGACGAAGGCAAGAATGACAAGTCCGATGATAAAGAGGACGACGAGACTGAATACACCGCTATTGGATTCACCAGTCACTTGGGCGGTGACGGCCACTAATAATGGTCCGAGGATCGAGGCGAATTTACCAAAGATATTATAGAAACCAAAGAATTCATTGGCATTTTTCTTCGGAATTAATTTTGCAAAGTATGCCCGGCTCAATGCCTGGATGCCGCCTTGTGAAGAAGCGACGAGCATAGCGAGGATCCAGAAGTCCATAGTGGTCTCTAAAAAGTAAGCATAAATGCATACGATGATATAAACGAAAATCCCTACGTACAACATCTTTTTCCCCGTAAATCTCTCTGCCAGTCTCCCGTAAAGAATAGCAAAAGGTCCAGCCACCACCTGAGTAACAAACAGGATGATCAAGAGATTAGTGGATGTGATCCCAAGATCTGTTCCGTAGGCAGTGGACATCGTAATGATGGTGCCGACTCCGTCGATATAAAAGAAATAAGCAAGAAGAAACAAAAATAGTGCACGATATTTCCTGATTTCTTTCATCGTTTTACCGAGACGCTTGAAACTATTGGCAACGGGGTTCTTTTCACGCTCGATAAAGTAGCGCTGATGGACATTTTTTATTAAGGGGATGGTAAAGAGTCCCCACCATAAAGCAGTAATGACGAACGCAATTTTACTGGCCATGGTAACGGAAAAAGGAAGGACGCCATTTTGAGATAATATGATGATGGCGATGCTTATGATAAACGGAATCGTGCTCCCGATGTACCCGAACCCAAATCCACGGGATGACACCCTGTTCATTCTCTCTTCTGTCGTTACGTCGGTTAAAAAGGCATCATAGAAAACATTGGAACCAGCTGAACCTACCGCGGCCACTGTATAAAAAATTAACAGAAGCAGCCACTGATCACTTGGAACGAAAGCAAGCAGGGCAGTAAAGGTGACACCGAGGGCAAAGAAGAAGGTGAAAAATTTCTTCTTGTAGCCTTCATAATCGGCAATCGTTCCCAGAATCGGACCGATCATAGCGAGGATAAAGGTGGCAATCGCAATGGTGTACCCTAAATATGCAGTCGAATTGGCGGCACTGACCCCTGCATTAGTAGCGGCAGCCTTATAAAATAGTGGAAATACGGCTGTCGAAATGATAATGGAATACGCTGAGTTTGCCCAATCATAAAAAATCCAGCTGCTTTCTTCTTTTGAGAAACGCTTCATTATTTTTCCCCCTAAGGAAACAAAATCTCTTCTTTATATATCCAGCAAGTCATCAATCACTTTTCCATCTGTTGCTCCCAGGCTAAGCCCGAGCAGGCGTGCCAGTGTTGGGCCTTCATCTACTAAATGTATATAAGGAATTTCAACATTTGATCTGATCCCTTTTCCGGCAGCCATGAAGATGGTGGAATAGTCTTCCTTTTCAGGAGAGTATCCATGTGACCCATACGTGTAACGCTTTTCCTTCACATCTTCCGGGGTGATGGTGTGAATAAAGGATCCATCTAACGTATCTTTAAAGTAAAAACCGTGTCGTGCTTCAAGCATAAACGAGCAATGTTCATCTGCTCCTTTTCTCCCGGCTTCTTCGCCAGTGAGTATGTCTTCAATTCCGTTAGAAGGGTTACTTTGGAGCTCGTAAACAAGGGATTGGACAACTGCCATCGTTTCCTCATCTTTTGTGTACACGTAAGCTGATCCATCACATCCTTTGCAATATGCTTTCCAGTCGGTTACCTTTCCCCTGGCATTCACTGTGACTAACCCATTTTCCTTGAAAAGGACGTTCAATTGAATTGCTTTTGATTCATCCAGTGCACTATGATCTCCAAGAGCGACAATGGTTGACTGATCATAGATGCCGTTTTCCTTTAACGCCCGAATGATTTTCCCTAAACGGACATCATGACGACGAATGGCAGCATGTGCTTCTTCTGAAGAAAACCCATGGTAATGACGTTGTGTATCAAGATCGGTAAAGTGGACAAGCAATAGGTTGGGTTTCTTTTTGATCGTTGCTACCGTAGATTCCAGAACGAAGTCATCAAGCTCCGGTTGATTAAGGCCATTACGGATGTGACCAAAGAGACGGTTCATGTGTAATTGATAGAGAGGACTGCCGTTGAAAAGGGAAACAAGAATTTGGTTATGCCACGAGCGATTGGCGAAAATCTCAGGCATATGATAATCAATATCCCCTTTGGCTGTAACAGGCCACAGAAGAGCAGCCGTGGTCATCCGGGCTTTCTTTGCTTCGTCATATAAGGTGGTACCCTTAATAGCGCTTCGATGCCAATGCCAATCAGGAGAAACACGACCTGGCTGAAGGAGAGTATTGTTTATTACCCCATGCCGATTAGGGTACTTGCCGGTGACGATTGTTGCATGACAAGGGTATGTCACAGAAGGGTAAATGGTCTCGACATTTTTGCAGAAGGACCCGTAAGAAAGTAATTCTTGAAAGTGGGGAAGGTCCTTTAGAATCGGATAATCCAAAGCAGACAAGCAATCGAAAGAAATGACAATCAGGTGATCCGTAAGACGAGTCATAATGGCCTCCAGCTTTCGCGTAGGATTGTACTATATACCTATTAATATAGCAGAACATTCAGAATAAAAATATGAAATTTCGATTATGCTTGTTAATGAATCGTAAAGACGGATACTTACATAAAAAAACAGAGATGGTAAAACCCTCCCTGTCAATGGATAAGCTATCATTTAAATCTTCACTTTTTCCCCAATTCGGTTATTCTGCTTCACATCCAGGTTGCCTGAATATTCAACTGTATCGATGTCACAATTTTCCCCGATCACAACATTTTTACCGCGGACCAGTTTCGCCTTTGTGTTCTCAAGATACACCTCGTCACCTTCGATCAGTTCTGAAAATAAATAATCTTCCTTTTGGAGAAAGAAGTTGACCACTTGTTTAATCAGTCCGTTCGAGTTATGGTGTTTCACCGCAATCGTCTCGCCACCGATTTCTTTGATGGAGGATTCGTGATTGATTTCGATTTGAATCCGGTCAGCGTTGAGCAGCCCCTCGATATGGACAGAGCCGGAAGATGAGAAGGTTTCGACTTCACAATCCTTTTCTACTCTTAAAGAGCCGCTTGCTTTAATCGATCCTCCTTGAATCTTTCCTCCAACCTTACATGAACCGCTCACCTTGAAAGTCTTAAAGATAAGGTCTTTCACTATTTTGCTTGAACCACTTGTGTTCATTTCAGCAGCCATCACTGAGCCTTCATATTTGGAGCTTCCACTTGTTGTGATCGTTTCTGCTTTTGTATCACCTTTTATGGTAGAAGAACCGCTCGTTTTAATATATCCAGCTTTTACATCACCTGAAATCGTACCGGAACCTGAAATTTTAAGCTCGTGGCAGTCGATGTCGCCAGCGATTTTTCCGCTTCCACTGATCTTTACTGCATCAAATTTTCCTCCGCCGGACGTACCGGATCCACTGATCTTCAAGTCATGCAGTTCTTTCTTTTCCATTGTATTCATTTCATTTCTCCTCCAATTCAGGGATGTTAGATCCCTTTTGTATTCGTCAACGTGATTTTCAATTCTTCCATCATCTGTTGTAAATCGAATCTCAATACGGTCTGTGCTAAATGGTCAACAAGCAATTCGGAATGTAGAGGAAGGAGCATCCATATATATTGCTCTTCTTTACGAAGACCAACAAGTTCAAGGGAAGAATCTTTTAGTGGAGTGAACTTCTCATGAAGAAAGAGAAATAAGGTTTGCAGTTCTTCTCTTGGGACTTGTATCCTTTTCGCCTTCTCAATGATCAACATATTTAATATTTCAGGGAACTCAAATCCCTTTTTTACCGGTAGAAGTGCTGTGCAGAAGGATAAGGTATGTCCCGACAGGATGTTGTACGAAGGTAATTCATCTGCACTGACTTCAATCTTAGTTGGATTTGGTGAAAAGAAATCGGATAGTTCATCCAGTGAGTAGTCATCCTTCATTTCTTTGATTGTATCGATCCGTGAGAGCATTTTTTCCCTTGGAAAGAACGTTTCCTGACCCGTAAAGCTGGATTTCTTAATAAACCAACTCTCCGGAATAATGTTCTTTCGCTTCCAACGATAAAGCTGGCCATACGAAATGCCGGTCAGTTCCAATACATCCTTCTTAGATATAAGATCTGCCTCCAATGAGGGATCACCTCTTCTCTGTAACAAAACATTGTTACGTTACTTGATGACTAGTTTAACAGAACAATGTTACGTTCGTAAAGGTGAATTTGAAAAATTTTCAAAATAAATCTCAATCCAAACTATCGAATAAATGTTTAAATATGGGCATCAAGGGTACAAAACAAACAGAAATGTTTTACATAGTAAACATTAATAACCGTTGAGAGGGATGAAAGAATGGGAGACGATCGTCGTACGAAAGTGAATGAGAATAGCAAGGATGAACAGCTTGAACAGTATCGCGTGGAGGACGAAGGTAAGCATCTTACAACCAATCAAGGATTGAAGGTATCAGAAGATGAGTTTTCGTTGAAGGCCGGAGAACGCGGACCTACCTTAATGGAGGACTTCCACTTCCGTGAGAAGATGACTCACTTCGACCATGAGCGCATACCAGAACGGATTGTTCATGCACGAGGCTTCGCTGCACACGGAGAATTCGAACTCTATGATTCTATGAAAGAATATACCCGGGCTAAGTTCCTTCAGGATACTTCAACGAAAACGCCTGTCTTTGTACGTTTTTCAACTGTGGCCGGATCCAAGGGTTCCGCAGAAACAGTACGTGATGCACGTGGATTTGCTACGAAATTTTACACGGAAGAAGGCAATTATGATCTCGTCGGAAACAATATTCCGGTGTTTTTCATTCAAGATGCGATAAAATTCCCGGATCTTGTACACGCACTTAAACCGGAACCTCATAATGAAATGCCTCAGGCAGCTTCTGCCCATGATACATTCTGGGATTTCATTGCCAACAATCAGGAATCTGCTCATATGGTCATGTGGGCCATGTCCGATCGGGCAATTCCCCGTAGCCTGCGTATGATGGAAGGCTTCGGTGTTCATACATTCCGCCTGGTGAACGCGGAGGGGAAAGCCCATTTTGTGAAGTTCCACTGGAAGCCGGTGCTTGGAACGCACTCTCTCGTTTGGGATGAGGCTCAGAAGATCAACGGGAAAGACCCGGATTTCCACCGCCGTGATTTGTATGAATCCATCGAAAATGGAGATTATCCAGAGTACGAGCTGGGAGTTCAGCTCATTAAGGAAGAAGATGAGTTTACCTTTGACTTTGATGTTCTCGATCCTACCAAGCTATGGCCTGAAGAAGAAGTTCCTGTGAAAATTGTTGGGAAAATGACCCTTAATCGAAATGTGGACAATGTGTTTGCAGAAACAGAGCAAGCAGCTTTCCATCCTGGTTCCGTTGTTCCCGGGATTGATTTCTCTAATGATCCGTTATTACAAGGGCGCTTATTCTCCTATACTGATACACAATTGATCCGACTCGGTGGACCTAACTTCCATGAGCTTCCTATTAACCGACCTGTGTGCCCATTCCACAATAACCAGCGTGATGGATATGGCCGTCAAACGATTAACAAGGGTCAGGTGAGCTACCATAACAACTCACTTGCTAAAAATACACCAGCACCTGCAAGTCAGGAAGAAGGAGGCTACACTCATTACCAGGAGAAGATGGAAGGGCGTAAAGTCCGGGCAAGAAGTGAAAGCTTCAAAGATCACTTCTCGCAAGCCACCATGTTCTGGAATAGCATGAGTGAGCCTGAGAAAGAGCATATCATTCAAGCCTTCAGTTTCGAGCTTGGAAAAGTGAAGAACAAATCGGTCCAACAGCAGGTAGTCGACATGTTTGCCAATGTAAGCATGGATCTGGCAAAAGGCTTTGCAGAAGCGATAAGTGCGAAAGTTCCTAGCGGAGAAGGCTCAAAAGTAACTAAATCCTCTCCAGCCTTAAGCCAGGAAAATACGATCAAGAAACCTGCTACACGTAAAGTAGGGGTCATCGTAGGAAACGGATTTAAAGGGGAAGAAGTGAAAATGGTACTATCCGCTCTTAAAGAAGATGGCATCCAGCCTGAAATCATCAGTGACAAGCTAGGGATGAGAAAAGGGGATGACGGTACGGAGCTTGAAGTGGACCATACCTTCTTAACAGGGGAATCCGTGTTATTTGATAGTCTTTACGTAGTTGGCGGAGAGAATGTAGATAAAAAGTTCTCTCAAGATACAACCTATTTTGTCAAAGAAGCGTATTCTCACTTCAAACCGATTGGTGCAACCCATGAAGGGATACACTGGTTGGAAGAAGCGGGTGTCAGCGGCTCTGGTGTGGTAACTGGGGAAGACATGAAGTCATTTGCAAAAGAGTTCACGGTAGCCATTGCAGAACATCGTCATTGGGATCGCGAATTAGTATAATATTTAATAGAAAGACATGGGAGTGATTCTCTCTCTTCTATTTGAGAAGTGTCAGATCTGAATATTCAGGTCTGGCCTTTTTTATATTATCCCAAGGTAAATCCTACTATAATGTCCAAATCAATCACTTGATCTACTTCGATACACCTACTTTACTCTTCAATCAAAAGGCCTGTCATTGAAAATGAAAAAATTCCCATAAGCAAAAATGTTGAAAGTCAAAAAAGGTCAAAGTATACTATGTTTGTAAGGTCAAAGAAAGTCAAAGTCAAACTTAGTGTAATCAATTCGTCAAGAAGCTGACCTTATCCATAAACCAATTGAAAAAATAATCTATATAAAAACCAAAGCCACAGGAGGTCATGTTTAATGAAATGCCAAGTATGTCAACACAACCAAGCAACAGTTGAAGTGTATAAGCAAGTGAATGGTCACAAGTCCAGTATGAAGATGTGTTCAGCTTGCTTTCAAAAGCAGCAATCACCTTCTGGAATACATGGAGGATTTCCGCTTGATGAGTTGTTTAAAGGGATGAGCATGAGTGGAAACTCAAATCATGGCTTCCACGATCAGCAATCATCTCCACAAACCCAAGTTGGAAATGGAGGAAATGGCGTTCTCGATCAGTTTGGACGCAATGTGACAGGGGCAGCCAAAGCTGGATTGATTGATCCTGTTATCGGCCGGGACAAAGAAGTGGAACGCGTCATAGAAATTTTAAATCGCCGTAATAAGAATAACCCGGTATTCATCGGTGAGCCCGGGGTTGGTAAAACGGCTATCGCTGAAGGGTTGGCCCTTAAGATCGTAGCAGGTGATGTTCCATCCAAATTATTAAATAAAGAAGTGTATGTAATGGATGTTGCTTCACTAACTGCCGGTACAGGGGTTCGCGGTTCTTTTGAAGAACGTTTAAAAGCCATCATCAGCGAACTTCAGAATAGAAAGAACGTGATGCTATTTATTGATGAGATTCATCAATTAGTTGGGGCAGGTTCCGCTGAAGGCTCCATGGACGCAGGAAACATTCTAAAACCTGCTTTAGCCCGGGGTGATTTGCAAGTAATCGGGGCTACGACATTGAAGGAGTACCGCCAAATTGAAAAAGACGCAGCACTCGAGCGTCGTTTCCAGCCGGTTATGGTTAACGAGCCGACACCTGAAGAAGCTGTTGAGATCCTTAAAGGATTAAAAGATAAATATGAAAACTATCATGGAGTCGAGTTTACAGACGAGGCAATTGAGGCTTGTGTGAAACTATCCCATCGATATATTCAGGATCGATTCTTACCGGATAAGGCCATTGATTTAATGGATGAAGCAGGTTCTAAAGTCAATCTACAGTCAGAGGGGAAAGACAAGACTGCCCTTCTTAAAAAATTGAACGATGTAAGAGAGAAGAAGGATATGGCAACAAAAGAAGAGAATTATGAACAAGCTGCCATCCTTCGTGATCAAGAAGCAGAACTAGAAAGACAAGTCAGTGAAGGAGGGGCAGACTCTAAAGCACTTGTAGAAAGAGAACTGATCCAGACGATCGTTGAATCGAAAACAGGTATTCCTGTTGGGAAGCTGCAAAGTGATGATCGGAAACGAATGAAAGCACTGGAAGAAAACCTGGCGGGTAAAGTAATCGGACAGGAAGAAGCAGTGAGAAAAGTAGCGAAAGCGATTCGCCGCAGCCGTGCAGGATTGAAGGCGAAGCATCGTCCAATCGGCACTTTCCTCTTTGTAGGACCAACAGGTGTAGGTAAAACAGAATTAACGAAAACATTGGCAGAAGAGTTATTCGGTTCTAAGGGTTCGATGATTCGATTAGACATGAGTGAGTATATGGAAAAACACTCTGTTTCAAAACTGATCGGTTCACCTCCAGGCTATGTAGGCCATGAGGAATCCGGTCAATTGACTGAAAAGGTAAGAAGAAACCCTTATTCAATCATTCTCCTGGATGAAATCGAGAAAGCCCATCCGGATGTTCAGCATATGTTCCTGCAAATTCTTGAAGATGGACGTCTCACCGACAGTCAAGGTAGAACGGTCAGCTTTAAAGAGACTGTGATCATCATGACAAGTAACGCAGGTGTGACGGACAAGAAGGAAGCAGTGGTCGGTTTTAACACAGGTGGCACAGATGCGATTAAAGAAACGAATATTCTTCAATCACTAGGTGCCTACTTTAAGCCTGAGTTCCTGAACCGTTTTGACAGCATCATTGAGTTTGAATCTCTTGACAAAGGAGAGCTTCTTCAAATTCTTGACCTTATGCTTGACGAGTTGAAGGTTGAACTTAAAGAACAGGGGATTACTGTAACCATCGACGAAGATGCGAAGAGTAAACTCGTTGAACTGGGATATCATCCTGAATTCGGTGCACGCCCTTTACGTCGTGTGATCCAGGAAAGAGTGGAAGATAAAATCGCAGATTTACTTCTTGATGAAGAGGGCATAACAAACGTAGTCATTTCACTCGAAAACGACAAGATCCTTGTTAAATAAGATAAGAAGCATCCTTTATTGGGTGCTTCTTTTTCTATTCTTTCCTTTTCAAAAAAGTGATATATATTGCCATAGCCAAATAAACTCCTAAAACTAAGACAATAAATAAAGGGGTCGAAAAGGAAGTCATAGAAACACCCTCACTTTAATTCATGGTACGTAGGATGGAATATCATTAAAAGGATAGCGATAATAGGAATGGATAATATGATGGCAAGTAATGGCCTTTTATGGTGCAATCCTAACATTGAAAACATGATGACATTAAAAATTGCAGACCATCCTAAATTCCAGCCATTTTCATAAAGAAACAGTCCTTTTTTATGAAATAAGTATTCCAAAAAGGTGAAGTAAGCAATCCAGCAGGCAAGATACAGCCATTTCTTTCTTCTATATGGAAAATAACGAAGAAAGATCATGATGACGACAGGAATGATAAAAAAAGTGAAAACGAGATCAATTAACGTATGGTTAAGCCAATCAACCGTCACAGCTTTATATTCCCAAAGTGTGTGATTATAAAAAATCACGTTATAGGAGAGATTGCAAATAATATAATATTGAACCGTTGGATAATACTCTCTCCAACGTTTCCAATCAATAAAGAGCTTGGCGAAAATAAGATACACAACCACTACCAGAATTAGATACATATTGAGTACAATCCTTGTTTTTGTTACTCAGTATGGACGTAACGTAAAAAGAATAGACATCCTGGACAGATTTAGTGCCTGATTCACATTGAATCAGGCACTTTAATTGGAGTATCTATTCCTTTTCTGACAGTACTTTATCAATCGCCTGGGCAACACCATGATCTGTATTGATGCCAGTGACCCAATCTGCGGCTTCCTTCACGGCTTCCTGTGCGTTCCCCATCGCAACTCCGAAACCGGCTTCACGAATCATGGCTATATCATTCATACTGTCCCCGACCGCCATGACTTGTTCCATGGACAGGTCCAGCCATTTGCAAACCTTCACTAAAGCGGCTGCCTTATTGACACCTGCAGGATTGATTTCAATATTTGTCGGCGAAGAATTTGTGATTTCCAGTGCTTCATTTTTCACCAGCTCGTCCATCATGACTTTGCGGACGTCATCATCCTGAATATCGAAACCAAACTTCAGCCAGTTATAGGTATCGATTTCCTGATCAAAAGGATTATTCGTATTGAAAAGTCCTTGGGAAGTGGAAGACCAGAAGTAGACATCATGCTCTTCTTTTAATTTCCAAAGCTGTTTCACAAGATCAAGATCAAGTGGGATGCTGTCTACCAGATTGTATTCATGATCGTAAATTTCCCCGCCATTCACGGTCACCAGATAAGATGAACGTCCAAGCTCATCCGAAATGTCGCGGCACGTGAAAAGGGAGCGGCCAGTACTTAACACCACATGAATACCTTTCTCCTTAGCACGCTGAATGGCTTGTGCGTTTTCAGGAGATACCTCTCCTTCGTGATTGACCAGTGTCCCATCCATATCCAGGGCAATTAATCTAATATCCATTATATCTATCACGTCCTTCTATTCATTCATATCCAGTGTAATATAATTCGAGCAAATCTTCTAGGAAGCCGACTTGATGGAGGTATTATTTCCTATGTAATGCACTTCATATTACAATAGGAATGAGTATATATTTGAGAGGAAGAGAACAATGGAGTCTACATATGAAAAAGGTAAGTGGAAGCAGCTTATTACTTTAATAAAGGAAACCGATCCACCGAAAACCCTGTTTGGCATTTCTTTATTCTTGAGCCTGCTTACAACGATTGCGGGACTTGCTATACCATTATTAACAAGTAAGTTGATCGATGACTTCAGTTTAGATTCGTTAAGCAAAGGGGTCATCATAGGGATGATTGCTGCCTTTTTTGTTCAAGCGATAGCAGGAGGAGTGTCTGTTTACATATTGGCGAGGGTCGGGCAGCATGTGATTGCCTCCTTGAGAGAGAAGCTTTGGAGAAAGTTGCTGGTTCTGCCCGTTCCTTATTATGATTCACATGAAACGGGTGACTCTGTCAGCCGTATGACCAGTGATACGGGAGTGATCAAGAACCTGATCACCGAGCACCTGACAGGCTTTATTACAGGGATCATTTCTGTAATAGGTGCCATCATCGTACTGTTTTATTTAGATTGGCCTCTTACCCTGGTGATGTTTTCAATCATACCACTGTCACTCTTGTTTCTTATCCCGATTGGCAAAAAGATGGCTGACATCTCAAGGGGATTGCAAACAGAGACTGCAAGCTTTTCGGCTATATTAACGAGAGTCCTTTCGGAAATCCGTCTCGTGAAGTCATCCAATGCGGAAGAGATCGAATTTCAAAAAGGACAAACAGGTATCAAGAAACTCTATGCCCTCGGATTAAAGGAAGGGATCATTCAAGCGTTAATGTCTCCGGTCGTTTCATCTTTAATTATCATCGTCCTTGTACTCATTATTGGATTCGGCGGTATTCGAGTGACCTCTGGAACCATGACGGCCGGGGAGCTTGTTGCTTTCTTCATCTACCTCTTTCAGATAATCATGCCGATCACCCAGATCATCGTGTTCGTGACTCAGTTCCAGAAAACAGTGGGGGCAACAGAGAAAGTGTTATCGATTCTCAATCTAGACGAAGAAAACCTTGAGGAAGGAAGGTCCGTCCCTCAAACGGATCGTGCCCTGGTCCTTGATGGGGTGACGTTTGGGTATGAAGAGGGGGAGAAAGTGTTAAAGGATGTGACGATAACGGCCGAAAAAGGGAAAGTGACGGCCATCGTTGGTCCGAGTGGGAGTGGGAAAACGACACTGTTTTCATTAATTGAGCAGTTCTATAAGCCACAGCAAGGAGACATTCTATTGGGGGAAGAGACGATCAGTTCATATTCGCTAAAATCATGGAGGGAACTTCTTGGCTACGTCTCCCAGGATAGTCCGATCTATTCGGGAACGATCGGGGACAATATCTCTTACGGGCTCCATGGAGATATAGCAGAGGAAAAGATGATAGCCGCTTCAAAAATGGCTTATGCCCATGAATTTATTAAGGACCTCCCTAACGGTTATCAAACAGAAGTGGGAGAAAGAGGAATCAAGCTTTCAGGAGGACAGCGGCAACGACTTGCCATTGCAAGAGCACTATTGAGGGACCCGGATATCCTCATGCTGGATGAAGCCACTTCAAGCCTGGATAGCCAATCGGAAATTGTCGTTCAGGAAGCGCTAAAGAACTTAATGAAGGGACGGACCACCCTCGTGATTGCCCATCGCTTATCCACCATCGTGGATGCTGATCAGATCGTCTTTTTAGAAAAAGGAAAGGTGACTGGGGTCGGTACACATGAGGAGTTGTTTACATCCCATGCTTTATACCGTGACTTTGCGAGACAGCAGTTAAGAATAGGGGATCAGCCTGATGCGGGAAGTGAATTAGCATGAAACCTTTTACTGAACGAGTGGTGAAAATCATACAGGGTATCCCTTCTGGAAAAGTGATGACGTACGGTCAAATCGCTTCATTGGCAGGCAGTCCTAGAGCTGCCAGACAGGTCGTGCGGATTCTTCACTCCATGAGTGAAAAGTATAAGCTCCCCTGGCACCGGGTTTTGAATAGCAAGGGGGAAATTGGGTTCGGGGATGAAGAGCAAGCGATGCACCAAAGGCTATGTTTGGAAGCTGAGGGGGTTCATTTCATTGGGAAGAATCGGATTAGGTTAGAGGAGTATCGGTATTTGTCTTAACACTTACATTGATTGTAAAAAAGGAAAGGTAACCAATATTCAAGGTTACCTTTTTTTGTTAATTCAGCTGTCCATTCCTAAGTCTCTTCAGCCAACGTTTTTGTCGGGAACTGATAAAAAAATAACCAACTACACTTAATCCAGATACTGCGAAACTAGCTTGCGAAATGAGGTTCAAATCCAACCCTAATCCTGTGAAGGCACCAACGCCACCGAAGAGCAGAAGGATGAAAGCCTGCTTCTTTTGGTTTTCAAATACCACAAACTGAAACTCATTTTGCTGATGATGGTCCTTTTGTTCAAGCGCTTTTTCTGGTACATCCAACAACTGTCGGACTTTCTGAACAGTCTGAAAGAGAGGTTGGGCACTGACCCATTTCATAAGGAGCTCCCACTTGTTTGTGTTACTATCCTTTACCCAATCCATGAAGGCGGGATTGACGACATCAAGGATTTCTTCATCGGGACTCAATGTATGAACAATTCCTTCTATAGTTGCAAAAGACCGGCCTAAAAAGATAAAACGGGTAGGCACTTGTACAGGTAATGATTTCACCATATCATTAATTTCTTTCTTAACGGTTAGCAGATCCATCTGTTTGAACTGCTCCATATCGAGTGTGACAAATTCCTTCAGCACGGGTTCGATCGTTTTCGGACTTGCATCAGGAAGTAAAAAACCTAATTGAGCCAGCGCTTCTGCTGCTTTCCGGAAATTCTTTAGAAGGATACCTTCCAGAAGATCTTGAAAGTGAGTGGAATCTCTTTTGGAAATTTCCCCAATCATTCCGTAATCCAATAGAATAAAGGTACCATCCGGCTGAAGCAGTATATTTCCTGCATGTGGGTCGGCATGAAAGATGCCCGGCTCGAGCCATTGGGGGAGGAAGAGGCGAAATAATTCCTGAGCTAACTTCTGCCCGTCCAACCCATAAGATTCTAACGCATTTCTGTCATTCAATCGAACACCATCCACCCACTCCATCACCAATACTTTATCTGTACAAAGTTCAGGATACATAGCAGGAATCTTCACGTTTGGATGGTCTTTGAAACGTTGTTTGAACGAAAGAGCGGTGCTCATTTCTTTAGAAAAGTCGAGCTCTTGTTCGATGACTTGCTTTAATTCCTGATAAAGCATTTTGAAATCAATGAACCCCTTGGGAACTGGAGCGAAACGTCGGGCGAACCAAATAATGATGGCAAGGGAACGGAAATCCGTCTTCACCAGGGACGGAATCTCAGGCCGCTGCACCTTTATAGCCGCTTGGGTACCGTCTAATAGTGTCGCTTTGTAAACTTCTCCTATTGAAGCGGAAGCAACAGCTTCTGATTCGATGGCCAGTACCTTGGTAGTCACCGAGCTTTTCCATTCACGTTCCAGAACCTTTTCAATGTCCTCCCATGGTGAAGGAGGAACATGATCGACCAAATCCTGTATTTGATTGATAAACCCTCTCGGAAGCAAATCCTCACGTATACTGAGGAGCTGACCCACCTTAATTAGAACACCATTTAACTCAAATAATGTTTCTTTAAACTCTTTTCCAATGCGCTCCCAGAGCTTCTCTTTCTCCCATTGGGACTTACCGCGGATACGGTACCAATAGACTCTCACCACGATTGAAAGCGCCAGTGATAATACTTTCCACATTCTCCAAAGCTTTTTCTCTGATTTCATCGTTTCATCCCCCGTAACTGGACTGTCTAGTTCTATTATGTAATACGGATAAAGAAGAAGAAAGTTTCTCTGCATTATCATCAAAATAGTTCATTTTTCGTTGGATTTTCATGGTAATATATTGAATAATATCAGAGAAAGGATTCTAACGATACCAAAGGATATGAATCACAGAATGAGTGGGATTTAATATAATTCATCAGGCAAAAGATAATAGGGAATGGTTCAAAAAATATGAAATTGAGGTGGAGTATATGAAACTGGCTTTTCTATGTCATCCGGTTAAAAATTTAACGGAATCTCTCAATTATTATCGTGATACATTAGGGTTTGAAGAAGCATGGCGAGAGGGGGATCACACGATTGCTCTCAATTTACCAGGTACGGATGTTCAATTGATGATCGAAAATGACGAGCCTGATTTAGTACCCGGTGGAATTTTCATCGTAGACAGCGTAGACGAATACTATGAACAACATCAGGAAAAACTTCATTTCATAAAAACTCCATGTGATATTCCTCCAGGCAGATATGCCATATATCAAGATGATAGTGACAATTTAATCCGGATTATTGACATGAGTCGCGGGCGCTGACGTAGATGATTGGTTGGCGAGGATTGTTCACCTGTTCGAATATCGATGATTTTTGACAAGTGAATGTGGCTTTGGATTTGACAGTTAATCATCGATGGATAGTAACAGTTGAAATTTTCCTGAAAGATAGAGGGAATTCATTTTTCGCCAAAAAATTTATTAAGAAATATACAACAAACTTTCCGATTTTGACACCTTTGTGAACTGCTTAAACGCCTATTGCAATAAGGATGGAGAAGGGGTATATTATAAGTGTAAAGAACATGTGAAGCATTTCACAAAAAACAGCTATCATACCAAAACCATCACAAACTTTGATCAACTGTTTTTTTAACCATTCTTGTGAAATATTTCACAATATACACCCAAAAGGAGATGATCCATTATGAGATGGTGGGAAAATCAAAAGGTGAGCATGGTTTGGACAGTGATTAGAATTTGGTTGGGCGTTCAGTGGCTGGAAGCGGGTTGGCATAAGGTGAACGATGGTTTTGATGCAAGCGGCTTCTTGCAAGGAGCATTGGCGAAGGCGGCAGGAGATCATCCAGCCGTTCAAGGGTGGTACGCAGAATTCCTAAAAGGTTTCGCAATACCGAATGTCGATTTATTCAATATTTTGATACCTTGGGGAGAAGTACTGGTGGGAGTTGGCTTGATAGTCGGATTCATGACAATACCGGCACTACTCGCAGGTGCATTCATGAACTTAAATTTCTTATTAGCGGGAACAGTGAGCACGAATCCAATTCTCTATACAGTTGCCATCATCCTTCTTTTTGCCGGCAGAGGGGCAAACTGTTGGGGAGTTGACCGCTGGGTGATGCCATACCTGAAACAGATGGTCCTACCTAAAGACAAGCAGCATAAAAAGCCGATCGTGGTAGGATAGTACGTTTAATTAAAACCACCCATGCAGTCACTGCATGGGTGGTTTCTTAATGAATTCCTCATGACCTATCTTTTTTACCTACCGGGATTACTCTATTGGTTTTTCTTCACTCGTGCACGCTGGTTGGCAGCGTTGGCGCGAGCTTGTGCTTCCATATCAGCCTGGTCGGCAAGTTCACGTGAGAACTCTTCGTCAACACCGTCAGATTTGAGCTGAGCGGGTGTTTGAGGCAAGCTGTTTTTGTTTCCTCGTTTACTATTTCCGCGTGATCTGCCCAATATGAACATCCCCTTTTCAGTTGGTTAAAAAATAAAGGTACAGACTAAGGAGTCTGTACCTTTATTCTTCTTCAAAGTAAGGGGTTTTAGTTAGGTAATAATTGTCTATCTATGGGGTTTGGAACTGAAGCCGCCTGCACGATCGGCTGCTTTGAATTCTCGTGAATACGTTACTTCCTGCGCACTGGAAAGAACCGATTTGTTTTTGTCTTTCTTTTTCTTATTATCCATTCGTATGTACATCCCTTCTTTTCAAGATTAATACTATTTTTGCCTTGAAAAGAAAGGGGCATACCTGTGATTTAATGATAAATGTCAATCAGTGCACTTTTTAATTCAGGGTACTCAAATTGAAAACCGTTTTCTGAAAGGACACTCGGAAGTACTTTTTGGCCTTCTAGCACTAAGGCGCTCATTTCACCCATTGTTACTTTTAAAGCAAGGGATGGGACAGGGATCCAGTGTGGCCTGCCAAGCACGGCTCCGAGGGTTTTCCCAAACTCTTTCATGGAAACAGGAGAAGGTGCTGTCACATTGACCGGTCCCGAGATGGATTCTGTTTCAACAATGAAATGCACAGCTCTTGCGATGTCTTTTATATGGACCCACGACATCCATTGGTCCCCGGATCCAACCGTTCCTCCCACGAACATTTTATATGGAAGAGCGATTCGGGGGAGGGCGCCTTCGTCTTTCCCGAGAATAATTCCAAAGCGTGCATATGCAACCCGGATGTCCAGATGATGCGCTTTGCTCGCTTCTTTTTCCCATATTTGAACCGTTTCTCCTAAAAAGTTGTCTGCCGTTTCCGTTGAGGCTTCCGTATACGTATTCGTTTTGGAAGAAGGATAGTAGCCGATTGCACTTGCGTTTATAAGACACGCGGGTTTTTCTTTCAATGCTTTAATAATGTTCATTACCTCTTGGGTTGAGTTGATTCGGCTATTGATGATTCGTTTCTTTCGCTCATCCGTCCAGCGGCCGCTGTTGATGGATTCCCCTGCAAGGTTAATGAAGGCTTGGATTCCTTCGAGCTCTTCTTCGGGTTTCGCACCGTCAGATAGCCATTTTACATAGGTAACACCTGAACGATTGTCGTATTTATCCGGATTTCGGGTAAGTATCATTACTTCGTGATGGTGTTCGAGAAGTTCCTCCGTCAGAGCCTGACCGACAAAACCCGTACCACCTGTTATAGCGATCTTCATCATCATCCCTCCAATATACTTATTATTTTACCTATCTACAGAATAAAAAACATATGCTGAATGTGTTAGGATTACTATGAGGTGGAAAAAATGGGTAAGATTACGAAAATAACGAAGCAAGTAAAGAACGATGAACGTTACAATTTATTTATAGATGGAAAATATTCTTTCAGTGTCGATGAAGCAGTATTGGCGAAGTTCCAGCTCAGAAAAGGCTTGGAAGTCGATGAGCTTGAGATTTCGGAGCTTCAGTACGAAGACGATGTAAAAAAAGCATTCAATAAAGCCATTCAGTATTTAGCCTATCGAATGCGTACTGAAAAAGAAATCAGGGACCATTTACAAGAAGGTGATCCTGAAGATGGCGTCATACAGGAAGTGATTCATAAATTAAATGATATTAAATACATCAATGATTTAGAATTCGCTCAAGCATTTGTCGGGACTCACATGAATACCTCCGATAAGGGACCGACCTGGATTCGGGGGGAATTAAGAAGAAAAGGGGTGGATGACCCTTATATTGAAGAGGCTCTTTCTGCATTTACAGAAGAGAAGCAGGTCGATAAAGCGGTCGGTCTCACCGAAAAACTTCTTCAAAAATACCGGAAAGATTCAAAGATGATCGCCAAGCAAAAAATTGAGCAGAATTTGATGCGAAAAGGATATCCGGGTTCTGTCATGAAAATGGTCTGGGAGACAGTAGAATCTGATCGGGATGACGATGAAAAATGGGATGCTGTCTATCACCAAGGGTTAAAGGCTCATAGAAAACTGAGTTCAAAGTATGAGGGATACGAGTATGTCCAGAAGATGAAACAGATCTTGTATCGAAAAGGTTTCTCTATGGAGGACATCGATAGACTTTTGGAAGAATTAAAAGAAAATGAAGAATGATTTGATGTTTTCAAGGTAGATTGAACTATAGGGGTATGACAAGGGGGAGTTCGTGTGGAGATTTTCACGCTTCTGTTTGCTGGTATAACACTTCTGCTGCTCATCGGTACGACTAAAAAATTCAAGCTTTACACAGGTGGAATTGTCGTGGGGGCGGCGGTACTATTTATCATTGGTGAAATCATCATTAAAGTCCAAACCGGATTCTATACACTGGGGAAACAAGAATGGTATAACCAAGGGTACGCCGAAACCATGGGGAAATGGGTGATGCCATTTTTTCTCTTAGGGGTGGCGATCTTCCTCATCCTCGTGAACATCCGGATAATCCAGCAGTTTCTCAAAAGAAAAGACGGTATCCGCTGGGTGTGGATGGCACTTGTCGTTGTTATTGATGCCTTCGCTGTATTTTTGGTCCCTGTTTTATTATTTGTGGTGGCCTTTATGTTCTTCCCGTTTGCTCCATAATTGAGAAGGCAGTCTTCCTTTAGGGAAGGCTGCCTATTCAGGTTTATTTTTTTGATTCAATGACGATTTCGTCTTTTTCTTTGTATTCATTCACAATCAATTCCGCAACTTCTTTAGGAGAGCGAAGTCTTGATGGATCACTGATATGGTCACTGTTTTCCCAGAATGGGGTATCCATTCCACCCATATATGCATTCACGATGCGAAGATTCGAGTCCTCATACTCCTTCTGTAAACTTTCACCAAATCCTCTGAGGGCAAACTTACTCGCTACATACAATGATTCGTTCATTTTACCTCTAAGGCCAGCTGTTGAAATGATGTTAATGATGGTGCTATTTGGTTCCAGTTGATTTAGAAGTGCCTTGGTAAGTCGAATGGGACCCAGTGCATTGGTTTCAAACATGCTTACTAATTCCTCATCGTCCGTTTCCTTGAAGGGCCCGAAATAGCCTACTCCTGCGTTATGTACGAGTAATTCAACATTTAGATCATTTAGATAATTTTTGCCGAATTGTTGAATGTCATGAGTTGAACGAATATCCAACGGGGCAAATGAAACATGTCCGCCTATACTTTCAATTTCTGCAGCAGCTTCTTTTAAGCGGTTTTCCGTTCGGCCAAGAAGCAAGATATGATATCCCTGCTGGCTAAGAAGTTTTCCTAATTCTTTTCCAAGGCCGGAGCCTCCGCCTGTGATGATGGCTGTTTTCATGATGGTGTCATCCTTTCTGGTGAATTTGGTTAGATGATTGTCTTGGAATAAGGGTCGTCTTATGCTTGTCGGGTCTGACCAAGCCGCTTCCGCTTTTCTTATTGTATCATTTTCTCTATACTACTATTAGTAGAGGTGATGAAGAATGGAACAAGAGAGAAGATATAGTGAGATGACGGAGCATGAGCTGAAGCAGGAAATTGCTTCGTTGAAAGAGAAGGCGAGAAAAGCTGAACAGCTGGGGATTGTGAATGAGTTTGCCGTATTGGAACGAAAGGCTCTTATGGCACAGGCTTATTTAATGGATCCAGACAGCTACAAGCCTGGTGGAATATACGCAATAGAAGGGGATCCAGGTACATATTTCAAAGTGGACTATCTGAACGGGGTATTTGCCTGGGGATATCGCCTTGGAGGAGACGGAAAAGAAGAAGCACTGCCGATTTCGCTGTTGGCAGGGGAAAAGAAATAAAGGAGAGGTCCGTCATAGGGACGGACCTCGTAAGCAGGCTAGGAACGCTTGCGTGTCTGGTTCTCTAGTATGATTAAGTCTTGAGTTTGTGTGGTTTGTCCATTAGCTTGGGAATGGGCATGCTTCGGGTTGTAGAATGCCTTGTTAAATGGACTGCTGTACTTATTTCGGTAGAAGTTGTTTTTCATGTTTGCCATCGTAACTACCCCCTAAACAAATTTCACTTCATTAAAGTGAGTCGTGATCTCTTTCTCCAGAAGCTTTCATACGTTCTTGAGGATGGGTATTGATGGTGCCGTTAGCCCTTTTAGATGCAAATTCCGCTTTAGCTCTCGGTTCACCTTCGAATTTATTGTTATTCATGTTAGGGAACCCTGTCGTTTTATTTCGCATAAAGTGCCTCCTAAAAGGTGAATTTTCTGACTCATACCGTGAAGAAGCAAAGATTCACAACTAAGCTTAACCACGTACTAATAGTATGGGTGAAATGGTGTACATTATCATAAAAGCGGGAACTAAATATATGGAAAAGGAGGAGACAAAATGGAGTCAACATTCCACGAATTAACACAATTGTTAATTGAAAAAATAATAAGCTTTCATATGAAAAAGCGAGAACCTGGATTGAACTTGTTTGGGAAGATTTTGAAGCAACATACGCAAAAGCAGGTTACGATTATAAAGGGAAGGCAGTAACGGAAAAAGTCGTTCGCCAATGGGTCAATACATACGGAGAACAAATCCACGAATTTGCTGCACAAAACCCTAAATACAAACACCTGATCGACGATAAGGAAGATGATGATTTAGTGCATTAAAGTGATGAGGGACGGACCTTGAAAAGGTCCGTCCCTCACTGCTTTAATCGATTAAAATGTCGATGTCGACTTTTGAGCGGAGTTTTTCTTCGCTGAAGACCCATCCTGTGTAGGAGCTGACAATGGTCAGATCTTTGTCGAGCTGTACCAGGGCGACAAAGGGATAGTGTCCGTTATTTCTGTAGCGAAGATCGATGAAGCGAACTTCAAAATGATCTTCGTATTCGTCCACTTCCCAGCGGAAAACAGGCGAAAAAGAAAGAAAAGCGGCCAGATTTTTATCTTTTTTAGCAGCATTGATTACTGAATTCTCTGGTATCGGTACCCGTTCAAATTTATCAAAAATCGTAATCGACCGTCTGAATGCCCGCGCGACATAATAATGCTCCTTTGTAACGATCGCAAGGCGCCATTGGAAGAATCGGATGGTCGGAGAAACGATTATTTTCTCCGCTTTAGGGATTCTTCGCTTAACAGCATTTTTTACGGCTTTTTGAACCTGGAATCTCAATACATAATAAGCAAAAATCACCATGTACATGACCAAAAAGGTTTTTCCGGGAGGTAATCCGATGCCCCAAAGGATCAATCCTCCAATATGAATCCCGAAAATAATCGGATCAAACGTGTTAATGACCCCTAAAGCGACCCATTTCGACGAGATCGGCCTGATGGCTTGTGTCCCATAGGCGTTGAAAATGTCGACAAATACATGGAGGAATACGGCCACAAATGTCCAAATCCATAAATGAAGCAAATCTGCCCCCGGGAAAAAAGGATAAAGACAAGCGACAATTAGAAGTGGCCACAGAGCAACAGCTGGAATGCTGTGGGTGATGCCTCGGTGATGACGTATATAAACGGCATTATTGCGTAATTTCAAAACGGTATCAATGTCTGGTATTTGAGAGCCGATGACTGCTGCAACGAGCACACTTTGAGAAGTGGCTGCACTTTCAGCAACAACGGGATCCAGGGTGGCTAAGCCCCCAAGAGCGAAACCCATGACGATATGTGTGCCTGTATCCAAAAAAAGTCCTCCCTTGGCTCGCATTTCTTTGATTTCTTTATGACTTGTATTCATTTTTGAACATGATATGGTTAAAAGGAGTTTATTTCAATGAAAAACACTTTACACATTTACTTAGAATATGAAATAAAACAAAACTTCAAACCTCAATATAAGCAGATTATGAATAACATCGTCGAGACATTACCACAATACGACGCCTGTAATATCCAATGGGAAAAGTCTGATGCCGGCTCTAATCGTTACATCGAACGGTTTATTGTGCCTACGGAATCCCATTTCCATGTTTTGAAACGTTTACGAACTTCCCGTCGTCATTTATTATTTGGATTATTGGACGAATGTATTTGTGGAGGGTTAAAAGAAATAAACCTTGTTGGCTTAAAAACATAGCCTTAATTATTTATTCCCTATTCAATGTAACATTTAACATCCTGGAGGTACAAAATTGACTGAAGAATCATTGAAACATTTACAAACCATCAACCGTGAGGAATTTCAGAAAGATTTACTATCATGGTTTTCAAGGGAACAGCGCGATCTTCCATGGAGGAAGGATCAAGATCCATATAAAGTGTGGGTATCAGAAATCATGCTTCAACAAACAAGAGTGGATACGGTCATTCCTTATTTTAACCGATTCATCGAGAAATTTCCTACCATAGATGCTCTTGCTACAGCAGACGAAGAAGATGTGCTGAAAGCATGGGAAGGTCTCGGGTATTATTCGAGAGTCAGAAACCTTCAATCTGCTGTAAAAGAAGTGAAAGAAAAGTATGAAGGAATCGTCCCGGATACACCGAAAGAAATATCGTCATTAAAAGGTGTGGGACCATACACTGCAGGGGCGATTTTGAGTATTGCCTACAGCAAACCCGAGCCTGCTGTTGACGGAAATGTCATGCGGGTATTTTCAAGGATCCTCTCCATCTGGCTGGATATTGCCAAACCTGCTTCACGCAAGGTATTTGAACAATCAGTCAGACATTTGATTTCTGAAGAGAATCCATCGTATTTCAATCAAGGATTGATGGAGCTTGGGGCACTGATTTGCACACCGACATCTCCATCCTGCTTACTGTGTCCTGTACGGGAGCATTGTCAGGCATTTGAAGAGGGAGTGCAAACAGAACTTCCAATCAAATCGAAAAAGAAATCTGCACGTAAGCTAAATATGGCGGCAGCCGTTCTGTTTACGGAAGATGATCGAGTAGTTATCCACAAACGCCCAAATAAAGGGCTGCTCGCTAATTTATGGGAATTCCCTAATTTTGAAGTGGGAAGTTCAAGGGGCGGCCGAAAGCAATTGCTTGATCAAATGGAGGAAGAATACAAGGTAGATTGCTCATTGAAAGCAGGGGTTGTCACGAAAATCCAGCATATTTTCTCACACATTGTTTGGGATATTGAAGTATATGTAGGTTCTATCGACAGTACTACTCTTGATGCCAGCGATCTGATTGCCGTAACGACTGAAGAATTAGAGAAATATGCCTTTCCTGTTTCCCATCAGAAAATCTGGAAGGAAACAGGGGAAGGGATACTACAGAAATAGACAAAGAGCAGCCGGGAAGGTTGCTCTTTGTCTATTGTCATTTCAATCGTAACTAACCTTTGTCCCGTGAGTATAATCGGCTTCTCCACGCTTCAATCCACCGCGGTTTTCAATTTCTTCGACAATTTCTCTGTGAATCGATTGTCCTTCTGCGTTCAAATAGGGTACTATTTGTTGTAGTGAATGATGAAAGAAAGCAAGCTCGCTTTTCTCCCATTCATTTTTAGGAATCATTGAAAGCTCTGTCATATCTCTGCCTACATACATAACTCATTCCTCCATTTAACTGACGTGCTCTTATTAGTGTGCATGTTCGTGGTGTGATTATGCTTTACACCGAATGGAAAATGAAATTGAAAGGATGATCAACATGAGTCAAAAAGTAGCATTAGTCACAGGAAGCAGCCGGGGACTTGGACGGGAAATTGCGATCCAACTAGCAGAAAAAGGGTACGATATTGTCGTTAATTACGCACGAAGCAAAAAAGGTGCACTTGAAACGGCTGAACAGGTCGAAAAGTTGGGACGAAAAGCATTTGTCGTAAGGGCAAATGTAGGGGACGTCGATAAAATCAAATCGATGTTTGAACAGATCAAAGAAGAATTCGGCCGTTTGGATGTACTGGTAAGTAACGCAGCATCCGGGGTTCTTCGCCCGGTCATGGAACTTGAGGAATCTCATTGGGATTGGACGATGAATATTAACAGCAAGGCACTACTATTCTGTGCTCAGGAAGCGGCAAAATTAATGGATAAAGGCGGACGCATTGTAAGCATAAGCTCATTGGGATCCATCCGTTATTTAGACAATTATACAACTGTGGGGGTTTCTAAAGCTGCAGTTGAAGCATTAACGCGATATCTTGCAGTTGAGCTTGCACCTCGTGACATAATTGTAAATGCAGTTTCCGGTGGTGCGATCGATACAGATGCACTCAAGCATTTCCCTAATCGTGAAGAGCTTCTGGAGGATGCACGCAGTAAAACACCTGCAGGCCGAATGGTGGAAATTGATGATCTTGTGAAGTCAGTGATGTTCCTCGTTTCCGACGATTCTTCTATGATTAGAGGTCAAACGATCATCGTCGATGGCGGTCGCTCACTACTCGTTTAGTGGAATGTATTTCCTGAAAAATATCGAATAGTGAAATCCACGCTTGGTTATCTTAATAAGCGTGGAGGTGATTACAATGGCAAAACAACCAAACAAAACTCAAGCTGGTACAAGCGTTCAACATGTTAAACAACAAAACGCTCAAGCTGGTGCAACTCAACAACAACAATACGGTACTGAGTTCGCTTCAGAAACAACAGCAGCACAACACGTGAAGCAACAAAACCAACAAGCAGAAGCTAACAAAGCGAAAGCTTCTGGTAAATACGGTCAACAACAACAATAATTGAATTGTTCTTGACGGAAAAAGCACCCATTAACCTGGGTGCTTTTTCGTGTTTGAGGGACGGACCTCCCATGAATCCTATCATGTCAACCCCAATCAATCATCATCCTTGGAAATGTGGAGGTCCGTCCCTCCATCGACAAAACTGGTGAGATTGTGACAGAAGTTGTCAAAGGGTTTGGGGGGTGAAAGGAGAATGTTTAAGAGAGTTTGTTTAGGGGAGTGGTGGATGTGATGCAGCAACGGTTTAATGAGTTGGTAACAGAGCAGTTGGAGACGATGGATAAGCTGTTATATCTTCAGTCTGAGATCGAACGTTGTCAAGAGCTTCAAGAGGAGCTGCTTCAGCTTCAAGAGATGACGAAGGTTGAGTCTATAATGAGAGAGATTGCTTCAAAGAAGATGGAACTTAAAGAGATTCAAAATATGTTTCAAAAACAAACCGATGAAGTGATTCGCTCCTATCAAAAGGAACAAAACAGCGTTACAACATAAAAAGATATGAATGATAAATCCCATTTTTGAACAGGAACCGGGCGATTCTTAAAGGATTTTTTCTTTAAGGATAGCCCTTTTGTTTTAAATTTTCTGAGGAAACGTTATAATGATAGAATAGACAAGTATATATAAGGGTAATTTTGAAATGAAAGAAGGGGATACGATGGCGGTTCCCACTGAAGGAAAATCAGTACAAATACATAGCTTTAAGCATGATGGCAACATTCACCGGATATGGAATGAGACGACGGTTCTGAAAGGAACAAGCAATCAGATAATCGGTGGAAATGATCGAACGATGGTGACGGAATCAGACGGAAGAACGTGGATGACCCGTGAACCGGCAATATGCTATTTTCATTCAGAGCTATGGTTTAACATTATTTGTATGATTCGTGAGGACGGTATTTATTATTATTGTAATTTAAGCTCACCATTTGTATATGACCATGAAGCGATCAAGTATATTGATTACGACTTGGATATTAAAGTGTTTCCTGATATGACATATACATTGCTGGATGAGGATGAGTATGAAGCTCATCGCAAGTTGTACGGTTACCCGGATGTGATCGACCACATCCTGAAGCGAAATGTCGACAAGCTTGTTCGCTGGATCCGACAAAGAAAAGGGCCATTTGCTCCTGACTTTATTGACATTTGGTACGAGCGTTATCTTACTCACAGGGGGTAACACAACTGGAAAACTGTATAGGCATTAAAGGGCTGACCCAGTAAGGAGCAACCCTTTTCATTTCCTGAAAGGACTTGAAGAGGAACATTGCTGCGTTCCATACAGGGTCATCCCTTTTTATTGGGGCAAAATAAATACTCACATCTTAGAAAGGAGTAATCACTTGGATAGTATCAAACGCTACCTTCAATTTGTAAAACCTTATCGGTGGCAAATTATTGGTACATTAATCATAGGTATTATTAAATTTACCATCCCGTTATTAATCCCGATTTTAATCAAATATGTCATTGATGATATTGTGGGGGCTTCGGGCCTGTCTGCGGAAGAAAAAACAAATCAATTACTGATGATCATGGGGATCATGCTTGGCCTTTTCTTACTTGTAAGACCGCCTGTAGAGTATTATCGACAGTACTTTGCTCAGTGGACGGGAAACAAGATCTTGTATGACTTAAGGGATCATTTGTTTTCACATATTCAACGACTCAGCTTTAAGTATTATTCGAATACAAGAGCGGGGGAAGTCATTTCCAGGGTCATCAATGATGTAGAACAAACGAAGAATTTCGTAATCACCGGTCTGATGAACCTATGGCTGGATGCCGCTACCATTGTCATTGCCCTCTCCATCATGTTTACGATGGATGTTTCGTTAACACTTGTTTCTTTAATAGCATTTCCTTTCTATGCTTTTTCTGTCCGTTATTTCTTTGGCAGACTTAGAGGGTTGACGAGAGACCGTTCTCAGGCACTGGCGGAGGTTCAAAGTCATTTACACGAACGGGTCCAAGGAATGGCTGTCATCAAGAGTTTTGCTGTAGAAGATTATGAACAAAAACAGTTTCAAGATCAAAATAGCAACTTCTTAACGAAAGCCTTAAAGCAAACAAGCTGGAATGCGAAAGCGTTCGCGGTTGTGAATACCATTACGGATATTTCTCCGTTAATCATCATCGGATATGCTGGGCTGCAGGTTATTAATGGAGATCTGACCATTGGTACAATGGCTGCCTTTATCGCATATATCGATCGTCTCTATGGTCCGCTTAGACGACTGGTGAATTCTTCTACAACCTTGACTCAATCGATCGCTTCCATGGACCGTGTATTTGA
Source organism: Rossellomorea sp. ABR4_004 (assembly GCF_056159585.1). Lineage (NCBI taxonomy): Bacteria > Bacillati > Bacillota > Bacilli > Caryophanales > Bacillaceae > Rossellomorea > Rossellomorea sp. ABR4_004. The sequence continues at coordinate 104,645 of NZ_JBSWVM010000002.1, read as the reverse complement.
GTTCATGGATGAGAAGTATGATATTGATGATGAGCGAGGGGCGATTCCTTGTGAAAATGTACGCGGAGATATTCATTTTAAAAATGTTTCCTTCCGCTATGAATCTGAAGAGGAAGATGTATTGCGTAATCTCAACCTTGATATTAAAACAGGTGAAACCGTCGCTCTGGTCGGTATGAGCGGGGGAGGGAAATCATCCTTCGTCAGTCTTATTCCCCGTTTTTATGATGTCACAGGTGGTGAAATTCTTTTAGATGGAACAGACATCAGAAGATTTCAGGTGAGGTCTTTGCGGGATAATATCGGAATGGTGCTTCAGGATAATATTCTCTTTAGTGAATCGGTCAAGATGAATATTAAATTCGGTAATCCTGATGCAAAGGATGAAGAAGTAATAGAAGCTGCCAAGGCGGCAAATGCACATGAGTTCATCATGAAATTACCTCAAGGCTATGACACGAAAGTAGGAGAACGAGGTGTGAAACTATCTGGTGGACAGAAGCAGCGTGTCGCGATTGCCAGGGTGTTCCTAAAAAACCCACCGATTCTCATACTTGATGAAGCAACGTCAGCCCTAGATCTGGAAAGCGAACACCTTATCCAGGAATCTCTTGAAATCCTGGCAAAAGATCGAACGACCTTCATAGTGGCTCATCGATTATCAACGATCACCCATGCCGACAGAATCATTCATATGGAGCACGGGGAAGTTGTCGAAATGGGCACACATGAAGAGCTGATGGCAAAACAGGGTCATTACTATAAACTCTTCCAAGTACAGCAACTCGATCAATAAACCAAGAAAGTCATGACTTATCACGATTCATGTGATAAAAGTCATGACTTTTTTTGTTTTTCTAAATAAAATATCAAACTTATTTCAGGTCTTCGGTGAAAGAAGTAGGGCTAAATAACTTTATCTGGAAGGAATGAAAAGAATAATTGGACATATATTGAATTGAATTAGGCATGAAAGAGTAAATGGGTTTTGTGTAGAAAAATTCTGAAAATAGATTGCAACATTTGTAACATCTTGTATAATAAGAAACATATAAAATTTAGAAAATAATCACTATTAAGAAAAGAGAGAAAGTTTCAAGAGGAGGATTTGAATGAGCGAAGCGCGTCCTTTACTAAAAGTGGAAGATTTGAGGACCTCCTTTTTTACTGATGACGGAGAAGTTCCTGCAGTCGATGGAGTTAGCTTTCATGTGAATGAAGGGGAGGTGCTCGGGATCGTTGGGGAGAGTGGATGTGGTAAAAGTGTTACATCCCTATCCATTATGGGCCTGGTACCGAAACCACCGGGGAAAATAGTTGGTGGGAAGATTCTGTATAAAGATGAAGATCTGACACAAGCATCTGAAAAGCGAATGAGAGATATCCGGGGCAATGATATAGCAATGATCTTCCAGGAGCCAATGACATCTTTAAACCCTGTTTTTACTATAGGTGACCAATTAACGGAAGCAATACGAATACATACTAAGGTTGGAAAGAAACAAGCAAGGGATAAAGCGATTGAAATAATGAAGATGGTAGGTTTACCGAGATCTGAAGAGCTTATCAAGGATTATCCTCATCAGCTATCAGGCGGCATGAGACAAAGGGTCATGATTGCCATGGCAATGGTTTGTGATCCACGTGTGTTGATAGCAGACGAGCCGACAACCGCTCTTGATGTGACGATTCAGGCCCAAATTTTAAAATTGATGAAACGATTAAATAAAGAATTGAATACAGCGGTCCTCTTGATTACTCATGATTTAGGAGTAGTTGCTGAAACATGTGAACGGGTGGTCGTTATGTACTCAGGTAAAGTGGTGGAAGAGGGGAAAGTAGAAGAAATCTTTAAAAACCCTCAGCATCCATACACGAAAGGCCTGATTCAATCCGTACCGGATATGAGAATCAAGCAGCAGCGACTGCACTCGATTCAGGGGAATGTTCCGAAACCGGGGTCCATTAAGACAGGATGCCGATTTGCAGCCCGCTGTGAATATGCCTTCGATCGCTGTTTAGTTGAAACACCGGAATTATATGAAACATCACAAGGACATTGCACACGATGCTTCCTGTTCGATGAAGTGGAGGAGGGAGTTTATGACGGAACCGTTGCTAAAGGTTGAGAATCTTAAGAAACACTTTCCAATTACAGGAGGAATTCTTGGACGACCTGTCAGTTCGGTAAAAGCAGTAGACGGGGTATCTTTTACAGTGAATAAAGGAGAGACCCTGGGAATCGTAGGTGAAAGTGGATGTGGCAAATCTACGACTGGCAGGATGCTTATGAGACTCATCGATCCATCCGAAGGAAAAGTGACATTCGAAGATCGAGAGCTTACGAGTCTATCAAACTCAGAAATGAGGAAGATTCGCCGGGAGATGCAGATGGTCTTTCAGGATCCTTTTGCTTCCTTAAACCCGAGGCATACTGTTGAACAGATTCTCGAAGAACCATTGAAGGTCCATGGAATGGGTTCAGCAAAGGAAAGAAAAAAGAGGGTTCATGAACTACTTAATATTGTCGGGTTAAGCAGCTATCATGCGAAACGTTATCCACATCAATTCAGCGGTGGACAAAGACAGCGGATTGGGATCGCGCGGGCTTTGATGACGAAACCCAAGCTCATAATAGCCGATGAGCCTGTTTCAGCTCTTGACGTATCCATTCAATCCCAGGTCCTGAACCTGATGCAGGATTTGCAAAAAGAGTTCGGACTCACCTATATCTTCATTGCACATGATTTAGGTGTAGTTAGACATATTAGTGACCGGGTAGGCGTGATGTATCTCGGAAAAATGGTAGAGCTGAGTAATAGTGAAACACTTTATGAAAAACCGCTTCATCCATACACCCAGGCACTTCTATCAGCGGTACCGGTACCGGATCCGGATTTCAAAAGGGAAACGATTCTCTTGCAGGGTGACATTCCCAGTCCGTCCAACCCGCCAAGTGGCTGTACATTTCACACCAGATGTCCACATGCAACGGAGATCTGCAAACAGAAAGTACCGGAATTCAAGGAACACCAACCAGGGCATTATGTAGCTTGTCATCTTTACTAGAAGACAAGTCTCATAAGTATATAAACATTATTCAGGAGGGGATTTAGTTGAGAAAAAAAAGCTGGTCAATTTTAATGCTGCTCATCCTACTCGTATCATCTGTTCTTTACGGATGTGGAGGAAATGAAAGCTCTTCAGGCGAAGGCAGCGACAGTAAAGATAGCGGCGATCCAAAAGTATTGATCTTTGGTCGCGGGGGGGACTCAGTAGCACTTGATCCTGCTGCGGTTACAGATGGAGAATCATTTAAAGTAACAAAGAATATCTTCGAAACTTTAGTTGAATTTGGTGAACAGGATACAGAACCAAATCCAGGATTGGCTGAAGAGTGGAAGGTATCTGAAGACGGTTTAACGTATACGTTCACACTTCGTGAAGGTGTTAAATTCCAAGATGGTACAGATTTCAATGCTGACGCAGTAGTGAAGAACTTCGAGCGTTGGATGAATGGGAATGAAGAAGCATTCTACTACTATAAATCTATGTTTGGTGGATTTAAAGGTGATGAAGGTCACGTTATCAATGAAGTAAAAGCGGTTGATGAGAAAACAGTTGAGTTCGTTCTTAAGCGCCCTCAGGCTCCGTTCTTAAAGAACATTGCGATGAGTCCGTTTGCGATTGTAAGTCCTAAAGCTCTTGATGAGTTAGGTGATAAGTTAGGCGAAGCACCGACTGATGCAGGAACAGGTCCTTTCAAGTTCAAAGAGTGGAAGCGTAATGACAAAATCGTTTTAGTTAAGAATGAAGACTACTGGAAAAAAGATCTACCGAAATTAGATCAAGTTGTCTTCAAATCAATTCCTGAAAACTCTGCACGCCTTAACGCACTGGTTTCTGGTGAAATCGATCTTGCAGATGGTATCAATCCAAGTGATGCAGCACAAGTTGAAGGGAACGACCAATTACAATTATTCGAACGTCCTTCAATGAACGTTGGATACTTAGGGTTAACTTCGACTCGTAAACCATTTGATAATCCAAAAGTACGTCAGGCAATTAACTATGCCATCAACAAGCAGGAAATCATTGACGCATTCTTCGAAGGAAGAGCAGAAGTAGCGAAAAACCCAATGCCTCCAGTTATTGGCGGCTACAATGATGCACTTGAAGGATATGAATACAATCCTGAAAAAGCAAAAGAACTTCTTGCTGAAGCAGGACTTGAAGATGGATTTGAAATGGAATTATGGGCAATGCCTGTACCACGTCCGTACATGCCGGATGGTCAAAAAGTAGCTGAAGCGATTCAGGCGGATCTAGAAGAAGTAGGGGTTAAAGCTAAAATCGTATCTTACGAATGGGCAACCTACCTAGAGAAGGCCCGTAACGGAGAAGCGGATGCGTTCTTACTTGGATGGACCGGTGACAACGGTGATGCAGATAACTTCCTATATGTATTACTTGATAAAGACAATATCGGAAGTAATAACTACACGTACTACAGTAATGACGAGCTTCATGAATTATTAATCGCTGCTCAATCTGAAACAGATCAAGCAAAACGTGAAGAGATGTACAAACAGGCTCAGGAAATCATCCATGAAGATGCTCCTTGGGTACCTTTGGCTCACTCAACACCATTATTAGCAGGTAGTGCGGCAGTGAAGAACTTCCAACCGCATCCAACCGGATCTGACTTCTTAGGTGCAGTAGACATGGAATAGTCCTAATAAGCTTCAACCTAGGGGAGATGACTTTAAGTCTCCCCTTTGTACATAGAAAAGCGGAGGCGGCTTGTTCAGCCCCGACAAGCATAAGATGAATGGGCCGGGAAGGCGCTCTTTGCCTTCTTGGACCATTTAGCTTATGACCTCGAGGGGCTAGCCGCCGCAGCTGGACAAAAAGAAAAGCGGAGGCGGCTTGTTCAGCGCCGACAAGCATAAGATGAATGGGCCGGGAAGGCGCTCTTTGCCTTCTTGGACCATTTAGCTTATGACCTCGAGGGCTAGCCGCCGCAGCTGGACAAAAAAGAAAAGCGGAGGCGGCTTGTTCAGCGCCGACAAGCAAGGAATATAAAAACGATTTAAGCAAGCTTCCAAGAATACTAGAATCTCCTTTCAGAGAGGTGAACTAAATGTTTCAATACACCATACGAAGATTACTTCAATTAATACCCGTATTATTAGGGATGACCTTTATTGTATTCTTTATCATTCGGGCGATACCTGGAGACCCTGCCCAAGTGATCCTGGGTCAACAGGCTTCAAAAGAAGCCATTGAACAGCTTAGAACACAGTTAGGTCTTGATAATGCCTGGTATGTTCAATATTTTGAGTACTTAAAAGGCCTTTTAACAGGTGATTTAGGCAGCTCTATTCGTACAAAAACAGAAGTTTCAAGTGAAATATGGCCATACTTGGCTGCGACAGCCGAATTGGCGATTGTAGCGATCGTCATCGCCGTGGTCATTGGGGTGAATGCGGGTATCATCAGTGCCTGGTTCCAGAACTCATGGTTTGATTATACGGCCATGATACTGGCTCTAGTCGGGGTGTCTATGCCGATCTTCTGGCTTGGTTTGATGGAGCAGTGGATCTTTGGTATTCAACTTGACTGGCTTCCAACCACAGGTAGGGAAAACATTCGTAATCCAATCGATGCCATTACGAACCTCTATATTATTGACACCATCATACAAGGACGTTTCGATCAATTAGGTGAAGTGATGAGGCATCTGATCCTTCCTGGTATTGCACTTGCGACGATTCCTATGGCGATCATTGCCCGTATGACCCGTTCAAGTATGCTTGAGGTCATGCGTTCGGATTACATTCGAACTGCTCGTGCCAAGGGTCTGAAAATGTTCTGGGTTGTGTACAAGCATTCTCTTAAAAATGCCATCATTCCAGTATTGACGGTGATCGGTCTGCAAATGGGGCTCCTATTGGGTGGAGCGATTTTGACAGAGACGATCTTTGGATGGCCTGGAATTGGTCGCTATATTTATGAAGCGATCGGCTTCCGTGATTATCCTGTTGTACAGTCAGGTATTCTCGTAGTGGCAACGATCTTTGTCACAATTAACTTAATCGTCGATTTACTATATGCTGCTGTCGATCCGCGCATTAAATACAACTAACATCAATAGAAGAAAGAGGTGAACTCTCATGGCAGAATTAGCAGAACCGCAAAAAGAGCTTCATCCTTCCCTGCAGGAGGAAACGGTTTCTCCTTGGAAGGAAGCGTGGAAAAGCTTTCGGAAAAACAAAATCGCTTTAGTCGGATTTTTTATCGTGCTTTTCTTTGTCGTCTTAGCCATTGCTGCACCAGTCATTGCCCCACAAGGCATCAATGAACAAGATTTATCGAAAAGACTGCAGGCTCCATCTTCTGAACATTGGCTCGGGACAGATGACTTTGGACGGGATATATTGTCCAGAATTATTTATGGGGCACGAATTTCATTATGGGTAGGTTTCTTTGCAGTAATCGGTTCAGCAGTAGTAGGAAGTCTACTGGGAATCGTGGCAGGTTATTATGGAAGATGGGTGGATACGATTATCTCGCGAATCTTTGATATCATGCTCGCATTTCCAAGTATCCTGTTAGCGATAGCTGTTGTAGCTGCTCTTGGGCCATCCCTGAGAAATGCTTTAATTGCCATTGCAATTATCAATATCCCTAACTTTGGGCGACTCATCCGGTCACGGGTGTTGAGTGTAAAGCAGGAAGAGTATGTGATGGCTGCGAAAGCCATTGGGATGAAAGATAGCCGTATTCTATTGAGTCATATCCTTCCTAACAGTATGGCGCCGATCATTGTACAAGGAACTCTGGCCATTGCGACTGCAATAATTGAAGCTGCGGCACTTGGCTTCCTTGGTTTAGGTGCACAAGCCCCTCAGCCCGAATGGGGAAAAATGCTGGCTGATGCACGTACGTTCATGCTGCAAGCCCCGTGGACAATGATCTTCCCGGGACTTGCCATCATGCTGACGGTACTGGGATTCAACTTGATGGGGGACGGACTTCGGGATGCCCTTGATCCGAAAATGAAAAACTAAATAGAACAAAAAAACGGAGCAAAGGAAATCACATCCTTTGCTCCGTTTTTATTCTTCTTCTTCCCCGATCATCACTTCATTGTCTTCTTTATGATACGATTGGAAGCTTGTGATGAGTTTTTCCAGGTGCTCTAAATGCTCATCGTATTCAAAGATAGCAGAGAAAATATGCAGCAGATGGAAATTATGAATATTATCATCTTTACTATGCTGTTTTACTTCCTGGATCATGATATTCATCAGTTCTTTGCGATGCATGCACACATCCTGCTGGGCTTCTGACTCAGTATGGGGATGCATCTTACCCAAGAACTTCAAAAGGAGCTGTTCGTGATAAGTAAGGAGACAATCAAGCTGTCCCTTGATGACCCCACGTAATTCATCCGGCAACTGAAAAATTTCATTTTCATACCGGTTTAATCGTTTCAAGATGTCAAAGCTTCGATTCGTTGAGGAAATCATTTGACGGAAAATGACAAGCTTACGACTTTTGACAATCGAATTTTTCTTGAAATAGTCCCGTTCTTCTTTATAGAGAAGGTACAATTGATCGACCTTAATAAGCTTTTCTTTGATGCGCTCCAAGTCTTTTTTCAAGAGGTGGAACTCTGTTGCGTGCCTTGAACTTAATCGGATCCACTTTAAGATTTCTTCTGTAGAATCAGATATTTTATGGTAAAGCTTCGTTTCGTATTTTGGCGGCAGGAAGATCAAGTTAATGATGAACGATGAAAATACTCCGATCATGATGGTTGAGAAACGGATAAATGCAAATTGAATAAAATCCTGATCCGTCACTTCCATAATCGCGATCAACGTTACAAGGGCAAGGCCGATTGTGTTTTGCAGCTTTAATTTAAGAATGATGGCAATGGCTATGACAGCAGCGAGACCCACAATAAGAGGATTGCTGCCGAATAAGAGAACGAAAATAACGGCAATACAGGCACCTATCAGGTTCGCTTGAATTTGTTCAATAATCGATAGATATGAACGATAGATGGTGGGCTGGACGGCAAACACAGCCGCGATTCCAGCAAACACTGGAGACGGTATATTCAATAGCTGAGATACAAGTAAAGCTAATACAATCGCAATTCCCGTTTTAAGGATGCGAGCACCAAGTTTCATGGAATTAGGATCCTTTCTTGTGTAACTTTTTTATAAACAATACTGTACTATACATGTACTTACAAGCAATATCAATAGGGAAATTTAAATATGTTTCTACAAAATATGTACCTTTTTGATGAAGAGAATAAACAAATAGGGAAACGGAATTCTTCTACCAAATGAATAGATATGCCAGGAAGGAAAGGGTTATTCATACCGAGTGAACCAAAAAGACTGCTCCGACAGGGTGAAATACCGGTGGGGCAGTCTTTGACTGGTTTCTTATTCGATTATAATTGTGCAAAAGCACGATCGACAGCTTCGATCGTTTCCTGTATATCTTGTTCGGTATGAGCAGTTGTAAGGAACCATGCCTCATATTTAGAAGGAGCAAGATTGATTCCCTGATTCAGCATCAGCTTAAAGAACCTGGCAAACATTTCTCCATCTGTTGCTTCCGCTTGTTCATAATTCTCCACTTTTTCTGTCGTAAAGTAAAGAGTGAGGGCTCCTTTCAATCTGTTAATGGAGATCGGTGTGTTATGTTTTTCAGCGGCAGCAAGGATCCCTTTTTCAAGCATTTCCCCGAGTTTATCAAGTTTCTCATATACGCCTTCTTCTTTTAATACTTCAAGGCAGGCAATTCCTGAAAGGATGGAAGCGGGATTTCCTGCCATTGTACCTGCTTGATAGGCAGGTCCTAACGGGGCAACCTGTTCCATGATTTCTTTCTTGCCGCCGTAAGCTCCGATTGGAAGACCGCCGCCGATGATTTTTCCCAGCGCCGTTAAGTCAGGCTTTACCTTTAAGATATCCTGTGCCCCGCCGTACATGAATCGGAATGCCGTGATGACTTCATCATAAATGACAAGGGAACCGGCATTATGAGCAATCTCATTCACTTGCTCAAGAAACCCTTCTTTAGGTTCTACAATTCCGAAGTTTCCTACGATGGGTTCCACGAGGACCGCTGCAATTTGATCTCCCCATTTTTCCATTGCTGCTTTAAATGGCTCGATGTCGTTGAATGGAACCGTGATGACTTCCTGGGCGATACTTTTTGGAACACCGGCTGAATCAGGAGTTCCTAATGTAGATGGTCCAGATCCAGCTGCAACCAGGACCAGATCTGAGTGACCGTGATAGCAGCCTGCGAATTTAATGACTTTGTCTTTCCCCGTGTATGCTCTTGCAACACGAATCGTTGTCATAACCGCTTCAGTCCCGGAGTTTACAAATCGAACCTTGTCCATATAAGGCATTGCTTCTTTGATCATTTTGGCAAACTTCACTTCATGTCGGGTGGGGGTTCCGTAAAGGACTCCATTTTCCGCCGCTGTTTTGATCGCTTCTGTAATATGTGGGTGGGCGTGACCGGTAATGATAGGTCCATATGCTGCCAGATAATCGATGTATTTATTTCCGTCAACATCCCAGAAGTATGCGCCTTGTCCTCTTTCCATTGCAACCGGGGAGCCTCCGCCTACTGCTTTATATGAACGTGACGGGCTATTCACTCCTCCTACGATATGTTCCAATGCTTCTGTATGTAAAGTTTCTGATTCAGTATATTTCATGTTTTCCTCCTATATAAGTGTATTTAGCTATCTATTACTCTTCTATTGTAGTACGGTCATTTCCACTTTAGCAAATAGGGAATCATTGGGCACACTAATTTTCAAGCAGACTGTTCTAAGGGAATCAGATCTCTGTGGTACACTATTCTTTGTTTGTAAATGAGGGGCCGATACTTTTTTTGATATTAGGAGGACGCAGTATGAATGCAATCGAAGTACATCACTTGCGTAAGGAATTCAAGGCTTTTTCCAGTCGTTCCGGGTTAAAAGGGGCATTCAGGGATTTGTTTACGCGTAATTATAAAATCGTTCCTGCGGTGAACGATATCTCATTCAATGTGAAACAGGGTGAGATGGTCGGATACATCGGTGAAAATGGAGCCGGAAAATCCACTACCATCAAGATGCTGACCGGGATCTTGACACCGACCGGGGGAGAGTTGAACGTCAATGGAATGAATCCTCATCGTGATCGGGAAAAATTCGTTCAGACGATCGGGGTCGTGTTTGGGCAGCGCTCCCAGCTCTGGTGGGACATTGCGGTTCAGGAATCCTTCCAGCTCTTAAAGAAAGTGTACAAAGTCCCCGATCAACAATATAAAGCACATATGGATCATGTGATTGAAACACTGGATATCGCACCGCTACTGGACAAGCCGGTCCGTAAATTATCACTGGGGCAGCGAATGAGATGTGAATTGGCAGCGGCTCTTGTCCATAATCCACCTTTACTTTTCTTGGATGAACCTACAATTGGATTGGATGTTTTGGTGAAACTGAAGATCCGCCAATTTTTAAAAGAAATAAACGAGAAGTACAATACTACGATTCTTCTAACCACCCATGATTTAACCGACATCGAAGCTCTTTGTGAACGGGTCGTGATGTTGGATGAAGGGAAAATCATTTATGACGGGGCTCTGAGTCAGCTCAAGGAAAATTGGGGAGATCAAAAGGAAGTCGTGTTTCAATTTCTGGACGACACGTGTTTGTCCGCCTTATCCGATCTTACTAAGAATCAAAACATCTCCTGGTCGTTTGATGAGAAAAAGCAAAGCTATTCCGCATTGATTGAAGCGGATGATGAAGTTATCTCACAACTGATCACGAAAATCGTTGCGAGTTTCAAAGTGAAAGACATGAAGATAGAAGAAACGACTACGGAGGAGATCATACGGAATATCTATGAAAAAGGGGCTGTGACGAGATGAGTTTGGCCTTAGAAGCTAACGGTTCAGCTCCAGCGTCTGGGAGGGTATCATGGCTAAGTATATAGAAATGATTCGCATCCGCTTTCTCATGATGCTGGCGTATCGAACTAACTATTATAGTGGAATATTAATATACAGTATCAATATTGGAGCTTACTATTTCTTATGGCAGGCTATCTACGGAGGAAAAAGTGATATTGAAGGATTATCAATCATTCAAATGACGACGTATGTGGCCGTTTCATGGATGGCGAGGGCCTTTTACTTTAATAATATCGACCGTGAGATCGCTCAGGAAATCAAGGAGGGGAAAGTGGCGGTTGAATTTATCAGACCCTATAACTATCTGGGGATGAAGACGATGCAGGGACTCGGAGAGGGAGTCTTCAGACTGTTGTTTTTCTCGTTCCCGGGAATGATTATTGTCAGCCTCATCTTCCCGCTGCAAATAGGTACAGGGTTTGATACTTTGGGCTTATTTGCGATTTCAATCCTGTTTAGCTTCATTATCAATACACAAATCAATTTATTGACGGGTATCACGACCTTTTTCTTATTTAATAATGATGGTCTCATCCGGGCGAAACGGGTGGTCATTGATTTGTTTTCCGGCTTATTGCTGCCGATTCATTTCTTCCCCCTTTGGGCGCAAAATGTGATGGGATACTTACCGTTCCAAAGTATAAGTTATGTTCCCAGCATGATTTTCACCAATGGTTTTACGACTTCTGAATCATTCAACGCCATTCTTATGCAGGGCGTATGGTCATTGATTCTTCTTGTACCAATCAAGATACTATGGGTCATGGCAAAAAAACAGATGATTATTCAAGGAGGGTGACAGATGTTTTATGTAAAGATGTTTTTTCAATATGTCGCCCAATATATGAAGATCAGGCTGCAATACAGGGCCGACCTGGTTGTCGAGATTCTTTCTGATTTACTGTTTCAGGCAGTTAACCTCGTATTTATCCTGGTCGTGTTTGGCCATACTCAGCTTCTGAGCGGGTGGACAAGAGACGAAATTATTTTCATATATGGTTTCTTCCTGGTCCCGTTTGCACTATTCAGTTCGTTCTTCAATATTTGGGACTTTAACGACCGGTATGTGGTGAAGGGTGAGTTCGACCGGATCCTGACCCGTCCCATACACAGCTTGTTTCAAATTATCTTAGAACGAATGGAACTGGAGTCGCTCTTCGGAGTGGTAACGGGCCTCTCGGTTATGTTCTACGCCGGGGGAAGACTGGATATTACCTTTGAATGGTACGAACCCGTTTTATTTATCCTCTTTGTAATCGGGGGAGCTCTTGTGTATGCAGGAATCTTCATCGCCCTTGCAAGCATCGGGTTCTGGTCGGATGCGAAAACGTCGATCATGCCGATGATGTACAATATCGGTAACTATGGAAGGTACCCCGTTGATATCTATAATAAAGTGATCCGATTCGTGTTAACGTGGATTCTTCCATTCGCGTTTGTTGGAGTCTATCCATCTGCTTTTTTCCTGGAAAAGACGGAATGGTATCCATATTCGTTTCTGACTCCATTTGTGGGCATCGGATTCTTCATCTTCTCAATCGTGTTATGGAATGAAGGAGTGAAACGATACAGGGGTGCAGGTAACTAGAATGAATCTGAAGTATCAAGCGTACATATAGGAAGACAAGCAGAAAAAAGAGGGTATGTACATGCTTTATATCATTGGATTTTTCATTCTGTTTTGCATGGTGATGAGTTTACGGGCATTATTTTATCCTTCAAGGTGGAAAGAGCATCACGTTTCACTTCTTCATTTTCTCTTTTTAGGAATGAGCTATATCACGATCATGATTGGATTCGGTCTTCTGTTCACACTCTTTGAGCTTGAAGGAATTCCGATTCTCGTTGAGGGAGGGGAACCCTTAACCGGAAACTTTTTAGATCATTTTTTCACTACGATGTATTTCAGTGGCATCACCCTTTTCTCCGTAGGATATGGGGATGTAACTCCTGTTGGGATCGGGAGAGGAATTGCCCTCATTGAGTCATGGCTCGGTTACACCATACCTGCCGCTTTTGTCGTGAAATCATTTTTAAACTACGAAAACAAGTAGCATATGGTTTGAGTTTTTCACTCCCATTGGGTACGCTAAAGTTAGAAATTATTCAATGGAGGCGAAGATACATGACAGTGGGTCAAAAAGCACCGGAATTTGAATTACTTGCAAGTAATGGAGAAAAGGTGAAGCTTTCAGATTACCAGGGGAAAAACGTGGTTCTTTATTTCTATCCAAAGGACATGACCCCAGGTTGTACGACAGAGGCATGTGATTTCAGGGATCAACATGAAAACTTTGAGAATCTGGATGCCGTTATCTTAGGGGTTAGTCCGGATCCCGTTGATAAGCATGAAAAGTTTGTAGACAAACATGGACTTCCGTTCCTTTTGCTTGTCGATGAAGATCATAAAGTGGCAGAGGAATACGGTGTGTGGAAGCTAAAGAAGAACTTCGGGAAAGAATATATGGGGATTGAACGTTCTACCTTTATCATCGATAAAGAAGGAAACATGTCCAAGGAATGGAGAAAGGTGAAAGTGAAGGGACATGTGGAGGAAGCTCTTCAATACATTCAAGAGAACCTTTCTTGAACCTATTTTTCAGCCTATTTTAAGAATCTTGAGGCTTTTGTCCATTCACAAGAGAGGTAAAGACATATAGTAAGAGTAGGGCAACCTCCTCAAATAAGTCAGTCTCATCCGTGTAAGGATCGACCAGGTCGATCCTCTTTTTTTATGCTTTTAAGGATGCTTAAAATAGGGTGATACGGTACTAATATGGTAAAATAATGGGCAATAGGGATGGGAGGCAGCTACATGAAAATTATCTTCACATTTCAACCTAAGGAAGAGTTTGTCTCAGACTTAAAGAATCGTTTCCATGAGGTTGAGTTTCTTTTTTATAAAAAAATCAAAGAAGCTGAAAATGAACTTTCAGAAGCAGAAGTGATTGTCACCATGGGGGAAGATCTGACCGACTTTCACATTGAAAAGAGTGAGAAATGCAAATGGATCATGGTCACCTCGGCAGGCCTTGAGAAGATGCCATTTAAAGCTATTAAAAAAAGAGGCATCCTGGTGACCAATGCAAGGGGAATCCATAGAATTCCTATGGCTGAGTTTACGATCGGGTTGATGCTTCAGCATGCAAAACAGCTTCAAGCAGTATGGAACCAGGAAGAAAATAGCGTTTGGAGCAGAAGACTCCCAACCTCAGAACTTCATGAAACCTCACTTCTTGTTCTGGGGGCAGGAGCCATTGGAGGAGAAATCGCACGATTGGCAAAAGCGTTTCACATGAAAGTGACGGGTGTGAACTCTTCCGGCTCTCCTACAGAACATTTTGACAGCATGTTTACCCTGAAGACATTTCAGAAGGAGCTGGCAAATGCCGATTACATTGTATCCGTTCTGCCCAGTACTGAAAAAACGAAGCATCTCCTGCAGGTTGAGCACTTTGAACAAATGAAGGACACGGCTGTTTTCATCAATATAGGTCGTGGGGATCTCGTGGAGGAATCCGTTCTCCTTGAAGTAAGTGACAAGAAGTTAATACAACATATGTACCTTGATGTATTTGAAAATGAACCATTACCAGAGGATCACCCGTTCTGGCAGAATGAAGGCATAACGGTGACGCCTCATCTTTCCAGCATCACAAAAAAATACATGCCAAGAGCACTTGATATATTTAAAAAGAATTTAACTACATATCGTAAGAATAGTGAAAACTATATTAACGTGATCGATGCAGAGAGGGGATATTAGGATGAAAATTTATACGAAAACCGGAGATAAGGGAACAACGTCATTGGTATACGGAACCAGAGTATCAAAAAAAGATCAGCGGGTTGAGGCATACGGGACATGTGATGAAGCGAATTCCATGATTGGTTTAGGTCTAAGCTACATTAAATCTGAATATTTTGATGGAAAAGAAAAGTTTGAGGAGTTCTTTCATAAGGTGCAAACGATTCTCTTTCATGTTGGAGCGGAACTGGCTACTCCTGCAGGAAAAGAAGTGAAGTGGAAGCTTGAACAATCACATATTAAAGAATTGGAAGAGCAAATCGACTTTCTTGATGGTGCCCTTACGCCCCTTAGCAATTTCATCCTTCCGGGAGGTCAGCCTGCTGGAGCTGCACTTCATACGGCGAGAACAATCGTAAGAAGAGCCGAAAGAGAAGCGGTTGGAATTGATGAAGACATTAATCCGTTGGTCCTTTCTTATCTGAACAGACTTTCCGACTATCTATTCGTCGCAGGGCGCTATATAAACCAGCAGCTCGGGGAACAAGAGAAAAACTTACATGAGTAACTAGGGAGAAAGATTGACAAATGGGACCGTTGATTAGTACACTATTTATAAACATTATAAAATAATAATTCTTATGAAAAGAGGTGCATGACGATGTCTGAAGAAGGACAATTAAAGGAAGCGATTTCGACATTGAAGGAAACGGGAGTCCGTATTACTCCTCAACGTCATGCGATATTAGAGTATCTCATTGATTCAATGGCTCATCCAACTGCTGATGACATATATAAAGCACTCGAAGGGAAATTCCCGAACATGAGTGTGGCTACTGTATACAATAACTTACGCGTTTTCCGTGAAGTAGGATTAGTAAAAGAGTTGACTTATGGTGATGCTTCAAGTCGCTTTGATTTTGTGACAACCGATCATTACCATGTCATCTGTGATGGCTGTGGGAAAATGGTTGACTTCCATTATCCTGGGCTGGATGAAGTTGAGCAATTGGCTTCTCATGTGACGGGTTTCAAGGTGAACAACCATCGAATGGAAATCTATGGAACGTGTCCTGACTGCTCAACAAAGGAAACCCACTAGGTAAGGATGGTCCTACTATCAGGGCCATTCTTTTTTGATGTTAAAAAAAGACCTTCTGCAGAAGGTCTTTTCTCATTTGGGTTATCTTTTCTTTTTATTATAGTCCTCATCAAACTCTTCGCCTTCCAAGTTCGGATCAAGAGTCAATGGTTCATTACAATACATACACATATCTACCCGTCCAAGGACCTTTGTGACCTTCCCACAATTAGGACATGTGACTTGAACAGCCTTAGTGGATAGCATCCCGATCCAGAAATAGACAACCGTGCTTCCAATGATCGCCAGAAAACCCAGCAGCATGAATGTTGTCATAACCCATGGATGTTCTCTAAAATATATACCTACGTACATAATGATAAATCCGATGAAAACCAAACTTAAGGCAAACGTACGGATTTTATTAATTTTACTCGAATACTTAGCCATTTGTTTGTCCCTCCTAAAAAAATACTATACCATAATTGTTGTGATAAGAGGGATACGAAACCGTTTTGTCGAAAAATGACTATATTCAGAGAAGGAAATCACCTTTGAATGTCGAAATAGTAACCAACCAATGAGTGATGTGGAGGAGTATGAAATGGAAGACATTTTACGACCGTTATACCAAGAGCGTACAAGTCACCCCAATACTTTAGGAGCGCTTTTAATAGAACAAAGCAAGAAATCCAGTCCGTTAACGGATACTTTTGATATTGTCCTTTTTCTAGTGGTGAAAGAAGCTGAAGAGCCGGTATTCATTAAACACTATTCTTATAAAGAACAGAAGGCAGCCTTACATATCGTAACGGAAGCTAAGTTAAATGAGTGGATATTACTCGGGTCCAACCGAAAAGTGATCGATTGGCTATTTAATGGAAAGGTACTGTTCGATCGCAACGAATATATTCATAATCTTAAAACAGAGTTAAGAGATTTCCCGTTCTATGGCAGAAAGATAAAGATGGGGATGGAATTTGCCAAACTGATTCGTCGTTACATGGATGGTAAAGAATTCTTTGAAAGTAAACATTATTTAGATGCCTATAATCACATTGTCCATTCCTTACACCATCTCGCCAGGCTTGCAGTTATCGAAAACGGATTTCATCCGGAGGTTACAGTATGGAACCAGGTAAAACAAATAGAACCTGAAATCTACAAATTGTATGAAGAACTCGTAACAAGTGATGAAGAGATCGATAAACGACTTGAACTGCTGTTTCTGGCAAGCGAGTTTCTCATTCACTCAAGGACGAATGTTTCAACTGAACATCTATTAAGCGTTCTGAACCAGAAAGAACATTGGACATTCCAGGACCTTCTCAATCATTCAGAGGCCAAACATTATTCAGTGGATTTAAGCATGCTCATTGAATATCTGACAGACAAAGGACTCGTTGAAATTGTAAATGTAGAGACAAAGGGACAAGGGATTTATCACCGCTATTATCGAGCAGTAAAATAATTATAGTGAAATATTAATTATTCGTTGACTTCAATATGAAACCTTGTTATATTAGTAAATGTCGCTGCTGAACGACGACAACGAGCGGTCAGTGGCGACTTAAAAATCTTAAAAAGTTGTTGACAGTAACTCCATAACTTGGTAAGATAAAAAAGTCGCTTAAACGAAGCGATTACACATTGAACCTTGAAAACTGAACAAAACAAGACAATACGTCAACGTTAATTCTAGATTTATTTTTAAGAGCTATTCAAACTTTTATCGGAGAGTTTGATCCTGGCTCAGGACGAACGCTGGCGGCGTGCCTAATACATGCAAGTCGAGCGGATTGATGGGAGCTTGCTCCCATCAATCAGCGGCGGACGGGTGAGTAACACGTGGGTAACCTGCCTGTAAGACTGGGATAACTCCGGGAAACCGGGGCTAATACCGGATAACTCATTTCCTCGCATGAGGAAATGTTGAAAGGTGGCTTTTAGCTATCACTTACAGATGGACCCGCGGCGCATTAGCTAGTTGGTGAGGTAACGGCTCACCAAGGCGACGATGCGTAGCCGACCTGAGAGGGTGATCGGCCACACTGGGACTGAGACACGGCCCAGACTCCTACGGGAGGCAGCAGTAGGGAATCTTCCGCAATGGACGAAAGTCTGACGGAGCAACGCCGCGTGAGTGATGAAGGTTTTCGGATCGTAAAACTCTGTTGTTAGGGAAGAACAAGTACCGTTCGAATAGGGCGGTACCTTGACGGTACCTAACCAGAAAGCCACGGCTAACTACGTGCCAGCAGCCGCGGTAATACGTAGGTGGCAAGCGTTGTCCGGAATTATTGGGCGTAAAGCGCGCGCAGGTGGTTCCTTAAGTCTGATGTGAAAGCCCACGGCTCAACCGTGGAGGGTCATTGGAAACTGGGGGACTTGAGTGCAGAAGAGGAAAGTGGAATTCCAAGTGTAGCGGTGAAATGCGTAGATATTTGGAGGAACACCAGTGGCGAAGGCGACTTTCTGGTCTGTAACTGACACTGAGGCGCGAAAGCGTGGGGAGCAAACAGGATTAGATACCCTGGTAGTCCACGCCGTAAACGATGAGTGCTAAGTGTTAGGGGGTTTCCGCCCCTTAGTGCTGCAGCTAACGCATTAAGCACTCCGCCTGGGGAGTACGGTCGCAAGACTGAAACTCAAAGGAATTGACGGGGGCCCGCACAAGCGGTGGAGCATGTGGTTTAATTCGAAGCAACGCGAAGAACCTTACCAGGTCTTGACATCCTCTGACAACCCTAGAGATAGGGCTTTCCCCTTCGGGGGACAGAGTGACAGGTGGTGCATGGTTGTCGTCAGCTCGTGTCGTGAGATGTTGGGTTAAGTCCCGCAACGAGCGCAACCCTTGATCTTAGTTGCCAGCATTCAGTTGGGCACTCTAAGATGACTGCCGGTGACAAACCGGAGGAAGGTGGGGATGACGTCAAATCATCATGCCCCTTATGACCTGGGCTACACACGTGCTACAATGGACGGTACAAAGGGCAGCAAGACCGCGAGGTTTAGCCAATCCCATAAAACCGTTCTCAGTTCGGATTGTAGGCTGCAACTCGCCTACATGAAGCTGGAATCGCTAGTAATCGCGGATCAGCATGCCGCGGTGAATACGTTCCCGGGCCTTGTACACACCGCCCGTCACACCACGAGAGTTTGTAACACCCGAAGTCGGTGAGGTAACCTTTTGGAGCCAGCCGCCTAAGGTGGGACAGATGATTGGGGTGAAGTCGTAACAAGGTAGCCGTATCGGAAGGTGCGGCTGGATCACCTCCTTTCTAAGGAAGATTTAACTAAAACGTTTGACACGTCGAAGTTTTGTTCAGTTTTGATGGTTTGATATCCATCAAAACTTTTTGTCTCTTACGAGATCAAAAAGTGTTTGTTCTTTGAAAACTAGATAAAGATATAATTGATAGTCAAGAAATTACCGAGTATCGCCATTTTAGGTTTTAAACCTGATGTAACAACCAATTCGGTTAAGTTATGAAGGGCGCACGGTGGATGCCTTGGCACTAGGAGCCGACGAAGGACGGGACTAACACCGATATGCTTTGGGGAGCTGTAAGTGAGCTTTGATCCAGAGATTTCCGAATGGGGGAACCCATTGTTCGTAATGGAACAATATCCTTACTTGAATACATAGAGTATGGAAGGCAGACCCAGGGAACTGAAACATCTAAGTACCTGGAGGAAGAGAAAGCAATTGCGATTCCCTGAGTAGCGGCGAGCGAAACGGGATGTAGCCCAAACCAAGAGGCTTGCCTCTTGGGGTTGTAGGACACTCTATACGGAGTTACAAAGGAATGAAGTAGACGAAGAAGTCTGGAAAGGCTCGTCAAAGAAGGTAACAACCCTGTAGTTGAAACTTCATTCCCTCTTGAGTGGATCCTGAGTACGGCGGGACACGTGAAATCCCGTCGGAAGCTGGGAGGACCATCTCCCAAGGCTAAATACTCCCTAGTGACCGATAGTGAACCAGTACCGTGAGGGAAAGGTGAAAAGCACCCCGGAAGGGGAGTGAAATAGAACCTGAAACCGTGTGCCTACAAGTAGTCAGAGCCCGTTAACGGGTGATGGCGTGCCTTTTGTAGAATGAACCGGCGAGTTACGATCCCATGCAAGGTTAAGTCGATGAGACGGAGCCGCAGCGAAAGCGAGTCTGAATAGGGCGAATTGAGTATGTGGTCGTAGACCCGAAACCAGGTGATCTACCCATGTCCAGGATGAAGTTCAGGTAACACTGAATGGAGGTCCGAACCCACGCACGTTGAAAAGTGCGGGGATGAGGTGTGGGTAGCGGAGAAATTCCAATCGAACTTGGAGATAGCTGGTTCTCTCCGAAATAGCTTTAGGGCTAGCCTCATGTGTAAGAGTCTTGGAGGTAGAGCACTGTTTGGACTAGGGGCCCTCATCGGGTTACCGAATTCAGACAAACTCCGAATGCCAAAGACTTATCCATGGGAGTCAGACTGCGAGTGATAAGATCCGTAGTCGAAAGGGAAACAGCCCAGACCACCAGCTAAGGTCCCAAAGTATACGTTAAGTGGAAAAGGATGTGGAGTTGCTTAGACAACCAGGATGTTGGCTTAGAAGCAGCCACCATTTAAAGAGT
This sequence comes from Rossellomorea sp. ABR4_004, assembly GCF_056159585.1. Classification (NCBI taxonomy): domain Bacteria; kingdom Bacillati; phylum Bacillota; class Bacilli; order Caryophanales; family Bacillaceae; genus Rossellomorea; species Rossellomorea sp. ABR4_004. The sequence goes on along the minus strand of NZ_JBSWVM010000002.1, from coordinate 84,182 downwards.
GCGTAATAGCTCACTGGTCGAGTGACTCTGCGCCGAAAATGTACCGGGGCTAAACGTATCACCGAAGCTGTGGATTGACACCTCTAGGTGTCAGTGGTAGGAGAGCGTTCTAAGGACTGCGAAGCTAGACCGTAAGGACTGGTGGAGTGCTTAGAAGTGAGAATGCCGGTATGAGTAGCGAAAGATGGGTGAGAATCCCATCCACCGAATGCCTAAGGTTTCCTGAGGAAGGCTCGTCCGCTCAGGGTTAGTCGGGACCTAAGTCGAGGCCGATAGGCGTAGACGATGGACAACAGGTTGATATTCCTGTACCACCTCTTTTCCGTTTGAGCAATGGGGGGACGCAGGAGGATAGGGTAAGCGCACTGCTGGATATGTGCGTCTAAGCAGTTAGGCTGATGATGAGGCAAATCCCATCATCGCATAAGGCTGAGCTGTGATAGCGAGCGAATTATAGTAGCGAAGTTCCTGATTCCACACTGCCAAGAAAAGCCTCTAGCGAGGAAAAAGGTGCCCGTACCGCAAACCGACACAGGTAGGCGAGGAGAGAATCCTAAGGTGAGCGAGAGAACTCTCGTTAAGGAACTCGGCAAAATGACCCCGTAACTTCGGGAGAAGGGGTGCTCTGGTAGGGTGCAAGCCCGAGAGAGCCGCAGTGAATAGGCCCAGGCGACTGTTTAGCAAAAACACAGGTCTCTGCGAAGCCGTAAGGCGAAGTATAGGGGCTGACGCCTGCCCGGTGCTGGAAGGTTAAGAGGAGTGCTTAGCGCAAGCGAAGGTGCGAATCGAAGCCCCAGTAAACGGCGGCCGTAACTATAACGGTCCTAAGGTAGCGAAATTCCTTGTCGGGTAAGTTCCGACCCGCACGAAAGGCGTAACGATCTGGGCACTGTCTCAACGAGAGACTCGGTGAAATTATAGTACCTGTGAAGATGCAGGTTACCCGCGACAGGACGGAAAGACCCCGTGGAGCTTTACTGTAGCCTGATATTGAATTTTGGTACAGCTTGTACAGGATAGGTAGGAGCCTTGGAAGCCGGAGCGCCAGCTTCGGTGGAGGCATCGGTGGGATACTACCCTGGCTGTATTGAAATTCTAACCCGCGCCCCTTATCGGGGTGGGAGACAGTGTCAGGTGGGCAGTTTGACTGGGGCGGTCGCCTCCTAAAGAGTAACGGAGGCGCCCAAAGGTTCCCTCAGAATGGTTGGAAATCATTCGCAGAGTGTAAAGGCACAAGGGAGCTTGACTGCGAGACCTACAAGTCGAGCAGGGACGAAAGTCGGGCTTAGTGATCCGGTGGTTCCGCATGGAAGGGCCATCGCTCAACGGATAAAAGCTACCCCGGGGATAACAGGCTTATCTCCCCCAAGAGTCCACATCGACGGGGAGGTTTGGCACCTCGATGTCGGCTCATCGCATCCTGGGGCTGTAGTCGGTCCCAAGGGTTGGGCTGTTCGCCCATTAAAGCGGTACGCGAGCTGGGTTCAGAACGTCGTGAGACAGTTCGGTCCCTATCCGTCGTGGGCGCAGGAAATTTGAGAGGAGCTGTCCTTAGTACGAGAGGACCGGGATGGACGCACCGCTGGTGTACCAGTTGTCTTGCCAAAGGCATCGCTGGGTAGCTATGTGCGGAAGGGATAAGTGCTGAAAGCATCTAAGCATGAAGCCCCCCTCGAGATGAGATTTCCCATCACGTATGTGAGTAAGATCCCTAGAAGATGACTAGGTAGATAGGTCAGAGATGGAAGCATGGCGACATGTGGAGTTGACTGATACTAATCGATCGAGGACTTAACCACACTATAAAGCGGAGGCGGCTTGAACAGAGACGACAAGTATTTCTGGGCAATCAGAAGAGGGTGCCTTTTACCCTCAGCTGATTGAACTGAAATGACCTCGAGTCTCTAGCCGCCAGAGCTGGAATGGTATCTACTTGAAGAAGTAGATGCAACAATTGGTCGGTATTCGGCTTTCTTGACATCAATTCTTTATTTAGTTTTCAGGGAATAAATTTTATATGAAAATATAAAAAAACCTTGAAAAAATTTATCTACGCGATATAATAGTACTTGTCCTTAAAAAAGAGGCAAGAAATAGTCTGGTGACAATGGCGAAGAGGTCACACCCGTTCCCATGCCGAACACGGAAGTTAAGCTCTTCAGCGCCGATGGTAGTTGGGGGATCTCCCCCTGTGAGAGTAGGACGTCGCCAGGCATATCGTTCCGCAGTAGCTCAGTGGTAGAGCTATCGGCTGTTAACCGATCGGTCGCAAGTTCGAATCTTGCCTGCGGAGCCATCATATGGAGAGCTGTCCGAGTGGCCGAAGGAGCACGATTGGAAATCGTGTAGGCGGTTAATGCTGTCTCAAGGGTTCAAATCCCTTGCTCTCCGCCATAATTTTTCTTCTTATTAAGGCCCATTGGTCAAGCGGTTAAGACACCGCCCTTTCACGGCGGTAACACGGGTTCGAATCCCGTATGGGTCACCAACACTTTCTATTTGAAAGTAATAAACAATCAATATTTCGGAGGATTAGCTCAGCTGGGAGAGCATCTGCCTTACAAGCAGAGGGTCGGCGGTTCGATCCCGTCATCCTCCACCATTAACAAATTATATCGTCGCGGGGTGGAGCAGTTCGGTAGCTCGTCGGGCTCATAACCCGAAGGTCGCAGGTTCAAATCCTGTCCCCGCAATACCATTTTTGACTTAGGATAGGATAATCCTTGAAGAGTCACGCATGGATAGTTATTTTCGCTATCGCGAGGTAATGAAAGTTATTTTGCTGACGCAAAAAACTCTGGTCCGGTAGTTCAGTTGGTTAGAATGCCTGCCTGTCACGCAGGAGGTCGCGGGTTCGAGTCCCGTCCGGACCGCCATTTTTATTTTTACATAGTGGCTCAGTAGCTCAGTTGGTAGAGCAATGGACTGAAAATCCATGTGTCGGCGGTTCGATTCCGTCCTGAGCCACCATTTATCACTATTACTTGATGCCGGTGTAGCTCAACTGGTAGAGCAACTGACTTGTAATCAGTAGGTTGGGGGTTCAAGTCCTCTTGCCGGCACCACTCGAGTGATTTAATATGTGGAGGGGTAGCGAAGTGGCTAAACGCGGCGGACTGTAAATCCGCTCCTTCGGGTTCGGCAGTTCGAATCTGCCCCCCTCCACCAAGATTTTTTACGAAGCGTCACGAAGTAAAATAATATTTCTTAAACTTTGCGCAGCGAAGCGGAACAATATGCTTCAAAGGGAATAGCATGAGGATTCACTGGAAACTAATTATATTTCATAGGGGTATAGTTTAAAGGTAGAACGAAGGTCTCCAAAACCTTTGGTGTGGGTTCGATTCCTACTACCCCTGCCAATTTTATCATGGCGATTGTGGCGAAGTGGTTAACGCACCTGATTGTGGTTCAGGCATTCGTGGGTTCGATTCCCATCAGTCGCCCCATAAAAGTCACATTTTCATTTCCGTGACATATACTATCAGTGGGCTATAGCCAAGCGGTAAGGCATCGCACTTTGACTGCGACATGCGTTGGTTCGAATCCAGCTAGCCCAGTAGTGCGGAAGTAGTTCAGTGGTAGAACACCACCTTGCCAAGGTGGGGGTCGCGGGTTCGAATCCCGTCTTCCGCTCCAATATTAAGGCGGCATAGCCAAGTGGTAAGGCATGGGTCTGCAAAACCCTGATCACCGGTTCAAATCCGGTTGCCGCCTCCAAATGTAATGCCGGTGTGGCGGAATTGGCAGACGCGCACGACTCAAAATCGTGTTCCTCTGGAGTGCCGGTTCGATCCCGGCCACCGGTACCATTTATCGTACATATGACGGCGTTCTACTAACGTAGGCGTCGTCTTTTTTCGTGTAATGACCTTTTAAATGGTCGTACGCACCGTTAAGCCCCGTTTTCCTAATCGATAGGAAGGCGGGGTTTTTTTATTTGCGAAAAAGTAGACGAGATAATCGATTAAATGGAGCCGAGATCCAAGCCGTGGAAAAGTCCTTAAAGGGGCGTGAAGTCCATTTTGACGAGGGGTTACGGCTATTCATAGCAGACGGAGAACGAAAAGCCTTACGAGAGTACACGTTAAATTACTACCGTCGTGAGTGCAATGACTTTCGAAAATACTTAGTGCGCGAGGATAGACCGTTAGATTTAAACCAGGTCGTGCGCGATGACATCGACAAATTTATCGAGGACATGCAGAAGGAACGTGGGCTAAAGGTAGGGACGATCAATACGAAGCTACGAGCGATACGGACCCTTTTTAATTTCCTGGGAGATTCGAAATACATCGATGACAACCCGATGAAGAAATACCCGTTGCTAAAGGATAGGAAGGCGAACATAGAAACGTTTAATCTAACACAGTTGAAACGGTTGTTAAATGCACCGGACCTACGAACCTTTACCGGGCAACGAGACTATACGTATCTACTATTATTGCTTGAAACAGGACTACGTTTGAACGAGGTAGCCGGTGTACTGGTGGAGGACGTTAAACTCAGCGAGGGACAAATCTTCGTTAGAAACACGAAAAATCACATGCACCGATACGTTCCGATTACATCGAAAATGAAGGAGCAGCTACGAAGGTACTTAAAGGTTCGGGGCACATGCGAGACGGATCACTTATTCGTAACGATAGATGAAACGGCTATGACCCGGAGCGCCTTGCAGAAGTTAGTCTCACATTACGGGAAGAAGGCGGGCATAAAAGGGGTTCGATGTTCACCGCATACACTCCGACATACATTTGCGAAGTTATCCGTGATGAACGGAGCAGGCATATTCGAATTACAGAAGATACTCGGACATTCCTCGATGGAAATGGTACGGGTTTACGTGAATTTGTACTCGAGCGAGGTATCGGACAGGCACAAGGAGTTTTCACCGTTGAACAGTCTCGACTTATAAACGAAGGCAAATAAAAAAGGACGCAACCACCCGACATAAAGACGAATGATATACGACCTACTCGACAAGTAAAGTATATCGCAAAAAACGGTAGTTTCGCAAGTGTCTTTACTATGCGATTTTAACCGAACATACGTACGGGTATTACCGTCCTTCAAATGGAGGGCAACGTAATGGATCAAGTCTATTTAACTACCGATTTAATCGAATTAAAAGAGCACGCCACGTTTCGGCAGCAGTCCGAGATGGATAACGCAATTTACGAATACATAGAGCAACTACGAGCAGACGAGGTACCCGAATCAGTTATCGATGTGCTATTGTTTTTAGGTCGTTCAAGTCTTCGTGTCCTGGGCGTTAGTTTCGCCAAGTACGATACGATAGGTAAAGCAGTAGGTAAGTCGAAATCAACTGTTATCAGGGCTGTCAGGACGCTAAAAGAATACGGCATGATCGATGTAATCCCTACGTTAAAGAAGTGGAATGGCTACGGTGCCAGCCGAAAGAAATCCGTTAACGTAATACTAGTGACACCTCAGAATGAAACCACAGTAATCCCCGATGAAGCTACGTCAGACAAAGGACAAACTGACGAAACTCAATCCGAATCACTTGAATATAAGCATCAAGATCCTTACATATTAGATACGAGTACGGCAATTAAGAATTGTATTCCAACGCCAATATACGAGGCACTAAGTCCTTTCTATGAAACGAGTGACCTACAACGTTTAACGGGCATTGTATTTAGAGCGAAAGCTGCCGTTCATCGGGATATTCGATTGGAGCACCATGCAGAGCCGTTTAAGACAGTAGTTCTCGACTGTGTACGTAGATTAAAGCAAGGGACAATCGATAAGCTAGAAGGGTACCTTTACGTGTCTCTACGAAAGCTATTCAGACGTCTATCACTCGAGGAATCGTTTAGTTGGTGACGTCAGCTAGGCGTCCCTACCTTCTCCCTCATCGTACACATAGGAGCCATCGATATGCTATCGGAGGGAGGGACGTCAGGGTACGTCAGTGGACTCGGGAGTAGGTACGTCAGCTAGACGTTAGCACTCGATCCCTGAGGTTTTGGATAAATTTGTAAGATATTTTCATTAACCCGGCAGCCCGACGAGAGCGTGAATGCCCCCGGGGGGGTTAATCAATCAAACTATCAATACGTATTCTCATGTATGCAACCCTTGAAACGCCTTGAATTTGGGGCGTTGTGGGGAAATAGAATAACGAGTTCTTCAATCGTCTAAAAGTGTTAACTTATAGACGCGTGGATAAAACCGTAAATATTGATCGATTTTCATCTTGATATTCGTCTAGAAGTTAGTCTATAATTAAACGTATAAAAGATAGCAGACTTATAGATGTAATAATCGGGAGGTAATCGGAATGAAAATCGGATATGCACGAGTATCAACTGTAGGGCAAGACCTGGAAACGCAACAATCGTTATTACAAGCGGAAGGGTGCGAGAAGTTATACGTTGAGAAGGTAACAGGTACTAGTACGGCGCCACGTAAGGCACTCGCTGATTTGCTAGACAACGTTCGAGCGGGAGATACCGTCTATATATCGAAAATTGATAGGTTGGCGAGATCCATAACCGATTTGAATAAGATTGTGTCGGAGTTGAACGCGAAGGGCGTTAGTGTCGTATTTATTAAAGATAACATGCGATTCGATGCGGGTGAGAACGCTAGCAGCATGAACACGTTAATGTTTAACATCCTCGGTTCCTTTGCTCAGTTTGAACGTGATTTAATCGTTGAACGGACAACGGAAGGTCGGGATCGTGCGAAGAAGAACGGTAAACACATGGGACGTCCGGCGAGTAGCAGCGATAAGGAACTTCGAAAGGCTATCGAATTGTACCGGAATAAACAAGACAACGGAATGAGTATCGCTGATATCTGTAAACTAACTGGCGTAAAAAGGGCTACGTTATATGCGAAACTGAAAAAAGAATAAACTCTTCAACCCCTGAGTTTTCGGAGGTGTTCGTCCTCCGTGAGGGCGTTTCCCGGTAAATCTACATAGTGAACGAACGGCTACCGATGTTTTGTCGGTGGTCTTTTTGGTGTGCAACAAAGAAGACAAACACGTTTGCAGAGTCGGACGATAGTGTCGGGGGGCTTGTAAAGAAATTGTAATAAAGTTCATTAAAGTCACGCCAGGACTTCGATTGAAGACGTTGACTCGAGAGCAGTGTCGGGGCTTCATTTGGTACATTTTAATTAATCGACGCGGGGTTTAAAATCCTCGCAAGTAAGTTTACAGGGTTTTGTTGACTGTGTGACGTTGCTTCCCAGGAATCGTTCGTTTAAAGGGTAGCACGGTAAACGAGTCGGTATAAAAACTTTAAAGGCAGATGTCCCACGAATGGTGCGTTTTGGTCTATTAGTTAGTGACGGCTTTAAAATTTGATGTTGCACAAATGAGGGGCAAATTGGTTCTAGTAAGTGAAGGTGAAATGTCCCAAATTTAAATACTTTTTTGTTATTAGATATTGAAGGTACTTTTTAATCATCAGTCACGGATTACTTACAGGGAGGAAACGGAATGCAGCGGGAGACATTAAAAGCAATACGTACATTAAACGGACTATCACGGGAACAGTTCGCCAGGAAAATCGGAGTCAGTCGCTCGTTAGTGTCTTACATCGAACAAGGACGACGAATCATATCGGATGAAACGAAACGAAGGATCCATGCGGTTTATGGAGCTGAGTACATTTCTAAGGTACGAGAATTTACGGAATGAGGAACGGCAAGTCTACTAAAATACGAAAATATCAAAGGGAGCGATGTTAAATGGGTTTATTCAGTTGGAAGTGTGCAGTAAGTAGAAAAAGAGTAGCAAGTGTGTACCGAGGACGTGAGTCGGAGCAAAGCAAGTGCTATCTTATCACGCCAAGCAAAACGTACTTTGAGCCGGAATACGAAGGATACGGGATGTTCGGAGGTGCCGATGTATTCGAGTTACTAGGCGAGGGTGATCGCGATAAAGGTATTCACGATTACTTTAGTGGCAAGCCGGCATTTGACATAAAAGTTGTGTTAGCGAGCCAATACGAGGGTCAACGATACGAAGAGTTGCAGCCGTCAGAGGATTGCGAGCGACAAGGGTTCTTTTAATAGGATTAACGTAGAATACGTGTGCTGCGGTTATAGTCTCCATTCTCGGACACATATTGGTATATCAATTGGTGCGACTGAAAGGAGTACGGGAGCGAAGTGACCTTTACTACCTTTAATAACGATGCCAACGAGATATAAGCTCGCAAGCTCGCGCAATCAAAGATTGCCAACGCAATAGTGAAGAGTAACGTAAAACGTATAGACAGAAGGGGAATCGATGCTAACGGGTGGATACTGTATGGATACCATCGAAACGGAGTGACGGGTACTGATTGTATAGTATGTATAGAAAGAGTACCCTTCACGAAACAACGATTAAAACGCTAGTCGCCCGGCGCGACAATTAATATATGAAGGGGAGTCGATTTCATGACATTCAACCAAATCATTACGGGTACACGAGAGGTGGCGGATTTACCGTCAGTACCGCCGAGTAAATATGATAGGGAAACACACGCACTAGTCGAGCAGTGGGAAGTTGAACTTGATAAAAAAGACCGCAGGCAACGGACACCGAGCGAATTAATGTTCGCGTACCACATGTTCGACGGGTTCAAGGAGCAGCAGACGTTAACTAAACCGGTTATACTCGCATGCCCGCCAGGTTACGGAAAATCAACCGGCTTGAAGACATTCCTTCATCATATTGTGCGCACGGATCCAACCTATGGTGCTATCGTCGTTAAAGAGAAGATTGAAGACCTCGAGGTACTTGCGGACTACATCAACGCGGAGAACGGTAGGTACGCCTACTACATCAAAGGAAGCGACAAGTATGAAACACGCGAGCAGTACGATACACAGTTTGCCGAACAGGAGCGATACCCAATCGTTTTAATGTCGATGGAGCAGTTACGGTTACAGACGGTCAAGAACGGGCTGAAAGACTTCGGTAGCTTCGTACTGCACGGCACCAATCGTAAGATACGTCGGGGCAACCTATTCATCGACGAGCGCCCGAAGTTAACAGTATCTTCACTAATATCCGCACAAGACTTAACGAAATTCATGCAAGACATTAGAATGGTTGGCGCCGATCAGTATGTAGGAACCTACGAGCTACTTCGAGAGCTACGCAATCGAATTGAAGACACCGGTCTTGAACACGGCGACAAAGTGCCTGCACACGAAGGGTTCCAGTTACCACAGAGCTTAAAGGCGGCACTATTCGCTAGATACGGGCATGACGACGTAGCCAAGTTCCGGGCGCTCGAAACACTAATCGCTGAGGGAGGGTCAGTCGATAACATGCACGGCACGTTCAAATACTCGAGCACAATCCGTATCGCCTACGATTGGACGGTCTACAAAACGTTCATTATGGACGGTACAGGACGCTTCGATCCAAACTACATCACAAAAGATAACGACTTCACGGTACTAGCGCCCCCGCCCGAGCATCACGGTGAGAACATGGTATTTCATTTTTGCGACGAGTATCTGTTTTCCGGTAATCAGTTGAAGCAAGGAAAGGTAAACGTGCCCAACGTTGTCAGCGAGTGCAAGCGTATCCAACTGAAACACGGAGGACAGCTTTTAATCGTAGCAACTAAAGATTACATTGAGGCACTGGCGCCACACTATGAAGGGAACGAGGCATTCAAGCTCAAGCATTACGACGGTGGCCGAGGCAGTAATGACTACCGTGACAATGACACCGCGGTTTATATCGGTAACATGTTCAAAGGTGAGTACGTTTATCGCGGGGCTACCGAAGTGCTGCTTGACGGATTCATTGAACGTGAAGTAAAAGCGGGCACAACGCCAGGGAAACACGGCATAAAACTCGACGACCCATTAGTAGCTGAGTACCGTGACCTCGATCAAGCGGTAGACTTTACACAAGAAATTAACCGTATGCGTGCGAATAACAAGTCGCAGGACGTTAACATTTACGTACTAAACAAAGACCGTTCGATGATGGATCTTATTTATGCGGAATACCCGAAGGCTCGTCAAGAATCGTACAGTCCGGTTGATAAGTTAATTCACAGTGAAAGCACACAAGAGGATACGGTCGTTGAGTTCCTTAAGTCAATGGTTCACGGGCAGGAAATCGCTAAAAAGCAAGTACGTGAGCAACTCGGAGTTAAAGAGGATAACTTTAAAAAGATAATGAAAGGAGATCGAATAAAGGATGTCTGTAAAGAGTTAGGAATCGAGATAGCACGGTATAAGTTCAAGAAAAACGGCGGGGAGTAATAACACAACTCAACAAAACCGAGGAATTTCAATCCTTTGTTGTTCTTTATAAAGAAAATAGTTGACTCATAAAACAAACGTAAAGGGGAGCGATTTTTAATGACCACGGAACTAAACGATTTAAAGCGACTGGAAGCGAAGCACTTAGTTAAATACGATGGGGAAGACTTTAGCTACCGAAAGAAAACCGGACTCGAACGTTTTACTAACGTTGATAACGTAACACTCAAGCGAGCAAATCCGAAGACTACACTTGAAGGATTCGCCAATATGCTAATTGCCGATCACGAAAGACTCGAGATTGAATGGATCCGTGCGAATCCTCCGGTTTATGATCGTAGCTTTATTGAGAATAGGAACGTTTACTCAATTATGTCTTTGTATAGCGATTACAAGGATTTAATCGAATTCGGTTACCGGACATGGGACGATTACAAGACCGAACGGTGTAAGTGGCGCAGGTGCAAGCATGTATTCTGTATGAACGTCTACCCGATTGACCGCGACAATTTCCGAGGCAAACGTGCCAAGCGAAAAGACTCTAAGTATTGTTCGGAAGCATGTAAAGTAAATCACCGTGACGCAAAACGTAGACTTGAGAAAACAGGTTCACTGCTACCGGAATGGTTCTACTTGCCGAATATGTCCGAGTCAGTAAACGATCGCACACGTAGGCGGGAATGGGCTAGCGAATACGATGCACTGGAACGGGAAATAAACAAGCCAAAAGATGGTAACCGAAGAAAACCCAAAGAAACCCCGAAAGAAGCGTGTTAAAGCGGTGGAGAGAGCCCCATATAAGTGAGAAGACGAACGTTTGTTCGAGTGCCTAGCCGGCTATATTCGATCAATTCTTCGTCTCTTTATTTTTTAATAAAACGTGATAAAAGGAGTGATTTGTGTGACGAAAGAACGGTTCAAAGCGATAAGACTATACCTCGAGATGACTCAGCAGCAATACGCAGAGTTCTTGGGGATATCCGTATCAGCAGTCGGCATGATCGAAGCAGGACATAGAGATGTAAGTGAAATTGTATCGTCAAAACTAGCGAGAAGATTCCAGGCCAGCGACGAATTCATCGAGTACCTCGGCAATCAAAAGAGACTCGTAGAATAGTAACGTCAAACGAGAACGAAATAATAAAATGAATGGAGGTAACGAAATGGACATTAAATCCGAAGCAAAGCGAATACTTGAAGTGCATCAAAAAGGGCAGTTGTCAACGAATCAATTCTTACATCAACTAAATAGACTCATAACCGTACGTCGCGAGGAGCCGACTGTTATCGCTGAAATAGGATCCGGGTTATGGCTAATCGAATCTATGGACGCTCGAATGATACCGAACATTCTCGATTCAGATTCGGAAATAAAGGCGAGGGCAAAGGACGTTAACGGTTTTACTTCGAAGGTCAGGGCGCTTGTGACAAAGAGTGAGCTCGTTGAAATCCTTGAGGCGACGGAGGTGAGCGAGGAATGAGTGAAGAGTACGCTTTTCTTTCGATTTTATCGAAAATAGAACGTCTTGAAAGGGTAGTGGACGAGATACTTGAAAAGGTCGAAGTAATCGAGGAAACGAAGGTAGGTGATCGATATTAGGAAGCGAACAACGTCAGTACGTGAGTTCACGGGATACTCAGAGCGAAGCGAAGGGCAAGGGCAACCGAGACAACGCCAAGAGAATAATATCTAATCACAATTAAACGGGGGAGGGATTTATATGGAAGAGAAAACGTTCACGCAGGACGAAGTTGACCGCATCATAAAGGAACGATTGAAGCGAGAAAGAGCGAAGGTAGACAAGGAGTTAGTGGACATCCAAGCGGAGATTGACGCCGAGTATCCCGATTATAAAGGTATGTACATTGACGCATTAAAACGTAAGTCACTTACTGATGCGGGTATGCCGATTGAACAAGTAGACAGGTACGTAAGATACATCGATGATAGCGAGTATGCAGACGAGGTCAAACGACAAGCTCGAGAGTTTACCGAATCGGCAGGCTTAAACGGTAAAGGAGAAAGTAAGAGCAAGTCGAATAGGAACACGTGGAACCCATTCAGATAAAGATAGGTCAATAATCTACGAAATTACAAAACTAATCTAAGGGAGCGATTATTAATGGAAGAGAGAGTATTTTTATTTAATACTGAGGGCGATTACAACCAACATCAAGTATACAAAGTCGATAACAAAGAGGCGACAAGGTTAACGGAGTCAGGCGTAGCAACTAAAATCCAACTTGGTGAGTACGATGACTACCGTAAAAAAGCGAAGGATCTGACAAAACAGTTTAAGTCGGGAGAAAAACGAATTAAAGGAAGCGAGAACCCGGCCCATACTCGTGAGGTCAAGGCGTACGAACTCGAGCAACTGAAAACTAAGTATAAAGAAGACAGCCTTAAGCTCGACGCGGAGTACAAGGAATATAAAGAGGAAGCTATCGACGAGGCTCGGACTAAATCGGCACGAGCTAGTGTTACCGTTAGTGAGTCTGATAAGCGAATCGCAGAGCAGCTAGCTAATCGATTAACGCTCGGTGTTCAAATGGCGGTTAGTGATTACGCAAAAGAGGAGTTTGTTCGAGAAGCAGCGGAAGATATTAAACGTTTATCGGATGAACAGAAGACTGCATTACAAGGCTCCATCGGAAAGGTGCTCGATAAACTGAGTGACGAGAAGCACCAACGTAAGCTAATCCGAGAAGTGAAAGACGTTCGGAATCTCGATCTTTTATCTTCGAAGGTTGCCGAGGCACTTCCTCATACGGTAAACATCGAGTACAACCAAATTAAAACAGTTAGACGTTGGAAATAACTCGTTCAGCTCCGATGAAGCTACCTGCCAGGCGGAGGAGTGTCGATGATTAGAGTTTACTAATCCACGGGAGCCTTAAACGGGACTCCTTTTATTTTTAATCACGGAAGGAGTGTTTTAATGCGGGAACTAGACGAACTTTCCAAGCACCATTCATTCTTTATCGGGTACGTAGACATTCTTAATAGGCATAAACAATTGATCCATATAGACGTATCGGAGCTAATCGAGTCCACCGAAGAGATACGCATGAAACTAGAAGCGTCAGAGTTTGAAGGTAGTCATGCGGAACTATACGGTGCGACATTCGGGGCACTACTAAGAGCTATCGAGACTAACAATGCGCTTACTCAAGAGGAAGTGCTCACGCAACATAAAATAAGCAAACGTATTAGCTTTACTTTTCGGTTACTAAGATTGTTATCAAAAGTTCATGGACTAGCAATTAAACAAGAGGAACAACGGGAACAGTTTGAAAACGATCAACACGCAGAATGGAGGAATGTGAAATGAATATTCGAGAATTAGAAACGGTGATATTCGATGATAACCCGAAGAAAGTCAAAGCAGCGCACATGCTAGTTAACAACGATTATGCCAATAAGGATGAAACGAAGTCATTAGAGGAAATCGCAGAGGATGTCGGTGTTGACCGGAAGACGCTATACCATTGGCGACAGGAACCGATTTTCCTTAAGTATTGCGAGCAGCTTTCTGAAGTAAAGCTAATCGAGTTTCGAAGCCTGGTCGATAGTCAGCTTATTAAAGCGATAAAGGGAACGTCTGCTAACGGGATTCCATCGATGAAGGCACTCGATCTTTACTATAAACTTAGCGGACGCCTGGTCGAACGGAGCGAAGTGGTAACTGCCGACGAATCAAGCTCGAGAGCACAACCACTAAACGATGAAACAATCGCAAAGGAAATCGAGGAATTACGAGCAAAAATTAAACACTAACAGGGGGAGAGATTGAAGGCATTTTAGGTGCTAATAATGATTACTAACGACTCTTCTAGAATTTTGTATTGTTTAAAAATAGGAATTAATATACAATTTAGTTACTATATTACTAGAAGAGAGTGGTTTAAGTTGCCTGAATTTTTACCAGATGGTAATCTACTTCCTGGTATTCATGAATATAATGTAGAGGATTTTAAAAAACAATTCGTTGCGGATTTTACAGAATCGGCTACCCGTGAAAGAATTTACAAAGATTTTTGTGAATGGATTGAGGAGTTAAATAAAGTTCTACCGCCGGCATACATGTGGTTAGACGGAAGTTACGTCACTGAAAAGCCAAATCCCAATGATATGGACATTATTGTATTTTATTGTCCTAAAGTTATTCAGGCTAAAGGTGAGGAAGTTTCTAAACAAATTGGGTATACTGTAAATGAGGTTTCAAGGCGTCTTAACTGCGACGCATACTTTTGCTATACATTAGAAAACCTTTCTCCACAAGAATTAACCTTGCTCCCCGATCGAATGACTATTATGGATAAGTATTGGATGGGTCAGTTTGGGTTTGACAGACAGCGTAGACCAAAGGGAATTGTGGAATTTCCTGAAGAGCAACTTTTATTATTAGGAGGTGAAAGAAGTGGTATCTCCTCTAGAGAGAATAAATGAACAGATTGAGGAAACGCGGCAGATTAAAGCAGAAGCTGAAAATGAAATGAAAACTCTTGGTTTTCCTGATTATTTAATAGACCTCCAATTATCTTCGTTAGACCAAAGGATGTTGGACCTCGGCAGGAAAGAAGAGGATATTAAGCAATCCTTTCACAAAGAAGAGGTAATTGTAACTTTACACCCAGAGTCGTTACCTTCAGGTCAAGTCTCAGTAAGGGAATTAACGTTGATTCTAGGTGGATTACAGGATTTAACAGATAGCATTGCGAATTCTATGCACAATAATCAAAATGAGCGAGGGAAGATTCCTAGCAGAATCCTAGACGAAAATACCTTTATCTTAAAAGAAACTAGGGCGGGATCATTTAAAGCGGTGTTAGAGATGAGTCATTCCCTGCAAGAATCTTTTGAACAACAACCTGAACAAACAAGAACTATAGAGGAGCTATTTACTTTGTTAAACTCCTCGGATAAAGAAAATGAACTAACTGAAATTGTTACATCATTAGGTGGTAGGACAATTAAAAATTATCAAAATTTCTCAAAGGCAATCGTAGATTTAGGAACGTCTCTAGATTTTGATTGGATTTCTCCGAAGGAATCGTATAAGAAATCGTCTATATCTAAAGAAACTGCAAGACAGGTCTATAACCTATTAAGTAAATTTTCCGCAACAGAAGAAAGCGTTGAGATAGTCAAAGGCCGTTTAACGGGGGCGAATATACGAACGAAATCATTTGAAATTATCTCTGATTTAGGGGAAAGAATAGCTGGGAAGATAAATAAAGAAGTTCTAAGCAAGGTAGCGGTGTTAGATTTAAACCAAGATTACAGTGCTACTCTTATGAAGCAGACAGTGCACTATACGAACTCGAAAAAGGTTAAGGTGACATGGTTGTTAAATGATATAGAGCATAAAAAATAGCCCGCATTCGTGGGCTTTTAATTTTACTTCTAATAGAAAGACCTCGATCTAAAACTCGAGACGCCGCACCTTAATAATTTATCCGGTTGGTAGGTGATTCGTGCTCAGTCGAACGGTGTTTTACGGAAGTAGAAACGTATTCATAGAATTTCCAATACTTATTATAATCATAAGGTCTTATTATATAATTGCTACGGTGAAAAATTACTTTTATAGTGTTGGAAATTCTAACAATCTTTTTCCAATCTTCTATTCGCTATTTCTTCCATTACGAACTTCCCGACAATTTCATTTCTAGAACCGAAAGAAACGTGTTTGACTTTATTTAAGACTTTAAAGGACTGAAGATATTCTTCGCCATACGGGTTTGTATAGGAAACTTTTAAAAGTAAGTTAAGCTTTAAATCCTCATCTTGAATTTTAGAAGCGAAAATGTTGGTAAAATAGACATACGTATTTGGGATGTGGATTTTAGTACGTGTACTTTCATGAGAACTTGGTTGTAAAGATCCGTAAAATTCTAAATAGGCAGCATCATCTACCATAACTCTTTTTGTTTGGTTATCCACTGTTCGTTCACTTAGTATAAACTGATTAAACTCATGTGTTCCATTTTGTTTTTTTCTATGGGTTATAGTTATTTCTTTACCTTCAAAAAGGTCTGTAAATTTTGGGTCCTCTTTAATTTGTTCTAAAATATCATCTATTCCTTCATAATAATATGAAAGTTGAATATTACGAGCCGTCACATTCCCTATATTCTTGAGTTCTAAATAGAATGAAGAGGCATATTTTGGCTTGAATTCATCTATTTCTTCTTCCCAATCTACAAGATAAGAATTGTTTAAATTTACTTTATAGTCCTTTATAAAAACCTCCAAAACAGGTCTATTATTTTCTTCGAGAAAAACTTCATTGTCTTTCATCTGTTTTCTTGCTAAAGCATTGCTTTCAGATGCATTTTTTACTGCAAGGTATGACATTGTTGCAGCTATTGTAGTAGCTAGACCAACAATAATATCAATTGTAAACTTTGCTTGAGTATATACAGTAAATATTATTAATTCCAATATGAAACTCCTCTCTGAACCAGAGTTGAAAAAATTTTTATTGTAACCATTAAAATTAATAGTGCATCTATTCTTTATCTAAAGCAAACTTGTACGCAATTATTGCGGCAAAGAATGGACTGTTATCTTCTACTTGCGCTTGAATCCGGTTATCTCTAATCGCATCCGCGATAAACACGCCGTCTTGCTTCATTATATGTACGTCAATTTTCGGCACCTCGTTTACATCATCACCTGGCACGAGTAACATCGCCTTCCACTTATTCACGTTATGATAGTCCCCCTTTGATTTCGTGTGTTATGTCTCGATCATCTGCGAGTACCTTTTCGATGATAACTTCGCGATAACCGTACTCTTTTTGAACCTCGTATAGCCATCGTTTAACATTCGGGATCAACGGCTCTCTAAATTGGTTGAATTGAATCACGCCGATACCATCCACGCGTATTCGTATTTCGACTGTAATCACGACTAAAGCACCTCGTATTTCCGTTTATTTCCTGTTGTAATCTAAGCATATAACTCGGCTAATCATACGTCAATAACTGAATGCTGAGAGGACGATTCTGACGCAATTAACTTCGGTTACTCGACCAGTCCAACCGTCTAGCATCGTTATACAACGAATCTACGAAAAAGTTCGGATAACCCCTTGCATTTTATCGTGAACTATCGTAATATAATAAACAGGAAACGGGGCAACACAGTCGTACGCTAGTCGTTACGTCTAATGAACGTTTAAATGCACGGTAAAGCCATCGAGCAGCATAAACCAGTTTGTAACCGACTCAAAATCGTGTTCCTCTGGAGTGCCGGTTCGATCCCGGCCACCGGTACCATTCGCGGGTGTAGTTTAGTGGTAAAACCTCAGCCTTCCAAGCTGATGATGAGGGTTCGATTCCCTTCACCCGCTCCAACTTACATACGATAGACTTTCTCATTAGAGGAAGTCTTTTTTATTGTTTATTTATGAAAAGTCATCTATTAAGCATCATCTTCAACGTTATTGACGCTTATCTGATCGACTGCGCTCTATTTACTTTCGATTAATACCAATATATTTTCAAAAACGCACTTCACCCTACGTGCACCTAACTGAGCTTAAAGAAAACCAACCTTTTCATTTTCCCACCACCCACTACATCCAAACCCATCTAGTCAAAATTTTGCACCTTCTTTGTCAATTGAGTTCCCCTTTTTAAGAAAGCGCTGCCATTATAATGTAAGAAAGCGATTACATGATTAAGGTGGTGATACGGGTGGAACCAAAGATTCAGACTGGACCAGTAAGCCCAGACGCACAAATGAAAGCAGTGACGAAGAAGAAGTTTAAGTATAAGAGTTTGCTGACGTATGCTGCCTTTGTCGGACCGGCACTTTTATTTTTCTTAGTGATTCAGATTCTTCCATTCTTGATGGGTGTGTATTATTCGTTTACTTCATGGAATGGTGTCAGTTCGGTTGTTGAGTGGGTTGGGTTTGAGAATTATAGTAAGATCTTTACGGATGATAAGACGTTCTTTAATTCTTTTATGTTTACGACGAAGTTTATGTTTGCGGCTGTGTTTATTAGTAACTTAATAGGTTTTGGATTTGCGTTACTGTTGAATGCGGCATTGAAAACCCGTAATATTTTACGGACAGTGTTTTTTATTCCGAACGTGATCGGTGGATTGCTACTCGGGTTCATCTGGCAGTTCATTTTTGTAAAAGGGTTTGCATCTCTCGGGAATATGACGGATATAGGATTCTTTAAAATGCCTTGGCTTGGTGATGAGACGACGGCATTCTGGGGGATTGTCATTGTGTTTGCATGGCAGATCAGTGGTTATATGATGGTCATCTATGTAGCGGCATTGCAAGGGGTGGATAATTCACTTTTGGAAGCAGCGAGGATAGATGGAGCATCAAACTGGACGTTGTTGACGAAAATTATCATTCCGTTGATTTTACCGGCGTTCACGATTTGTTTCTTCTTGACGATTTCAATGGCCTTTAAAATATTCGATTTGAATATCTCGTTAACAGGTGGGGGGCCATTCAATTCTACACAATCTGTGGCGATCAATATTTATCAAGAAGCGTTCCAGAATAACCGTTATGGCCTGGGAACAGCGAAATCGATCCTGTTCTTTGTGGTAGTGGCAGTGTTTACGACGATTCAGGTGATGGTGACGAAGAAGAAGGAGGTTCAGGCGTAATGGGCAATCGCTATACGAAAAGAACGTTTGTATTAGAGATTATCGGTATTGTCATAGGGCTCATTTTCCTTATCCCTTTCTACTTCGTACTGATCAACTCGGTGAAGCCATTTGCAGCGATCTTGATCGATGCGGCGGCGTGGCCAAAGGAATTTGTTTTCTCTAACTATGCGAAAGTGTGGGAGATCATCAACTTCCCCCGTGCATTCTGGAACTCCTTGGTCATCACTGTTTTCAGCAACATTGGATTAGTGATTATCAGCTCTATGGCGGCGTGGAAGATGGTACGTACGCCAGGGAAGTTCAGCAAAATATTATTTGTCATCTTTGTATCAGCCATGGTCATTCCATTCCAAACGGTGATGATTCCTCTTATGAAAGTAGGGGGGACGTTGGGACTTACGAATAGCATTCCAGGTTTGATCATCATGTACTTCGGATTTGGGGTACCACTTTCTCTTTTCTTGTATCATGGTTTTGTGAAAACCGTTCCGATTGAAATTGAAGAATCCGCTATGATTGATGGCTGTAGTCAGTTTGGTGTGTTCTGGAGAATTGTCTTCCCATTACTAAAACCGATAACAGTGACCGTGATCATTCTGAACACTTTATGGATTTGGAATGACTATCTGCTTCCTCTTCTTGTATTACAGGATGCAGAACTGCGTACGATTCCACTGGCAGCGAGTTCGTTCTTTGCTCAGTATACGAAGCAATGGGATATGGGTCTTGCAGCATTGGTGCTTGGCATTACACCGATCATCATTTTCTTCTTATTTTTACAGAAGCATATCATCAAAGGTATTGCTTCAGGGTCAATCAAGTAGATATAAAGTTTCTGTCGAGATGGTCTATCATTGATACAGAAATTTATATAAAATAATTTATATCAGGGAGGTCAATCCATTTATGAAACGTATACTTTTACTTTGTATGTCTTTGGTTTTAGTATTTGGAATTATTGCTGGCTGTTCTTCTAAAGACACTACAAGCAATTCAGGTGGAGAGTCTGGATCAGGTGATGATGTAGTAACCCTTAATTTCTTCCAGTTCAAGGTTGAAATTGCCGATCAGCTGCAAGAAATGATTAATGAGTTCGAAGCTGAACATCCAAACATTAAGATTAAGCTTGAAACAGTTGGTGGAGGTGCCGATTACGGTGCAGCATTGAAAGCGAAATTTGCTTCTGGTGAAGAGCCGGACATTTTCAACAACGGTGGTTTTAAAGAATTAGAGCTTTGGAAAGAAAAGTTAGCGGATCTTTCTGGTGAGCCATGGGTTGAACATGTTCTTCCGATCGGTAAAGTTCCGATGACGGATGAAGATGGCAAGCTTTATGGTATGCCGGTTAACCTTGAAGGCTACGGATTTGTATATAATAAAGATCTATTTGAAGAAGCAGGGATTACGGAGCCGCCTGCAACGATTGATGAGTTAAAAGACGCTGCGAAAAAGCTTGAAGCGAAGAAAAACACACCATTCTCAGCGGGTTACGGCGAGTGGTGGGTAATTGGTCAGCATTTACTTAACATTCCGTTTGCTCAGCAGGAAGATCCGGATGCGTTCATCGCCGGACTTTATGATGGTTCTGAGAAAATTGTAGGGAACGAAAAGTTCAAGCAATTCAAAGAAGTTTTAGATGCTGAGCTTAAGTATGCAAATGATAATCCATTAACGACGGATTACAATACACAAGTAACCCTATTTGCTTCTGGTGAAACTGCAATGCTGCAACAAGGAAACTGGACTGAGAACATGATCACGGAGATTAATCCTGAGATCAACATGGGCTTCCTGCCAATTTCTATCAGCAATGATGATAGTGCTGATCGCCTTCCTGTAGGTGTACCGAATAACTGGGTATTAAACAAGAACTCAGAGCATCTTGAAGAAGCGAAAACATTCTTGGAGTGGATGGTTTCATCTGAAACTGGTAAGCGTTATATCACGGAAGAGTTTGCGTTCATCCCGGCATTCGATAACATCGAGCCGAATGGTCTTGGAGACTTAGGTCAGTCTATCCTTGACTACTCTAAAGAAGAGAAGACAATTCCTTGGACTTGGTTTAAATGGCCGGATGGAGCGAATAAGGAATTCGCTGCAACGATCCAGGAATATGCCGCAGGGAAAATTGATTATGATACTGTACTTGAGCGATTCCAGCAAACATGGGATAACTTGAAGTAAATCGAATAATAGAAAGCATGTCTACTTAGGGCATGCTTTCTATTTTATAAGTTTAATAGGAATATTTCGAAAAAACACTTCCAAGAGCGGGGAAAAACACTTTATACTAGTGTATAAGTGAGACCTGGGAGGTCCGTCCCTCATGTTAAAGACCAGCATTCGGAATAAGTTGATTGTGTTGTTGATGATTACGACGATTGTGCCGTTTGGCAGTTCGATTATCATTACATATTTGTATACGAAGGATTCCATAGAGGAGCAGGTGGTGGAAGAGAGCAGCAATCTTCTTTATCAGGGAAAGGTGAATCTGGAGAGCTATATTAATGAGCTCAACGGGTTAACTCTATCACTCTATAATAATCCTGATTTTATTAACTTCATGAGATCACCCAGTAAAGAGAATAATTACTTGACGATCGGCATTGTAAAGAATGTTGTGCAAACGATTCTCTACACAGGTGATACCATTAACGGGGTACGTATTTCCTTCGCAGATGGTGACCGCGTAATTTCGGCTACCAAGCGCTCTACCGTTGTTTTTTCCAATAAGGTAAGGGATTCGCAATGGGAATCCTTCAGAAATGCAGAGCGCAGTCCTTATAACATGTATATTGAACCAACACATAGTCAGGAAGAAAAGAATATTAAGAGATCGAAGGATATTGTCACGATTCACCGGGCATTCCGAAACGTTCCCGGTGATGAAGTGCTCGCGTATATTTCATTGGAGGTTTCGCCTGACAAGATCATCGATTTGAGTAGAAACTTGTACAACGCTAAGTCAGAAGAATTCTATCTTCTTTCTTCTGAAGGGGAAATGATTTATAGCTCGGACCGGGATGTGTCGGACGATGGCAACAACCAGAAGTGGATTAAAAGGATAGTGGAATCAAAAGATATATCAGGGACACTTGAGTGGAAAGAGGACTCCTTCAACGGAGTGATGATGTACGACCAGCTTCCTGCTTCTGCCGGCGGTTGGTTGTTAGTGAAACGGGTTCCTTACGTGAATCTTTATGAAAGCGCATTTAGTGTGGCAAAGATTAATATTTTATTCGGAGTACTTGGATTATCCCTAGTGGTTCTGGCAACGCTCTTTGTATCTTTTAAAATTACATCACCAATAAGGATTCTGCTTCAACATATCCAGCAGGTTGAAAAAGGGAATATGAAGGTACAGTCTGAATCGTTCGGTTCAGATGAAATCGGAATCCTCGGTTTCCGGTTTCATCAGATGATCGAACGGATCAATCATCTGATCAATCGTGAGTACAAACTGGAGCTCGAGAACAAGACGAATCAATTAAAGGTCCTCCAGTCTCAAATCAATCCGCATTTTCTCTATAATGCCCTGCAATCCATTGGAACGATTGCTTTAAAGAACAAGGTTCCGCAAATCTACTCCCTGATCACCCACCTTTCCAAAATAATGAGATACGGGATGAATATGGAGGAAGATGTGGTTCCATTAAGCAAGGAAATCAATTACACGAACGCTTATCTTCTTTTACAAAAAGAACGTTTTGGTGAGAATTTAGATTACAGTGTAGCGGTAGAAGATGAGGTAATGGAGATCCCAGTACCGAAGATGATCCTGCAGCCTCTCATTGAAAACTACTTCAAACACGGATTCGATATCCGGGACGGGGTAGGGCGAATATGGTTATCTTGCTTTCAGGATAAGGGAGAACTGGTGATGATTGTCCGTGATAATGGAGTCGGCGTAACAGAAAGCAGACTGCGGGAAATCGGGGAACATTTCAAAGCAGATGCTTGGAATAAAACCGGGGATGAGACCAATATCGGACTGAAGAATGTGTATGTCCGTTTAAAGCTGTACTATGACCACCAGGCTACTTTACAGCTTGAAAATCATGATGAGGGAGGCTTTATGGTCACCATGAGGCTGCCAATAAGAATGGAAGGTGAAGCGAATGAAAGCAATCATCATTGACGACGAAAAGCATGTGCGTGAGGGATTACTTTTATTAGCGGAATGGGACAAGCATGGAATCCATACCATTCTGGAGGCGGAAGATGGAGACCAAGCCATCGAATTGATCACAGAGCACCGGCCGGAAATCATTTTTACTGATATGAGGATGCCGAAACGGGATGGCATCACTCTTTTAAAATGGCTTCATGCCTCCGACCTTAAAAGTAAAACCATCGTTGTAAGCGGGTATGATGATTTCGAGTATATGAGAAACGCGATCTTTTATAAAAGCTTTGATTATATTCTGAAGCCGATTGAACCGGATGTGTTAAATGAAACACTGGATAAAGCGGTAAAAGAGTGGAATGAACAGGCTCAATCAAGAAAATTTCAAGTCGAGGAAACTCGAGTGATGAATGAAGTAAAGCCCCTCTATTGGGATCGGTTATTCTCAAGTCTCTGTGCGAAGGAAAGCATTACCACAGAGATGGTAGAAAAGGTTGAACAGGAGTTCGGGATTGCCATTAAAAAGCTTGCAAAGACCGTTGCCCTCATCCCTATCAAACCGATCGTGGAGAAACACTTTCAAGGAGACCGGGACCTGGCCTTTTTTACCCTTAGCAATATTTGCAATGAATTGCTGCGAAAACAAAATGATGGAGTTTGTTTCCGGAATGGGAACAAAGAAGAAGAGCTTGTGATTCTCTTCTGGAATGATAAAAATGTGACATATTTGTTAGAGGAAATTTACTCATTGATCTATCAATATAGTAAACTCTTTACGATCATTGCACTTGGGCGGAAGTATAAGAAAATAAACGAAGCGTATGAATCTGCTTTACAAGTGTATCTTAAGCATTCCCTGCTTGATCAAAAGAAAATCGTCACACATAAAGATATAAGGTCGAGACCCCTCCTGCATCTATTGGATCACTCCAATGAGTTGAAATGGGCAATTCGTTCAGGAAGCGGCAATCAGGTTCAGTCCCAGTTAGAGGGGATATTTTCACAGATGGGAACGGAGCATGCACTGTCACTTGAGCAGCTCCAGATGTGGGAAAATCAATTTGAGTTATTACGGAATAATTGGTTGAAAGAGTATGAGATTCAGCATACAGAACCATTCTATCGGGGGCAGGATTATTGGAATGAAGACGGCTCGTTTTCGTTCAGGAAATTTAAAGAGGAAAAGGCGAAAGAGTTCAGTGAATTAATTCAAATCCTTTCAAAGGCAAAGTATCAGCGGGAAAAGAACAATATGCAGCAGATTGAAGAATATCTTCAGCAGCATTATCAAGAGGATATCAATCTACAGGACATTGCCGATCGCTTTTACCTAAGCAGGGAATATATTTCACGTAAGTTCAAACAGGATCATGGATCTACCATAACGGATTATGTTACGAATATACGGATGGAAAAAGCAAAGAAACTGCTTGAAAATCCTTATTTGAAAATCTATGAAGTTGCCTATGGTGTAGGGTACGGGAATGAGAAGTATTTCAGTAAAGTATTTAAAAAGCACGTCGGTACGACACCAAATGAATACCGTCATTTACAATCAAACACTTAACTTGGAGGTTTTACAATGTTGAACGTTACAGTATGGAATGAAAATCGTCATGAGCAGAAGAATCCGAAAGTGCGAGAGGTGTACCCTGAGGGAATTCATGGTGCCATTGCCTCCTTCCTGGGAGAAGCATCATTCAATGTGAAAACGGCTACATTAGACGAGGGTGACCACGGTCTAACAAAGGAAGTATTAGATGGCACAGACGTATTGGTCTGGTGGGGACATATCGCCCATGATGAAGTGAAAGACGAAGTAGTTGAAAGAGTAAAACAGCGTGTCCTTGATGGAATGGGATTAATCGTCCTTCATTCAGGTCATTTCTCTAAAATCTTCAAAACTTTGATGGGTACTTCCTGTGACCTGAAATGGCGGGAAGCTGATGAGAAAGAACGCATCTGGATAGTCGATCCAAGTCATCCCATTACAGCAGGCTTAGGGGAATACATCGAGCTTGAGAAGGAAGAAATGTATGGAGAGCATTTTGACATTCCGGCTCCTGATCAGCTTGTGATGGTGAGCTGGTTCGAAGGTGGGGAAGTGTTTAGAAGCGGGTGTACGTATCAGCGAGGTAACGGAAAAGTATTCTACTTCCGTCCAGGACATGAAACGTATCCAACCTATTACAATGAAGATGTTCAGAAGGTCATCGTCAATGCAGTGAAATGGGCATCACCTGTAGATCATGCAAGACCGGTATATGGAAACGCACAGCCTTTAGAAGAAATCAAAGGATCCAACTAAGGAACAAGAGGAGGAAAAATCATGAGTAAATTAAAAATCGGGGTTATCGGGTGTGGAAGCATCGCACAGCATCGGCATCTGCCGGAGTATGCAAATAATGAAAATGTAGAAGTGGTAGCGGTGTGTGACATCGTGGAAGAAAGGGCATGGAAGATGGCCGATGCAGTGGGAGCGAAAGCATATACCAATCATAAAGAGCTACTGGCGAACGCTGAAGTGGAAGCTGTGAGTGTGTGTACACCGAACTACCTGCATGCACCGATTTCCATCGATGCTCTAAACGCCGGAAAGCATGTATTATGTGAAAAGCCGATGGCCACTTCAAGTGAAGAAGCTCAAAATATGATTGATGCCGCTGCTAAAAACGGTAAAAAATTGATGATCGCTCACAACCAGCGTTTTGTCCCTTCTCACCAAAAAGCAAAGCAGCTGATCGAAAGTGGTGAAGTAGGTAAAATCTATAGCTTCCGTTCTGCATTTGGTCATGGTGGACCTGAAGGCTGGAGTGCTGACGGGAAAGACAGCTGGTTCTTCAAAAAGGACGAAGCGTTCATCGGTGCCATGGGGGACCTTGGTGTTCATAAAACCGATCTTCTTCGTTACATCTTAGGGGAAGAATTTGCCGAAGTCGGTGCCTTTGTTGAAACGAGTGCAAAGGAAAATGCAGATGTGGATGATACGGCTGTTTGTGTATTGAAAACTGAAAGCGGTACAATCGGTACCCTTGCAGCAAGCTGGTCTTATGTGTCTAAAGAAGACAACTCTACGATCATTTATGGAGAGAAATCGATTCTCCGTTTAGAGGATGATCCAGTCAACTCCCTAATTGTTCAATATGTAACAGGGGAAATAGTGAAGTATGAGCTTGGCGGCATTCAAACAAATGACGAGGGCGGCCAGACGAATTCCCGTGTGATCGATCAATTTGTTCACAGTATCCTGCATAATGCAGAGCCTCCTGTAACGGGTGAAGAAGGAAAGAAATCTCTTGAGGTTGTTTTGTCTGCTCTGGAATCAAGTGAAACAAAACGAATCGTAAAGCTATAGAGGTGAATGCATCGATGACCAAACTCCGGATGGGAGTGATCGGCGTTGGGGGCATTGCCCAAACGCGTCACATTCCTACTTTTATAAAATTATCAGATTCTGTATCCATAGAAGCAATCAGTGATATTAATCCTGTCACTGCTCAAACCGTGGCAGAAACCTTTAACATTCCGAATGTGTTCAGTGATTATCGGGACATGTTCGGGCATGTGGATGCTGTAACAATTTGTACTCCGAATAAATTTCATGCGGAAATTACGATTGCTGCGCTCAAAGCAGGTCTCCATGTGTTTTGTGAAAAACCAATGGCCATGACTCCTGAAGAATGTGAAATGATGATCGAAGCTGCGGAACAGTCAGGGAAGGTTCTGGCTGTCGCTTATCATTATCGTTTTATGAAGGACTCACGTGCTGCGAAGCGAGTGATCATGGAAAATGAAATTGGTGAACCAATGGTCGCAAGGGCAAGAGCGATCCGCCGCCGCAAAGTCCCTGGCTGGGGAGTATTTACCAACAAGGAGCTGCAAGGTGGTGGCAGCTTGATCGACTACGGATGTCACTTTCTGGATCTATCTCTATGGCTTCTTGGGAACCCTGCACCTGTTGAAGTGACAGGGACGACCTATAACAGGCTTAGTAGAATGCCAGTTCAAGTGAATCAGTGGGGAGACTTCGATAAAGAGAAATTTGAAGTTGACGACCATGTTACGGCTTATATCAAGTTCGATAACGGTGCTTCCATGCTCTTCGAAACGTCTTGGTCTGCAAACGTCAAGAGCGATGAAGAAAGCATGAGCATTTCAGGCGAAACGGGGGGAATCGATCTATTCCCGTTCCAAATGAACCAAATGAAACATGGCATGCTTCTGAATAGTGAAGCGGATTGGGTTCCCGGTGAAGATGATCCGAGTCTTCCACAAGCCCGGAACTTTATCAACAGCTGTCTCGGTTTAGAGGAGCTAGTTGTGAAGCCCCTGGAAGCTATGCAAGTGTCTCAAATCATTGATGCCATTTACAAAAGCAGTGAAACCGGACAAAGCATCCGATTGAAATAGGAGGAAGCACAAATGAAACTAGGTGTATTTACTGTATTATTTTCACAGAAGAATCTTGATGAAATGCTGGATTATGTAAAAGAAGCCGGACTTCATGCAGTTGAAATCGGCACGGGAGGATATCCTGGAAATGCTCACTGTGACCTGGACGCCCTTTTAGAAAGTGAAGAAAAGAGAAACGAATACTTAGAGAAAGTTACATCAAGAGGCCTTCAAATCAGTGCCTTCAGCTGTCACGGAAATCCGATCTCGCCAGATGCAGCATTTGCGGAAGAATCCCATGTGGCACTTCAGAAAACGATAAAGCTCGCAAGCTTAATGAATGTACCGGTTGTTAACTGTTTTTCTGGAACAGCAGGTGACCATGAAGGAGCAAAGCATCCGAACTGGCCTGTATCCCCTTGGCCGAATGAATATGGGGATATTCTCAAATGGCAATGGGAAGAAAAATTGATCCCATATTGGAAAGAGATAGGGAAGCTTGCAGAGGATCATAGCGTAAAAATCGGTTTAGAGCTGCACGGAGGCTTCCTTGTTCATACCCCGTATACGTTATTGAAGCTTCGTGAAGAAACATGTGACGCGATCGGTGCCAACCTGGATCCAAGTCACCTGTGGTGGCAAGGAATCGATCCGGTTGCCGCGATTAAAATACTGGGTAAGGAAAATGCGATACATCATTTCCATGCGAAAGATACGTATATCGACCAAGACAATGTCAACATGTACGGTCTGACGGATATGCAGCCTTACGGAAATATCCAAACAAGAGCGTGGTCCTTCCGTTCAGTGGGTTGTGGACATTCCTTGCAGGAGTGGTCTGATATGATGAGTGCACTGCGAACATTCGGATATGATTATGTGGTAAGCATCGAGCATGAGGATCCGATCATGTCGATTGAAGAGGGCTTCGGACGTGCCGTGAAGAATCTGAAGTCGATCTTGATTGAAGAACAGCCATCGGATATGTGGTGGGTATAGGTTTTATAAGGAGGGAGTCCATTGGGCTCTCTTTTTTTTGTGGGGGAGTGGCGTGATTGTATTAGTCTCAAATAAGAGGTAAATAATTTACATTTAATGTAAATGATCTGGGGTTTCTTCAGATTAGCTATGGGTTCTCGTACAAGATTCTCAATAAAAAACAGGATCCCACCAAACAGGGATCCTGCTCAATCTTCTATCCACCCACCACTTCATAGGATCCTTCCCCGCCATGGATCCCGATGAACATATCCATTAACGATTTCGTGAGTTTGCCGCTTTCTTCTATAGTAAGGGAGGGCTTCAGAAAGATGATTTGAACGGCATTTTTGGTTTCTTCGCCGACGGGTGCACGGTCTGAGTCAACGAATGGACTTCCGAAAGGTCCGTCCCCGTCACAGGCGACGATCAGGTTTTCCAGGGAGTTTTCCCGGCCGTTTAGTCCTGTGTAGGTTTGTCCTGTTTCTCCCACTTTTATCTCTATTTTGTCTCCTTTAAGTTGAGCCCTGTCGTAAATACCGATGGGCACTTCGTATTGAAGGGAGAAGAAGTTGTTGAGATCGATACTTGAGTTAATCGTGCTCAGATAATTCTGTTTTTTAACCCGGCGAAAGAGGGCTTCGGCAGAGTGACGATAGCGATTCGGGTCCTTTCCCGTTTTCTTGAAGATGTCCCGCCACGCGGCAATTCCTTCTATTTCCGTCACATTTTTATCGTGAAGATCAAAGAAGATGGATTCTTGGAACAGTTGAAGTCTGCCTTTGAGCATTTGGGGAGAAGCTCCGACTTCGATATGATGGTATTGAATGAATCCCACTTTGAAATCAGGGATTTTGGACGTTATAGGTGAATCGATCGTGATTTCCACTTATTTTCCCTCCACATTTGTTTTAAAATAGTTTATCATAATACACGTTGCCATTTCACGTAAGTAGCCGTAAATATATTAATAGATGGAAGGGAGGAAAGGGCAATGGATATGGATCAGTTAAAACAGGATATCATTGATTATAGTAAGGAAATCGGGATTGATAAAATTGGCTTTACGACAGCAGGTGCGTTTTCGGAAATGAAGAACCGGCTTCTTCGTCAGGAAATGCTTGGATATCAATCCGGTTTTGAAGAGAAAGACATTGAAAAGCGGGTCGACCCCTCATTAATCTTCGATAGTCCCAAATCGATTATTGCCATCGCCCTTGCCTATCCTTCAAAGATGAAAAATGCTCCACAAAGCAAACGGGGAGAAAGGCGTGGGATCTTTTGCCGGGCATCATGGGGGACGGATTATCACCATGTGCTCCGGGATCGTCTTTCAAAGCTTGAAGAATATATCGTATCAAGAGTTCCCCAGGCACGTTTTAAATCAATGGTGGATACTGGTGAACTTGTGGATCGTGCGGTGGCAGAGCGGGCAGGCATTGGCTGGAGCGGAAAGAACTGCTCGATTATCACGCCCGAGTTCGGATCCTATGTGTATCTCGGGGAAATGGTGACAAACCTTCCGTTTGCTCCTGATACACCGATGGAGGACCAATGTGGTACATGCAATAAATGCGTGGATGTCTGCCCAACCGGAGCTCTTATAGAAGGCGGTCAGCTGGATGCTCAGAAATGCATTGCCTTTTTGACGCAGACGAAGGGCTTTCTTGCGGATGAGTACCGGGTTAAGCTTGGGAACCGTCTTTATGGATGTGACACCTGCCAAACGGTATGTCCTGAAAATAAAGGGATGGACTTTCATTTTCACGAAGAAATGGAGCCGGATCCTGAAATTGCAAAGCCGCTATTAAAGCCGCTTTTAAAAATCAGTAACCGTGAATTTAAAGAAAAGTACGGTCATGTATCCGGTTCATGGAGAGGTAAGAAGCCGATTCAGCGAAACGCGATCATCGCACTCGCCCATTATAAGGATACAACAGCCATTGACGATCTGATTGATGTGATGAAAAAAGATGTGCGGCCAGTCATTCGCGGTACCTCTGCCTGGGCCCTTGGTAAAATAGGCGGAGTAGAAGCAGAAGTTGCGTTACTCGCGCAGCAATCGGTTGAAACGGATGAGGAAGTACTAAATGAAATTCAAAAAGGTCTTAACCTTATAACCAAATAATCTAAAAGGGTAAACTCTCATTATCACCTGAGTTTATCCTTTTTTGTTTTGAACAGTCCCTTCTCTGCATAACAATTAGGGAGGAGGGAAGACAATGATCAGAAAGCTGTTAATGGAAAAGGTCCAACATGTGATTGATGAATATACAACCCGTAGTCAGTCAGACTATCACAGTGACAAAGTGAAAAGAAAGAAGGAATCTTGTCTTCAGCGGAATGCGGAAATTGTAAAGGTGGATGCAGCAGGGAAAATCCAAAGCATGACACCTCAGCGAAATGAAACACAAAACATTTTATATGATGTTCACTATAAATATCTTATTAAGCAAGGCGATCTTCTTTATCTAGAAGAAGAAGTAGAGAATAGACATGCATCCTTTTATATGGATAGGATCTATGAAGACGGCGAGATTCCAATTCAATATGAAGAGAATGTCGTACGTGAAGAGAGTTCAACCTTCGACGGGAAAGAGGCTAGAGTGACGTATCAATATGATCGGCTTAGTGCGGTGCAGTATGCTGAACGATGGTGGAACAGCTATAACCCTGCGTTTAAGAAGTTCGAGAATGATTGCACGAACTATATTTCACAGTGCCTCCATGCCGGGGATGCTCCAATGCGGGGGTATCCTGCTAAGGGAAAGGGCTGGTGGATGAGAAATCAGAACTGGAGCTATAGCTGGACGGTGGCGAATTCCATGAGGTGGTATATCCCGAATTCGACGGTCGGGTTAAGGGGGAGACAGGTAAATGACGCTAAAGAGTTGAAGCTTGGTGATGTCATCTGCTATGACTTCGAAGGGGATGGGCGTTTTGACCATACTACAATCGTGACGGGAAAAGATGCTGCGGGAGAGCCTCTCGTGAATGCCCATACGTTCAACAGCAGAATGCGATATTGGAAATATGAGGACTCGACTGCTTATACACCCAATATCAAATATAGATTTTTTACAATAGTAGATGACGGCTAAGTCTTGTTCTATGGGGAGGAAATGGTATAATGTCACTTAGAGTTTTATGAATGAGGTGACAGTAACATGGGAGTACATGTTGTATTATATCAACCAGAAATCCCTGCTAATACAGGGAATATTGCGAGAACGTGTGCAGCAACGGATACAACTCTGCACTTGATACGTCCACTCGGGTTCTCAACAGATGATAAAATGTTAAAACGGGCAGGCCTTGATTATTGGCAGTTTGTAAACATTGTATACTATGATTCAATTGAAGAGTTCTTCGAGAAAAATGACGGCGGAGAATTTTTCTACTTAACAAAATACGGAAAGATCCCTCACACTGACTTTGATTACAGTGTAGAAGAGAAGGATTACTTCTTTATTTTTGGCAGGGAGACATCAGGACTGCCGGATGACATCATCCAAAATAATTTGGATCGTGCCCTGCGCATACCAATGAACGAAAACGTCCGTTCATTGAACCTTTCCAATACAGCGGCGATTCTGATCTATGAAGCATTAAGACAAAGGAATTATCCTGGTCTGTTATAAAAAACGAGGAATGAGAATCATATGATTTTCATTCCTTTTTTTGTTTGGCTTATACTAAGGGAAAGAATGTGAAGGAGAGAGTACATAATGAACGAAACCATTGAAACGATTCTTAAGCATCGATCCATTCGTCATTTCAAGAATGAGCCATTGACAGAGGAGCAAATCCGGACCATTGTCTCGAGTGCCCAGGCTGCGAGTACGTCGAGTTATATTCAAGCATATACAATCATCGGGGTGAAGGACACTGCTAAAAAGAGGAAGCTTTCAGAGCTTGCCGGTCCACAATCATATGTAGAGGAAAACGGTCATTTCTTTGTATTCTGTGCCGATTTGTACCGCCACGAGAAAATAGGTGAATGGGAAAATGCAGATGTCATTCCTACACTGGAAAGCACGGAGAAATTCATGGTGGCTTTGATTGACGCTTCACTAGCGGCTCAAAATGCGTCCATTGCCGCAGAATCGATGGGATTGGGCATTTGCTATATTGGAGGAATCCGAAATGATCTGGAATCAGTGAGTGAACTGCTGGAGCTTCCTGATCGGGTCATTCCTTTATTCGGGCTGGCTGTCGGTTTCCCTGAAGGAAGTTCTGATGTGAAGCCGAGGTTGCCAATGGAAGCCGTTTATCATGAGGATTCATATCAACGTGATGAGGGGTCCATGAAAGAAGAACTTGATCGTTATGACGAAACCATCTCTTCCTATTATCATGCACGAACGGCGGGCAAACGATCGGATCGATGGACGGAGCAAATGGCCAACATGCTTTCAGGGAAGAAGCGCATGTATATGAAGGAATTTATAGAGAAGAAGGGATTCAATAAAAGGTAGATCTCTTTGGTCCAGATAAAGAATCTTGGAAAAAGCCCGAAAGGATCAAATCCTTTTCGGGCTTTTTTTCCTAATCCATCTCCAAAAGCTCAATCTGAAAGTGTTCTGTGACTAACCGGATAAATTCCCTTGTTGTCTTAGGCAGATAGAAGTCTCTTTTCCATACGATTCCGTAGCTTGCGTTGTTCATGTTCTCAATTTCCACCAGTTGAACATCTTTATGCTTAAATACTTGCAAAGCACTATGGGGAACGATGGAGGAAGCGAATCCTTGTTCTACAAGATTGGCAAGGAGGACGGTATCCGAACATTCTGCCTTTACATTTGGAGTCAACCCGATTGAAATAAATGACTGGACAATCATTTCGTACAAGCCCAAACTTTGTGTACTGGGAAGGATTAATGGCTGATGAACAATATCCTCTAATGTAATCGTGTCAAGACTTGGAGTCGGAACACTCGTAATGAAGTAAAATGGCTCATCTTGAAGGACCACCTTCGCCATATTGTCTGCTGAAAAGGGCATTCGGATCAGTGCAGCATCAATCTCGCGTAATTCTAAAAGATGAATGAGCTGTGAGGATTCATTTTGATGAATATTATAAGTGATGTTCGGAAATTTCTTTTCATACTTTGCTAAAATATGTGGCAAATCAATGTCAGATAATGTATTTACACCAATCCTCAGCTTGCCTTTTTCTCCTGAACCAATTTCTTTCACTTCTGCCTCTGCAGCCTCCAGCAGCTTGATCATCTGATATGAATGCTGATAAAGGGCTTTCCCGGCCTCTGTAATCACCAGTTTTCTCCCTTTCCGGTAAAACAGGCTCACACCGAGATTCTCTTCCATCGTGCGCAGCTGTTGACTTAGGGGTGGCTGAGACATATGTAGTCGTTTTGCTGCAGCAAGTATTGTTTTTTCTTCTACAATCGTCATGAAGTAGCGCAGTTGTTTAAGGTCCAGAATGGGAATCACCTCTCTTATATGAAAAATATATAATAATTCAATTTAATAGATATTATTCATATAAATCAAGCCGTGATACCCTAAAAGTTGTTAGGGGGAGTGAAAATGAAGAAAATGCTTATTGCTATCTTTATCAGCACTCTGGCGGGATGTTCGTACAATGCTCAAGAGGAGGAAAAAGAAGTGATTTTCACCTATATAAAAGAAGGATATATTGAAGAAGTTGAAACGTTAATTGATGAAGGTGCCGATATTAATCAACAGGATGCCCTCGGTAGAACGCCTGTAATGCTTGCGACGTATCAAAATAACCCGGATATGGTTCGTTTGCTTATTGATAAGGGAGCTGATATTCATTTAAAGGATGAATTAAAAAACAATCCCTTTCTGTATGCTGGTGCAGAAGGAATGAATGACATTCTGCTTCTGACGATCGAAGCAGGAGCAGATCCTGCTTTAGTAAATCGATATGGCGGAACTGCGCTTATTCCAGCTGCGGAAAAAGGTCACGGTGAGACCGTCAAACTTCTATTGGAAAAAACAAACGTCGATATCAATCATGTAAATGACCTTGGCTGGACAGCCTTGATGGAAGCCATTGTATTGAGTGATGGAGGAAAGGTGCATCAAGAGATTATTGCCACATTAATCGAGTATGGTGCCGATGTAACGATACCTGATCAGGAAGGAAAATCACCAATTGAGCATGCCAGGGAAAGAGGTTTTGTTGAAATTGAGAAGATGCTGCTTAAAGCCGGAGCGGTTAAAGTATCATGAAATACAAAGGGCAGTTCGTAAGAATAACCCTGCAAAGCTTTCAATGGCTCATGTTTTTGATCGGAACGTCGATTGCTCTTCCGATTGTAATTGGTAGTGTGTTTGGATTAAGTGAGACCGAGATATCAGGGTTAATGCAAAGAACGCTTTTCCTGGTTGCTCTAGGCTCCATTCTTCAGAAAGTAATTGGACATTCCCTTCCGATTATTGAAGGACCGGCTGGATCCTGGGTAAGTGTCTTTGTTATTTTGGCTGGCTTTTCTAAGCAAATTGGCCTGTCGGTGGAAGAATCACTATCACTTGGCATGGGCTCACTTGCTTTAGCAGGATGTATACTGATTCTCATGGGATTAGTGAAAAACAAATCATTTTACGAAAGAGTATTTCCACCTTTAGTTTCAGGTGTTTTTTTATTACTTCTAGCGATTCAGCTTAGTGGCATCTTTTTTAAAGGGATGATCGTACAAGAAGAAGGAGTTGTTGATTGGAAACTGACGATGCTTGCCATATTCGTTTTTGTCTTTATTGTCATTCTGTCAATTAAAGCAAAAGGATGGGGAAAGCAGTTTTCACTCTTAATCGGTATCATCGTTGGCTGGGGTGTGTTCGCCCTGTTCGGTGGTGCTTCCAACCCTGTTGGCCAGAGGGAACTTAATGGTGTAGCTTTCCCAGAACTATTTTCATGGGGACCACCTGCAATCAATGGCACTATCATAACTGCGACTATTCTGTTTTCTTTTACGCTCATTCTAAACAATATTGCAGCCATTGATTCGATGTATGAGGTATTTGATGGAAAGAAAATCAATAAACAAGACAGTATAAGAAGAGGGTTTATCATCGGAGGAATCAATCATTGGTTATCGTCCATTTTTTCTGCTCTTGCCATTGTGCCCTTGCCGGTTACATCAGGCTTCGTACAAACGACGAAACAAAGAAATGGTCTTCCATTTCTTATAGCAGCAGGCAGTTTATTACTTATTTCCTTTATGCCACAAGTGGTGCATGTAGTGTCCACTTTGCCTGTAGCCGTCGCGAGTGCAGCATTGCTTTCGACAATCGTGAATATGTTTAACATTTCTTTAAAAAAGATTACTTCTAATGAGTTGAATCACAGGGAGTTATCCATCATTAGTATTTCACTTTTGGGCGGCACTAGTCTCTTCTTTCAATCTCCGGATCTTTTCGAAGATCTTCCAAGTTCCCTTCAAATTGTCATGAGTAATGGTTTGATCGTCGGGACAGTTGTGGTGATTGGTCTTAATTTAATATGGCGCAATAACTAAAAAAACTGGCCATGGCCAGTTTTTTTAGTTTATGAATTAGTTGGAGCCGGGTTTATCATTATATCCAGCAGTGAAAATCGCTACTAAGAACGCTAAAGATACACCTATAATCATTATAGTACCCATGTTGGTAACCTCCCAGTTTCACTTATTCCACAGTCTGTCTTTAGTATAGCCTATTTTTTATTTGATGTGAATGAAATCGTTTAATTTTTTGTTGATCTGTGACAGCTTGGCTGATTGATAATAGAAGCATTATTTTTTCAAAAGTCTCATTCTGCTGTTTATAGTGAATACTGAACCTTTGTCTGTAATAAATATATCTTGTTAACATGTTCAGGTGAACAAGCGCATAGAGTATATTAATCGTCTCTCATTAAGCGACAGGGGGAGGTCCTTATGGATATTTTAAAAAAAATCGAACATTATCGAGAAGAAGAAGAGAAACTGAAATGGGAAGGGACGTTTGCTCAGTATTTAGACCTGCTGAAAGAGAAGCCTTGGGTTGGGCAATCCGCTCATTCAAGAGTCTTTAATATGATTAAGGATGCCGGAGTTGAAGAGGTCGAAGGGAAAAGAAAGTATAAATTCTTCAGCAATCAATTATTTGGCTTAGAAGAGGCGCTGGAAAGACTCGTTGAAGAATACTTTCATCCTGCTGCGAAGCGATTGGATGTCAGAAAGAGAATCTTGTTATTGATGGGGCCAGTCAGTGGAGGGAAATCAACTCTTGTTTCCATGCTGAAACGCGGGCTGGAACAATATTCCCGGACTGAAAGAGGAGGCGTCTTTTCAATCAAAGGCTGTCCGATGCACGAAGATCCGTTGCATCTGATTCCTCAACATTTACGTGAAGATTTTTACAACGAATATGGCATTCGCATTGAAGGAAATCTCTCTCCGTTAAATACTATGCGTTTGGAGAAGGAATATCATGGCCGCATAGAAGACGTTCAGGTCGAAAGAGTCTTTTTCTCTGAAGATAAACGTGTCGGAATCGGTACGTTCAGTCCATCTGATCCAAAGTCACAGGATATTGCCGATTTAACAGGAAGTATCGACTTCTCCACGATTGCTGAATTTGGTTCTGAATCAGATCCACGGGCTTACCGATTCGATGGTGAGTTAAATAAAGCAAACCGTGGATTGATGGAATTCCAGGAAATGCTGAAGTGTGATGAAAAGTTCTTATGGCACTTATTATCCCTTACTCAGGAAGGAAACTTCAAGGCAGGGCGGTTTGCACTGATTTCAGCTGATGAGCTAATTGTGGCCCATACGAATGAAACTGAGTATCGATCCTTCATTTCAAACAAAAAAAATGAAGCCTTACACTCACGTATTATCGTTATGCCGGTTCCTTATAATCTGAAGGTCACCCAGGAAGAGAAAATATATGAGAAAATGATCAACGAAAGTGATGTGTCGAACGTACACGTGGCCCCTCATACGTTACGGGTTGCGGCGATGTTCACCATTTTGACCCGATTGAAGGAACCTAAGCGCGGTGATATTGATTTAATCAAGAAAATGCGCTTGTACGATGGTGAAAATGTCGAAGGATTTAACTCCGCTGATGTGGATGAAATGAAGAAGGAATACCAGGATGAAGGAATGAGCGGAATCGATCCGCGTTATGTCATTAACCGGATCTCGTCTACGATCATTCGAAAAGAAATCCCTACTATTAACGCTTTAGACGTTCTTCGGGCTTTGAAAGAAGGACTGGATCAACATCCATCAATTACGAATGAACTTCGTGATAAGTATTTGAACTTTATCTCCCTGGCCCGTAAGGAATATGATGATATCGCTAAGAAAGAAGTTCAGAAAGCCTTCGTGTATTCATATGAAGAGTCTGCGAAAACGCTTATGGATAACTATCTTGATAACGTTGAAGCTTACTGCAATAAGGCGAAGCTTCATGACCCATTAACCGGTGAAGAAATCAACCCGGATGAAAAGCTGATGCGTTCCATTGAGGAACAAATCGGTATTTCAGAAAATGCGAAGAAAGCATTCCGTGAAGAAATCCTTATCCGTATCTCAGCCTATGCACGTAAAGGAAAGCGATTTGACTACAATTCACATGATCGCTTGAGAGAAGCTATTCAGAAGAAGCTATTCGCTGACTTGAAGGACGTTGTAAAAATCACGACATCATCGAAAACGCCAGACGAACAGCAGCTGAAGAAAGTCAACGAAGTGGTTGCCCGCCTCATCGATGAACATGGCTACAACTCAACATCCGCAAATGAATTACTACGCTATGTGGGCAGCCTGTTGAATCGTTAATAGAAATGAAATCGGGAGGTGCTAAATACACCCCCCGATTTTTCTATGTGGTTTAATTTTTTCTTGTAAGGGGAAAAGTAGTAGCCAAGAGGTGAAAGGTATGAGCAAAAACAAACATGAACTGGATAAAAACTATGAACCTGAAAATGGCTCCATGGCATCTGATATGGAAGAAATGGAGCAGCTGGGAAAGCAAATGGACAAGCTAAGAACGAATGAAGAGCTGATAGAGGACAAAAAGCAGCCGGATCCCGTCCAGTATAAAGAAAAAGACAAGGAATAGTTGACGGAAAACTCTGAATATAATAGTCTATAGATA
Source organism: Rossellomorea sp. ABR4_004 (assembly GCF_056159585.1). Classification (NCBI taxonomy): domain Bacteria; kingdom Bacillati; phylum Bacillota; class Bacilli; order Caryophanales; family Bacillaceae; genus Rossellomorea; species Rossellomorea sp. ABR4_004. The sequence continues at coordinate 45,651 of NZ_JBSWVM010000002.1, read as the reverse complement.
GAGAGCTGGGCCCATTATCTTACATGAAAGTGGGTGGAGAGGATGCCTTCTAAACCTCATCGTCGAGAAGAAGCAGAACCTCTTAACGGAAGTATGGCCTCCAATATGGAGGAAGTCATTAAGCTAGGGAAGCAGATGGAGAAATTACGTTCCAGTGGCGAATTAAAGATACACAATCGAGTATCAGACCCGGCTCAATATGAAGAGGAAGCTTAATCAGGTGATTCTGCCTGGTTATTTTTTTTGAGGAAATCGGTCATTCACGGACATAGCACAACCTGTCAGAAAAATAGGCTCGTCCAACCTTAAAAGAACGTTTAATTGTCGAAATTATTTGTAAATTTATCAATACTTCTGCATAGGATAGAGTAATCCCCGTTTCACTTCATGGGATACATGCAGTTTAGACAGTCAACATAGTGTATGCAGGAGAATGAAGAAATGTGAAAAAACTTTAAGGAGGGGAATAATTTGAGTCAAATGGATAATCATCAGTTTGTCATTTCCAAGGAAGATTGGGCCCTCCACCGCAAAGGTCACGATGATCAACAAAGACATCAAGAGAAAGTACAGGATGCGATTCGAAATAACTTACCTGATTTGATCACGGAAGAAAACATTGTCATGTCAAATGGTCGAGACGTCGTCAAGATCCCGATTCGTTCTTTAGATGAATATAAAATTCGTTATAACTATGATAAGAATAAGCACGTCGGGCAAGGTGACGGTGAAAGTCAGGTAGGAGACGTCATTGCAAGAGACGGCTCACCGCAGCAGCAGGGTCCTGGTAAAGGTCAAGGGGCCGGAGATAAAGCCGGTGAAGATTACTATGAAGCAGAAGTGTCGATGCTTGAGATTGAAGAAGCCTTATTTAGCCAATTGGAACTTCCGAACCTAAAGAAGAAGGAGCAAGATGTTCAAACCGTCGAGCACATTGAATTCAACGATATCCGTAAAACAGGCCTAATGGGGAATATAGATAAAAAGAAGACGATGATGTCTGCCTTTAAGAGGAATGCCATGAAAGGAGCACCAAGCTTTCATCCGATATATACCGAAGACTTGAAGTTCAGAACGTGGAATGAAGTATTAAAGCCTGAATCCAAAGCAGTCGTATTGGCTATGATGGATACGAGTGGATCCATGGGGGTATGGGAGAAATATATGGCAAGAAGCTTTTTCTTCTGGATGACACGTTTTTTGAGAACAAAATATGAAACCGTGGAAATTGAATTCATCGCACATCATACGGAGGCCAAAGTGGTATCAGAAGAACACTTCTTCTCGAAAGGGGAAAGCGGAGGAACCATCTGTTCATCAGCTTATCGCAAAGCGTTGGAACTAATCGATGGAAAGTACGCTCCAAGCCGATATAATATCTATCCGTTCCATTTCTCTGATGGGGATAACCTGACGTCTGATAACGTACGTTGCGTCAAGCTTGTAGAAGAATTAATGAAAGTATCCAGCATGTTCGGTTACGGGGAAGTGAACCAGTATAACCGCCACTCCACCTTGATGTCTGCCTACAAAAATATTAAAAACGAAGATTTCCGTTATTACATTCTCAAACAGAAAGCCGATGTATTCCATGCCATGAAAAGTTTCTTCCACAATGAGCAGGAAAAAGCATTCGCTTGAGAAAAACCAGCCGATGAGCTGGTTTTTCACTGTCATCTACTTATCTATTTACATATGAAAATAGTAGGTTATTCTGTATTTATAGTGCTAGAATAAAGAGAGGTACTTTTAAAAACATTCTATAAGTGGTGAGGTTTATCATGACAAATGAAAAGAAAGAAATTCAACAACTCAAGAATGAAATTAAAGAATTAAAAGAACAGCTGATTCAATCAGAACAGCTGATCATGGATATTTCAGCACCAATTATCCCCTCCATCGTCCCGGAAACCATCTTGATCCCCATAACCGGCAGACTGAGTCCGGAACGTTTTGAAAGGATCATTTCCAAGATATTAGACGTCTCGTACGGTGGGGATATCAACACAATCATTGTAGATTTCTCAGCCATATCAGAGAAAGAAATCGGGGAAATGGACATCTTCGGCACCTATATCCATAACATGGCCAAGGCCATTGGATTAATGGGAATCGAAACCTTATTTGTAGGATTTACTCCTGCCCTTACTCAAGTGATGATCAACTCAGGAGTGAGAGAGCTTAAAGGGATTAAAAGCTTCCTCACATTCCGTACAGCTTTGCAATATTTGATGAGGGAAAAGGAACTTACCTTCCAGAAGATCAATGAGTAAAAGAATCAGCCTGCATGGTTGGTTCTTTTTATATTTATGGAAATAAGCCTTCATGTTTGTTGAGTGATAGGGGATGCTACTTTTATCAGACTTAAAAAGGATTTGAGTAGCTTATGGTTGATTTCAAGGACTTGGGAATCGTGGCACTGAGGATTTTTACGATACTTCCATTTATGATTTTTGTCACTTTGTATATGGGGAAACGTTCCATTGGGGAGTTGCCGGTATTTGATTTTTTAGTGGTTCTCGTGTTTGGTTCTGTTGTAGGGGCAGATATTGCGGACCCGAGCATCAAACATATCCATACCATTGTCGCAATGATATTAATAGCCATATTACAAAAAGTTTTGACCAAAATGAAAATTTCTTCAAGAAAAGTAGGTAAACTGCTTTCATTTGAACCTACGGTGGTGATTGAAAATGGTAAGGTTTTAAAAGAAGAATTAAAGAATACCGGTTATACGATTGATAATATCCTGATGCTTCTTCGGGAGAAAGAAGTATTCTCTCTGCAAGATGTGGAGATTGGAATCATTGAATCGAATGGGAGTTTATCGATTCATAAGATTCCCCCAAAACAAACGGTTACAGTGGAGGATGCCGGAGTGATGAAGCGGACGAGCCTTGCATTTCCTCTTATTGTAGACGGTGTATTGCATACGGATGTTTTAGATAAATTAAATGTTGAAGAAAAATGGGTTCGGGATGAAATGAGAAAAGAAGGTTTCACGGCAATCCATGAAGTATTCTATGCCTCCATCAATGTAAGAAAAGAAATCCATATCGTGAAAACATCTGATATTCATACGTATCCTCATTTTTTTAACTGAGCATTCATAAAAGAAAAGAGCTGTAGTGTAGAGTATACTATAAGTAAAAAAGGTGATCCCTGTGAAAAAGATACTCAAATGGACTGCCATTGTTCTTCTTGCAGTTGTCCTAATAGGTGGCCTTGGATTTTACTTCTGGTCAGAACAAACGTATTCAGCTACAGAAGAATTATTAAAAACAATCATAATCGAAGAAGATCCATTAATTGAAGAAAAAAAAGACTGGCTTATTTTTCATCCCGAGGAATCTAACAGCAAGGGCCTTATTCTATATCCAGGAGCAAAGGTGGAAGTCGAGGCTTATGGGTATTTAGGGAAGTCACTTTCTGAGAAGGGATACACAGTCGTCATACCAAGGATGCCCTTTCATATCGCTTTTTTTGGTATAGGTGAATCTGAAAAAATTATAAACAGTTTTGATGAGGAGCTTGATTGGTATATGTCAGGTCACTCATTGGGTGGAGTAGCGGCTGCTACATATGCGTATGATCATCAAGATAAGATAAAAGGGGTTATTTTCCTGGCATCCTATCCAACAAACTCAACTGATTTTTCTGAAAGCGATGTTCCTTTTCTAAGTATCTTTGCAGAGAACGATGGGCTTACTACAGAGGATGATATTGAAGAAAGTAAAAAAATATTACCCCAATCAACGGTTTTCCACGAAATTGAAGGGGGAAACCATGCAGGCTTCGGAATGTATGGGAAGCAAAAAGGAGATCTTGAAGCATATATTTCCCCGAGGGACCAGCAAGATGAAATCATACGTACGATGGATGAATGGTTAAAGGAGCATTGATTTCATGATGAAAGCTGTTGAGCAGACTCAGCAGCTATTTTTGTATGTCAAGATAAAGGAATCCTGATGTAGAAGGTAGTATATATAAAATAGAAGGAGGTTCGATTCAGATGGAATTTATCTATGTGTTAAAGCTTATCCCGCGTTTACATAAAGAAGAAAATTGGACGACAGCGGATGAAGACATTGTTCAACATCACTTCCAGAGGCTTAAAGAATTCACGGAAGCAGGAGTGGTAATCCTTGCCGGCAGAACATTGAATGAAGAAGAAAATGCTTTTGGAATCGTTATTTTTGAAGCGGAAGATGCGGAAAAGGCCAAAGCGTTCATGAAGGAAGATCCTGCGGTAAAAGAAGGAATCATGACTGCAGAGCTGTTTCCTTACAGAGTGGCCCTTTCGAGATAGGAAACCAATACTGAAATAGAGTAGGAGAAGGTACGATGGAAAAGTGGATAGAAGAACTGTTTACAGAGGAACGATTGGCTGAAGCTGCCTTACGATATAGTTGCAATACTGCTCAAGCGAAGAAACTCGGAGACTTTGAAAACTATGTGTATGAGGTGCATAAGGGAGACATCCCCTATATCCTACGCCTCACTCACAGTTCTCATCGGTCAGAAAGAGAAGTGGAAGCTGAACTAAAATGGATTAACTACTTACATAAACACGGAGTGAATGTATCATTAGTCAATCATTCTGATAAAGGAAAGCTTGTAGAAGTCATCCAAGCAGGAGATACATATTTCTATGTGTGTTTGTTTGATAAAGCTCCAGGAAGTCCCGTGAAAGTGAATGATCCGTTATTCGATAATGAATTATTTTATAAATGGGGGAAAATGACAGGGCATATGCACAGGGTAACAAAGGCATACGGGCAGGATGACATTCACCGTCTTCGCTGGGATCAGGATGATGTACTGGACTATAAGAAATATTTATCTGAAGAAGACAAGTACATACTTGATGCTGGTCAAAAAAATATGGAGATGATTAAAAGCTTTGTGGAAACAAAAGATACTTTTGGGCTCATTCACTCAGACATCCATCCAGGGAACTTTTTTTACCATGAGGGTGACCTTCATGTGTTTGACTTTGACGATAGTACACAGTTCTTTTTTATAAGTGACGTGGCCATCCCTCTTTACTATTCCGTGTGGTGGAAGTTCAGAAATGAGAACTTGGATACCCGCAGCCAATTCGGCGAAAGGTTTCTCCTTTCATTTATAAAAGGATATTTGACGGAGTGTGATTTAGAAGAAGAGTGGGTGGCCAGAATCCCTCATTTCCTGATGCTCAGGGATTTAACACTGTATTCTGTTTTCCATAAAAAATGGGACCTTGAGAATTTATCCGAGGTCGAGGAGTCGCTTCTTTCTCAGATCAGGGACAGATTGCTCCATGATGAACCAATCGTCGACCTGGACTACGGTGAAATTATTGAAAAAGCGAGGGCAAAATGATTTGGGCACTGCTTATTACAGGTGTGATTATCGGGTTATTAGTCCGTCTTATGAGAACCACCTTTAAGAGTGGATATGGGATGTCTGAGGATTTATTTGATCAGCCCCAGTATGTGAAGACATGCAACCATTGTCACGGTAGGATACCAAAAGAATATCCAAAATCTCTTTGTCCCTATTGCGGAAAGCTCGTCGAATGAAAGAATGGTTTGAAGGATTTCTCCTTCGAGCCTTTTTTAATGGCGTTTCATTTTATATGTTGAGTTAAATTTGGTATGATGCTAAAGACTGTTTACATACAAACTGATGAGGTGAAGAAATGGATAAAACCATTGGGTTTATTGGGTGCGGAAATATGGCACAAGCGATTATGGGGGGGATATTGAAATCCGGGTTGGTGGATGAGCATTCGGTTTTAGCGAGCGCCAGAACTCAGGAAACGCTGGATAAAGTAGCAGGGGAATTTGGAGTGGGGGTTACCAGTGATAATGTAAGTGTAGCAGCCTTTTCGGATATTTTGTTTTTATCAGTGAAACCTGACCAATATCGGAGCATTATCGAATCGATAAAGGATTCCCTGAAAGAGGATGCCATCATCATTACGATTGCAGCGGGTATCACCATTGAACGGATGGAGAGTCAGCTTTCTGAATCAGTGAAAATTGTCCGGACTATGCCAAATACCCCGTCTCTTGTAGGAGAAGGTATGACGGCCTATTGTGTAAATAATGAAGTAACGGAAGAAGATCTTGCAGATGTACAAGCCATTTTAGAAAGCTTCGGAAAGGCTGAAATGGTAGAGGAAAGCCTGATGGATGCCATTCCGGCAGTAAGCGGATCTTCTCCCGCGTATGTGTTTATGTTCATAGAAGCACTGGCTGATGGAGCGGTTCTGCAAGGTATCCCCCGCAAGCAGGCCTATCAGCTTGCATCCCAGGCTGTACTTGGAGCAGCCAAAATGGTTCTCGAAACGGGCACTCACCCAGGAGAACTGAAAGATGCCGTTTGCTCACCAGGAGGAGCAACGATTGAAGCGGTATCAGCTCTGGAGAAGAATAATTTTAAAGGAGCCGTATTAACGGCTATGGAAGCATGCAGCCAAAAATCGAAGTCCCTGGGTGAGTAGGGTGGAAAGCATTGACAAATCCTCAGGACTGGTGTAGTTTGTACATACAAACATAAACGGAGGTCGAGGATAGTGGAAGATCAATTCTGTAACTGTCTTTATTTCTCTGCCAATCACTTGGCAAGAATGATGAACAAGATGGCGGAGGAAGAGTTTGCGCCGATCGGCTTGTCTCCCACATATGCATTTTTGTTGATGACCTTAAAGGATAAAGACGGTCTAACACAAAAAGAGCTCAGCGGAGCTTTGAATATCGCGCCTTCAACAAGTACCCGATTTGTAGATAAATTAGAGATGAAGGGTCTTGTTACACGTAAGAACAAAGGAAAGCTGGCGATTATTGCCCTGACGGATAAAGGCTATAGCATGCAAGGTGACATTTCTCAGTGTTGGAAGAACTTGTTTAAACGCTATGCAGAAATCATGGGTGAGGAACAGGCACGTAAGCTCACGAGTGATGTGAATAAAGCGAATGTAATATTGGAAAATAAAAAATAAATTTTTTTAGTCTTTTTGTTGTATGTACAAACAAATGATGATATTATTTGTACATACAAATAAGGAGTGATAGAAATGAATACATTAGTTTTAGTTGGACATCCAAATTTACAGGAATCACGAATGAACAAAGCCTGGACAGAACGTTTGGAAAAAGAAGAGAGCGTTACAGTGCACGATTTATATAAGGAATATCCAAACATGGACATTGATGTTGAGAGAGAACAAAATCTTTTGTTGGAACATGACCGAATCGTCTTCCAATTCCCATTCTTTTGGTACAGTACACCAGCGATCTTAAAAGAATGGCAGGATAAGGTGCTGGAATACGGTTGGGCTTATGGAGCAGATGGAACGAAGCTTCACGGAAAAGAATTCTTAGTTGTGACTTCAACCGGCGGTCCGGCAGGGGCATATCGATCAGGAGGATTCAATCACTATTCCATGAGCGAACTGTTGAAACCACTGCAGGCTACTGCTAACTTAACGGGAATGGCATTCTTGCCTGCTTATGTTGAGCATGGGGTTAGAATGTTAAGTAATGATGAAGTGGTTGCGTCTGTCGAGAGAGTGATAGCCCATGTAGTAAATCCAGAGTTGAAGTTTGGACGATAGTTTGGGGAGAGCTCATTCGATTTAGGGATGGGCTCTTTAGTATATTTATGAGTGAAGAGGTAATGTTTAAAGACGGATAAATAGTGGAAAGCGAGGTCCGTCCCTCTCTACTATATTCAAACTGCCAAAGTATTGGTATACTTTGGCAGTTTGTTGTTTATCGGGTTTGGTATTCTACTGTCAAGATGGCTGTGACGCCGATTTGTCCTGGTTGCACGGTGGTACTTTCTTCAGCGGCTTTCACAAATCCAGTTGTTACAAAAGGGGTGGCCATTGGGCTTGATTGCTCTGTGATGGATATTGGCTGGGGACCTAGCTGTTGCCCCGATTGGCTCGATAATGTGAGTGCTTTTTGGTATGCCTTTTGATATGCGGAAGTAAGGGCTAACTGATAGGATTCAATAGGATTTGAATTGACAAATTGAATGTTTTCTACCCGATTCGCTCCGCTCTTTATGGCATCATCCATAATCGCACCCACTTTTTCAATATCTTTTAAAGTAACGCGAAATACTTGGCGAACCTCATATCCTGTAAAAATTTGTTTCCCGTCCTCATAATTGTATTGCGGGAATACTTGATAGGTGGAGGTTTGAATATCTTTTTGTGACACACCGTTATTCAATAGTGATTGTACGACTTGAGTGGATTGTTGTTGGTTCTGGTTTTGTGCCGTTTCAAGTTCTTCATCTTTCGTGACAACACCGATAGAGACAATGGCTTGATCGGGATCCACATAAAGTGTATGCTCTCCAGTTACAGTAATCGTCCCATTGGTGTTGCCGGTTCTATAGTAAGGATATGAATACATGAGCAAACCTACACGCAAGTAAAGGATTCAATTTTATCTAAATCGATGCCGAAGTATACCCATGTGAATCCGATCCATCTCCACCCGGCAATGGAACGGCGCCCAACAAAGACAGGATAAAACCAGAAAGCATCTCTTCGTAACCAAATATACGTGTAACGGAATAAACATCTTCTGATGGCACCCGGGTCTACTGCAAAGACACTTGGTCCACCTTGTGTTCCTTGCATCACCGTTTTTTGTGGTTGGAAGTTCGGTGGTGGTCCGGGTGGTGGTTGATTTTGTCCGCCTTGCCCTCCTGCAGGTGGTGGTGAGCTTGGTGCGCCTTGTCCTCCACCAGGAAAGCCAGGAAAGCCAGGAAAGCCACCGCCCGATCCTTGACCTCCACCAGGAAAGCCGGGGAACCCGCTACCTCCCCCAGGAAAACCAGGGAATAGTTGTCTGTAATCGTACATAGAAGAACCTCCTCATAAAGAATTCTCTTTATCATATGAGGAGGTCCAATGGGCGTGCGTGTCTAATCATTTTAACGAAGGGAGTGAATCAAGAATTCATCGCTTTTTTCATCACATTTTTTAGCGTCTCTGCAGAGTGATCGAATTGAGCTTTTTCTTTGTCACTTAACGGAAGCTCGACGACTTTTCTGATACCCTCACCATTAATGATGGCAGGGACACCGATGTATATGTCTTCCTGATCATATTCACCTTCAAGGAGGGAAGAAACGGTTAAAATGCTATTTTCATTGTTAAAGATCGCTTTGGTAATCCTGGCAAGACCCATGGCAATGCCGTAATAGGTTGCGCCTTTCCGTTCAATGATGTGATAGGCTGCATCTCTTACATTGACGAATATTTCATCGAGCTGTTTCTGAACGTCATTCTGGTGGAGATCAATCAACTCACTTAAATGACTTGCACCTACAGTCGTGTGGCTCCAAACTGGAAACTCCGTGTCGCCATGTTCTCCCATAATATAGGCGTGAATATTCCGTGTATCAATATCAAAATGCTCTCCGACTAAGTAGCGAAGTCTGGCTGTATCGAGGATCGTTCCTGATCCGATGACTCTTTCTTTCGGAAGACCGGAAAACTTCCACGTTGCATACGTTAAGATGTCGACAGGGTTCGTCGCCACCAGGAAAATGCCGTTGAATCCACTATTCATGACAGAGTCTACAATGGTTTTAAAGATTTTCACATTCTTTTCCACAAGGTCCAAACGGGTTTCACCCGGCTGCTGGTTCGCTCCTGCCGTAATCACGACCAAGTCAGCGTCCTTACAATCACTGTAATCTCCTGCAGATATTTTCATAGGGGAAGCGAATGCAAGACCATGATTTAAATCACGTGCATCACCATCCGCTTTCTCCTTATTCAAATCAATCATCACAAGCTCATGTGCGATTCCTTGATTCAGAAGAGCAAAGGCATAACTTGAACCTACAAATCCCGTACCGATTAAAGCTACTTTGTTTGTACATTTGATTGTCATACGTCATCACCTATCCACTAAATATTTGTGAAAAATTGGTCACACCAATTTACCAATGGCCAGATAAAAATAAAGTAATAAAGCTTTAAGTATATGAATCTAGATATTGTGAAATTATTCACATACAAATAATAACACGAAACACATTGATATTCTACTCTGAAATATAGCATAACATACATAAATGTGAATAAGTTCACAAACTTGTCATACAAAGAAATGGACCCAGGTCCTTCCCTCAAAAAAAAGGGTTTTTTCTGATGGGTGATGAATGTATAAAGAAAGAGGAGAGGTATGGGAGGTGTGTGTATGAATGTCAGGAGTGGGGATTTATATATCCGTCCGTTAGAGGAGGGGGATAAATACACGTTGGCAAGGTGGTTGCAGGATCCAGTGGTGCTGGAGTTTTATGAAGGGAGGGACTGCCCATTCACTCTTCAGATGGTGGAAGAGAAGTTCCTGGCAGAGAGGGACGTCTTGGGTTGTCTGGTTGAGTACGAGGGGAAAGAAATCGGTTATCTCCAGTATTATCAACTAGATGAAGAAACAATGATACGATATGGTTACACGAATTTAGATGAAGTGATTTACGGTACGGATCAATTCATTGGAGAAGCGACATATTGGAACAGGGGAGTAGGGACGAAACTCATTCGAGCTGTAGTAGAGTACTTGCTTCAGAAGGAGGGTGTCCACCGCCTCGTGGTGGATCCCATGACTTGGAACACCAGAGCGATCCGTTGCTATGAGAAATGTGGATATAGTAAAGCAAGAATACTGCGGGAGCATGAGCTTCATGAAGGCGAACATCATGATTCCTGGTTGATGGAGTTCATTCCCGAATAAATGGGAGACTTTAAAATGAGTAGAAAAATAGAAGAAGCCATTGAATTGAGAGAGTCGGGAGAATACGCAGCTTCCATTGAAAGGTGGAAGCGATTGATTGGGGAAGAACCAGATAATGGCTTTCTGCATTACCAATGTGCGTGGAGCCATGACGCAATGGGAGTCGAAAGCGAAGCCGTTCCTTATTACGAAAGTTCGATTCAATTGGGACTGGAGGATAAAGATTTACAAGGCGCATATCTTGGATTAGGGAGTACATATCGGACATTGGGAGAGTATGAAAAAAGCAAATCCGTGTTCGAGAAAGGAATAGGACGATTTCCTGAAAATAAAGCGTTGACGGTCTTTTATTCCATGACCCTCTATAATTTGAACGAACATAGTCAAGCAATGGAGCTGCTGCTGACATGTATTGGAGAATCGTCACAAGAATCCACCATCGAACCTTATAAAAAGGCGATAACATTTTATGCCAGTCAATTGGACGTCGTGTGGAAATAAGAGTAGCTGTTCTGCACTTTTTTGTGGTTGGAAAGTAAGAAGGAGTGAATGAAGTTGGCAATAACTCAACTGTATCTGGTGAGGCATGCTCACTCGAAATACACCCCCGAGGAATTAACCAGACCCCTATCTGAGAAAGGTAAGGTGGATGCTGAGCATGTAACGGAATTATTAAAGATGGAAAAGATTGATGCAGTATGTTCCAGTCCTTATAAAAGGGCGGTGGAAACCGTTGAAGGGACAGCCCGCCATATTGGGCAGGGAATCAATTTGTATGAAGAATTGAGAGAACGAACTCTCTCCGGAAAACCTGTTCACAACTTTGAAGAGGCAATCTCATTGGTGTGGGAGGATCCTGCTTTTTCCTTGGAGGGCGGAGAGTCGAACCTCACCGCTCAAAAAAGAGGCGTACAAGGGATATTTAAGATCATTGAAGAATATAATGGGAAAAACGTTGTGATTGGAACACATGGTAATATTATGGTTTTGATCATGAGTTACTTTGATCCTCAATATGATATCAGGTTTTGGAGAAAGCTTGAAATGCCGGATATATATTGTTTAACGTTTGATGACAAAAATCTAAAAAGCGTCAAAAGAATATGGACACGACAATCTGAATTTGTACCACAAAAAGACCGTTCATTATGAACGGTCTTTCGAGTATCTTTATCGGGTTAATGAGGCAGGAATGCCAGCTGATAGAAGAACAGGACGGCAAAGATATACACGAGTGGGTGTACCTGCTTCCATTGCCCTTTTACTACTTTTAATAATGGATATGATATGAATCCCAATGCTATCCCGGTTGCGATGCTTGATGTCAACGGCATGCTTAGAATGATTAAGAAAGCAGGGAAGGCTTCATCTAATTGATCCCAGTTAATATGAGAAATGCTCCCCATCATTAAGCTTCCTACGATGATAAGGGCAGGAGCTGTAATGGCTGAAATTCCTGATACGGCACTTACAAGAGGACCGAAGAATGCAGCAACGATGAACAGGATAGAAACCGTTAATGTTGTTAATCCTGTTCTTCCTCCAGCGGAAACACCGGCTGAAGATTCAATATAAGCGGACGTAGGACTCGTACCGAACATCGCCCCTACAGTTGTTGCAATGGAATCCGCAAGTAAGGCTTCACGTGCTCTTGGCATCGTGTTGCCTTTCATAAGACCTGCTTGTTGGGCCACTCCGATCATCGTTCCTGTTGTGTCAAAGATCGTTACAAGTAAGAATGAGAACACAACGGCATATAACCCGTATTGAAAGACATCGGCAAATGCTGTAAGAGGATTTGCTACGATAAGTCCTTCTGGAAGATGTGGGAGAGCCACAAACCCTTCTTTAAATGATAATTCTCCTGTAAAGAATGCAACGAGTCCAGTGACAATCATTCCGATGAATAACGCTCCATGGACACGTAAGACCATGAGGATAAGGGTAACAGCCAATCCGATTAACGCTAGGATCGCTGAAGATGAATGAAGATCCCCCAGCTGTACTAAATTTGTTGGATGAGCTTGGATAAGTCCTGTCAGTCGTAATCCAATAAAGGCAATGAACAAACCGATTCCTGCGGTGATGCCGTGCTTTAGATTTTGGGGTATGGCTTCGATCAATTTTTTTCTGAATGGTGTTAATGAAAGAATGATAAAGATAATACCTGCTACAAAAACGGCAGAGAATGCAACGATATAAGAAATGTCATCATTCGCCCCTACAACAGAGTAAGTAAAATAAGCATTCAATCCCATCCCTGGTGCGATGGCAATTGGATAATTTGCGAACAAGGCCATCCATAACGTGCCGGCTACGGCTGAAATAATGGTTGCTAAGAAGACTTGATCAAATGGCACACCTGCGTCGGCTAAAATAATGGGATTGACAACGACAATGTAAACCATTGTTAGAAATGTTGTAATACCTGCCAGTATTTCAGTTTTGGGATTAGTGCCGTGTTCCTTTAATTTAAACATCGTAATTCCTCCAATAAAAACGAACATTAAAAACGCGCAACTTCTATAATATTCGGTAATAGATCGAATTTCAATAGAAAGGTATGAAATTTTTTTAAGAAATAATCCTGAAACCCCTTCCAAACCCCTTTCATTTTCGATAAGATGTTATCAATTATAGTAGAATCAGTCTCTATAATGCCCAGCAAGTAAACGATTAACCACACATAAGCTGACATTTCTTAAGGAAAGGAGCGGTACTAACGTGTATACACAATTAAAAAACAAATCAATCTCCGAGCAGATTGAATTCATCACACGATCATTAGTCGCTCTGAAAAGCTATAATGGGACAATTGGCGAAAGTGAAAAAGCCCAGTATATATATGAAATGATTTCTTCATTTCCTTATTTTCAAAATCATCCTGATCGAGTCTGGCTCCAAGAAGTACCGAACGATCCGACAGGAAGGAAAAACGTGTTTGCCCTCGTGAAAGGAACGTCTTCGAAAACTGTATTATTTCATGCCCACTATGATACGGTAGGAACCGATGATTATGGTGCACTGCAGGATATGGCACATGATCCCGACTTTCTTCAGAAGTTCTTTATGGACTATGAAGGAGAGGAAAAAGTCAGGGAAGATGCCCTCTCTGGAAACTGGCTGTTTGGAAGAGGGGCATTGGATATGCAGAGCGGAATTGCCGTACACATGGCGAATCTCTTGTACTATACGGGAAAGGAAACACCAGATGGACATTTACTCTTCCTATTTAATGGTGATGAAGAAAGTGAACATGCCGGAATGATTGCCGCTTTAAGCGATCTCTATCGTTTGAAAAAAGAGGGCTTTGACTATTTGGCAGCGATCAATACGGATTTCATTTCTCCGATCTATGATGGAGACTGCAAACGATATATTTACACAGGTGCTGCAGGAAAGCTCCTGCCAAGCTTTTATATTTATGGAAGAGAAGCCCATGTAGGGGATGTGCTGACATCCATCGATCCCACTGTAATTGCTTCCAAGGTCAATCTTGAAATCAACCAGAACCTGGATTACCTGGAGGATATACCAGGTGAATTCACCCTGCCTCCATCTTGCCTGTATTTCAAAGATGACAAGCATACGTATAATGTTCAAACCCCTTTGAGCGCTTCTCTATACTTTAACTATTTTGTATATGAGAGAACTGCCCGGGAAGTCCTCTACGATATGAAGAGGGCAGCATTAAAGGCAGTGAGTGAATTGGAAGAACGCAGCAAAAGACAGTTTGAGCAATATCGGAGCTATCATGGTTTCCCGGAAAGGGAGTTTTCATGGGAAGTGGAAGTGCTGACGTTAAGGGAGTATATCTTCTGGTTGAAGGAAAGAGGCATTGATCCGGATCCTGTCATGAAAAAGGTCTTTTATGATTTGGAGGGAGAAGACAGAAGAACGATTGCGTATGCCATGGTGGAAGCACTGCAGCATCTGGATCCCGATCGAACGCCAAGAGTGATTATTTTCTTCGCACCGCCATTTTTACCTCATAACTTTGTGAATGAAGAAAATGAGTATGGCAAGAGGGTGAGAGAAGCGTTAGGGAATTGCTTAAATGATATAGCCAAAGAAACTGGCGAAGAATTTGTCATTAAACGGTTTTTCCCGTATCTGGCAGATGGCAGTTTTCTCTCTCTTCATGAAGAAGACGAGGATATTGACGTATTCAAGAAGAACATGCCGCTGATCAATCAGTTGTATCCTGTTCCCATCGATATGATCAGAAAGCTGAACATTCCTTCTATTAATATCGGCGTGTACGGAAAGGATGGCCATCAGTGGACAGAGAGAGTGTATAAACCTTACACCTTCTCAGTGCTGCCGGAGATTATCCAGCGTGTGACGAAGGATTTATTGATGATATAACAGGACCCATAAAAATAGAGAGGACATTCGCTTTGGGATGTGCCTCTCTATTTTTATTGATTGGAATTTAGTTTGTGCAGGTTTTGAAATTTTGTAAAATGGCCGGATTATTGGTGATTTGGCTGGATCGTTAGGAAATCGATGAAAAACTAGTCCATCCACGCCCCATTCTATACTAACTGTGTTCTGGAATTGTCACAAAAAGGTCAATCCTAAAAGATGCACAAAGGGAACAAGTCTACTATAATAGAGTTATGAATTTGTGAACTATTTCACTAACTTTTGACCTTGGAGTTGAGAAGAGGTATGAAAGAACTAAATAAATTGGCTAAGCAGCAGAAATCATCCATGATGACACTATACGGAACATCCCTATTAATGGGGGGAATCGTGATTGGACAAGCTTACTTGCTGGTTAGCATTGTAGATAAGATGTTTATAGAGAGAGAGGAATTTCAAGACATCTTCCTAATGCTGGGTGCATTGCTTCTTATTTTAGTAGGGAGAGCAGCCCTCACGTATGTGAATGGAAGAATAGGAATCAGGATGGCTTCGAACGTTAAGGGCGACTTGAGAAAACGGCTCTTGAATAAGTGGGCAAAGAATCCACTGCAAGCGTCCATTCAAGGGCAGTCTGGACAAAAAGTCAGTACGATGATGGATGCTGTCGATGGGCTGGATGGGTATTACAGTCAGTACGTACCCCAAAGAATTCAAACGACCATCGTTCCGTTAATACTTTTAATCACCATTTTTTCTGAGCATATTTATACGGGTCTGATCATGATCATTACGGCCCCGTTCATTCCTCTGTTTATGGCGATTATTGGAGTGATGACAAAAAACAAATCCGAAAAGCAAATGGATAAGCTGACGGCTTTTTCTGGGAGATTCCTCGACACACTGCAAGGATTGACTACCTTGAAGCTCCTTGGTAGAGGGAAACAACAGAAAGAAGGGATTCGTTCTGCCAGTCTTGACTTTCGTGAAGCAACGATGGAAGTGCTAAAAACCGCGTTCTTATCTTCCTTGATGCTAGAGTTTATTTCCATGTTAAGCATTGGACTGATTGCTCTTGAGGTAGGGCTCAGATTGGTCGTCTTTGAAAGCATATCATTCTTCACCGCTTTCTTCGTTCTGGTGCTTGCACCGGAATTCTATTTATCACTAAAAGAGCTTGGGCAAGCCTTTCATACTGGCCGGGGAAGTATGGGGGCAGCGAAGAAAGTCATGGAGGAGCTTGAAGAAAACGATCGACCTGTGCATTGGGGAGGGAAGGAGCTCGATTCAATTAAGGCACCTGCCACAATTGAATTGCGTAATGTCGGGTTTTCCTACGGTGATAAGGGATTGGTTCTTCAATCCATTTCGGCGGTCTTTCCTCCCGGCAGCCAAGTGGCGATCGTCGGTCACAGCGGAGCAGGGAAAACAACCCTTCTTCATCTTTTAGCAGGACTTCTTGAGCCCTCTGAGGGAGACATCGTGATTGATGGACATTCGAGAAGTGAATATAGAGAAAGCGACTGGTTTGATCAACTGAGTTATATTTCACAGAATCCGTATTTATTCTCAGGCACAATCTCAGAGAATATTGGAGTTGGAGGAAGAGAAGGAGTCACCCGGGAAGAGATTGAATACGCTGCTGAAAAAGCAGGAATCTCACAAATGATTGCAGGTCTCGATAAAGGGTTTGACACACTGATCGGTGAAGGGGGGAGAGGGCTTTCAGGAGGAGAAAAGCAGCGCATTGCCATAGCCAGGGCTTTTCTCAAAAAACCTTCTCTTATTCTCTTCGATGAACCGACAACAGGATTGGATCTTAAAACCGAGGGAATCCTTCAAGCCTCCATTCAGGAATTATCCAAGGATTCAACGGTGATTACAGTCGCTCACCGCTTGCATACAATTCGTGAAGCGGATTATATTCTGTTTTTGGAAAATGGGAAATTAGCGGGTATAGGAAATCATGAGGAGTTAATGAAGTCCTCTTCACGCTATCATGGGATGGTGACAGCACAGCAAGGGGTGAATACATGATGAAAGAGTTAGGATTTGTCGTAAAGCTGATGATGAAGGAAAAGAAGGATATAGTGTATTCAATTCTTTTTGGCTTCCTGGCCGGAATGACCTCTGTCGGATTATTTGCTTCCAGTGGTTATTTAATTTCTAAAGCAGCTTTGGAAGTACCTCTTTACGCACTGACGGTGATGATTGCACTCTTGAAGCTATTCGGTTTTACAAAGGCGCTAAGCCGGTACGCGGAACGTTATTTTTCCCACCGTGCAACATTCACGATTCTGGCTAATTTACGAGTCTCGATTTATGAAGCAATCGAACCGTTAGCGCCGGGAATTTTCGGTCGATACAGAAGCGGAGATCTTCTCTCAAGAATTGTCGGGGACGTAGAGAGCCTCCAGAATTTCTTTCTTAGGGTCTTTTATCCGCCGATCATTCTGGTGATGGTGTTCTTAAGTACGATTTTGTTTACGATGTTTTATTCTGTATCTGTTGCATTGATTCTTCTTGTGGGCCTTCTGCTGACGGGATTCGTTGTCCCTGCCTATTTTGCTTTTAAACAGAGGAAGATTGAAGTGACTTTAAGAGAAAGACGGGGGGAGTTGTCTACTGAAGTAACGGAATTTCTATATGGATTCAGAGACCTGAAGATCTATCAGAGACTGGAGGATAAAGAAAGAAGTCTTGTTCATGCATCAACAGGCTATGTGAGTGAACAGGAACGTGAGGGTATCCATTCCCTCTTTAGTCATTCAACCAATATCCTGGTTTCGCTCCTTATTTCATGGATCGTTTTAGCTGCAGGGGCATATTCAGTAGGTTCAGGTCAATTGGACGGCCTATACCTTGCTATGCTTGTCATGATCTCATTAACCGTATTCGAAAACGCCACACCCATGGCAATCCTCCCTTCACACTATGAAGATTCCCGCAGAGCGGCAGCCAGGCTTTCTTCAGTCATTCCAGAAGAGAGCATCGAGAGGGACGGACCTTCATTTGGCGGGAAACTTGGCGGGGATGGTCCGTCCTTTCACCTGAAGGATGTAAGCTTTTCCTTTGAAGGAGAGGAAAGAAAGGCATTGGATGGTGTTGATCTTAAGCTGCCTGCAGGTTCGAAAACAGCGATTGTAGGACCGTCGGGGTCAGGGAAATCAACATTGCTTCAATTGTTGTTAAACTTTTACTCGACAGATCAAGGTTCGATTTTCGTGAATGATGCTTCTATTAAAGATTTCGATAAAGAGACGTTGTGGGAGCATGCCAATGTGGTTCTTCAAGAAAATCATTTCTTCTACGGTACTTTAAGGGATAATCTTATGCTGGTGCGTGATGGACTGACAGACGGAGAAATGGAATCGGCATTAGATAAAGTGAAGCTGAGCCACTTTTCGTTAGAAGACACGGTACTGGAAAAAGGAGAGAATCTTTCTGGAGGGGAAAAGCAGCGATTGGCCATTGCAAGGGCACTATTGAAGGGGTCACCCTTATGGCTGCTGGATGAACCGACGTCTTCGGTCGATGCGTTGACGGAGAAAGAGATCTTTGACCATCTGTATAAAGTGACAGGTGGAGGCACGTTGATTCTGATCTGTCATCGTTTAACCGGTCTTGAAAACATGGACCAAATCGTCGTCATGGATCAAGGGAAGGTTATAGAAGCAGGAAGTTTTGATGAGCTCATGAGTAAAAAAGGCTACTTCTTTGATATGAAACAGATTGAAAAGAGCGTACTCTTTTAACAGATTGAAAAAGCCGCATCCCCTGAGGATGCGGCTTTTTCATAGGCTTATTCCGCCCAATCAATCAAGTTACGGATATCTAAACGATCTGATTTTCTTGCTTCTTGAAGTGGTTTTCCGATTGTAATCAGCATAATCGGGATATAGCGGTCCGACACATTGAACTCGGAAACGAGAGCTGCCGGATTGAATCCGCCGATCGGGCAAGTATCCCAGCCCTTCGCTTTTGCAGCAAGCATGAATTGCATAGCGGCTAAGGAAGCGTTACTGAAAGCGGCGTCTCTTGGATATTCATCACGGCTGTATGCACCGTCAATTTGTTTCTTCAGTACCTCTTTGATTTCCGCCGTCATTTCACCTTTTTCAATGGCAGGGTCAAAGACAGGGTCGACATTTTTATTGGCTTCCAGGTCACCAAGTATTGCCACGACTGCAGAAGCATCTTGTACCTGTTGTTGATGATATGCAATCGGAAGTAAGCGTTCTTGAACTTCTTTACGATCAAAAACAAGGAATTTCCACTGTTGAAGATTCCAGGCAGATGGTGCTTTTCCTGCTGTTTCGAGCAGGCCGACTAATTCCTCACGAGGGATCTCCACTTGAGGATCATATACTTTCGTTGAGCGTCGGTTTTCGACGACTTGAAAGAAATTATCCATGATAAGCCTCCTTGATGTTTAAATAAGTGTTATAATATGGTATATAATTGTATGTTACTTACTTTTTGTAAGTGCATAAGCAATATGAACAATATAACCGACGTTTTAGTATGCGTCAAGTGATAACGATTTAGGATGTGAAGACATAGATGGAAACAAAACTTTGCCCGAAATATGCCGCTGCCTTTGAACTATTAGGCAAGCGATGGATCGGGATGATCATAAAGGTATTATTTGAAGGAACATGCCGTTTTAAAGATATAAATGCAGAAATACCGAATATCAGTCAAAAGGTGCTAACGGACAGGTTAAAGGAGTTGGAGGAAAACGGCATCGTGTCCCGGGAAGTTCTCGACGAAAAGCCTGTCAAAGTCCTTTATAGCCTGACGAAAAAAGGAAAAGAACTGGAGCCCGTGATGGAGGCCGTCCAGGGGTGGGCAGGGAAATGGGTAAAGTAAAAGCCTGCTTCATTGAAAGCAGGCATTTGAACTAGTTGAGTTTATGGTTGTATATGTGCTCAAATGGATCTTGTTGATCGTGGGGAGTATAGAAATGGATGGGCTTTAATGCGGCGTAGCTTCCTCCGATGATGATGATACACAGAACGGGTAAAAATAAAATGCCGAGCATAGTATAGCCTCCTTATCATGTTTTAAGGGTAGACCCCTTGCATGATTAACTTTAAAGTGTGAAACGCGTTTCATAGCAAGCGTTTATTATAAGTTTTGCGCAAAATGGACAGGTGTGCCATTCATAATCTTTAATGAGGGGTATGGGGATGACAAATATTCGCAGTATCGCCAAGCTTGCGGGAGTATCTGTTTCAACAGTTTCTAGGGTATTAAATCAACACCCTTATGTGAAAGAAGAAAAACGCCGGAAGGTTCTCGAGGCCGTCGAGCAATTAAATTATATAAAAAACGCAAACGCTGTCCATTTATCAAAAGGTAAGACCTATAGCATAGGAGTTGTTTTGCCGTATTTGAATCTTCCTTACTTCGGAGAAATTCTTCAAGGTATT
Organism: Rossellomorea sp. ABR4_004; assembly: GCF_056159585.1. Classification (NCBI taxonomy): domain Bacteria; kingdom Bacillati; phylum Bacillota; class Bacilli; order Caryophanales; family Bacillaceae; genus Rossellomorea; species Rossellomorea sp. ABR4_004. The sequence goes on along the minus strand of NZ_JBSWVM010000002.1, from coordinate 25,094 downwards.
GCAGGGGAAGCGTTAAAGCATGGATATCATCTTCAACTTTTTCAAACGAATTATGACAAGGGAGCAGAACTTGATGCCTTTTATCGTCTGCAAATGAAGGAAGTGGACGGGTTGATCTTAACTTCACGGTCAAATTCACTGGATGTTCTCACTCCGTTCATGGACAATGCCAATGTTGTTTTCTGTGAGAATGTGTACGGTCATTCGTGTAAGAAAATATATATCGATCACTATCAAGGAATCAGGAATGGTCTCGAGTATCTTTATTCAAAAGGTCACTCCCAGATAGGTCTATGCCTGCATCGAATGTTTGGGACAAATAGTGAAGAGAGAATCCGGGGGTATTACGATAGCTCAGAAGCTGCGGGCCATCCGGTGCGTGAAGAGTGGATCTTCAATGACTGTTATCACCTGGAAGATGGAAGAGACGTGGTGAAGGCATGGGAACAGCTGAAAGATAAGCCTTCAGCCCTTATCGTAACGAGTGATCAGGTTTCAGCAGGCATGGTGACAGAGGCTGGGAAAAGAGGGATCAGTATACCCGGTGATTTGGCTATCTTAAGCTTTGATAATCATCCTATTGCCGATGCATTGGCCATTACATCCTTTGAAGTACCGATACGAAAAGTGGGGGAAGAATCGTTTAAACTATTTCTTGAAAATACGGACCCTCGTCCCGTGATATTGGAAACAAAATTATTTGAAAGAGGTACCGTGTAAGTTCCTTAAGAGATAGAGGAGGCGAATAGAATGTTAGGGAATAAAGATGAAAAAATGTTGATCATCCTAATGGGGGTAGTCGCTATCATTGTGTTGCTTGCCATTGTAGGGAAATATCTTATGTAGCTTTTTTGCCCTTGTCTTCATAACTCACTCGTTTCTGCCATATGTTTAGAGTAATGAAGCGGTAGGTGAGTTCATTATGTGGTCTGAATTTAAACAATTCATTTCAAGGGGGAATGTAATTGATTTAGCGATTGCAGTCATCATTGGTTCAGCGTTTGGCAAGATTGTGGAGTCTCTCGTTCAAGACATGATGATGCCGGCAATCGGAATGTTATTTGGCGGCATTAACTTAGAAGGCCTGCACCTTCGAATTGGAGCAGAGGTGATTGAATTGGGAAAGTTCTTACAAGCCCTTGTAGACTTTCTTCTCGTGGCCATGAGCATTTTTTTGATGATAAAGGTGGTCAACCGCTTGAAAGGCGGAGAGCAGCAATATAAGGTGAAGCAAACGACTAACCTTGAAGTCTTACAGGAAATCAGGGATATCTTGAAGGACGATCATAGCCCTTCCCCTAGCGATGATTTCCCGAAAACAATCGATCAGCTCACCAAAAGTGGTATGAAAATTCAGATGAGAACCGACAGAAAGCCAAGATAAATTCATGATCATTGACCTAAATCCTACTTTTATAGTAGGATTACTTTGTGTTGTACGACCATTTTTAAAAAATCCTACGAACAAATGGGGTAATGATCGTGAAAAAAATTCATATTATTCATGAAAATAGTGAATGGACCAATCATTTAACGGCTCGTCTTGACGAGCTTCGATTGCCTTATGAGGAATGGTTCCTCGATCAAGGACTCATCGAATTATCATCAGAGCCGCCAGAAGGGGTTTTCTATAATCGGATCAGTGCATCTTCCCATACCAGAAACCATCGTTTTGCACCTGAGTTAACGGAAAGCGTTCTTTCATGGTTAGAGAGATATGAACGAAAGGTATTGAACGGGAGTCGTGCCCTCCGGTTGGAAGTGAGTAAAGTGAATCAGTATATGGCCTTGAACACTGCCGGCATCAAGACACCGGAAACCATTGCAGCCGTTGGAAAAGAGCAGATCATAGAAGCCGCACAAAAGCTCAACAAACCATCATTCATCACCAAGCATAACCGAGCCGGGAAAGGATTGGGTGTTCAGTTGTTTCACTCAGTGGACGCGTTGAAAAACTATGTCTACAGTGATGCATTTGAAGAACCGCTTGATGGAACGACACTACTCCAGGAATACATTGAAGCACCGGACGCTTCGATCACACGTTGTGAATTCATTGGCGGCACATTCATGTATGCTGTGAAGGTGGATACGTCAAAAGGATTTGAATTATGTCCCGCCGATGTGTGCCAGGTCGATGATTTATTCTGCCCAGTGGGGGAGCAGGAGGAAAAGCCTAAATTCCAAATCAGGGAAAACTTTTCCCATGGCATTCTTCCGTCTTACGAAGCATTTTTAAAAGAAAACCGGATTGATGTAGCCGGAATCGAATTCATTCAAGACAAAGAAGGCACCATCTACACGTATGATGTGAACACCAATACAAATTACAACAAGGATGCCGAGGCGAAGTACGGTCAATATGGGATGCTTGAGTTGGCAAAATATCTTGGAGAACAATTGAAAACACTGTAAATTGATGACCCTCCTGTACATGTACAGGAGGGGTTTAGTATGTAAATGCATGATTACAAATATATTTGTGACGATTTTTGCAGTAGTATGGTAGAATTTCTATAAAGTAGACAATATCTGTGAAAGGTCAAAGGGTAAGTATGATTATCTTTAATCAGGATGTTATTAACAATTTCTTTTATATCATTTTGAGTATTTTTTTAATTTTTTTCCTTATTGAAAGAAAGATGATACATGGCTGGTATACAAGGTTAGCAACCCTTGTTTCTTTGAGTATTGCCATTATCCTGTGCATGCTTTCCCCGATCTATCATAATCCATACTGTGTACATGATTTACGGATGATTCCTTTTGTACTCGGAATAATGTATGGAGGACCATACACAGGGCTCGCACTATTAGTTGTTTTATTGGTATCCAGGACTATGATATATAGTTGGAGTTTAGTAGCATTTGTTATTTATGTAGTGATCTACCTCTTGACGGTAATCGGGATGAAGTGGTTCCATTTTGACCGGTTAACGAGCCGTAAGAAGATTATATTCTCAGTGATTCTCTTTACCATTCATTCCATAGTAGCGGCACTAATTGCGAATGCCATGACAGTGTTTGTAATTGATGAAAGCTATCTCATTAATTTCATCTTACTCCCTTCAGTGGGAATGCTCATCTTGACATATATATGTGAAACATTGCTTAAACAGATTCAAATCAAACACGCTCTCGTAAAGATAGAAAAAATGGAAGTACTCGCTCAACTGGCAGCCAGCATTTCACACGAAGTGAAGAATCCGTTAACGGTTATTAAAGGATTTCTACGATTGCTCAATCAAGAAAATCTTCCAGTCGGAAAAAAAGAGCAATACTTAGCCATCGCATCATCAGAACTGAATCGGGCAGAAGATATCATCAATGACTATCTCACATTTGCCAAGCCGGACCCTGATCAAGTAGAGGACATCTCAATTTCCGAACAACTCAATAAGCTCGTTGATATGGTAGAGCCCCTGAGCAACCAGCAATCGGTGGACGTACATAAAAGCATCATGGACGCCACCATTGTCGGAAATACAAGGAGCTTTCAGCAAGCATTTCTCAACATCATCAAAAATGCGATCGAATCCATGCCAAAAGGAGGCACCCTTACGTTACTTTCGAAGGTTCAGAAAGGGAACGTGAGCATCACCATCACTGATACTGGAGTCGGGATGACCTCTGAACAACAGGCAAGACTGGGGGAACCTTATTTTTCTACGAAGGAAAAAGGGACAGGTCTTGGGCTTATGGTATCCTATCGCATCATTGAAGCGATGAGAGGCGTCATTACAGTCGAAAGTAGAGTTGGCAAGGGGACGAGTTTTCAGATGGTGTTTCCTGTGGATCGTATGAAAGACCCTTCATCTTTATAGGTGGAGGTTTTTTAATTTTACTGACCTCAAGCCGCCTCCGCTTTTCGCTATGTCCAGCTCCGGCGGCTAGTCCCTCGAGGTCATAAGTCAAGGACACCAAAAAGGCAAAGAGCGCCTTTCCGGTGTCCTCGCCTTATGCTTGTCGGGCCTGAGCAAGCCGCCTCCGCTTTTCGCTATGTCCAGCTCCGGCGGCTAGTCCCTCGAGGTCATAAGTCAAGGACACCAAAAAGGCAAGGAGCGCCTTGCCGGTGTCCTCGCCTTATGCTTGTCGGGCCTGAGCAAGCCGCCTCCGCTTTTCGATATGTCCAGCTCCGGCGGCTAGAGGCTCGAGGTCATAAGTCAAACCAGCCAAAAAGGCAAAGAGCGCCTTTCCGGCAGGTTCGTCTTATGCTTGTCGCCTCTAAGCAAGCCGCCTCCGCTTTTCGCTATGTCCAGCTCCGGCGGCTAGTCCCTCGAGGTCATAAGTCAAGGACACCAAAAAGGCAAAGAGCGCCTTGCCGGTGTCCTCGCCTTATGCTTGTCGGGCCTGAGCAAGCCGCCTCCGCTTTTCGATATGTCCAGCTCCGGCGGCTAGAGGCTCGAGGTCATAAGTCAAACCAGCCAAAAAGGCAAAGAGCGCCTTTCCGGCAGGTTCGTCTTATGCTTGTCGCCTCTAAGCAAGCCGCCTCCGCTTTTCGCTATGTCCAGCTCCGGCGGCTAGTCCCTCGAGGTCATAAGTCAAGGACACCAAAAAGGCAAAGAGCGCCTTGCCGGTGTCCTCGCCTTATGCTTGTCGGGCCTGAGCAAGCCGCCTCCGCTTTTCGATATGTCCAGCTCCGGCGGCTAGAGGCTCGAGGTCATAAGTCAAACCAGCCAAAAAGGCAAAGAGCGCCTTTCCGGCAGGTTCGTCTTATGCTTGTCGCCTCTAAGCAAGCCGCCTCCGCTTTTCGCTATGTCCAGCTCCGGCGGCTAGTCCCTCGAGGTCATAAGGCGAGGACACCAAAAAGGCAAAGAGCGCCTTTCCGGTGTCCTCGCCTTATGCTTGTCGGGCCTGAGCAAGCCGCCTCCGCTTTTCTATTGAACTTTCTTAAATTATCTGATAATATATATTCCTGCTCCCAAACGCCTACATAATTTATCCGGATTTCCGTATGCATCCACTGAGAGTCGTTACCTCAGTGGATTTGATAAGACGTTTTTTTCTCCATTACGGCTACTACCATTTGGAAGGAGAAATGTATGACGAAGGAATCAACCATTCATCCCGATTATTCAACTGAATCAGAACGCTTAGAGTTTACAAAACGCTACATTGACGTTGTGATCAATACATCCCAGACAAGCAAGGAAAAGTATAAAGAAAACATGGAAAAAGCTTTTGGAGATATCGATTGGGGCGAATCCAGTGCTGCCTACATCGATATTCTGACCAACTCAAGCTTTTTTGAGATGTCGAAGGAAGAACTGGAATCCCTCCTTAAAGCGAAGAACAAGCCTTACTTTGCACGAATTGATTTTCAACAAAAGGGTGCTGACAATGTAGAGAAACATTATATCGGCAAGACTTCCTTGTACCAGCGTGAAAATCAAGAACAAATCATAGTGGACTGGCGTTCCCCCATAGCCAATCTTTACTACGAAGGTAGAATCGGTGATGTTTCCTATGAAGCGGAAGACGAGACATATGAAGGAGATCTTTCATTAAAGCGTCAATACATGATTGAGGATGGTATGTTAGAAGAAATCCGTGATATCGATTTAACGACCACTGATGAATTGCTTCAGGATTCATTAGCGAAAAGCTCCAGCAACCGTTTAACCGAGATCATTTCCACCATCCAAGAAGAACAAAACCGGATCATCCGGGCAGATCTCAACAAGCCCATCATTGTTCAAGGTGCGGCGGGAAGCGGCAAGACAACGATCGCCCTTCACCGGATTTCTTATTTCATTTACAATTACAAACAACATTTTGATCCCAGGCAACTAATGATCCTAGCGCCGAGTAATTTATTCATCGACTACATTTCTGAGGCATTGCCGGAACTTGGAGTGGAACGTGTCAGACAAACGACGTTCACGGATTATGTCATGACCTGCTTAGAGAAAAAGCTGAATTTAGTAGAAGATAACAAGCTCATTCAGTTAATTGAAACCCACGGTGAAGACGTAGAGGCTGCCTCCTGGATATCAGGGTTTAAAGGCTCCAAAGCATTCAGGAGAATTCTTGATTATTATATAGAAGAAATTGAACAGCGTTTTTATACATCAAAGGACTTCTATGTTGATAAATACAAGCTCTACACGGCAAAGAAGTTAACTCATCTTTTTAAAGATGAATATACGTATATGCCAATCTATCGCCGGGTGGAAAAGCTGAAGGCCCTTTTACAGAGTTATGTTCGGACAAATAAGAAACAAATGATAGAGGGTGTTGAAAAGTTCTTTGATGAGCGAATCGAAACTGCTCTCTTTGAGCGATCAAAGGCAGCGAACCGGAAGGACTATGTATCAAAAGCATTGGACAAGAAAGTTGAGCGTGTAGATGAAGTCAAGAAAGCCATTCGCACAAGCGTAACGGGTTACATGAAACAGTTTGAAAAGAAGAACCTTGATCAATATTTCATCGAATTATTTTTAGATCCAGAGCGCCTTGTATCTTACTCAAAAGGGGAGCTAAGCAGGGAACAAGCTGAACAGCTTTGTCACTATACCCTTAGACACGCGAAGAAAAAACAGTATGAAGTAGAAGATTTAGCGATTCTTCTTTACTTGCAATCCCACTTATTCGGAATAGACAAATTTCATAAAGCAAAAAACATCGTCATTGATGAAGCCCAGGATTATAGTTATCTGCAGCTTTATTCACTGAAGAGGGCACTTGAAACCGATATGTTCACTCTGGTGGGGGATCTTGCTCAAGGAATCCATTCTTACCGGGGCCTTCAGTCGTGGGATCCGGTCTATCGTGATGTGTTCCCAAGGGCAACTTATACCGAACTCCAAAAAAGTTACCGAACCACTATTGAAATCATGGAGGAAGCAAATAAACTGCTGAGTCTCTTACCCTATGATTTTCCTAAAGTGAATCCAGTGGTGAGACACGGAGATTCTCCCAGCTTCGAGGAGTATGTGGAATTGGAAGAATTGGCTGCCGCAATCGAGGAGAAGGTGAATACTGGACGAGAAGAAGGATTCCAAACCTTTGCCGTGATCGGAAAAAGCATGAAGGATTGTGCGAAAATCAGCGAAATCCTTCAAGATAGGCAGCCTGGGAAAGTGAAGTTGTTGGAAGAACAGGAGTCGATCCCGAAAGATCAAATTGTCATTGTCCCATCTTATCTGTCAAAAGGACTCGAATTCGATGTGGTCATCATCGCAGCGGTGGATGAAGCATTCAACCCGGAAAACGAACTCGACATCAAGCTCCAATACGTTGCAATGACACGCCCCCTGCATAAGCTTGCGTTTATCTGGAAGAGAAAAGACCAATTTATCGGCCTGTAAATGCTCCATATAGGTCCGTCCCTCATGGAGAGGGACGGACCTTAATTTAGTATATAAACCAATCTTTCAATCATAACATTCGCAAAAAGCTAAGTGAATTTGTAAAATAGGAAATCAGGAGGGATGCAAAATGTTAAAAAACTTACAGAGCACGAAGACACTACATAACGGAATCGAAATTCCTTATGTCGGTTTAGGAGTTTACCAAATGAAAGATCCGTCTGAAACGGTGCAGGCAGTTCGCACTGCGATTGAGTCAGGGTACCGTTCCATCGATACAGCGGCGATCTACGACAATGAAGAAAGTGTGGGTCAAGGTGTGAAAGAAGGTGGAGTAGCGAGAGAGGAGCTGTTCATTACATCGAAAGTATGGAATAGTGATCAAGGCTACGATACGACATTGAAAGCATTCGAAACCAGCCTGAAAAAGCTTGATATGGACTACCTGGATCTTTACTTGATTCACTGGCCGGTAGAAGGTAAATACAATGATACATGGAAGGCATTTGAAAGACTTCAGAGTGAAGGATTAGTGAAATCCATCGGTGTAAGTAACTTCCATCAGCATCACCTTGAAGATTTGATGAAGAACAGTAATGAAAAGCCTGTATTAAATCAAATCGAATTACATCCTCGTCTGAATCAGGAAAAAATAAGAGAATTCTGTGCAGCTCAAAATATTGCAGTGGAAGCATGGTCACCAATCGCTCAAGGGCGTGTACTGGATGAACCAACACTCAATCACATTGCGGAAAAGCATGAAAAATCCGCTGCCCAAGTCATTCTGCGCTGGCACCTCCAGAATGATGTCATCATCATTCCTAAATCTGTACATGAAAATCGTATCAAAGAAAACGCAGACCTGTTTAACTTCGAGTTATCACTTGAAGAAATGAACCAAATCAACGGGTTGAATCTTGACGAACGTTTCGGGCCAAACCCGGACAACTTCGATTTCTAATCAATAGATATAAATAAGAGGTCCGTCCCTCCAGAAGAGGGACGGACCTCTTGTTTTTGCCCTCCTGCCTTCAGGTACCCTTTATTAAAAAGTTGTAAAATAGTTATTGACAGAGAAGTGAGGAGTATTATACAATTATCTCGAAATCAAAATAATTACATTCGAGATAACAGTTGCTCTTTTTTTACACATATATCTCAAATTCAAGATAAATGATTTGAGAATAATTGAATTTGAAATGTTTGAAGCTACATCTCGATGGGAAAACATAAAGGAGGAAGTAAGATGACAGCATTAGCTGCGTTCGGTTTATTGGTTATTCGTTTAGTAGTAGGGGTAACATTCGCTGCTCATGGAACACAGAAATTATTTGGCTGGTTTGGAGGTCATGGACTACAAGGAACAGGCGGTTTCTTTGAGTCCATTGGAATCAAGCCTGGAAAAACGATGGCATTACTTGCAGGACTTTCTGAAGTTGCAGGGGGATTATTATTCGCTGCAGGTTTCCTGACGCCATTAGCAGCGTTACTTATCATTGGAACGATGATTGTAGCGATCGTGAAAGTTCACGGACCCAATGGTTATTGGGTAACACAAAATGGTGCAGAATATAATGTGATGATCATCGTTGTTGCTCTCGGAGTAGCACTTATAGGGGCAGGATCATTTTCTATAGACGCACTTTTATTTTAGATAAGTTCATTTTCAACACATATCCGATGTGGAAATCCAACCCAGAAACTCGGCGTGCAATCCAACATCACTATGTTAAATTAGGTAGCAAATGATTAATGCAGGTGAATGTTGATTGATTTACCTGCTTTCAGATTCCGTGTTTCACATATTTACTATATATAAACCATATTTAAAGGAGAGATTTCGACAATGTCTAACGTAAAATTAGCAATCATGTACTACAGTTCAACGGGAACAAATTATCAAATGGCAAAATGGGCAGAAGAAGCTGCGAAAGAAGCAGGCGCAGAAGTGAAGGTACTTCGGTTTGAAGAAACTGCACCTGAAGGAGCGATCGCTTCAAACCCGGCATGGGAAAAGCACTATAATGAAACAAAAGATATCGTGCCTGTTGCGACACTTGACGATCTTGAATGGGCAGACGCATACCTTTTCAACGTTCCAACACGATTCGGAAATGTTCCTTCTCAAGTCAAAGCCTTCCTGGATACTACTGGAGGTCTATGGTTCAACGGGAAGCTTGCGAATAAAGTAGTAAGTGCCACATCATCTGCAAGCAACTCACACGGTGGACAGGAGCAGACGGTTCTGGCTCTATACACAACTATGATGCACTGGGGTGCAATCATCGCGGCTCCAGGGTACACAGACCAATCAAGCTTTACTACAGGAGGAAACCCTTACGGAACGAGTGTAACAGTCGATCAAGAGGGCAATATGGTTGAATCCGTAGAGCCTGCAGTGAAACACCAAGCTCGCCGTACGATCCAAATCGCTGAAGCGGTGAAAAACGGATTGAAATAAATAACATCAAAAACACGAGTCCATCGTTCGGTTGATTAGGAGAAAGATACAATTATTCACAACTAAAATTGAATGCTTATTAACACATCAACTAACACAAAAAAGAGCAGACCAAATGGTGAAACTTTTGGTCTGCTCTTTTTGTTATGTAGTGTTTTTCAACAGGATATTTGGAAGATGCTGCCGCGAGGTTACTTGAAAAAGCTCATGATAAGACATAGCTATATATCACAAGCAAGTATGAGAAAAAATTCACCCTTGAAATAGTAATCGGGGAGAAGGTACTAATTACAAACGTTTATAGCGTTCCAAAAATTGAGGCTGAAATTGCACAATTATTGAAAAACTGTAAAAGAGAATATCGGATGTGGCTATAAATTCTATTAGCAGATACGAAAGATGGGAAGGTGAAGAGTGAGTAATCAGGGATAGAAAAATAAGCGGAGATTTTTCTGTTATATGGAGATTAGAACTAGTTTTTTGGGAAATTAAGTGGAGTTTTTCCCTCTATACAAGGCAAAGCTACTTATTTTCACGTTTTTCGAGTCAAATAAGAGGATTTTCTCCTTTTATTTAAGCTGTTTTCAGTACTATTTGCTAATTAAGGGGAATTTTTTCCTATATAAACCTCCTTAATTGTTTATGAATGCAAAAGTTCAACGGGAAACCTGATGTTCAACTATTCAGCGATCGTGGGCTTTCATGAAATACCAAAGGATCATCCAACTTGGATGGTCCTATTTTTATCTTCAGTGTTATTTTCAACAATGGAATTCACAACCCTTTTAGCAGTCGTGAATAAATTTATTCATTACTGCTAAAAGGGTTGTTAAAACGGATGTTAATTTGTATGCTAAAACATTCTTTTATAGTTATAAACGTTGTCATATCAATAAAAAAAGGAGGAGCGAATGAACGTGCTAATTCCACCTCCAAAAACAATGTTACTTTACGTTTTCTCCCGCTCAACCGAACGGGCTAGCTCGAGAGTGGCTAGTGTTTTTTGTCCTCACAGTCCTACATCATCGGTACAATCAGCCTCACACTCAATCCATTCGCCAGTCAGGGGATGTGGAAATGAAATCCGTGCTGCATGCAACGCTTGCCTTTTGAAAATCGGCTTTCCTCCATATAATATATCACCGACTAAAGGATGACCGATGTGGCTCATGTGGACGCGAATCTGGTGGGTGCGTCCCGTATCAAGCTGGACTTCCACTAATGTATAAGGATTTTTATACTCCAGCACCTTGTAGTGAGTGACCGCATTCTGACCAGAAGGTGAAACTCTCCTTCTAGTATTGTGATGGCGGTCCTTGCCAATTGGTTCAGAGATGGTGCTTTTCTTCTGCTTCAATCGACCATGGACGAGGGCGTGGTATGTACGCTTGATCTGCCGTTCAGTAAGAAGGCGGTCAAGAATCGCTTTACTTAAAGGGTGCTTGGCGAATATGATCGCTCCCGATGTATCATGATCCAAACGATGAATGTGCTGGACGCGGCAGCTTTCTCCCCGGGCTTGATAATGAAAAGCCACCAGATTTGCAAGGGTATCCGTCTCATTCGGATGGTTTGGGTGAGTATCAATCCCCGCAGGTTTGTTGACGACAATCAGATGATCATCTTCGAATAGTACATCGATTTCTCCATAGGTCGGTGGGACATCGTATTCTACCTCTTTAAATAAATGAAGCTGAAGCGTATCTCCCTGAGAAAGGGGCCGGGTCCAGGAAATCGATTCCCCGTTCACTTTAATATCACCTGCCATCCTCATGGAATGAATCAGTTTCTTAGGTGCTTGCCAGTGATTTCTAAGAATTGTTTCAATCGTTACATTTTTCCATTTATCTGGAATGACTAGTTCAAATAGTTCTCCTTTTTTCTGTGTTTTCATCAAAAAACTCCTTCAAATGACAAAAATCTAATACACGTGTGGGTATTTAAACCTAATTTAACTCCTAATCAACCCATTTCATGGGTATAATTACCACGCTGTTGGTTCTACTTCTATGTTATCCTTAATATATCTATTACAGAGAGATTACAACCATTACAAAGGTGGGTTATGACGGTGAAAGTTTTACTAGCATCAACACATGAACAGGAAGACAAAATTCAAGAGCTCATACAGTACATGTATTGTACTATTTTCCCTGATTATTTCACAGATGATGAGATTGAGCAATTTGATGATATGCAAGTATTACATACGACGACGAGAAACTTTGAATACTTCGGAACCCTTAAAGAAGCGTTCCAGGTAATTTCAAGCCTACAAACATTGATTTCCATTGTCGAGAGCGGATCAAAAGAAGAAGTGTATGAAGAAATGTTTTACCACAATGCTGAAATTCTTCAAGGGTTTGGAATGTTTTTCCCGTTGTCATATGATCAATTCAGTGAAGAGTCTGATTGTAAGCATAATTTAAGTATTTATTCGAGAGCGGATAACCAGCTGCTTGTTTAGAACATCACGCCAAGAAAAGTTTGATACTTTAGAAAATTCGCATAAAAATGTTTAGAAAATTCCAGTGAGGGGAAAATAGCTTGTAATAAGTTGATATTGAAGATATATAGTATCTTCATCTTGAAATTCCTCCTCACTTGAAAGGGGCTGACTCGTGGAAAAGTCAGCCCCTCTTTTTTTCTGATTTATTCTTTCGTTACGTACTCTTCAAAAAACTTCTTAAATTCTTCTTCAGGCTGTTCTCCTACGATTCTCGCTACTTCTTTTCCACCTTCGAAATGTACAAGTGTTGGAGTGGATTCGATTCGGTACTGGTCCCATCCTTGTTCAAATTCAAGTAGATTGTACTGAACCATATCGACTCCCATGTCTTCGGCAAGTGGAGCAAGTATAGGAGTAGTCCTCTTACAATGAATACATGATGAGCTGTAGAAATACACAGTCATATCTTCGTTATTTTTTAATTTCTCTTCTAATTCCTCCGGCAGGATCACATTCTGATAGTTAGGGTCGTCCAGTAGTTCGACGGTGGCCGGTTCAAGATTCGCTTTTTTAAACTTATTTCCTTCTGCTTTTTGACTGTTTTGCATGCTTGTGATGAGAGCGATGGCAGCAAATAATGCGACAATCGCTACTAGAAATATGATGATTTTCTTCATTCTATTTGTCCTCCTTTAATGCTTTTAATACCATTACACTTGCGATGAAGATGATGATGAAACCTGTCAATGCCAGGAATGGGATCGTGATAAAGCCGAACAGGTTGATGTATTCGCCTGTACATGGGACCCGTCCGCAGGCAGGTGCACTCTCTGTTAGGATCGAAACTTTTTGAATAGAGTAGTGATACAAGGAGACGAGAAGGCCGATTCCCGATAAAATAGTAGAATAAATAGCCGCTTGAAAATCTTTGCGAACGTATGCCACTCCTAATAGAATGACCATCGGATACATTAAAATACGCTGATACCAGCATAATACACATGGTTCATATTTCATGATTTCAGAGAAATATAAGCTCCCCATAGTTGCGACAAGAGAGGAAGCCCATGCAAGGAACAACAGAGAATCTGCTTTTTTATTCATATAGAATTCCTTTCTTAGTATATTCTATCAAATTATAGTATGTTATTATTATAAATGTAAAATGAGAAATCTTTATGAAGAAATATGATATTTTTTTAACGATTAATGCAAACGTTTGCAGAAAGCGTTTTATACGTTTTAATTGACCTAACAGGAGGAAATCACATATGACAAAACAATGGTGGAAAGAATCGGTCGTTTATCAAATTTACCCTCGCAGCTTCATGGACTCAAATAATGATGGCGTTGGTGATATTAGAGGAATTATTTCTAAATTGGACTATCTGAAAGAACTGGGGATTGATGTGGTTTGGTTATCTCCTGTGTATGAATCTCCGAATGATGATAATGGTTATGATATAAGCAATTATAAAAAGATTATGGACGAGTTCGGCACGATGGCTGATTGGGAAGAAATGCTGGAGGAAATGCATAAGCGTGGTATGAAGCTTGTGATGGACTTAGTGGTGAATCACTCTTCCGATGAACACGGCTGGTTTGTGGAATCTAGGAAATCAAAAGACAATCCCTATCGTGATTATTATATTTGGCGTGAAGGAAAAGATGGTAAAGAACCGAACAACTGGGAGTCGGTATTTAGCGGTTCTGCTTGGGAATATGATGAAACGACAGAGGAATATTTCTTACATCTCTTTTCTAAAAAGCAGCCGGATCTAAACTGGGAAAATCCGAAGCTCCGCCAGGAAATCTATGACATGATGAAATTCTGGCTGGACAAAGGGATCGATGGTTTCCGTATGGACGTCATCAACTTCATTTCGAAAGTGCCAACACTGCCTGATGCGCCTAATCCTGAAGGGAAGATGTATGCTTCCGGTCATGAGTACTTTATGAACGGTCCGCGCATTCATGAATTCCTTAAGGAAATGAATCAAGAGGTCTTATCCCATTATGATGCGATGACGGTTGGTGAAATGCCGGGTGTGTCACCGGATGAAGCCGTACTATACACAGGTGAAGACCGCAATGAGGTGAATATGGTATTTCAGTTCGAACATATGGATGTGGACTCGGGACCAGGAGGGAAATGGGACGTCATTCCTTTCGACCTTGTAAAATTGAAAACCATTTTAACGAAGTGGCAGACAGAACTTCACGGGAAGGGCTGGAACAGTTTGTACTGGAACAACCACGATCAGCCAAGGATTGTGTCACGACTTGGTGACGATGGAGAGTACCGCGTGAAATCTGCCAAAATGCTGGCAACACTTCTTCATCTGATGCAGGGGACGCCTTACATTTATCAAGGGGAAGAATTCGGAATGACGAATGTCCGATTCTCTTCCATTGAAGAGTATAAGGATATCGAAACCCTGAATATGTATCGTGAAAAAGTAGCGGATGGCATGAATCCGGAAGAGATCATGAAGTCCATTTATGTAAAGGGAAGAGACAACGCAAGAACCCCTATGCAGTGGAACAGCGGGTACCAGGCAGGGTTCACTGAAGGAGAACCCTGGATTGCCCTTAACCCGAACTACAAAGAAATCAATGCCGAAGAAGCGTTAAAAGCTCCGGAATCTATTTTTTACTATTATCAAAAATTGATTGCTCTTCGTAAAGAGCATGAAATTATCCCATACGGATCATTCGAACTTCACTATGCAGATCATCCTTCCGTATATGCCTATACGAGAACATATGGAAACGAGAAGATTCTGGTTCTTTGCAATGTATCCGAAGAAAAACAAGTCATTGATAACATCGCTTCTTTTGATATCAGTCAGGCTGAAATCCTTATAACAAACGAAGAGAAGCATAAAAAAGATGAGTTTACTTTAAACCCTTGGGAAGCAACGGCTTACTATTTTAAAGGGTAATGGAAGGAAGCACCCATATGATCGGGTGCTTCTATTTTTAAGGACATTTTTTGTAAAGTTTGTTTGGTGTTAAAGATCTATGAAATAAATAATTACCAAGTTGATTGGAGCGGAAGGTGCTCAACTCACGCCCCGCGGAAAGCGAGCACCTGGAGCGGAAATCAACCACTACTGGCTGCTTTAAGAATATTTAACACCAAATCAAATTTCTTCAAATCATCCACCCTCCTTTGCTAAAATAAAAGGGATGGATTGTCATGAACTTCGTTTCAACAGTGCACTATAAGGGTATATAATTCAGGTATTTTATGAAGGAGTAGATCATAGATGGCAGAAAAACTAGACTTATCACAGTTTGAAAAGAAAATGATCATTCGTCCAATGGAACATAAGGACATTCAAGATATTATCAACATGCAGTCTGTTTGTTTTCCAGGGATGGATCCCTGGAAGGTGGAGCATCTGGAAAGTCACTTGGACGTGTTTCCGGAAGGCCAGCTTGTCGCCGAATTAGAAGGGGAAATTATTGCATCATGCTCGAGTCTGATCATTAACTTTGATGAGTATGACGACCGCCATACATGGGATGACGTAACGGATAATGGTTATATAACGAATCACAATCCCGATGGCTATAACCTGTACGGAATCGAAGTCATGGTGCACCCTGAATACCGACGCATGAAGGTAGGGCACCGTTTATATGAAGCAAGGAAGGATCTTGCACGCCAGTGGAATTTAAAGAGCATCATCATCGGGGGGCGCATCCCGAACTACCATAAACACTCAGGCGAGATGTCTCCAAGGGAGTACGTGGATTCAGTAGGGCGACATAAGATCTATGACCCTGTACTATCCTTCCAGTTATTAAACGGCTTCACCCTGATGCGGATCAACCCGAACTATTTACCTGATGATAAACGATCACATAAATACGCCACACTGATGGAATGGAATAACGTCGATTACCGTCCGTCCAGCAAGCGGCATTTTAAAACAAGTTATCCTGTCAGAATCTGTGTTGTACAATACATGATGCGTAAAATCAATTCCTTCGAGGAGTTCGCGAACCAGGTTGAATACTTCACAGATGTAGCATCAGATGCAAAGTCTGATTTCGTCGTGTTCCCTGAAATCTTCACCACACAGCTCATGTCATTCTTGAACATCCAGTCACCGAGCTTAGCTGTGAGAAAGCTGACGGATTTTACTGAGGAATATATCGAACTATTCACGGATTTGGCGGTTCGTTACAACGTGAATATCATTGGGGGTTCTCACTTCGTTAAGGAAGAAGACGATGAAATCTACAACATCGCATACTTGTTCCGTCGTGATGGAACGATAGAGAAACAGTACAAGGTTCATATCACACCAAATGAACGAAAATGGTGGGGAATCAGTCCTGGAGATTCAGTAAGGGTATTCGACACGGATTGCGGGAAGATCGCGATTCAAATCTGCTATGATATCGAGTTCCCCGAACTTGCCCGTATCGCAACTGACAAAGGGGCGAAGATCATCTTTACTCCATTCTGTACAGAAGATCGCCAAGGGTATCTCCGTGTCAGATACTGTGCCCAAGCCCGTGCTGTCGAAAATCAGATTTATACGGTCATTTCCGGTACAGTCGGTAATCTTCCACAGACAGAAAACATGGACATTCAATACGCTCAATCAGGTATCTTTGCTCCGTCTGACTTTGAATTTGCCCGTGATGGAATTGTCGGAGAGACGAATCCGAACATCGAAATGGTCATGATTGGAGATGTCGACCTCGAAGTCCTGCGCCGCCAGCGTCAATCGGGTACGGTCCGCCAGTTGAAGGATCGCAGGCATGATGTGTACGGTGTGAACTATAAAAAATAATAATGCGTGTAATGAAAAACTCACCGGAGAAAATCACCGGGTTTACTTGTGAGGTGCAAAACGGTAACTCGCAGACTAGATCTATTAGCAAATCTCATAAACTTCACAGCATAATTCACAGTCAAAAAGGCTTAGAGATGCAAATATCTCTAAGCCTTTTTTGAGTTTTCTTTTTTTCATTAAATATCGCTAAAGCGAGGCGAGTCTGATAAATAGGCGGAGAATTTACTCTTAATGAGGAAATAACACTGAAAATAGCTTAAATAGACGGAAAGTTTTCCCCTATTGACTCAAAAACGTGAGAATCGTTAATTTTGCTTTGCATAAGGTAAAAAACTCCCCTTATTCACCCCGAATAGAGCTCTATTCCACAGAATAACGGGAAAATCTCCGCTAATTTTACCTATCACTGGTTGCTCAATTTTCTTACTAAATCACACCATATCCTCCAATAATTATTTCATACCCTGTGATTTACTATGTGAATTAGGAAACAATAAGCCATTAACATTCGTCAAAATGCTGCTGAAACAATAAAAAAACGCACTGTGAATAATATTGTGAATTCAAGTGCGCTTTCCAATGTGTTTTACAATTTTTGCACCTCTAAAGTAAACCACTTAGGAGAAAATCCGGTGATTTTTTTGATGAATTTACTTATATGAGTCTAGTAATGTCTGAGTGAAGAAAAAGGGATGTTTAGATGAAAATAATTTGAAAATACTATTACTAATAGTACGAACTTGAAGGAGTGAAGAGTGTGTCTGTCAAAATGATTCTGTGGTTGATCCTCATTATACCCTGGATTACTTTGTTTTTTTTGAAGAAAAAAGAAGTTAAACGGTTTATGCCTGTAGGGATTTTAGCTTCATTTATAATGGTTTTATATAATTTAGTTGCTTACAACCATCAGCACTGGAAAATAAATGTTTCAATTATACCATCACTAAATCCAGCCTTTGTATCGGGTGTTTTAGGTGCATTTTTAGTAGTGACAATTTGGATTTTTAACTATTCATACGGCCATTTTTGGAAATATCTCCTGGTTAATATTATAGCCGATTTTATGTTTGCCGTTTTTCCTTTTCATTATTTACTTCAAGAAAAACTACAGATCTACCAACTTGTGACTATTTCACCTTGGGAAAGATGGGGATTGTTTGTCTCCATGTCTATTGTGATTTATGGGTATCAGCTGTGGCAGGAAGGGGTTTTACAACCGATAGCTCAAGATGACTATATGGGTTGAGGGAAATGGACTACTTACAAGAGGAGTAGTTCGTTTTTTATTTTCCTAACTTCTTTTCCATCATTCAACACTCAACAATTATGCTAGAATAAAGATTGTGAAAATCTTGTCGACATGTGACGGATTGTTTTAGCAGGATTTCTACAATATGTGATAGAATTTATTATTATACAGCATTAGGAGGGGATCGTTTTGAGTTGGAAAACATCATGGGAAAAATGGAGCAACTACTTACATCTTGATGAAGAAGTGAATGAGCTGTTAGAAACAATGAAAGACGACGAGAAAACCTTAGAAGACGCATTCTACAAAAACCTGGAATTCGGTACTGGTGGAATGAGGGGAGAAATTGGTCCCGGAACCAATCGAATGAACATTTATACAGTTAGAAAGGCCTCTGAAGGATTAGCACGATACATAGAAGAACAAGGTGAAGAGGCTAAAAAGCGCGGAGTTGTAATCGCTTACGATTCCCGTTATAAATCTCCTGAATTTGCCATGGAATCAGCTAAGACGCTTGCTACACATGGTATTCAAACATATGTGTTTGACGAACTGAAACCAACCCCGGAGCTTTCATTTGCCCTTAGACAATTAAAGGCATTCTCTGGAATCGTGGTCACGGCAAGCCATAATCCACCTGAATATAATGGTTATAAAGTATACGGTGAGGATGGAGCTCAGCTGCCTCCACACATAGCCGATGCCGTTATCGATAAAGTGAATGAAGTGGAAAATGAGCTGGAAATTGAAGTTAAATCCGAAGAAGAATTGAAATCATCCGGCCTGATTAAAATGATTGGCGAAGAAATCGATCAATCTTACCTGGAGCACCTGATTTCGATTTCTGAAAAACCGCAAATCGCCAAGGAAGTCGATCTGAAAATCGTATTTTCTCCATTACATGGAACAGCTTTAAAGATGGCTGAAAATGGTCTGAAAGCTTTAGGATATGAGTCTGTTCACATTGTAAAAAGGCAGGCGATTCCAGATCCTGAGTTTACGACTGTGAAATCCCCGAACCCGGAAGATAAAGCGGCGTTTGAATATGCCATCCGTGACGGGAAGGAAATCGACGCAGATATCCTGATTGCGACAGATCCCGATGCAGACCGATTGGGTGTAGCCGTTAAAGGTGAATCAGGCGAGTATATCCTTCTCACTGGAAACCAAACAGGTGCTATTCTGATGGATTATATTCTGGCACGTAAACAAGAAAAAAATATGATTCCTGAAAATGGACGCGTATTCAAAACCATCGTTACATCTGAATTAGGCCGTAAAGTGGCTGAACATTACGGAGCTTCAGTAGAGGATGTACTGACAGGTTTCAAATTTATAGGTGAAAAAATCAAAAAGTATGAAGAAACAGGCGAATACTCCTTCTTATTTGGTTATGAAGAAAGCTATGGGTACTTAATCGGCGACTTCGCACGCGATAAAGATGCCATTCAAGCCGTGCTGATGGCAGCAGAGGCGGCAGCCTACTATAAGAAGCAAGGCAAAACCCTATATAATGTACTGCATGATTTATTTGAACAGCATGGCTTCTATCAAGAGGGATTAAAGAGCTTGACTCTTAAAGGAAAAGAAGGCGCTGAACAAATTCAGGGGATTCTGAAGGACTTCAGAAACGAGCCTTTGAAAGAAGTGGCAGGTATGCAGGTCGTTTCATCGGAAGATTATAAAGTAAGTAAGAAAGTCGATTTACAATCAGGTGAAGAATCAATCATTCACCTTCCATCATCCAATGTTTTAAAATACTATCTTGAAGACGGATCATGGATTTGCTTACGCCCATCTGGAACCGAGCCTAAGATCAAATTCTACTTCAGCGTGATTGGTGAGACACAAAGCGACAGCGATGATAAATTACATGCTCTGCAAGAAGACATCATGGCGAAGGTGGAAACGATGGTAAGTTCATCTGTAGGAGAGGCGTAAAGCCTTTACAGCAGTATTGCTTTGCGTAATACAAAACAAGAGATGTGCTGGTGCATCTCTTGTTTTTTTGGATTGAAATAGAACAAATGTTTTCAGTCAAAGGTCGTAGAACGTTTCATTCTTTTTGAGAATACCGGTTTTGTGTAAAATCTATATAATAGTAATGAAGGATCGGAGAGGACGATGAAGATGAATCAAGAATCCCTTTCAAATATCGGGCTTTTGAAAGAGATAGCCGAATTGCTGAACAATGAAACAGAGCTTTCTTCCATGCTTTCAGGTGCTGTCAAGAAGTTGATCAGAGGAACAAGCTTCACCACGGGATGGATTTTCTTTATTGATAAGGAAGGAAGTCACGAGCTTGTTTCCCATGAAAATCTCCCAAAGTCACTATCTGACCGGAATTGTGAACTGATGAAAAAGGGAGGCTGCTGGTGTGTCAATCGCTTTCGAAATGGAAAGCTGACGAAAGCATCCAATATCATCGAATGTCAGCGGATTGAGCAGGCCATCGAAGAAAACAGAGGGGATACGGATGAAATAACGTATCATGCAACCGTCCCTCTTCAGTCCGGAAATGAATCCTTCGGGTTATTGAATGTCGCAGCTCCGAATAAGACTCACTTTTCTACTGATGAATTGGCTCTTCTGGAATCAGTTGCCTTTCAAATCGGTTCTGCCATTAAGCGTATTATGCTGACTAAAAAGGAGCAGGAAGTCGCTCTTATTGGTGAAAGGAACCGATTGGCACGGGATCTTCATGACTCAGTGAACCAACTGTTGTTTTCCCTTACGTTGACGGCAAGAGGTGGGGCGGAGATGACCGGGGAAGCGGAAGTAAAGGACACCTTCAAGACCATTCAAAGTCTTGCCCAGGAAGCGCTATCGGAAATGCGAGCCCTCATCTGGCAATTAAGGCCACATGGTTTGGAAAACGGAGTGGTCGAGGCTGCTAAAGGATACGCAGACATGCTCGGTTTAACCCTTGAATTGAAAGTGGAGGGGGTCATTTCCCTAAGCTCTAAAATGGAAGAAGTATTGTGGCGTGTCAGTCAGGAAGCCCTGAATAATTGTAAAAAACATTCAGGTGAAAAGAATATATTCTATTCATTAAAAAGTGAAGCACAATCGGTTCGGTTAACGATTGAAGATAAAGGATACGGATTTCAATATGACATGAAACAGTCTCTGCCGTCAGTAGGAATACAAGGTATGAGAGAGCGTGTGAAAAGCATTGGCGGGGATTTATCGATAGATAGTGGGCTTGGGAAAGGAACGACGATTATCGTTCAAATACCGTATTAGGAGGTGCCATGCATGATCAGAGTGTTAATAGCCGATGACCATCACGTCGTACGAAGGGGTCTTGTCTTCTTTTTGAAAACACAAAAGGATCTGGATATCGTAGGGGAAGCAAAAAATGGGGCTGAAGCCGTCCATCTAGCTGAAACACTTGAACCCGATATCATCTTGATGGATTTAATGATGCCTGTCATGGACGGGATTCAAGCAACAAAGGAAATTAAAAAGAATCACCCTGCCATTCAAATCCTGATGCTTACCAGCTTTTCTGATCAAAATCAAGTGATTCCTGCCATTGAAGCAGGAGCAGCGGGATACCAATTAAAAGATATTGAACCCGATGAATTAGTGAATAGTATCCGGAAGCTTTTATCCGGGGAAAACTCTCTCCATCCTAAGGCAACCAACCATTTACTTACCCGTATCTCCAGAAAAGAACCACCCCACAAAATCCATGAGCTTACCAAACGGGAAAAGGATGTTTTGATTGAGCTCACGAAAGGGAAGAGTAATAAAGAGATTGCTTCCAGCCTTTTTATAACGGAAAAAACCGTCAAGACTCATATTTCAAACATTTTTTCCAAGCTGGAAGTATCCGATCGAACCCAAGCGGCATTGTATGCTGTTAAACATCAATTGACATCAAACTAAACCGGAAAGGATTTTTTCTAATATGAGTATTGTAATTATTAATGGAAGTCCAAGAAAACGCGGGCGTACTGGAATTGCATCACGATTCATTGCCCGGACCTATGACTGTGACCTTATCGACTTAAGTGATGGGGCACTCCCCTTGTACAACGGGGAGCAAGATCAATCTGAGCTTGAATCCGTTCGATCACTTAAACAAAAAGTGAAGGATGCAGACGCCGTCATTTTAGCTTCTCCTGAATATCACAGCGGTATGAGCGGGACACTGAAAAATGCACTCGATTTCCTGAGCAGCGAGCAATTTGCCCACAAACCAGTGGCACTACTTGCATGTGCCGGTGGAGGAAAGGGTGGGATCAACTGCTTGAACAACCTTCGCATCGTCGGCCGTGGAGTGTATGCAAACGTCATTCCAAAGCAGCTCATCCTTGATCCACACTGCTTTGATTATGAAGGGGACGGACTGTTAGAAGAACCTGCTAAATTAGTCGATGACTTGATGAGGGAACTGAAGGTGTATGTGAAAGCGGCTGAACTAGTGAAAAGTGAAATATCTTCTTAATCGGGAAAATCGGCATTGTGCCGGTTTTTTTATTAGGTTCAATTTATACAATTCAAAATAATAAAAGCTGATCCAATAGCGCATACTAATTGGATCAGCCGAGGTGGAATTCTCTTTTTGTTACATCTCTGCAAAGGTTTCCTCAAGTGGTTGCTCGACACTATAGGTGAAGTTTGCATGTTCAATGTATCGTAAAAGCGTATATAGGTTACGCTCTACAATCGTGTAATCATTAGAAAAATGATACGCATGTAAGAATTGTTCAATTTTTTTCGAAAGAAGGTCATCCTTCGTTCTCACCATTAGGATCAACAGGTTATCCCATTCTGATCGGTGAGTGTAATACAAGGCCCGATCGTAATCGACTTTGTTCACTTGGTTTCCCTCCTTTTGAAGGGGTAATCATATTGTATGGAGAAAACCGCTTTTATTTCTCTGTAAAAGTTGGTTATGTTGCAAATGCTGGCTTTCCTACTATTGGGTGAATAAATCAGTGAATTTAATTCATCCTATTAATGAAACGTAAACAGAGGTGATGATAATGAAGAAAGTTATAGTGATTGCATCAACCGTATTTTTTCTGTTATTTTCAAGTCATGCAAATGCTCAACCAACGGATTATCAAAAATTTGGCCGGATTGCTACAGCCGTCATTAAAGAAGATTATCCTGGTCAGCCTGTGAAGGATTATCAATACCAGGGTAGAAAGAAAATGACTGAAAACAAAGTGGCCGATTCATTTGAATTTACCGTTCAAGAGAACAATGCAGAGAAAAAGGTACTTGTAGTCGTCGTACACGATCTTGATAATGAAAAAATACTGAACATTACGGTGCAGGAATAGGTGCAACAGATAAAGTCTTCTTAATAGAAGGCTTTTTTTGTTCGGAGTACATAAAATAAAGTATTCTCTGCAAAGATTGAACCCATTTGATAAAATAAACCTATACATCATTTATTTTTGATTTTGAAAGGGGATCTTTGTTCCAATGTGATGCCATCTTTTCTCACCTAAATAAAAACTGAATAGAGGGAGGAAAAGATATGCATTCCACTGCATTTAGAAATCTTTGGTTCGGTCAAGCGTTAGCAAATATGGGAGATATTTTGTACATTGTAGGGTTAATCTCCCTTGTATACAATATAACGGGTTCTGCTGTTTATATGACGGCCGTTCCTTTGGTGATCACGTTTTCGAAATTCATCAGCAGCATGGCGGCACCTCTTCTGTTGAATCGCACGCAAATGAAGAATTTAATTGCCTACTCACAAATGGGAAAAACATTCTTCTTATGTTTCTTCCTCTTGTTAATGGTACTCAATATTGAAAATGTGTGGTTCTTTTTAGGGTGTGCGAGTATCATTTCATTTTTAGATGGATGGGCATTGCCTGCCAGGAATTCGTATGTGCCTTTTCTTGTGAAACGGGAAGAGTTGATGGGAGCGAACGGGTTTCTATCCACCGTCGATCAGACGATACAATTTTCAAGCTGGGCATTAGGTGGAATTCTCTTATCGCTCATAAATGAAACGAATCTTTTTATCGTGATCATTGTTTTGTTTCTTGCAAGTACCTTGTTTATGATGAAGCTGCCTGTTATCCCAAGTACCAGCTTAGAAGTGAGGAAAGTTTGGTGGAAACAGCTTGGAGAAGGGTGGTCAGAAGTTACAAAGAGAAAGGGATTACTTCTAGTGTTTTGGATCTATGGGTTAGAGTCGATTTCAGGCACTGTTTGGATTGCGGCTGTTTTGTATTTGTATGTTGATCTGCAATTGCAGCGGGGAGAAGAATGGTGGGGGTTCATCAACTCCAGCTTCTTTGTAGGCTTGGTTCTTGCTTCGTATTTGATTTTTAAGCTTCACGGCTTGTTTTCAAAGCACAGGCATAGATGGCTCCCCCTTTGCATGGTCTTTACCTCAAGTGTGACACTCGTCTTTGCCTGGAATAAGATTGCTCTCCTCGCACTCGTTTTATCCTTTGTGTTCGGTTTGTTTGATCAAATTAAAAATGTCGTTCTTCAGACGTATTTGCAAGAAAGTGCACCACCCGAAGAGCTTGGGAAAATCTATGCTGCACAAGGAGCGTTAACCACTTTGCTGTTTGGATTATCATCTGTTGGAGTAGGGCTGCTTCTTGAAGTACTCAGTATTTCAATGATTTTCTCACTATCAGCACTCTTACTGCTGGGTACTCTCATTCCAGTTATGCTCCTTCAAAAGAATTTCCGGACATAACATCGATAAAAAAGCTGTTCCCAACTCGTGACAGGGAGCGGCTTTTTTTTGTTGACATTCTTCTTATGCTTGTCGGGCCTGCCCAACCCGGCTCCGCTTTTCTTCATGTCCAGCTCC